>DATJHQ010000001.1:0-91883 GCA_035493815.1 Rariglobus sp.
GCGCCGCTGGCCACCGTCGTGCCCGAGCTCGATCCCAGTGCACCAGTCGAACTGAGGCTGAGCGTCCCACCGTTGATGGTCGTCGCGCCAGTGTAGGTGTTGGCGCCCGACAGAATCTCGGTGCCGGCGGTAAGTGTCAGCCCGCCACCCGTGCCGCTCATCACGCCCGAGTACGTGCCCGAGGCGTTGGAGAGTGCCAGCGTCTGGCTGCCTAGCGTCACCGCGTCCGAGCCTGCCAGGGAAACGACGCTCGCCCCGCTCGTCGTTCCGCTGATGTCGAACGTTCCACCCGAACCGGCCACGTTGCTGTTGGCGATACTGCCCGAACCCGACAGAGCCAAAGCACCCGCGTTGATTGTCGTCACCCCCGTGTAGGTGTTCGCCCCAGAAAGAGTCCATGTACCGGTGCCGGCTTTCGTGACGTCGGTCGTGTTAATGCCGCTGTTGTCCACAATAATCCCGGCTATTTCTCCTGTGCCCGCGGTTGAACCCTGGAGGGTGAGAGTCTTGGCACCGGCTCCGGTCGCCGTGAACGCACTCGTGAATTTCAGTAACCCAGTCCCGGATTGATCAATCGTGCCTCCACCCGTGGTGCCCGCGAGGTTGACCACCCGATCCGTCGTTTCTCCCGAGCCAGTGTACAGCAAGGTTCCCGTCGTCGTTCCACTGCCCAGATCAATGGTTCCATTGGCCAGGGACGACGGAACACCCAAGTTGCTGCTGCCACTGCCACCAGCGACGCTGTTGAGTGACCCCACGCTCAATGTGCCGGCCTGAATGCTCGTCTTACCTGAGTAGGTGTTGGCTCCCGACAGCGTCACCGTGCCGGTACCCATTTTGGCAATGCCCAAACCACTGCCGCTGATCACGCCGCCGAGCGTGCCGCTGCCGGCGCCGCTGAGGGTGCTATCGGACACCAGTGCGATAGGGTTGTTTACCACGGCACTCGTGCCCGAAAAGCTCAGGGTGCCGCCGGTCAGGGTGATGGTATTGGTGTTGGTCAGCGTGGCGGAGCTGAAGCCCACGTCGAGCGTCGCGCCCGCGGCCACCGCCGTGCCGGTGGTCGAACCCAGCGCCCCGGTTGAGCCGAGCACCAGCGTGCCACCACTGACACTGGTCGCTCCACCGTAGGTGTTGGCACCGCTCAGGTTCAAAGTTCCGAGGTTCGTCTTGGTGACGCCAAAATTACTGCCGCCATCGCTCACCACTCCAGTCAGAGTGAGGGTGCCATTAACGGTGCCGTTAACGGTACCGGTGCTCGCCAAGGTGATGTTGTTGGTCAGCGTGGGGCTCGTGCCTGCGATCGCCAGGGTGCCGTCCAAGGAAATCAGGTTGTTATTGATCAGCGTACCGCTGAAGGCCGCCGCGAGCGTGGCGCCAGTCACCGTTGTGCTCGAGGTCGAGCCAAGCGCCCCGGTCGAACCGAGGGTCAGGGTGCCATTGGAAACGGTGGTCGACCCAGTGTAGGAGTTGGCGCCCGAGAGCGTCAGGTTGCCCGCGCCGTTCTTAGTCAGGGCCAGCCCACCAGACAAGGTGCCGGCAAATGTATCGGCTCCTGAGTTATTCACCGTGAAGGTCGCCGCCCCTCCGCTGTTCGTGACTACCCCGCTTCCGGACACCGTGCTTACCTGCTGGTTGAACCCGACCAGGTCCAGCGTGCCGCTGCCGCCCACAGTCAGGTCAGTTGTGGTCGGCAGGCCGTCCGCCACCCCCAGGGCAACCGTGCCGCCATTGATGGTGGTCGCCCCCGTGTAGGTGCTGGCTTGGTTTAGCGACAGCGTTCCAGCACCGAGTTTGGTCAAGCCGCCAGAATTGCTGATTACGCCACTAACGGTGGAAGCAGTCCCGACGTCGATCGTGACGAGTCCGGCTCCCGTGGTAAGCGCACCAATGGTAGCGCCTCCGGTTGTGGTGATATTTAACGCGCCACCAGCGGTGGTGATCGTATCGGTCGCGGCACCCAACATAATGAAGCCGCCTGCACCAGAGGTAAAGGTTACTGAATTGCCGGACGTCTGCGCCAGATTCAGGTTGTTGTCAGCAAGGTCATTGATCGTGATGCTGTTGGTCGCAGCCAGCGAAATGTTCGTGGTCGCTTGAACCGTCTCCAAGGCAACCTCGCTGATCTGGGTTGTCGCGGGTCCGTCACTTGAAAGGATAGTCCCATCCGTCGCACTCAGAAGTGTTGCATCATCCGTTCCTCCCGAACCGTTGATTACCGTGATGTCGGTCGGGTCAAGTAGGAGTGTGCCGGTGCGGCCTTGGTGCGCGGAAGTATTCACGCTGCCGTTGAAGGCGAGGGTCTGTTTGCCCGAAACTTCCACAAAGCCACCGTCGCCTGACTGCGCCCCGCCCTTTGCGCTAATCGAACCCGAAAATCGGGTCCAGTTATCCGACCAAACGACGACCTTGCCGCCGTTGCCGTTGGTGAACGCGTCGGCCAGCAACCAGACGTCGGGGCCGACATACGCACGGGAGGCGTTCCGCACGTCGGGATTCGCGCCGTGGAGATCGCCGCCAACGAGGATCGTGCCGCCGCCGGCCGGGCCGGACGCATCGATCGTCGCGGAACCGGTCAGGCCGACACGCTCGCCGGTGACTTCAACGCGACCGCCGGTCTCGCCGGCATTGCGAGCCGAGGCGTCGATCTGCCCGCTGACGAGCACGTCGCCCTTCCCCTGCCCTTGCAGCTGGACGTCGCGGCCCGCCAGGCGGCCGTCGTGCGCAATGGCGACGGCATAAAGGTCACCCGCGGCCAGCACCGCCTTGCCGCGACCCGCGTCGATCGTGCCGGAATTAGCCACGCCCGTGCCGGCCGCCGGCGCCGGGGCCGAAGCGGACGGACCCGCGTCGACGTAGATGTTGCCGCCGTTCTGGCCGAGATAGACGCGATCGCCGGACGCCAGCCCGATAAAACCGTTCGGCGAAACGATCGATCCGGTGTTCGTAACCGAGCGCCCCACCAGCGCGACAAAGTCGCCGCGAATGGAGCCGGCGTTGCGCACGTCGCCCGTGACACTGAAGCGGTCCATGCCGGTGAGAAAATCCTCCTTGGTCATCGAGCCGCCGATGGCATAGAGCCCGGCGACGTCCACCACCGCGGTCCGCCCGAAGTACACGCCCTGCGGGTTGAGCAGGTAGACGCGGCCGTTCGCCAGCAACGCGCCGTCGATCTGCGACGGCGTGAGACCTCCGATCCAGTTCAGCACCCGCGCCGAGGCGCCGGGTTGCACAAACTGCACCGTCTGGTTCGCGCCGACGTTGAACGAATTCCAGCGCAGGACGCTGTTGTTGCCGGCGGTGACGACGGTGGAGTTCGCCGCGTTCGCGATGGTGGCCGCGCCGGCCACCACGGTGCCGCCCTCCGGCCGCTGCGCGTGCGCCACCACGCCCGCCAACCCCAGCGCGAACGCCAGGCCGCGCACGAGCCCGCGGACGGCGCGGCGCGGGCGGGAAGCGGGAATGGAAGCGGGTGATGGCATGGCGGTCGCGCAACTACCAGGAGAGGCTGCCCGAAATGTAATAGCGGACGTCACCCGCCGGGACCACGATTTGTTGGCCAGCGTCGCGGCTCGGGTCACGCAGCTGGTTCAGCGCCACGCCAACGTCGCAGCGCACCGCGAAATACTGCTTCAGCTGCAGTTCCAACCCGCCGCCCGCGCCGGCCAGCGGCAGGCTGGTATCGGCGAGGGGCAGTTCCTCGCCCGGCGCCAGGATGGTGCCGCCGGGCACCGGATTCACGTATCGGTAGCCGTAATCGTAGAATACGCGGCCGATCAGGTCCCAGTCCGCGCCCTGCTTGTCCCGCGCAGGACGCCACTGGAACGGCCAGGCATTCCGGATGAACTTCCCGGGCGGGCCGGGCTTGAACAGGCGCGGGAAATGCAGGGCATATTCGATGGAAGCGGTGTAGAACTCGTCGGCCGCGAGCACCGCCTCGGCGTAGCCGCGCACGGACGATGCGCCGCCCATGGGTTCGTCCTCCTGCGGAATCAGCCGCTTGCCCTTGATCAAGTAGCGGCCGCGCAGCCGCAGCGAGACCTCGTGGGCGAAGTGATGGGCCTTGGCCACTCCGCCGAAAATCGGCTCCAGATACATCGAGGCATTCAGGCTTCCGCGCAGCGAGGTCCAGTCGGCATCGGCCGAGAGGCGCCCCAGCTGCGGGATGCCATTGGTCGTATTCAGGTTGGCGAAGCTCCCGACCGTCTGCTCATAGCGCGCGCTGCCGGAAAGCGACCACCAGCTGGATTCGCGGGTGAGGGTCCCGGTGAAAAACGGCACAAGAAAATTGGAGGAACCGGTCGAGAGCGGGGCCTTGATGATCCGGCTCTGGATGCCGTAGTGGGTGAAATTCGCGCCGAGGGCGGAGGTTAGCTCCCAGTTCCAGGGCAGTTGCAGTCGGTTGGAAAACTCGAGGCCGCCCTGCCAGTTCTTGCCGGCATAACGCAGGGTTTCGATGGCGGCATCCGAAGCCAGGAAGTCGCCGTATGAACCGTAGACGCGCGCCAGCAGCTTCGCGGGGCGGAACACCGGGATCCGGTAGGACAGGAAGGAACCGTAGGTCTCGAGATTCGGCGTGGTGATCGCGTCGAAGTTCAGGATGTCGTCGTGGTTCGTAAGTTGGTTGTCCTGAAAGCCGATCCGACCCCGCCAGATGCCGGTCGACTCCGTGCCGAAGTTGGTCACCTGCCCGTAGACCTGCCACGCCCGCGATTCATTGACGAGGTAGTCGAGCACCACCTTGCCCGGCTCCCCCGAGGAGGCGATCGAGGCCTCCACCAGGCGGCCCGGGTGCAGGCTGAGCCCACGCAGGTAGCGGTTGAGCCGGCCCTCGCGGAACAGGTCGCCGACCTTCAGCGGCGAATGGGCGGCGATGGCGCGGTGCTTGCGGTTGTTGACCGAGGCCTGCGGCTTGAAGCGCTTGCCACGGGCGAGCGTGCGGATCTCGGCGATCTGGCTCGCCCAAACAACCATGCGGGCGGCGTGGTCGTCGGCCGGGCGATTGTCGACCAGGCCGGTGCTGGAAATCTCCAATTCCGGAAACGTAACCCACACCCCGAAGATCCCACGCGCGTTGTACCAGCGCACGACGTCCTGGGCGATGCCGCGCAAAGCGTCGCCATCAAACCGGCTGCCCTCCGGAATGGCGCTGAGACTCAGGTTCTCGGCGCCCGTCGCGGCCGGCGCGCGAAAGACATTTCCGTCGCGCGTCACGTTAACGGTGAGATCCTTCAGTTGCTCGACGGCCGGCAGCGCGGGATGTTGGAGCCCGTACCTGAACTCGAAGTGGTCCACCGGCACCCCGGGGTCAGCCGGCGGCGCCGCGGTCGCCGTCTTTTCCTGGGCCGACAAGGCCATCGCACCGTAGCAATACGCCAGCACGACCACGATCCACTGCCACCTCAGCCCCCGCAAATTCGCTACGGGAAATCGCGCTGAAGAGGCCTTAGCGATGGCTCCATCCGGATATGACACGACGTTGCCTCCGCTGGTGCGTTTCCGGCACTGACAAGCGGTCACCAATCCAAGGCGATTTAAGCCCGTAATCATCAGGTGACGTCCCCACAACTGGAGGGGGAGGAAACCGGTAAATTGCCCTAGCCGTCAACCAGTTAATCCCTGTCAGGCGGGTGCCGGTGTAGGACGATTACGGGGCGGTTGTAGGACGCCCAAATTGCCCCGCTGCAACTCGCTGGCAAACCGAAGGAATGCGCGGGTATTCTCACCTTATTGACAACCGTCCTGTAGGACTGGTGCCGGCCAAAAAAATCAACCGAACAACCGGCTGAAAAATCCGGGCCGTGAACCGGGCCGGAAACGCACCAGCCATTTCGAGGCCGCCTCGCGACTGGCTTCGACGGCCTGGCCGTTCATGCACGAGACCTCCGGCAGCCGGCCGGCCGCGAGGCTCGCGAGCAGGCTGGCGTCGTTCGTCTGGCCCTCCGCTTCCAGCTGGTACGGAATCTGGGTCACGATCGGAAGCGCGGCGGGCAGCGCCCGCAGCAGGAAGAAATCCGACGGATCGGGCTCGCCGACGATCACATCCATCCACTCGCGTCCCGCCGGCGCGAGGCCGAAGAACGGCACCGCCGGTTCCAGCTGCGTGGCGAGGAACGAAATCCAGGCGTTGAGCGATTCCGCCGGATGGGCGCCGGGAATCTGCGGCAGGCGCAGGCAACGCGTTCCCGCCGGCTTGCCGTCCTGGCACCAGGCAAAAGTGCCGGGGGCGAACACCGGGAAATTTCGCCGCAGGTGATGCACCACGCGGCGGAATGACTCCGGCTCACGCGTGAAATGCGCCGCCCAGGCCGCGACGCCGTGGCCGGGACCCACCGAGACATGCGGCCCGGTGGGAAAGCGCGCCTGCAACGCCTGCTCGGCCGCCTTGATGTAGGAAATCACCACGCCGGACGAGTTGGTGCCGCGACACTTGGTCTTCAATTCCTCCAATGCCGGCAGCAGCTCGTTCGCCAGCCAGCTGAAGGAACGCGTGACGCAATGCGCGATGAGGATCATCGGATAGAGCGCGCGTCCCTTGCCATCCTGCGAAGACCAGATCAGCCCCGTGTGGCTTTCGTTCAGCCGGCGCCAGTGGAAGACATGGTCGAACCCCGGCATCACCTTGTCGGGTCCGGCCTTTTCCCAGGCGGCATGCTCGATCTGGCGCGCGATGCCGCCATAAAGGATGCTGCGGGCCTCGACCAGCGACGCGGTGACCAGGCCGATGTCGTCCAGGTGGTCGTTCCAGCCCGGGTGCTTGCCGAAGGCACCGACATGGACCCGCGCCGCGGAGGGCGACTTCTTCCAGTCCTCGTTCAGAAAGAAGCGGGTGAAGTTATTCATGTCCGATGGAAACGCCCCGGGACTCGGGCTGCGGGTGGCCGGGCGGTCGTGGAGTCAGGATGAACATGACGGCGTCGAGTCGAGGCGATCAACGCGGCGCCGCCGGCCATTCATCCAGCGACGGCATCGGCTGGTCGAAGCTGACGGTCACCGGCAGCACGAGGTCGGTGCCGCGGTCGTTCAGTTGGATCAATGCATCCCATTCCTTGCCCTCGGCGCGGCGAACCGAATTCTGCTCGAGCAGGTGCAGCGCGCCCCAGCCGGCGCCGGGCTCGACCGCGGCGTCGGCCACGGACTTCGGGCCGACGGTGGTGAAGAACTCGACCTTCGGGAGCGGCGAGGCCACGGTGAACTTGTCCAGCATCACGCTCTCGGGCAGGCCCGCGAGCGGATAACCGCGATCGCCGACCCGCAGGGACTTGAAGACGCGGGTGATGGCCTTCTTGGCCGCTGCGGAACCCAACGCCTTTTGGACCGCCGCCGCCTGATCCTGGTCGCTCGGGAGAATCAGCCGGACGTTGGCCAGATTGCCGTCGGGCGTCATCAGCAGCGCGGCAAACGCGGCCATCTGCTCGAGGTGCTTGAAGCGCCCGGCGAGGGCGGCCTTCGCCTCGGCCGGCAGGCCCGGCGCGGCGGCATCGGCCCGCACCAAGGCGAGCTGGGCCACGGCCTTTTTCAATTGTTCCACCGTGAGCGCCGGGCCGGAACCCAGCGGGTAGCCCAAGGCCGGGGGGAAGGCCTCGTCGAGCTCGCGCTGGTAGGCGGCAATCGTTTCGGCCACGCCGCGCGGCCCGGCGGCCTCGACCAGCGTGCCCACGGCCGTGGTGTATTCGAAGCGCATCGCGCCGGCATATTTGCCCACGCGCTCGCGCACGCCCGCGAGCAACGCAGCCTGCTGCTTCAGCGTGTCGCCGAGGTGGCCGATCAGGCTGCCGCCGCCCGGAGGCGGCGCCATGATCCGGATGAGGTCCGCGTAGGTCGCGCAGCGCACCGCGTAGGCCGGCTTGCCGTCCATGCCCACGAGGCTGGGCAGGTCCAAATCGCTCAACTGCGCCTCCTCCGCGGGGCTCATCAGTTGCGACAGTTGCGCGGAGACCTGGCTGTCGAGCCCGGTGAGCCGGCGCTCGAGATCCTTGTAGAGCGTGAACTCGCTGGCCGGGCCGGACGCCATGCCCGCGGCCGCGGCGGCGGCGTCCTTCTGCTTGTGCAGCGCCGTGGCGATGACCTGCGTCACCTGCCCGGCCTCGCTGCGCATCTTGGTGACGATGGCGCGGTAGCTTGCCTCGAGCGTGACGTCGTCGGTCACCCCCGTCTTGGCCTTGAGCTCGCCGACCAATTTGTCCATGCCGGTCCGGCGCGTGTCGAGGTCGCCCCAGGCGGCGAGCACCTGCTCGAACCAATGGGCGCCGCTGGCGGGTTCACCGACGGCCTTGAGGAAAGATTTCTCCGCGTCGTTGTAGCGAGCGACCGTGAGCCGGCCCGCCTGGATGGAGGCGATGGCGTCGCGCTGCACGCCCTGCGCCGCCTGCATCGACTTGTCGAGGGCGTCCCAGCCGCGGGCGAGCGGCTGGTTGTCGCGCAGGCTCTTGCCGCGCGAGAGCCAGGCCGGCGGCCACAGGCCCTTCCCGGCGCCGCCGCGGAAGTAGGTCCAGTCGTGGATCTGCATCAGGTGATCCATGACCGCCGGGCCGTCGGGCACGCCGGCCATCGTGGGGCCGAGCAGGGGCACGAAGAAATCCTCGGGCGGGTAATCCGCGTCGTAACCGGGCAGCCCCTTGAGGTGGATGGCGCCTTCCAACCGGATCAAGGCGGCGAGGCGCTGCGCATCGGCGGCGGTCCAGCCGCCGGAGTTGATCAACCGGTCGCGGTTCGCGTCGACGATCGGCGCGATGACGCTGGCTTCGAAGAGCACGCGCTGCGCCTGGCGGCGGCGGGGATTCGCCTGCATGGCGACGGACTCGATCGGCTTGAAGATCAGCGGAATCCTGAGGTCGGCGCTGGCCGTCTTCTGCAGCTTCTCATGGAACTGCAGGATCGGGATGTCCTGGTGCAGGTCGAGTTGGACCAGGTCGTTGCCCGTGAATTCGAGCCGGCCGTTGACGATCGGGCGCCACCGCGCCCCGGACCAGTTCTCCGCCTTGGCGCCCGCCCGCCAGTAGGTCAGCTCGCTGCCGACACTGGACTTGAGCGCCCGGTAGCCGGCGTAGCTGATGCCGAGCACGGCGAGGGCGCCGACCGCGACCACGGAGGCGATGATGCGCTGGCGGGTCTTGATCAGCTTGGTCGTGTTGGTCGCGCGCGTGACGAGGCCCTTTTCCTTGAAAACTTTCTGGAGGAAGAGGTCCTTGAGGAAGAACGACCGCTCGCGTTCCCAGGCCTTGCTGGCCGGCAACTGTTCCTCGCTGAGGCCAAGGGCCGCGGCCAGCTCGGTGTCGAGTTCCTTGCCCTCGGTGAGCGCGGAGGTGAAGTAGATGCCGCGCAGAAAGAGCGGCTTGGCCGACTGCGCGCTCGGGCCGAAGATCGTCTCGAGGTACTTGCGCAGCCGCGGCGCGAGCGCGCCGATGCTCGCCGCCAGCGAGAAGAGCGAGTCGACCTCGTCGGCGCGGCGCTTGCTGTGGTCCGTGGGAATCGGGTCCTTGAGCATGCCGAGCCGGCGGCGGCCGATGCGCTGCACCACCTCGGCGAGGTGGCGGTTCACCGCCTCCATCTGGAAGGGCGTGTCGAGCGGCGCGGGATTGGACCAGCCGGTCATCTGGTCCTGCAGCTGCGGGTCCTTCACGCCGCTGAAGAATTCGCGGAAGCCGACGATCTTGTCGCACTTGGTGATGAGCACGAAGACCGGGAAGCGCACGTCGAGCGTGCGCTGGATCACGTCGAGCTGGCGGGCGATCTTGCCGGCCTTGGCCGTGATGTCCTCCATCGAGTCCTTGATCAGGCTTTCCGACGGGATCACGAGGAGGAGGCCGTTGATCGGGCAGTTCGGGCGCGTCTTGCGCAGCAGCGTGAGGAACTCGGTCCACTCGGTCGTGCTGCCCGGGGGCGCCTCCTGGAAGAGCAGCTTGCCGGCCGTGTCGATCAGCACGGCGTAGTTCGTGAACCACCAGTGCATGTTGATCGTGCCGCCCGCACCCTGCATTTCGTCCTGCAGGCCCGGGGGGAACCCGACCTTGCAGCGGCGCACCGCCTCGGTCTTGCCCGAGCCGGGCTCGCCGCACACCACGTACCAAGGCAGCGAGTACAGGTCCTTGCCCACCGCCTCGAACTTCTCGATGCCGCGGGCGAAGTTCTCGCGCAGCCGGTCGAGCGTCGCCAGCATCGCCGGGTCGTGGATGGCGGAGGGCGTGCCGGAGGTGTGCGCCGTGAGCTGGCTGCTCATCTTGCGGGCGCGCTGGCGGCCGGCCATCTTCTGGTACATCGACCAGGCGACGATCGCGAGCACGACCAGGACGATGCCGGCCGCGGCAATCAGCAACGCGCGGCGGTCGATCACGGCGGCGACGGCGAGCACGGTGATGCCGCACAGCGCCGCCACGAGGATCTTCATGTTCTTCGGAATCTGCTGGAATTGGTCGAGCATGGCGGCGCCTCAGGGTTGGGAGGTGGTCTTCGCGGGATCGTGCGCGATGATTGCATCGAGGGACTTGTTCAGCTCCGCCGAAGCGCTGTGGAAGGTGTAGATGTTGACCGCCACCACCACGAACAGGAGCCCGGCGAGGACGATGAGCAGCGGCACGAGGCTGGCGGCCATCGGCATCGGCAGGTTCGCCAGGTTGGTGTGCTGGTAGGAGGCGGGCGTGATGAAGGCCGACTCGTCGGCATCGACATACGCCTTCACGCGCGGGGCGATCTCCTCCATCTTCTTCTTCAGGAAGTCGAGCTGGCCGCTGTTGCCGCCGGTGAAGCCGAGGCCGATGCAGATGTAGAAGATCGCCAGCCGCTCGTCGGCCGTTTCCTTGGTGTCCTTCAGCGTCTCGTCGAGCAGCTCGAAGAACTTCTCGTCGCCGGCGTATTCGTTGCGCGCGGCGGCGAGGCGGTTGTTGTTCCACTTGCCGGCAAAGGGCAGCGCGCTCTCCGCGATCATGGAGTCGACGAAGCAGATCAGCGCCAGCTCGACCTTGCGGTACTGGTCGCCGAGCGACAGGTCGCCGCGGGCGATGCGGGCGAGCACTTCGAACTGCTCCTCGATCTCGGCGCGGGTCTGGGCGTAGTCGATGGCATCGCCGCGGCCCATGCGGCCGATGCGATTGAGGCGGCAAACCGTCTGGAAAAGCGGTTCACAATGGTTGACGAGGCTGGCGGACACGGCGGGAGGGAGGTTGGGGATGGGAGGTGAAAACCGGGGCGGGGTGCGGACAATGCGGGGCGCGACGGGCGATCACTCCTTGCCCGCCCCGCGCATCAGGTCCTCGGCGTATTTCACCACCGCGGCCTGCACGTCGTCCTCGATCACGGTCTCCGTGATCTCGGCGGCGAGTTCGGTGTGCTTCTTCCAGAACTGGGCGTCGCTCTTCCCGCCGCCCTCGGCGCGCACGAGCTCGCGGATGGCGTCGGGGGTGTAACGCTGCTGGAAGCGGCGCGCGAAATTCTTGCCCGCCGGCCCGAGGCCGGCCAGCAGGCCCGCGATGAGCTGGCGCGAGGCGTCCACCTGCTTCTGCACGAGGACCTGCGCCGCCACCGCCGCCGGCCCGCCGGTCAGGGTGCGCCTGGTGACGGCGCGCAGGTCGCCCTGCGCGGTGTCGCGGCGAATCGGCGATTTTGGCGCGGCATTGCGCCAGACGTTCCAGGCCAGCTGGTCGAGCGCCAGCATCGCCTCGGCAAAGGTCGCGAACAGCTTCGCCAGCTGCTGCGTGTCGATCGGGTCATCCGGGTCGAGCTTCAGCTTGGTTTGCACGGCGGTCAGGGCCTCGCCCTCGAAGGCGTGGCCGGCCGGCTGGACCAGGCCTGCGGCGGCCAGCTGGCGCTTCACCGCTTCGCGTTGCTCCGCCGTGAGCTTCGGCACAAGCTGCACGAAGGCTGCGATCAGCTCGTCGGGCGTGAGCCGGGCGGCCGCGGCGGGCGCAAGGGCAGTGGCCGCGGCGAGGTCCCATTCGGGAAACGCCTGCGTGAGCGCATACAGGTAGCCGCCCCGCTTCGCCGCCGGTATCTCCTGCAGGGCCCGGCGCATCTCCTCCTCGAGGTGAACCTGGCGGTCTTCCGGCTTCTCGGCGGTCAGCGTCGTCTGCAGGTATTTCAGGCGGGTGACCAGCGACGATGCCCACGTCGTGCGTTCAACATCGGCCACTTCATCTGGAGGGGCTGGCGGCATTGATGGTCACCATGTCAAATATTTCTGCTCACGCACAAGCACTAACAGCTTGTAGCGCTCGCGGAATCCGGGCGGCGCCTCGAAGGCCGGCCGGATGCCGACGTCGCTGTAGGGCTCGGTGCCCGGCTTCGCCCCGATCAGGCCGGCGGCCTCGACCTTCTGCGGCTGGGTGAAGTCGATGCCCGGCGGCGACAGCGCCGAGCCACCCGCCACGTAGTAGGCGCTGGTCAGGGGATCAAAGAGGAAGATCGAGACATTGCCCGTCAGGTTGACGAACTTGCCGGTGACCGGGCCCTCGTCGACCGGGCCAAACCACACCCGGCCCTCGTCGGCCGACGCCGCGGCGTGCCCGTCGTCGTTGAAGGTCCGCCGCGCCTTGCTGCCCTCCACCTGGACCTTGGGCAGGAAGGCGCCGGCGTTGGGCCGCCACGGCACGGTCTGGCCGGCGACGTTGTAGTCGCGCAGGTAATAGAACAGGTTCTGGAAATCCGGGCCGCGGAAATTTCCCTCGGCGGGCTTGCCGACCACCTTCATGACGGCCGCCCACTCGCGGGGCGTGGGCAGCCGGGCGCCAATCAGGCGCTCGGCGACCGCGCGCGCCGCCTCGGGCGGCAGCTGTTGCACCGGGCTGCGCAAACTAGGTGTCTCCCGGGCCGCCTTGTCGAGCACCGCGTTGGTGGCCCGCAGCTCGGTGTTGTGGAGCAGGCCCTCGACCGCGGCCGTGGTGTAGAAGAACCACGACGGATTCAACTCGATGCCGGCGTAGTTCCCGGCGTTGTCGATGCGGGGACGCCAGCTCATCGGCTGGTCGTAGGGCTTCGAATAGGATTCGCCCTTTGCCCATTGCGGCAGCGCGGCCATCACCGCGTCCGTCTGCGCCTTCGGCCGGTCCTTCATGAGCTCGAGGAATTCGCCGACCGCGAGTTCGCGGTTGGCGAGGTAGAACGCCGGCGTATCGTCGTCCGGTTGCACGATCGAAAAATCGAGCTTCACCACCGTCCCATCGTTCCGACCCTTCCAGGTGGCGGTGAGCCCGAGGCCCGAGTCGGTCAGTTCCTCCTGCCAGCCGGCGAGCCGGGGCGAAGGCGTCGGCTTCCGGTTCGGGTCGACCTTGAGCTCGATGCCGGCGAGCTGGTCGACGAACGAGGTCACCGCCGGTTGCGTTGCCATGCCCTTGATGGCGCGCACGGCCCCGACGAAGGCGTCGCGCCGGCTGCGCAGCGGGGCGAGATCCACCTCCGTCCAGTCGGAACGCTTCAGCTGCCAGAGCTTCAGGTCGTAGAGCGCCGGGTCGTCCAGGTCCGCCTCGGTGATGCCGTAGCGCTGCATCCGTTCAAACACGGCGGAGAGTTGCTCCTCGCTGGCGGCGGAATTCCGCGCGGCGCGGTTCCAGCGCACCCGCGTTTCCCTCGTCAATTCGTCGAGCAACGTCCCGCGGCGCGTCTCGTCCTTCACGTCGCGACCGACTATGTCGCGAAGGTTCGAGACCACCGCACCGTCGATGTCGAGATCCGCGGCTCCCGCCGGCCAGCCGGTGAGTGCGCCGAGGCGGCGCCAGGCGGTCAGCTTCCGTGAAAGCCCGCCGCTTTGGGCGGCCCCGACCAGTTCCGCCCGGTCGGTGCTTTCGTCCAGCCGGCCCAGCAGCCGGGCCTCGTTGTTCCATTCCGCCGGCGGTCCGGTGAGCGCGTCGAGCCCGGGATGCTGCGCCAAACGATCGACGATGTCCTTCACGCCCTCGCGCCACGCAATTCCGCCCGCCAGGAGCTGACCCAGCCGGTCGAGGTCGCCGGCGAACGCGGGCAGCGCGGCCAGCCATCGGCGGTGGTCCTCGAGCGGTGCGCGGTCGGCGGCGCTGCCGGCCGACCAGGGCGTCGCCGGCAGGGCGTCGCGCCATTGGACCAGGACCCCGATCGCGGTCGCCGCCTGCTCGCGGCGCGCAGCCTCCAGGCGGCGTAGCGCGTCCGCCGTTTCCGCCGAGACGCCCGGGAGCTCCGGCACCTTCAAGGCGCCAAAGCCATTTTCCCCTTCCAGTCCGTCCACCCACTCGCGCATCTGGCGCTCCTGCGCCCGCAGCGTGCGGAAGCGCGCGCGGTCCTGCGCCAGCGCCTCCGCGGTCACGCCACCCAGGGCCGCCTGCTGCCACGCCGCCCACCGGCGCCGGGTTTCTTCAAACTGCCCATACGGCCGGCCGACCTTCGCCAGCCACACGTCGGGCCGCAACAGGGTGAGCGTGGCCTCGAGGCGCTGCCCGAGGTTCTGCAGTTTCTCCGCCAGCTGGTTGGTCTCGGCCGACACCCGCGGCAGATCGTGGCGCACGATGTCCTGGCCGCGCAGGGCATGCAGGTCGGCGGTCCGCTGCTGGTACTCGGTGCGGAAATCCGCGGCGTTCAGTGTCGTTGGTCCGCCCGGCTCGGGGGCGGGCGCGTCGGCTTCCAGCCCGGCCGCGCGGGTGTTCAGTTGCGTGACCGTCGCGTCGAGCGCCGGCGCCAGGCGCGGATCCTCGGCCGGCGGCACCTTCGAATAGAGGGCGAGTTCCTGCGACCAGCGCGGAAAATCCTCGACCACCACCGGCGCAGTCTCCTTGAGCAACGCCGACTCCTTCAGGAAGCGCTCGCGCTCGACGGCCGGGTCGAGGAACTGCTCGCGGCGATTGCGGAGTTCCTCGAGTGGACCGGCCAAGGCGTCGGCAAATTCGCCCACCGAGCCATGGTCGGTCAGGCGCTGGAGAATCAAGTCGGGCATGGCCTGCTGCACCCGGTCGGGCGTGCCCTTCATGTCCGCGGTGAGCCGTGTGAGAACGCTCCAGCGGCTGGCCAACAGCAGCGTGCCCGACTCGTCGAGTGAGATGTCGTTGAAGTATTTCAGGGTGCGGGCGCTGTCTTGTTTGCCGTAGTTGGGGTCGCCGCGCTGCGGCGGTAGCCGCGGCCCCAACGCCTCCGCCGCACCGCTGTACCTGCGCTCGTTGAGCAGGGTCAGGAGGTTCCGCATTTCCGCCCAGCGCGGCCATCCTTCCAACTGGATCGCGAGGGTCAGGACCTGTTGATAGGCCGTCGTGACTTTGTCGCCGACGGATTGCAGACGCAGTTCGCTCAACACGGCGGGCGGGGGCGATTCGCCGAGCACGCCCAGGCGTTTTTCCCCGGCCGCCTCGGGCACCAGCGCACCGGGCACGAGGTTCGGCGCATTGTTGACGAAGTTGGTGATCGCGACCCGCAGCGGATCGTTCCGGCCGTTCCACAGCGCCTCGGTCTTCAACAGCCGCGGGGCGTTGTTCTGCAGGTCGGCGAGCCAGGTGTCCCAAGCACGGCAGAGCAGCGACCATGACGCCGGCACATTGACCTCGAGCGCCCGGGGATTCTTCACCGTTTCCGCGAGTCGCCGGAGGTTGTCCGGCATGTAGATCGGGTTGCCAAAGCGGGCGAAGGCCAGGACGCCGCCGGCGATGACGAACGTCGCCGCCGAACCGATCATCATCGCCTTCCGGACCGGACGCGCGTCCTTCGGCACCTGGCGCAGGCGCTTGCGCGCCTCGGCCAGCGTGAGTTCGCCGGCCTTCGGCTCCGGGTTCAGCAGGTAATTGCAGTAGGCGAGCCAGGCTTTCCCGGGATGGCCGAGCGCGCGCCACTCCGGGCCGTCCTCGATCGGCCAGCCGGCCACGGCACGGCGCCGGACCACCTGGGCGAGGATGGCGCCGATGGCGGTGAGGTCGTTGGTGCGGGGCGCATTCTCGTCCTTGATCCCGTACATGAACCACGGGTCCGCGAGAATGACCGTCATGCCCGGGAGCGGGCCGGACTTGGTGATGAAGATATTCGACGATTTGAGCTTCCGGTGCGAGCCGCCGGGCTTCAGGCCCCATTTCTCGACCGCGTTGAACAGGCATTCAGCCAGCGCCCGCAGATGGTCGCCCTTGGCCGAGAGCGTTTCAACCATCGGCTCAAGCGTGCGCTCCTGCCAGGGTGTGACCGAGTACGCACCCTCGGGACAGCGGCCGAAGGCGACCACCGGCAACACGGCGCCGTCCTCATTGGCGCCGCGTTGCTGGCGCTCGGCGGCGACCAGCCAGCCTTCGATGGCATAGAACCGCCGGACGCTGGTGGAGGCCGGCGGATGAAATATCTTCAGCGCAAACCGACCCGGCTGGCCGTCCGGCGCGGTCGCCTCGTAGACGCTCGTGAACGGCCCGAGGTCATGGGCGCGTTTCTGTTGGTAGCCACCGTAGTCGGACATGCAGGTTGGGTGGCGGACAATGGCTCGGCGTGGATTGGCCCGAGTGTTTCCGCCAGGTAAGCGTGGCGGCTAGGTGGAAGGTGGCGGCGACCGCCGGACCCGCAGCGGGACGGTGCGGCCTCGGTCGGATCGCCTGCGTCCGGAAGGGTTGGGACGCGAGGTGAGGTCGTCAGGGTTGGGTGGATTCATTCCGGTGCGATGGGTGCCAGTGACTAGATCCAGACCGGCGCGAGCAGAGCCGCTTTTGCACCGGCAGGCAAGTACGGGATGAGCGGCTGACGGCGGACCGGGCGGGAGCGGCGCCCTGGCGATGCGTTATTTCACGCCGCTCATTCGGATCAACAGCACCTCGACATTGGGAGCGCTGAAATCTCCCCGCACCTGCCAGGAGGTGAGCTTGTCCAGGTTGAGCCCCTTGGTCTTGCCGGGCTTGTTCTCGTAATCGGGTTTGGCCAGATCGAGGCGATAGGCGAGCACCGCTCCGTGCGGCTTGTCCTCCAACGAAAGATTCCAGCCCCAGTCGGTGCCATCCTTGTCGGCGAGGCCGAAGCCAAGAGCGCGGGCCTGGTTGGCGTTGCCGATCACGAGGAAAATCTCGACGGCCCGCAAGCCCCCGAAGTCGGCGGCGGGTTTGTTCTCGCCCAACCCACCCTTCCCCGACGGCGCCTGCACCAGGGTGCCCTTGCCGGGCAGCGGGCGCACGGCCTTGTCCCAATCCTGGTAGGCGTACTCGTAGGGCCGCGTCGACCGGCCATCGCGTTCCTGATGGTAATCGGCAAAATCAACCAACAGGCGATCCTCGGCCCGGGCGACGGGAACGAGGAAACAGGTCAGGACGAGGGCGGCGGCGAGACGACAGGAGGGTTTCATCGGCAACGCGGGGGTGATTGGGAACCAGGAACGGTCGGCGGAAGGCTGGGCAAAATCCGTCCGGAAAACAAAACGATTCCACCGGCCGGGCCGCCGGCGTCACCCTCCCGAAGAGTCGGTCGGCACCCGGGTGGCGACCACGTCAATCGGCTCGCCCCGGGCCGCCGGCGCACCGGGGGCCGTCCGCGCCGGCGCAGCGGACGCCGGATGATCCGGACGGAACAACTGCACCGCCCAGGCCACCACCCCGGTCACCACCACCACCGCCGCTGCCAGGAAGACGGCGATCATCGCGGCCAGCCCGACCAAGCCGGCCACCAGGATGCGAAGCACGCGCATGCCGGGCAGATTACCGCCGGCCCCGTTGATTGCACGGACGATTCCTGCGCATCCCTTGTCGCCCGCCTTCCCGCTCGACTCGCCTTCCGGGTGCGATTGAATCCCGGCCGCACCCCACGCTTCCATGAAGAAATACCTCGTTGAATTCATCGGCACCTTCTTCCTCGTCTTCACCATCGGGATGACCGTCGTCGCCCCGGGCGCCAGCGTCCTGGCTCCCCTCGCCATCGGCTCAGTGCTCGCCGTCATGATCTTCGCCGGCGGCCACGTCTCGGGCGGGCACTTCAACCCGGCGGTGACGCTCGCGGTCTGGTCGCGGGGCAAATGCGCGATGTCCGACGTCGTGCCCTACATGGTGGCGCAAGTCGGGGCCGGTGTCGTGGCCGCTCTCCTCGTGAAGGCCTTGAAAGGCGGTCTCGTGGCGGAGGCCGTCGCCCTGGCCGGGCCGCTGCGGCCGCTTGTCCTGCCCGCGCTCACGGTCGAGTTCCTGTTCACCTTCGCGCTCGCCTGGGTGGTGCTCAACACCGCGACGAACAAGGATACCGCCGGCAATTCCTTTTATGGGCTGGCCATCGGATTCACGGTGCTCGCCGGTGCGTGCGCCGTCGGCGCCGTGTCGGGCGGAGCGTTCAACCCCGCCGTCGCTGTGGGCCTGTGCCTGATGGGCGTCGTGGGCTGGGGCAGCCTGTGGATCTATCTGGTGGCCTGCCCGGCCGGCGGCCTGGCCGCCGCCGCAATCTACAAGCTGGTCAACGGCACGGATTGACGCCCGCGGCCGAGTCCGCCTGCGCCACCGCCGCGCAGCCCGGCGGCCTTTTCGATTTCAGCCGCCCGCTTTGCCTTGCCAAGCGGCGCGCGCTCGGAACCATTCCGCCACTTCTCCACGATGAAGAACGAAGTCCTCTGGCTCATCCGACTCGGCCTCGACCAGAAGATGTTCACCCGCGACCAGGCGCTCGCCATGCTGCGAATGGCCGGACGCGACGCGGACCTCATGGACTTCGCGCAGAAGTTGATCGACGAGGGCATCGTCGCCGACGTGGGCCGGCTCGAGACGATTGCGGGCGACGCCATGGCGCGGGCCGAGGCCGGCCCGCCCGCGGTCAACCCGCTGCTCGAGGAAGAACCGGCCGCCGAACCGGCGAGGCCGGCGGGCGGCACGAGCCGGGTCTCCGCCTCCGCGAACGGCCTGCCGGTCTTTCCGTTCAATGGCATCGCGTCGCTGAATGAGGCGGCGCTGGCGGACGCCATGCGCCAGCTCCTGCTCGATGCGGGCACCTATGGCGCCAGCGATCTCCATCTCTCCGCCGGTTCGACGCCCTTCATCCGCAAGAATCGCGCGCTCAGTTCCATCACCGGGCACATCCTCACCGAGGAGGAGTCGCTGCGCCTGAACACCGCCCTGCTCGCGGAGCACCAGAAGAAAATCTATCTCGAGCGGAAGGACTACGACTTCGCCCTGGCCCTCGACGCCGAGCACCGCTACCGCGTGAACCTGATGGTCCACAAGTGGGGGCCGTCGGGCTGCTACCGCATGGTGCCCGCCGGCGTCCCCAAGCTCGACGAGCTCGGCCTGCGCAACCTCGACACGATTCGCAAGCTCCTCACCTACCACAACGGCCTCATCCTCGTCACCGGCCCGGTCGGCGCGGGCAAGACCACCACGCTGGCCGCGCTCGTGGCCGAGCTCAACGAACAGCGCGAGGACCACATCATCACCGTCGAGGACCCGATCGAGGTGGTCCAGCTGCCCAAGGGCTGCAACGTCACGCAGCGCGAGGTGGGCCCGCATACCAAGTCGTTTTTCTCCGCGCTCAAGGGCGCGCTGCGCGAGGACCCCGACGTGATCGTCATTGGCGAATTGCGCGACCTCGAGACGATCGAGATGGCCATCAGCGCGTCGGAAACCGGCCACCTGGTCATCGGCACGATGCACACCAGCGATGCCGCCACGACGCTGAACCGCCTGCTCGACGTCTTCTCGCCCGCGCAGCAAACGCAGATTCGCGCCTCCGTCGCCGAATCGCTCCGCGGCATTGTCTGCCAGCGGCTCCTGCCCAGCACCAGCGGCGGCCTCGTCGTGGCCTGCGAGATCATGGTGTCCAACCTCGCGATCCAGGCCCTCATCCGCGAAGGCAAGTCCGCCGGCCTGCGCAACACGATGGAGACCGGCATCAAGGAAGGCATGTGCATCATGGAGAACGTCGTCCTCGAGCTGTTCCAGCAGGGAAAGATTTCCAAGGAAACGGCGCTGGCCAACGTCACCACGCGGAATGTCCGCCAGAAGATCGATCCGCCGCCCGCGCCGCCGCCCCCGCCGCCCACCGGCAAGAAGTGACCCAAGATCCCGCCTCCAACCCATGGCCGCCATCGACGCGCTCCTCAAGACCATGCTCGACAAGGGCGGCTCCGACCTGCACCTGACGGTCGGGCTTCCGCCCAAGTCCCGCATCTCCGGCTCGCTGACGCCCATCGGCGACACGCCGCTGACGTCGCAGCAGATGGAGGCGTATCTCAAGGAAATCTGTCCCGAGAAACGCTGGACCGAATTCCTCGCGCGCAAGGACCTCGACCTCGCGCACGAGGTGCCCGGCCTCGCCCGTTTCCGCGGGAATTATCTCTACAACCACTGGGGCCAGGCCGCCGTCTTCCGCCAGATTCCCGCGAAGATCCTCTCGTTCAACCAGCTCAACCTGCCCGAGGCGCTCAAGAAGCTTTGCCACCTCGACCAGGGACTCGTCGTTGTCACCGGCCCGACGGGTTCCGGCAAGTCGACCACGCTCGCGGCGATGATCGACTACATCAACGACAACTTCGCCAAGCACATCATCACGATCGAGGACCCGATCGAATTCGTCCACCCCTGCAAGAAATCGACCATCGTGCACCGCGAGGTCGGCGAGCACACCGAGACGTTCGCCGCCGCGCTCAAGGGCGCGATGCGCCACGATCCCGACATTCTCCTCCTCGGTGAAATGCGCGAGATGGAGACCATCAAGCTCGCCCTCTCCTGCGCATCGATGGGCATGCTGGTGTTCGGCACGCTGCACACCAACAACGCCCCCAAGACGGTCGACCGCATCATCAACACCTTCCCCGCCGACGAGCAGAACCAGGTGCGCGTCATGCTCGCCAGCTGCCTCGCCGGCGTCGTCGCCCAGCTCCTCTGCAAGAAGATCCCCAAGGGCCGCTGCGCCGTGCACGAGATCCTGCTGCAGCACGAGGCGCTGCCGAACACGATTCGCTCGGGCCAGATCGCCAACATCCGCGCCATCATCGAGAGCGGCAAGGAGGACGGCATGATCACGATGGACAACAGCCTCATGGCGCGCGTGAAGGACGGCACCGTCGAGGCCAAGGAAGCCTACATGAAGGGCAGCAACAAGGGCCTCTTCGCGCCGCTCCTCAAGCCCGGCGATCTCGATTCCGCCGCAGCTCACTGAGGTGGCCCCGGACGGAAACCGCGATCGCGCCGGCCGGCCGGCTGGTGTCTCCGGACGCCCGGATCTCGGCGCGGCTCGGCGACCGCGCTCTGGGGAAAGCGAGCGCCGGGGCGGTGCCGTCAAACATCAATTGATGTCCCGGGAATGGCGCGCGAGCTGGCGGGCCTCGCTGGCCTGGCATTTCTCCGTCAGGGCGACGCGGCAGAATTCGGACCACACGGTGAAGCCCTCGGTGACCATGGCTTTCTGGATACGTCGCTGCAAGGCCGAAGGCAGTTTAACCGTGTGGTTGATGGCGAGCGCCTGCTCCTCGGGTCTGGAAGTTTCTGGCATGTCTCCTCAGACAGGGACTCCGGCCAAAGTGCGAAAGCTGGCGCCGCTTTGTCCCTCAGGTGCCTTCCCGGGAATAGACCCGGGCATATTCCTGAGGGTCGCGGTTCCGCAGGTTGCGCTCGATCGCGACACATTTCTCGGTCAAGGCCACGCGGCAAAATTCGGACCAGACGGTGAAGCCCTCGACGGCCATGGCCTTGGCGACTCGCTGGCGCAGGGCTTCGGTCAGCTTGACCGTGTTATTGCAGGCGACGGCACGGGTTTGGCGGGGCATCGGTCCAGACTGCATCGCTCCGTGCGCCGTCAAAAGCGCGAAGGCGCATCCCCGCGCGAATTCAAGTCCTATGCAGGCCATTGGACTACTCCGGATTGTAGAATCGTCCCGGCCGCAAAGAAATACTCCTCCCGGCGCCAATTCGGTTCATGATTTCGCGGATCGCTGCATCACCCCCAATTCCCGCAATGGAGGCGCCGTCCCGTTCGATCCTGATTGTTGAAGATCACTCACCCACGTCCGCCGTTTTTGCCCGCATGGTGCGGGCCCGCGGCTTCCGCGTTGTCGCGGCGTCCTCGCTGGCGGAAGCGCGCGAGGCGGCGGCCCAGCATGACATCGGGTTTCTCATTTCGGACCTGGGCTTGGCGGACGGCGACGGCTGCGAGCTGATGCAGGAGCTGCGCGCCCGATATGGAATTCGGGGCGCCGTCATCAGCGGATATGGGTCCGCAGCCGACCTCGCCCGCAGCGCCGAGGCCGGCTTCATCGTTCACCTCGTCAAGCCGATCACGGCCGCGGAACTCGAGGATGTCCTGAAGATCGCCCGTCGGGAACTCGAGCGGCGGCCGCCGCATCCTGGTGGCGGCTAAGGTTCGCACCCCGCACGTAGCGGGCGAGCTTGCGGACGAAGGCGGGCGGCGGTGCAAACGCCCGCTGCACGTCGACGATCATGACCGCGCGGTTTGGAGTCATGCCTTCGCTGACTGCCGGGCTGCGGGCCAGTTCCCGGGGTCGCGGCCCCGTCAGGGCACGGTCTGTCGCTCCAGGCCGCCGAGATAATCCATCGCGTCACCCCGGTTCGAACCGCACATGGATTCACTGGGACGCAAGCTCGCGCAAAACGCCGGGCGCTCGGGCCGCCCGAACAGGGCGCAGCGGAAGTCGGGCAACAATTGCACGCAGGGAATCCCCGCCGGCTTGCCGTGGGGCATGCCGGGAATCGGCGAGGTGATCGAGGGCGCGATGCAGCACGCACCGCAGTCTGGCCGGCATTCCATGGGATCCATTAGCCATGGACGCCACCATTAGGCACGGATTATCTTTGCGACCTGTCCTTCGTGCCTCTCCGTGTCCAGGTGCGGTTTCCCTCACCGGCGTCGGGCTCGTTGCCCAGGCTTGGCTCGGGACGTTCCCCCGTTAGCGTGAGGCCAACCCCTCCCAACTCCCCATGTCCCGTCTGCCCGTCCTTGTGATCCTCGCCGCCGCCATCGCCATCCCAAGCCTCGCCCAGCCGTCGTTCAAGACGCCGGTCAGCTACGAGGAGGCCGATGCCCGCGCCGGCGTCATTCTCGCGAAGATGAGCCGCGCCGAGAAGCTGCAGCTCGTGAGCGGCCACAATACTTTTTATCTCAAGGGCTTTCCCCAGTACGGCATCCCGCAGCTCTACATGTCCGACGCCACCGGTGGCGTGAACATCCGCCGCAACGTCAGCAACCTGCTCGAGAAGTCCACCGCCTTCCCCAATCCGCTCGCGCTCGCCGCCACCTGGGATCCCGGCCTGGCTTACAACTACGCCCGCAGCGTGGGCGAGGAGTGCCGCGCCGGGGGCGTCGCCATCCTGCTCGGCCCCGGCATGAACATGTACCGGCAGTCGCAGTACGGCCGGAACTTTGAGTTCTGGGGCGAGGACCCGTTCCTCGTGGCCGCGATGGTTGGCCCGTACGTCACCGGCGTGCTCGATACCGGCACGATCCCGACGCTCAAGCATTTCGTCGGCAACGAAACCGACTGGCACCGCCGCCTCTCCAATTCGCTGATCGACGAGCGCACGCTCCACGAGATCTACCTGCCGCCGTTCGTCGCGGGCATCAACGCCGGCGCCATGGCGGTCATGACCTCGTACAACCAGCTCAACGGCGAGTACTGCGGCCAGAGCCGCAAGGTCATCACCGACCTTCTCCGCGGCGAACTCGGTTTCCGCTGGCTGGTGATGTCGGATTGGTGGTCCGTCTGGGATGCCGGGAAGATCATGCAGAGCGGCCTCGACCTGGAGATGCCCGGCGAAAAATTCATCAAGGCCGACGGCGACCGCCTCCTTGAGTCGGGCCAGGTCGCCGAGGCCGATCTCGATCGCATGGCGAAGGACATCATGCGCACCTGCATCGCGATGGGCCTCTACGACCGGCCGGTGCAGGATACTTATTACCTGCGAAAATTCCCCGAGCACGCGGCGATCGCCCTCCAGACCGCCCGCGAGTCGATGGTGCTCCTGCGCAACCAGGGCATCCTTCCGCTCTCGCAAGACAGCCCCGGCCAGATCCTCCTCACGGGCCGGTTCGTCGAGCAGCTGGCGCGCGGCGGCGGGTCGGCCGAGGTGGCCGGCTATGACAATGTCACGTTGCTCCAAGCGCTCCGAGACGCCTTCGGGGCACGCCTCGAATACGCGCCGAGCCCAACCGATGAACAGCTGAAAGCCGCGGCCGTCGTGCTCCTCAGCACCGGCACGAGCGACAGCGAAGGCTGGGACCGCACGTTCGACCTGCCGCCGGCCGAAGAGGCGCGCGTCACGCATGCGGTCGCGCTCAACCCGCACACCGTCGTCATCGTCAACGCCGGCGGCGGCATCAACCTGAGCGCCTGGAACGATCGCGCCGCGGCGATCCTCTGGGCGTGGTATCCCGGCCAGAACGGCAATCGCGCGCTGGCCGACATCCTGACCGGCGCCGCCAATCCCTCCGGCAAGCTGCCGATGACGATCGAAAAGCGCTGGGAGGATTCGCCGGGCTTCGGCTACCTGCCCGCCGGTGAAAAGCTCTACACGGGCTGGAACTACGACAACGACATGTCGAAGCCGGTGTACAACGTGGAGTACAAGGAGGGCGTGTTCATGGGCTACCGCTGGTACGAGGCGAAGAAGATCGCGCCGCTCTATGCCTTCGGCCACGGGCTTTCCTATACGACCTTTGCCTACAAGAATCTCACCATCACCCCCGACACGCTCGCGCCCGACGGGCGCATCAGCATCGAATTCGACGTGACCAACACCGGCCCGGTCGCCGGGACCGAGATCGCGCAGGTCTACATCCACGACCCGGGTTCCGCCGTGCCCCGCCCGGAAAAGGAGTTGAAGGGCTTCAGTCGCGTCACCCTCGCCCCCGGCGAATCGAAGAGCGTCCGCGTGCGCCTTGGACAGGAGGCCTTCGCTTACTGGGACGTACAGCGCCATGGCTGGAAGGCCGAGCCGCATGCCTACGACATCCTCGTCGGCGCCGCCTCCGACGCGATCAAGCTCACGGGCAAGGTCACGCTGCTGCCGTGAAATCCCACCGCCAGGAACTCTGGTTCGAGGTGCCGCAGCGCCGCGCGTTCATCAACATCACGCCGCAGGTGCAGGCGGCCCTGAAGGCCAGCGGCGTCAGGGAAGGCCTTTGCCTGGTCAATGCGATGCACATCTCGGCCTCGGTCTTCATCAATGACGACGAGTCCGGCCTGCACGCCGACTATGAACGCTGGCTCGAGAAGCTCGCGCCGGAAAAGCCCCACGCGCAGTACGACCACAATCGCACAGGCGAGGACAACGCCGACGCGCACCTCAAGCGCCAGGTCATGGGCCGCGAGGTCGTCGTCGCCGTGACCGGCGGCCAGCTCGATTTCGGCCCGTGGGAGCAGATCTTCTACGGCGAATTCGACGGCCGGCGCCGCAAGCGCGTCCTGGTGAAGATCGTCGGTGAGTGACGGCGCCGGTACACCCCGCGTCGCTCCCGATCAACCCCGGTCGCGGTGGTGCCGGGCCGGCCGGCCGGCCGCGCCAGCCCAAGGCTGCAGGAAAGATTCCGGGTCAGGCGTCCGGCTTCTTCTCCCCGCGGAAAAACCAATGGACGCCATATTTGTCGGCGAGATGGCCGTAGCTGCCGAACGGCAGGTCCCGCAGATCGTCCAGAAGCGCCTGGTCCGCGCCGGCCGCGAGCCGGTCGAAGACGGACCTAAGTTCCGCGTAGGTTCCGCCGTCGACGTACAAGCACACGGTGTTGCCAACCCTCGGCGTCCGGGTCGGATGCATCCAATCCGTGGCGGAAAATTCGATGTCTCCGCTCCGCAGGTGCGCGTGGGCCACCTTGTGCTGTTGCCCGGCCGAAACCTGGGCCTTCATCGGGGTATCGCTGATCCTGGTCAGGCTCAGCTCGCCGCCCAAACAAGATTGGTAGAATGCCATGGCCTCGGCGCAATTGCCGTCAAACAACAGGAATGGGGTAAGCTTCGTCATGGGAATTTCGTAGCTGACCGGACCGCTCACTTCCGCCCCGGCCGCGGCTGCACGGGCCGAACCTCGACCGACATGCGATAGTCGAGTCCCGGGCACTTCTTCGCCATCGCCACGGCGGCGGCGAGGCTCCGCGCCTGCACGAGCACGTAGCCGCCGATCACTTCCTTGCCCTCGGTGAAGGGCCCGTCGGTGATCACCGTCTCGCCCGGCGGCCCGCGGAGAATCCTGCCGGCGTATTGCAGACCGTTGGTGCCGACGACGGCGTGTTTCGCCCGGAGCCCGTCCATCCAGACGGAGAATCGGGCCATGATTTTTGCCAGCTCGTCGGGCGGCGGAATCTGGCCGCCAGCGGGCTGGCGCAGCAGGATCATGAACTGGGTATTGGCAGGCATGTTTCTTGGGAGGTTCATTAATACAACGAACGGGCGCGCGCAATCCGGACATCCCCGCGCGATTTTCCGTGCAGAATCGGTGTCTTTTGCCCTGGGCCATGGCCGCACACCGGCGCTTGCGCCTGTGCGACCGCCAGCCATGTTCGCCGGCGCATGAGTGATTCCGTCCCGGCCAGCCTGGCGCCCCAGCAGTTGGAGCAATTCCTCCACGGGAAGATCCCGCTCACGCGCGCCATGGGTCTGCATGTCGCCGCCAGCGGCGCCCGGATCGTGCTCGAGGCGCCGCTCGACAAGAACGTCAACCACCTCGGCACCGCGTTTGGCGGATCGCTCCACACCCTGCCGACGCTGGCGGGCTACGCCGCGGTGTGGACGCTCCTCGGCGAAGCCGGACTCGACGGCCACGTGGTCGTGAAACGAAGCTCCGCCTATTACCGCCAGCCCGTCACCGGCACGCTGCGTGCCGTCTGCGCGCGTCCGGCGCCGGAAATTGTCAACGCCTTCATCGCCGACCTGCGCCGGCATAGAAAAGCGCGGATGGAACTGAACGCGGTCGTCGAGGGCACCGACGGAAAACCCGCCGTCGAGTTCACCGGCACATTTGTCGCCGTGCTCTGACTCCACCCCTTGGAGGCTGGCCTGGAACGGCGGGCTATGAGTGTCGCCCTTCGGTGGCGGTCCCGGACCGCCGACACCACCCGCCGCATTCTCGAACGGTAAAACGGAATTGGGGTTCGCGGCGTGGCACGGTTGCAGCCTAGCCTTGCCAACTGCCCCATGAAACCCACGCCCTTTCTCATACTCCTGCAGGTCGGACTTCTGGCCTCATTGTCGGCTGCCGAACCGACGCCGGCCTTCCCCGTTTCCGTCCGCGTCGATGCCTCACATGCCATCGGTGAGCTGAAACCCATCTGGCGCTTCTTCGGCGCCGACGAGCCGAACTATGCGTACATGAAGGACGGCAGCAAACTCCTGGGCCAGCTCGGAGAACTTCGGCCCCATGCCGTCTATTTTCGCACGCACAATCTCCTCACGTCCGGCGACGGCACGCCCGCGCTGAAATGGGGCAGCACCAATGCCTACACCGAGGACGCCCAGGGCCGGCCCGTCTACAACTGGACGATCCTCGACCGGATCTTCGACACTTACCTGGCCCGCGGTGTGCGCCCGTACGTGGAGATCGGCTTCATGCCGCAGGCGCTTTCGCCGGACACCGGTCCCTACCAGCATTCCTGGGGCCACACCAAGGATGCCAAGCTCAACACCGGCTGGGCCTGGCCGCCGAAGGACTATGCCAAATGGGGCGAGCTTGTCTACCAGTGGACCAAGCACTGCGTCGAGCGCTACGGACGCGCCGAGGTCGAGCAGTGGTACTGGGAGGTGTGGAACGAAGCCAACATCCCGCCCTACTGGAACGGCACGCCGGACGAATTCCTGAAAATGCACGACTACGCCGTGGCGGGCGTGCGTCGCGCCCTGCCGTCGGCGCGCGTGGGCGGACCCGATTCCGCCGGACCGGGCGGCAAATTCATGCATGCGTTCCTGGACCACGCGACGCGCGGCGCCAACGCGGCCACGGGCGGGATCGGCGGGCCGGTCGATTTCATTTCCTTTCATGCCAAGGGCCAGCCGACCTTTGTCGACGGCCATGTCCGCATGGGCCTCGCCAACCAGCTGCGCAACATCAACGACGGCTTCGCGCTCATCGCCAGCGTGCCGGAGATGAAGTCCAAGCCCATCATCATCGGCGAGTGCGATCCCGACGGTTGCGCCGCCTGCCGCGGCCCGCAGCTCGGTTATCGCAACACCACGATGTACTCGAGCTATACCGCCGCGAGCTTCGGGCGGATCCAGGAGCTCGCCGACCGCCATGGCGTCAACATCGAGGGCGCGCTGACCTGGGCCTTCACCTTCGAGGACCAGCCGTGGTTCGCCGGATTTCGCCAGCTCGCCAGCAACGGCGTCGCGATGCCCGTGCTGAACACCTTCCGCCTGTTGGCGAAAATGGCCGGCCAGCGGGTGGCCGTCGTGAGCTCCGGCGGGGTGGCCACGGACGACATCATCCGCGCGGGCGTCCGCGCCCAGCCCGACGTGAGCGGTCTCGCCGCCGTCGAACCGCACCGGCTGTCGGTGCTGCTCTGGCACTACCATGATGACGATGTGCCCGGCCCCGACGCCGCCGTGAGCCTGTCTCTCGCCGGCGTGCCCGCGAAGGCGCGCGTGACCGAGTACCGGATCGATCACGACCATTCCAACGCCTACACCGCTTGGGTGGCCATGGGCTCACCCTCGTCGCCGACCGCCGCGCAAGTCGCCGCGCTCGAGGCCGCCAGCGCCCTGGCGACGGTAGCTGCCCCGGCGCTCTCAGCCAACGAATCCGGCCAGTCCGCGCTGACCCTCACGCTGCCGCGCCAGGCCGTGTCGCTGCTGGTGTTTGAGTGGTAACAACCCGCGCCGGGTGCGCGGGCAAATTCCAAACGCCAAAACTCCAAACCACAAACGACAAGCCGGCGAAGGTCGCGATTGGTTTGGCGTTTGGACCCTGGCCTTTGCGATTTGCCGGCGCGATTCGCGCTTCGGTCAGATGTGCTTCGAATCCGCCTCGTCCTTCTTCGCGTAGCCGCTGTCCTGCCGCTGGTGATTGACCGCGTTCTTTTTCAGGTACGCCTGGTAGACATCGTCCGGCGTCATCCCGAGCACCTGCGCCAGCGAGACGAGAAAGTGAAACAAATCGACGACTTCGACCTTCGCGTTCTGCTCGTCGAACTTCTGGTACTTGGCCCACCACTTCCACGGCACGCTGTCGATCAGCTCGGCCGTTTCCTGCTGCATGGCCCGCGTGTAATTGAGGATCCACTTGGTTTTCTCCTCTTCCGAGGCGGGTGGTAAATTCACTCCAATGCGCTTATTGAGCGCATCTTGCATCCGAAAGATCTCCTCAAGTTTGTCCATGGCCGGCAGCGTGTAACCGCGGTCCATTGGTGGCAAGCCCTGCCCCGAGGAAAATTTGGTTTGCTCTGCCCACGGCCATGGACGACTTTCCAGAACGATTTGCCGCTGTCTGCCCCGAGCCTTGTCGAGGGGTTGAGCGAGATACCCGAGCTCCGGCTGGCATTCACAACCTGCGCCGCCGACCCTTGGCAGGCGCTTTCAACCAACAACATAGACATGTCCTCCACAGAATCGTCCGGTGCGCCTGCCGAAGGCTCCGCGACTTCCCCGGCGCCCGCCGCCGAATTCCCAACCTTCGGCACGACCCGCGGCTCCGGCTTGGCCCGCGGAAAACGTTCGAGCGCCGGCCCGGCCACCAATGCCGCGCCCGCCCCCAGCGACTACAAGCCCACTGCCATCGAAGTCATCAACGCCCCGCGCGAGTACCAGAATCCGTTCGCCCCGGCCACGCCGGAGCCTGTTCAAGAGCAGCCCGCCCAACCGGCCCGCCCTGAGTACGTCGAACCCTCCGCGCCGGCACAAACGCCGGTAGCCGCAACTGAACCCGCCGCGAGCAGCACCGAGGCCGAGACCGCTGAGGCCGACGGGCCTGCCGAGACGCCCGCGCAACTGAACATCCTCGAACCCGAACGCCAGCGTTCGGTCCCGCCGCAGACCTGGGAGAGCGAAGGCTTCCGCCCGGCCCGCGAGGCGCGTCATGAGACCTCCCGCCACGAGTCGTCGCGTTACGAGGCCGCCCGCCAGGAGGAGCCCGCCGAGGAAGTCGATATCGCTTCGATCCCGCCGCAATTCCTCTACGTCCGTCCGGGCGTGAAGTTCGTGCCGACGCCGAAAAACTGGGGCGGGGCCCCGCGCGAACGCGCACCGCGCCTCACTTCGGCCGGGGCCCCTGCCGCTGCCGCTGCCGCCGCGCGCGAAACCGCGAAGCCGGCCGCTTCCGGCGGCATCTTCGGCTGGATCAAGTCGCTTTTCGGCGGCTCGTCGGCGCCCGCGGCGCCGGTTGAATCCCCGGCCAGCGAGCACTTCCACGGCGGCAACCGTCGTGGCGATCGCGGACGCAGCCCTGGCGGTGAAGGCGGTTATCGCCGGCGCCATCGCGGCGGTCGCGGTCGGAGCCGGGGCGGTCGCGACGGCGGCCACGGTTCCACTTAAACCTTGTCCGCGCCAGTTGCGCGATTCACGTTCAAGGCGTCCGCTCCCCGCGGACGCCTTTTTGTTTGCGCGGCGCTTCTTGCTTCCAGCTCATCGCTTAACGCTTAGAGCTTAGAGTTCCCTCATGTCCGACCTCATCATCCATGGCGGCAAGCCCCTGAGCGGCACCATCACCCCCTCGGGCAACAAGAATTCCGCGCTGCCCATCCTCTGCGCGTCGTTGCTGACCGATGCGCGGATCAAGCTGCGGAATGTGCCGAACATCACCGACGTCGAGAAGGTCGTGAACTTCTTCGTCGCGCAGGGCTCACAGGTCGACTGGGACCGCGCCGCCGGCACGATGACGCTCGACCACTCGGGCTTCGACGCCCGCCGCCTCGACGGCGAACTCCCCTCGGGCATGCGCTCCTCCGTGCTGTTGTTCGCGCCGCTGCTCCAGCGGATGAAGCGGTTTGCCCTGCCCGCCAACGCCAAGGGCTGCTCGCTCGGCATCCGCGAACTCGACCCGCACCTCGAGATCCTCGAGAAGCTCGGCGCCCGCATCTCGCACAACGGCGACCTCACGCTCTCGCTGCCCGGCCGGTTCCGCGGCGCGCGCCACTGGCCCGACTACATGTCCGTCACCGCGACGGAGAACTTCGTCATGGCCGCCGTCCTGGCCGAGGGCGAATCGGTGCTCCTCAACGCGGCGAGCGAGCCGCACGTGCAGGACCTCTGCGCCGTGCTGGCCGCCATGGGCGCGAAGATCGCCGGCGCCGGCACCAGCCAGCTCACCATCACCGGCGTGAAGGCGCTCAAGGGCGGCGCGTTCACCATCAACTCCGACCACCACGAGGTCGTCACCTTCCTGGCCCTCGGCGCCATCACCGGCGGCGAGGTGCGCGTGCGCGACTCGCAGCCGCAGCACTTCGACCTCATCAACCGCTCGTTCGCCAAGCTCGGCGTCCATGTCGGCTACGAGGGCGACACCGCCATCGTCCGCCGAAAGCAGAAGCTCGCCGTCGCCGAGCCGTTCACCTCGAACCTCCTGCCCAAGATCGAGGCCGCGCCATGGCCGTATTTTCCCGTCGACCTGCTGCCGTGCATGATCGCGCTGTCGGTGCGCGCGCGCGGCACGATCATGTTTTGGAACAAAGTCTACGAAGGCGGCTTCACCTGGATGTCCGAACTGTCGAAGTTCGGCGCGCATGTGGTCGTCAGCGACCCGCACCGCATCACGGTTTTCGGGGCCAAGCCGCTGCGTCCGGCCGTCGTCGAGGCGCCCTACATCATCCGCGCCGCGGTCGCGCTTTACATGGTCGCGGCCAGCATCCCGGGCCGGTCCGTGGTGAAGAACGCCGACACCATCCGCCGCGCCCATCCCAACTTCGTCGAAAACCTCCGCAGCCTCGGCGCCGATGTGGAATGGAAATGATCTTTTGACCGCTGATCTTCGCCGATCCCCGCCATGATTGGCGCCCATTAGTGCGGATTAGCGGTTCAACATTCTGATGCCTTCTTCCGAAAAACCCCACAAGGGAACCGACTTCATCACCTCGACGCTCGGCGCACCCGTGTCGCCGACCGAGGCCGCCCTGCGGCCGCTGACCTTCGCCGATTTCGCCGGCCAGCCGAAAACCGTCGAGCGCCTGCAGGTGATGGTCGGCGCCGCCAAGCGCCGGGGCGAACCGCTCAACCACATCCTGCTCTCGGGTCCGCCCGGCCTCGGCAAGACGACGCTCGCCTTCATCCTCGGCCACGAGCTCGGGCGCAACGTGCGCGTGACCTCCGGCCCCGTCGTCGAGAAGGCGGGCGACCTCGCCGGGCTCCTGACCAACCTCGAGGAGGGCGACATCCTCTTCATTGACGAGATCCACCGCATCCCGAAAACCGTGGAGGAGTACCTCTACTCGGCGATGGAGGACTTCCGGCTCGACATCATGATCGACCAGGGGCCCAACGCCCGCAGCGTCCGGCTCTCGATCCCGAAGTTCACGCTCGTCGGCGCCACCACCCGCGCCGGCCTCCTCACGGCGCCGCTGCGCTCGCGCTTCACGCTCAACACGCGCCTCGATTACTACGACCGCGCCACGCTCGAGGGCATCGTTCGCCGGAGCTGCGGGTTGCTCAAGGTCGACATCGACGACGCCGGCGCGAAGGAGATCGCCACCCGCGCCCGCGGCACGCCGCGCATCGCCAACAACCTCGTCAACTTCGTCCGCGACTTCGCCTCCGAGAAGGCCCAGGGAAAGATCACCCAGCCCGTCGCCGCCCGCGCGCTCGAGCTGCTCGAGATCGACGCCGCCGGCCTCGATGAAATGGACAAGCGCATCCTCCGCCTCATCGCCGAGCACCACCGGGGCGGCCCCGTCGGACTCGGCACAATCGCCATCGCCGTCGGCGAGGAAGCCGACACGCTCGAGGAGGTCCACGAACCCTTCCTCATCCAGGAAGGCTACCTCGCCCGGACCGCGCAGGGCCGCATCCTCACGCCGAAGGGCTACCACGCCATCGGCCTGAAACCCGCCGCCGACGGGCAGGGTTCCCTCCTGTAGGAGCGGCTTGCGGCCGCGATCGCGCCTTGCGGGACAACCCGTGAGCCGGCCGGGCCGGGGGTTTTTCGAGAACCCACCGACCCGCCGGCGTTGCACACGGTCCGAGCCAAAGCTGGCGGCTCGATAACTGCCGACCCATTCAGCGCGCGCCCGCGCCGGCATTTTCAGTGCCGGGCAGATCGAGCGCATACCAGTTGATCCGCCGCGTGCCGAACATCACGAGCGCCAGCGCCGCGAACAGCGCCGCCGTGCCCGCGACGAGGGCATAGTCTTCCGACTGCAGCACGAAGTAGAGGTAACCGTACGTCGCTGCCAGCCCGCCGCCGATGACGAGCGTCCGCCCGCCGCTGCGGAGGAACGTCCACGCGTACAACGCCACCAGCAGCGTGCAGGCCGCGGCCGCCGCACCATAGGCGGCCGCGATCGACCAGAATTCCGACAGTGCCAGGAACCCGAGGAAAAACAGGCAGAGCGCCGCGCCGACCATCGCGTACTGCAGCGGATGGATCCGCAGGCGCGCCGTGATCTCGAAAAGGAAGAACACCGCGAAAACGAGCACGAAGAACAACACGCCGTATTTCTGCGCGCGCTCGACCATGCTGTAGGCGTTCACCGGCTGCGCAAAGGCCACGCCAAAGCCGGCCGCGGCAAACTTGTTCGCCATGCCGCCGCCCTCCGCTCCACGGCTGGTCCAGCTTTGGCCGAACCCGCGGCTGAAATGCGACACCTCCCAGTCCGCCGTGAATCCGGTCGAACCGACCGTGCGCTTCACCGGCAGGTAGGCGCCGCCAAATGAAGGCGCGGGCCACGGGGAGCGAACGCCGACTTGGGTCGACTTGCCCGCCGGCACGAAATCCAGCCGCTCACTGCCCTGTAACACCGCCTCGAGCGCGAACGCAAACTTGCCGGCCGTGATCGCACCGTCCGTCCTCGCCGCGAGCGACAGGCCTTCGCTGCCGGCGCCGTCGGCGGATTCGAACGGGAAGCGCCGCGGTCCGCCGGCTCCGAGCCCAGCCGCGGGAGCCGCCCCGGGCTCCGTCGCGGGCGTGATCGTCACCGGCGAAACCGAGCGCACGCCGCGCAAATCCGAAACTCCAAACAGAACCTCCGCCTTGTCCCACGACACCTGGTCGGCCGCGATGCCTGCGGCGGCGAAATCAGCCTCGAAGGATCCCGTCAGCTTCAATGTCGCGGTGTACACGACTGCCTCGTAGATGCCACGGTGCCGGGTTTCGGGATCCACCGCGCCCTGGATCGCCAGGCTCTCCGGCAGAAAATACGCGACGGCGGGCACCAGCTCCGTCTCCTCGACGTCGACTTTGCGCCCCGCCACGACTTTCGGCCGGATCACCGTCGTCCGATAGGCATAGGGCACGGCGAGCACCGGGCCGGTCACCAGTTGCTGCCGGCCCCAGATCGCGGCGATCTCGCGCGTCGCCTGCAACTGGTAGCCCTGGCGCTCGTGCAACACGCCGTTTGTCATGGCGAGCGGGATCAGCAGGAAAGGAATAAGCAGGCAGATGAAGCCGACCTTGAGAAAAACGGCCAGCCGCCGGCCGGCGGGTGTGGGCAGGAGCGGAGGCTCAGGCGTTGGGGCGGGCGAATTCATAGTCCGAGGAAAATGACCGGCAGAGCGGCGCCGGCCGCGGCGACCAGCTGGGCAACGAGAACCTTGGCCGCGGCGCCCGGCGCCCGCGGCAGCCACTTCGCGGCAAAAAACAGCACGATCGGGATCTCGCCGGCCATCAGCAATTGCCAGAGGTGGGCCGCCGCACCTTCGTCCGGTTCGCCGACTGGACCATGGATGGCGAGATGCGCCGCCAGCACCAGCAGCGCGGTCGCCGAGCAGGCCAGCGGGAGAAAGGCGCTGGGCCGCCGCCAGAGACGGGCGCCGGAGGCGGCGGGAGTTTCGCCGGCGTTCACCGGCCACCTTCGCCGCGTTCGTCACTCGTGCGCGAGCCAATCCACATCAGCCCGAGGAAGGTCGGCGCCGCGTAGGCGTAGAAGTTGTAGAGCACATCGCTGACCGAGTGCGCATGGGCATCCAACACGAGGAAGACATTGCCCAGGAAGGCCAGAGCCGCGAGCAACACGATCCAGCCGAACGCATGCACCGGCCGGTAGAACCAGCCGAAGCGCCTGAACCATAAAAGGGAGTCGGAGGGGGCCGAGTTCATGACGTCACTCTGCCCGATCTCCATGAAGCCCGTGTGAAGCGACGATGAAATCACGGGGAAATAGCTTCCTCCCTCTCGCACTCCCTCACCTCCGGCCTCTCGCCTCTCGCCTCTCGCCTTTTGCCTCCGGCCTCTCGCCTTTCGCCTCTGGCCTCCCGCCTCTCGCCTCTCGCCCAACCTACACCGGCACCCACAGCGTCGCCCGGGCGCCGCCTTCCCGACGGTTCGCCAGCGTGACGTCCCCACCATGCAGGTGCGCGATCTCGCGGACCAGCGCCAGCCCGAGTCCGGTGCTCTTGCGCGTGCCGCCCGGCCGTGGCAGCGAATAGAACCGCTCGAAGACCCGCGGCAGCGCAAAATCGGGCACGCCCGGGCCGTCGTCGTCGACCGTGATCGTCACCCGGCCGCCGGCCGCCTCGGCCCGCAGCCGGACTTCGCCACCGGCCGCCGAGAATTCCTGCGCGTTCTGCAGGAGGTTGACGAGCGCCTCGCGCAACAACACCCGTTCGCCGCGAATCGTGGCCGCGACGCCCTCGACCCGGAGCGTGACCCCCACCGCCGCGCCGGCCGGGGCCAGCACCGCCGCCGCCTCATGCAGCAATTCGGTCACTTCAACCGGCGCCGTCTGTTGCAGCGCCTTCCGCGCCTCGAGCGACGACAGCTCGAGCAGCCGCTCGATGATCTGGTGGATGCGCGCCGACTCGGTGCGGATGTTGGCGAGGAATTTCCGCCGTTCGTCCGCCGGCATCGACTCATCGAGCAGCTCCGCCGCGCCGCGGATCGCGGCGAGGGGCGCCTTCACCTCGTGCGCCAGGGCTTGGGTGTAGCGCTCGGCATGCTTCCGCCCCTCGAGCGTCTCGCGCATCTCCTCGAAAGCCTGCGTCAGGGCGGCGATCTCCACCGCGCGCGACGGCGGGGGCCGCACCGGGCGCCCATCGCGCACCGACTGCGCGTAGGCGGTGAGCCGCTCGAGCGAATCGGTCAGCTTGGCGGCAATCCACCAGCCCGCCACCACCATCACGGCTGCGATGAGCATGGCGACGGCCGCGAGCTTGCGGCGCTCGGCCCAGATGACCGCATCCACGCTGCGAAACGAACGCGAAAGGACCAGTTGCGCGCCGATGCCGCCGGCCAGCTGGACCGGGGCCGTCACCGCAATGTCGAGATCGTCCCGGTCCGGCTCCTCATCCAGCAGGCGCGCCCCAAGGCTCCGGGTCCGGGCGTCATAGGCGGCCGGGGTCGGCGCCTCCGCTTCATGCGAGTCGAACAAAGCCCGGCCCTCAGGTCCGAGCACGCGCCGGCGAAACCCTGCGGGTCCCCCGAGCGCCTGCGCGGCCTGCGCCGGCGTGCGGCCGGCCAGCGCCGACGCGAGCAGTCTCGCCGTGTCCTGCATGTTGAGACGGACCGCCGCCACATAGCGCGGCCGCACCTCCGCGAGGATGAACCGCATCAGGACCGCGAAACCCACCGCCGAAGCGGCGACGTAGACGACAAAAATGGCCGTGCGAATCTTCACGCCTCATTCCCGCAGCGAGTAACCCAACCCGCGATGGGTGACGATCGGGTCGGCGTCGGGCGCCACGGCCCGCAGCTTTGACCGCAGGGTCTTCACGTGGGCGTCGACCGTCCGGTCAAGCGCCGCGCCGGGGTCATCCCAGGCGGCGTTCATCAACTGGTCGCGGTTGAACACTCGCCCCGGCGCCGCCAGGAGCGCCGCGAGCAGCCGGTACTCGTTGCGCGTGAGCTCGAGGACGGTGCCCCGGTAGGTGATCCGGCAGCGCGCCGGATCGTGCCCCCATTCCGCGGCAGCCGACGCCGGGCCGCCGCTGTGGCCGTTCGTCCGGCGCAGGACGGCGCGGATGCGGGCCGTGAGTTCGCGGGGGCTGAACGGCTTCGCCAGGTAGTCGTCGGCGCCGAGCTCGAGTCCCACGATCCGGTCGACCTCGCTGCTGCGGGCCGTCAGGAAGATCACTGGCACGGCGCCCGAACGCTGGATCTCGCGGCAGACATCGAAGCCGCTCATGTCGGGCAGCCCGACGTCGAGCACGACCAGCGCGACCTGGCGCGTCCGCATCGCCGCCAGCGCCTCACGGCCCGTCGTCTTCCACACCGGCTCGAATCCCTCCGTTCGCAAGGCGTAGACGATGGTCTCCGCGATGGCGGATTCGTCCTCGACGACGAGGACCGTCTGGCGCGCGGGCGGCATGGCGGAAGGGAAAAGTCTCAGGGACCAAGTAACAAGTACCAAGATGCCACCTCCCGCCGCGGCATCGTGCCTGTTGCTTGTTTCCCGGTCCTTGATCCTTCCCGCCGCCAGCCGGCCTACAGATCCCCTTGCGCGGGCCGAAGGACGAGCTCCTCCACCACCGAGCGGCGACTGAGACGGGAAACGTCCAGCATGGCCCGCGCGACGTCCTCGGCGGGCATGAGCCGCGCCGGTTTCACCCCGCTCTTCGCCCACGAGGGCGTCCAGGTCGCGCCCGGATGCACGCAGGTCACGCGCAGCCCGTGGCCCTTCGTCTCGGCGCGCAGCACCTGCGCCAGGCCGGTCACGCCAAACTTGGCCGCGCAATACGCCGCGCCGTTCGGATAGGCTGCGAGCCCCGCGATCGAGCTCAGGAAGAAGATGTCGCCCCGCCGGCGCTGCAGCATCGCGGGCAGGAACGCGTGCGTCACCAGGAACGCGCTGCGCAGGTTCACCGCGATCATCCGGTCGAAGTCCGCCACCTTGGTCTCGGCAAACGAGGCCTGCACGAACGCGCCGGCGTTGTTGACGAGGATGTCCGGGGCGCCGAAGTGCGCGGCCACCGTCCGCGCCATCTTCCGCACGGCGGGCTCCTCGGTCACGTCACAGGGGAAGATCTCGACCGTGGCGCCGAGCCGGAGGCACTCGGCCGCCACCGGCCGCAGCGTGCGCTCGTGCCGCGCCACCAGCGCCAGGCGCGCACCCGGCAGGCCCGCGGCGAACACGCGGGCGATCGCCGCGCCGATGCCCTGCGAGGCACCGGTGATGACGACGACGGGTCCCTTTCCTTTTGCGGTCTTCATTTTCAAAAACACCACAGGCCAAATCCCAGGGACCAAACAAATCTCAGAACTGAAATTTCAAGTCTCTTCACCCTGTTTGGCCTTTGGCATTTTGGCGTTTGTGATTTGCGCTCCTGGCGCGATCAGCAAAGGAGCGATCCGAAATCCATGAAGTCCGCCGTGAAACCGCCCTGCACGCCCTTGCAGATCACGCTGACGGCGTCGTGCGAGTGCAGCGACTCGAGGTGCGAGCAGGCGATGCGGAAATCGGCGACGCGCGGCTCGGCGTCGAACACGAGGTAGAGCTGCCGCGCGGCATCCTCGACGAACTTGAGGTAGGCGCCGTTGAGTTCGGCGAAGGCCTGCTCGTCCTCGCGCTTCACCATCACCTGCGTCTCGGTCTTGAGCGCGGCGACGCAGAGCGCGTGCACATCCTCGATCCAGATTTTCTTGCCCTGCGTTTCCTCGAGGATGATGCGCGCCTTGCTGCGTTGCGAATGCGGGATCGCGTAGGCGCCGCGCTTGTCGCGCGCATGTTCGGCCAATTCCGCCGAACACGGACATGCCGACGAATAGATAAAATCGAAGTGAATGAAGCGCCGGTAGACGCCCGCCTCGGTCATCACGCCCTCGAACGCCACGTTGTAAAACTGGTAGCCGTCGAGCCCGCTGCGCAGGCTGCGCTGCACGAGCGGATAGGAGAAGCTGATCTTCAGCCGCGCCGCCTTGCTTTCCACCCGGCGCAGGTAGGTCGAAAGAATCCGCCCCATCCACTCGCCGGTGAAGACCTCGTTCTTGTGGTCGTAAAATGAACGTACAATGCGGCTCATGTTGATCCCCTTGAGGTCGGCCTTCAGGGAAACGGTGCCCGTGATGCCGGCTTCCAGCGTGAGGACCTTGCGCTGCTTGGTGCGGAATTTCAGCGGCAGTTTGAAATTGGAGACGCCGACCTGCTGAATCGGCACATGCACGCTGTCCGCGGAATTATTGGCGGCCTCCATCATGTCGGGCAGCGTGGCGACGTAGGCCGGCGTGGCCTTGAACTTCGCGTCGTAGCGGCGCTTGATTTTCGGAGCCTCCCCACCCGCCGTCGGATGGAGATACATGGACTTCTTGGCTTTCATTTTTCGTTTTTGGGTTGGAGCCAGACGGGGACCGATAACCGTTCCCGCGGATGCGGGATAAACTGGCGGAGAGTGGATTTTAAAACGCGTCGGGGCCGAAGTATTCGGCAAAATTGCGGGGCGTTTCGTAAAGTTTAACAGAATGCAGCTTCCCAACCTTGATGTGAGGCGCGAGCTCGTTCCAGAAGGCGATCACGAGGTTCTCGGTTGAAGGAATGATACCGCGCAGAAAATCGACCTCGTCGTTGAGGTTGTGGTGGTCGCACTTGTCCACGATCACCTTGTTCAGCAGGCGCTTTAATTCGCCCAGCTCCATGATGTAGCCGGTCTCGGGATCGGGTTCGCCGCGCAGGGAAACCTCCAGCACGTAGTTGTGACCGTGCCAGTGCGGGTTGGTGCAAAGGCCGTAGTGCTCCACATTCCACGCCTGGCTCTTCGACGGATTATGAAGCCGGTGCGCCGAATTGAAATGCACCTGGCGCGTGATGATGACCGTGCCCTTGAGCGGGCGCACGACGGGTGCGGAGGCTTTCGATTTGGCGGTTTTCTTGGGCATGGAAGGGTTATCAGGTAGCACAAAACCACGCCGGGTCAATGCAGGCGAAGGGTTTGCCCGGCTTCACGGAGCGGACCCGCCGGAAACATCAAAAACCCCTTGCGCACGCACGTGGGGAGCCCTTCATCCAATTCAAACATGGGCATGCGCATCTCCATCCTCGCCAGTGGCAGTTCGGGCAACTGTGCCGTGCTGCGCACGGGGGGCGCCTGCGTGCTGGTCGATGCCGGCTTTTCCCAACGCAAACTCAGCCAGCTGCTGAAGGGCGCGGGCGAGGCGATGGAGCACATCGACGCCGTCTTCCTCACCCATGAACACGGCGACCACGCGTCGGGCATCGAAGGGTTGAGGAAATTCCCCCGCGTGCAGGTGTTCGCCAACGCCGCCACCGCCCGCGCCGTGCAGGCCAAACTCGCCTTCAAACCGGCCTGGCAGGTGTTCGAGACCGGCGCACGGTTCCGCTTCCGCGATCTCGAAATTGAAAGCTTTCATGTGCCGCACGACGCTCAGGAACCGGTGGGGTTCACGTTTTCGACCGGACATGAGGCGAATCCATCCGCACCCGTCCAGCGCATCGCCTGGCTCACCGACCTCGGCCACGCCCCGCTGCACATCCATGAACGTATTCGCGATGTGGATGTGGTGGTCGTCGAATCCAACCACTGTCCTCGCCTGCTCGAAGCCGACATCAGGCGCCCCTGGCCCACCAAACAGCGCATCTCGGGCCGTCACGGTCATCTGTCCAACGAAGCCACGAGGGAATTGCTCGAAGCCGTGGCCAGCCCCCGGTGGCAACATGTCTTCCTCACGCACTTGAGTCGTGATTGCAACAGCCACGCGGCGGTTGAAACCGCCCTCGCCGGACTGCGCTCCCGTCTAAGCTGCCGGTTTTCCATTGTCGCGCCGGGCGGCGGCACTCCCCCGGTTGAAATCGCCGACATTACCGCCGTATAATCACTTTAATCTCCGGCTGTTCAGACTGGCCTTCGCCATGCTGATGCTCAGCTTCCCAATTTTTAAATCCGATGAATCCGCTTACACAATTTCGCCGCACCAAGATCATTTTCACGCTCGGCCCCGCCACCGAAAGCGAAGAGATGCTGGAAAAGCTCATCCTTGCCGGGGTCGACGTCGCCCGCCTCAACATGGCGCACGCCAAGCACGAATGGACCCGTGACGTCATCCGCCGCATCCGCGCCGTGTCCAAGAAGGTCGGCCGTGAGATCGCCATCATGATGGACATCAAAGGACCCGAGATTCGCACGGGCGACGTGGACAGCCCCATCGAACTTAAGGCGGGCGAGACTTTTGACTTCACCGTCAAGCCCGGTGGCGATCGCGAGAACGGCGAGGAAATCCGCTCGGTCAACGTCAACTACCAGGATCTCGTAAACGACATCAACATCGGTGACATCGTGCTTGTTGACAGCGGTCTCATGCGTTTCGAAGTCCTCGGGAAGGACAACAACCATATCCGTTGCAAGGTCCTCACTCCCGGCGCCCTCACTTCCCGCCGTCACATCAACCTTCCCGGCGTGAAGGTCAACCTCCCCTCCTTCACCGAGAAGGACCGCCTCGACACTCTCGTCGGCATCGAGGAAGGCATCGACTTCGTCGCGCTCTCCTTCGTCCGCGAGGCCAAGGACATCGTGCAGCTCCGCGAATTCCTTTCCGACAACAAATCCCAGGCCAAGATCATTGCCAAGATCGAGGACCAGACCGCCATCGCCAACCTCGAGGAAATCATCAAGGCCACCGACTCCCTCATGGTCGCCCGAGGCGACCTCGGCATCGAGTGCCCGCTCGAAGAACTGCCCGTCATCCAGCGTCGCGCCGTCAAGTCCTGCCTCGACTACGGCAAGCCCGTCATCATCGCCACCCATACCCTTGAGTCGATGATCAGCTCCCCCGTCCCCACCCGCGCCGAAATCACCGACGTCGCCAACGCCGTCTACGAAAAGGCCGACTGTGTGATGCTCTCCGGTGAAACCACCGTCGGCAAATACCCCCTCGAATGCGTGCAGGTTCTCGACAAGATCGCCCGCCGCATCGAACAGGAGGGACCGTTCGAGTTCGCCGAACCCGAATACCTCACTGGTGATCGCATCAAGCTCCTCCACTCCGCCGTCCTCCTCGCCCACCAGATTCCCGACTCCATCCTGGTCACATTCACGCGCCACGGCACCATGGCCGGCGGTCTCGCCGCGCTTCGCCCCGCCCTCGCCCCGATCTATGCGATGACCAACTCGATCGAGGTCCTTCGCCAACTCCGTATCCTGCGCGGCGTGGAGCCTTACCTGCTCCCGCTCGACTCCGACCCCGACCATACGATCAGCAGCGCCATTTTCTTGCTGCAAAAAGAGGGCCGGATCCAGGTCGACGACAAGCTCATCATTGCCACCGACATCCTGGCCGCCGACCGTCTCGTCAACAGCGTCCAGCTGCGCACCGTGCGTTGAGCTTACCCACACGGTTGCTTCCCGAGCCGCTCCGCCAAGAGCGGCTTTTTCATGCACTCATGTTTTAATTTAAAACATATCAACATATACACATTTATTGATATGTTTTATTGACCAAGGTGGATTCTTCATCCTTGTTACCGTCCTCGTTGTTTGAAATCGCCTCCTCCCTGGAGACGTGAGTGTGCAGCGGTCGGGGAATGCCGTGAGATCCGGCGACAGTCGCGCTGCGGTATCGAGTCACAAGCCCACCATCCGCCGACGCTAACGAGCGTCGGACGAGCAAAGCACAGCCGCGCGCCCAGCGCGCACGGCCAAGGCGAAGGGCAAGGTCACGGGTTCGTCCCGTCGCAAACTCGGAGTCCGAATACCCGGCTGCGCGCTCAAACCCAAAAATGTCATCGCAAAAATGAATACATCCACCGGGACGCCTCCGCGCGTCCTCACCCACACGCTCGGCTATCCTCGCATCGGCGAAAAGCGCGAGCTCAAGAAAGCCACCGAAGCCTACTGGTCAGGAAAACTCACGCGCACCGAACTCGAAACCACCGCTCGTGAACTCCGCCGCAAACACTGGCTCGTGCAGCAGCAGGCCGGCATCGATCTCATTCCGTCCAACGATTTCAGCTTCTACGACCAGATGCTCGATCTCACCTGCCTCGTGGGCAACATTCCACCCCGCTTTGACTGGCGCGGCGGCGACGTCGACCTAGACACCCGCTTCGCCCTCGCGCGTGGCGTCCGCTCCGGCATGCCCCCGCATTCGCATTCGGAAGATTGCACCTGCGGATCGCACGCCAAGCCCACGCACGCCTGCGAGATGACCAAGTGGTTTGACACCAACTATCATTACATCGTCCCCGAGTTTTCGGCCGACACCCATTTCACCCTCTCATCTACGAAGATCTTTAACGAGTTCTCCGAAGCGCTCGCTCTCGGCATCAAGACAAAGCCCATCCTCATCGGCCCCGTCACCTACCTGTCCCTCGGCAAAGTCCACGGCGCCCATCAAGCCGCCTTCAACCGCCTCAACCTGCTCGACCGTCTGCTCCCCGTTTACGTCGAGATCGTCAAAAAACTCGCCGCTCTCGGAGCCGAATGGATCCAGTTCGACGAGCCAGTCTGCGCACTCGACCTCGATGCCTTGCAACACGCGGCTCTAGCCAAGACCTACGCTGCGCTGACCGAAGCCGCCCCCTTGGTTAAAATCATCGTCGCCTCCTATTACGGCGGATTGCGTGACAATCTGCGCACATTCCTCGCCCTGCCCGTGCACGCCTTTCACATCGACGTAACACGCGCACCACGCGAGCTCGACACCGTGCTTCGCGAGTTTCCCGCAAACAAGCGTCTCTCCCTCGGCCTCGTCGATGCACGCAACATCTGGCGCACTGATTTTCAGGCTGCACTCCCACTGCTCGAAAAAGCCGCTGCCCTGCTGGGCCGCGACCGTCTGATGGTCGCGCCTTCCTGCTCTCTGCAACATGTGCCCGTCACGCTTCGCCATGAGACAAAACTCGACGCGGAGCTCAAAAGCTGGCTCGCATTCGCCGAGGAAAAACTGGCCGAAGTCGTCATTCTGCGTGACCTCTTGACCAACTCCGTCAACACCGAGGCGCTCACCTCCAATAAAGCCGCCGCCGCTTCGCGCCGAGCCAGCCCGCGCATCCACCGTCCGGAAGTGAAAGCCTGTGCTGCCAGCGTCACCACGCGCGACCTGCAACGCAGCTCTGGGTTTCACGAACGCCAGCCAAGCCAACGAGCACGCCTGAAACTCCCGCTGCTTCCCTCCACCACTATCGGTTCTTTTCCGCAAACCGCCGAAGTCCGCGCCGCCCGCGCCCGCTGGAAAAAAGGCGAGCTAAGTCTTGCCGACTACGAAATATTCCTCAAACGAGAAACCCTCGCCTGCGTGCGCTTCCAGGAAGAGGCCGGTCTCGACATGCTCGTTCACGGCGAGTTTGAGCGTAACGACATGGTCGAGTATTTCGGCGAACAAATCGACGGCTACGCCTTCACCGAAAACGGCTGGGTGCAGAGCTATGGTTCCCGCTGCGTAAAACCACCGGTGATCTACGGCGACGTCGCCCGCCCCGCGCCGATGACCGTCCGATGGATCTCTTACGCACAGTCGCTTACCAAGCTCCCCATGAAGGGCATGCTCACTGGCCCCGTTACCATGCTTCAGTGGAGCTTCGTGCGCGACGACCAGCCGCGCAGCGAAACCGCCTTTCAAATCGCGCTCGCCCTTCGTGATGAAGTTCTCGATCTGGAACGCGTCGGCATCGCGGCCATACAGATCGATGAGCCCGCCATCCGCGAAGGCCTTCCGCTCCGACGCGAAGATTGGAAACATTACCTCGGTTGGGCCGTGGATGCGTTTCGCCTCTGTGCCGCCGGCGTGCGTGACGACACGCAAATCCATACGCACATGTGCTACTCTGAGTTCAACGATATCATCGGTGATATCGCCCGGCTCGATGCCGACGTGATCACCATTGAGACTTCGCGCTCCAACATGGAACTCCTCGAAGCCTTCGTGGACTTTAAGTATCCCGCCGAGATCGGCCCTGGTGTTTACGACATCCATTCCCCCCGCGTGCCGGGCAAAGGAGAAATGGAAGTGCTTATCACCAAAGCCTCTCAGGTGCTCCCGATTGAAAACCTGTGGATCAATCCCGACTGTGGTCTGAAGACGCGCGGCTGGGCCGAAGTGAAACCTGCTCTCGTCAACATGGTGCAATGCGCTCGCGCCCTTCGCCAACACCATGCGACCGCCACAGCCAACAAAGCCTGAACTCAATCACCTCCACACGCGCCTCTTTCACCGGGGGCGCGTTTTTTCATTTCCAGCCGGCGCCAATGCACCGAGCCCCTTGACGCTTTTGCTACCGTGGAGTTCGTTTGCCTTCCGGCATATCGCCACCCAGCTCCCATTTTTCGCCATGTCCACCGACACCCCCATTCCCGTCACCGTCCTCACCGGCTTCCTCGGCTCCGGCAAAACCACCCTGCTCAACCGCATCCTCACCGAGCAGCACGGCAAGAAACTCGCCGTCATCGAAAACGAATTCGGCGAGGTCGGCGTGGACAACCAGCTCGTCATCTCCTCCGACGAGGAACTCTTCGAGATGAACAACGGCTGCATCTGCTGCACCGTGCGCGGCGACCTCATCCGCATCCTCGGCCGCCTCATGAAGCGCAAGGACAGGCTCGACGGCATCCTCATCGAGACCACGGGCCTCGCCGATCCCGGCCCCGTTGCCCAGACCTTTTTCACCGACGACGAGATGCGCACCCGCTTCCGCCTCGACAGCATCGTCACCCTCGTCGACGCCAAGCACGTCCTTCTTCACATCGACGATTCACCCGAGGTTAAAAAACAGATCGGTTTCGCCGACGTCCTCATCCTCAACAAGACCGACCTCGTCACCCCCGCCGAACTCGACGCGCTCGAAGCCCGCATCCACAAGATGAACGGCGCCGCCAAAATCCACCGCACGCAGAACTCCGCCATCGATCTCAAGCACGTCCTCGACGTCGGCGGCTTCAATCTCTCCCGCGCCACCGAGCTCGATCCCGAGTTCCTCAAGCCCGACTACCCCTTCGAATGGGCCGGCGCCTACGACCTCCCCGCCGGCACCCTCAACCTCGCCATCGGCCACTGCGACCACGAAGGCCATGATCATGGCCACTCGCACGAGGGCCACGACCACGCGCACGGCGATCACCACCATCATCACCACAACGGCAACGAGAACGAACTCGACGTCGTGATCATGCGCGTGAAATCCCTCGACGAAAAAGACATCGCCGCCGCCCGCGAGGCCGCCGTGCACGTCTTCGCCGACTGGGAAACCCGCCTCAAGTCCGGCGACACCTTCATCCCCGGCGGCACCCTCCACCGCCTCCTCCTCGAAGACGGCCACGGCCACTACCCGCTCGAAATCAAAGAACCCGGCCTCTACCTCGTCTTCGAAGGCTGCGGTGAAGAACCCCTCCACATTTATCCCGCCGGCTCCGACGATAACTTCCGCCCGTCATGGCAGGAAGACTACGCTCACAGCCACTCGCATGACGACGACGTTTCCAGCGTCGGCATCAGCACGCCCGGCGATCTCGATGGCAAACGCCTCAACGCCTGGATCGGCGAACTCCTCAAAACCAAAGGCGGCGACATCTTTCGCATGAAAGGCGTGCTCTCCGTGAAAGGCTCGCCCAACCGCTTGGTTTTCCAGGGCGTGCACATGCTCTTCGACGCCAAGTTCGACAAGCCTTGGGGCAGCGCCCCGCGCACCAACACCCTTGTCTTCATCGGCAAGAACCTCGACCGCGCCGCGTTGAACGAAGGCTTCAAAGCCTGCCTCGCATAACACCTGGCAAACACCGACTCAGAACCGCACGGTGGCCTTCGCGCCGACCATGCGCGGCGCGCCGGGCACATTCGTCGGATCACCAAAACCGCCGCCGATATTGCCCGCGTCGATCAGATAATGCTTGTTGAAAAGATTGTTCACGAAGCCAGCGAACTCCCAGCGATTGCTTCGCGGACGATAACCGATGCGGAGATTGACGAGTGTAAAGCCGCCCTGCCGCAGCACACCTCCGTTTTGCGCATTGTTGTCCTCGAAGTAGTGGGCCGACTGGTAGGTCATCACCGGCGTGATGAAGATCGCGCCGTGATCCGTGGCCGGCAGCGTAAGTGTGCCGCCAAACGAGAGCGTGTGGCGCGCAGCGAGACGGAAGGTGTTGCCCGCATAAGCCTGCGGCTGGCCTGAATCATCCAGCGCCGCAAATCTGGCGTCCGTGAATCCGTAGGACCCGAACAGCGTGAGCTCCCGGGTGACCGCGCCTTGCACGGTTCCTTCGAATCCCTGTCCGCTGGCACGGCCACCGTCAACGGATTGGGTGCCTGCAGGCACCGTGCGCAACGTCTGGAAATGATCGAAGTAATACTGGAAAACCGACAGTTCGTAGCGCAGGCGTTGACCGGGCGTGGAGCCTTTGATGCCGGCCTCGTAATTCCAGAGGGTTTCCTCGTGCAGCTCGAAGGGTTGCAGCGTCATCTGATCAAAACCGAGGACCGGTGCATGACGGCCGCGCGATACGGCCGCATAGGTGGTGAAGTTCGGCGTAAAAGCGTAGCGGGCGTCCACCTTGCCCGACCAAGAGGTGGCATCGGTGTCGGTTTCGAGCCGGCCCGCGGTCGGCTTGAAAAAATCGTTCCCGCCGCCGGTGCCCGGCAAGATGCCCGGAGGGAGGTGTCCTGTCATATCATTGAACGATTGGTAACCGGAAGTGATGTGCTCCTGTGTCACACGCAGACCGGCGCCGAGGGTGAGCTTGGGCGTGAGCTTGTAGTCGGAGCGACCGAAGAGATCGAAGGAGGTCGTCGAGGCATCCTTCGTATAGTGCTCGGAGTAGCGGCTGATCGCTCCGGGCAACGTGCCGGCCGGAAACCCGGTGAGAAAATTCCACAACACCCCCTCGTCCGTGCGCAGGGTCACGTTCTGGGCGTCCTTTTCTCCGGAAACGCCGCCTCCGATCATGGCGGTGAGCCGGTCGCCGCGGTCATAGGAGAAGCGCACTTCCTGACTCAGCTGATGTTCGTGGAAAGCTTCGCCGGGCTCCAGCAGGTAGAGCGCGGAGCCGTCGGCATCGAACTCGTCACGACTGTCCACCTGGCGCCACGCGCTGGTGGAAACAAGCGTCCACGCATCATTGAGTTCATGCCTGACGATGCCGGTGAGACCGACGATCGTGCGGTCGATGCCAAGAGCGGAACCGCGGGTGAGATTTGCGGCCGTGTAAGGATTGGTGTCACCGCCCGACGGTGCGATGATCGCGCTCTTAAAATCGATGCCCGGCGGGGTGTCGTGTTGATAACTGAAGATGAGATCGGCGGTCGTCGTGGTGTCCGGCTGCCAGCGCAGACTGGTGCGCAGGGCCGCGGTATCCACGCCTTGGAGCGTGGAGCCGTCGGCGAGGTTTTTGATAAAGCCGTCACTTTGATCAAAGGAGAAGGCAACACGGGCGAAGAGCTTGTCGGTGATGACCGGCGTGTTGATGTAGCCCTCGGCGGCACGCTGCCCATAGTCTCCTCCGCCTGCGGTAAGCGCGCCGGAAGTTTCATTGCGCGCCGGGTTGCTCGTCAGCGAAAGCGCACCGCCCTCCACCCCGCGACCGAACACGGTGGGTTGCGGTCCCTTGAAAACCTGGACGTTGTCCATGTCGAACAGAGCGACGTTGGCCCCGTGAATATTGGAAATCGAAACGCCGTCCTGAAAGACACTCACGCGCGGCTGGACGTTGGGGTCACTGGTATCGGTGGTGAGTCCGCGCAGATTAAGCCCCGCCGAATCGACTGCCTGCGTGGAAACAAAAAGCCCGGGAACCAGCGGCGCCAGATCCCCATAACCGGAGATTCCGTTGTCCGTGAGAAAATCCCCCGAGTAAGCCGTGACGGCCGCCGGCTGGCTCATGACAGCCTCGGCCAGTCGCGATGCAATGACTTCCACCGGAGCGAGCTGGATGGGCTCCTGGGCCCGAAGCCTCAGACCGGAAACCCCCAATGCACCGCAGATAAAAAAGCACGTCAGACGCAGGTCGCAGACTAATCGTATCGAACAGGTCGGCATTAAGGGAAACTAGGGACGGAAGATCGCCCCTGTTACGGCATGCCCACCCATCGGATGCAAGCCTTCGGGCCTACCGCGACTCATGAGATAGACCCTCATACTCTCTCGGTCTCCCCACCCGCACCGGACCCTCCACCCGGTTACGTCGGGCGACTCCCGCCTTGCGCGTAACGTCAACCCGCGCTCACTTGGCGACTTCATGCAACTCACCAAGCATTGGGCCGCGCAGCTCGACGACTACGTGATCGACCTTGGCTGGTCGTCAGACGGCACCCGCCTCGCCGCCGCCTCGTCCTCCGGCCCCGTCTCACTCTTTGCTTCCGCCGACGGTGCGCGCACCGACCTGCCCGGCCACGACGACGGCGCCAACTGCCTCGCCTGGCATCCTTCGCAGCCACTCCTAGCCACCGGCGGCCAGGACTCGAAGGTAAAACTCTGGGACGCCGCCACCGCCCAGCACACCTCTTCCGCCGAAGTCGGCGGTGCCTGGATCGAACACCTTGCGTGGTCGCCCGACGGCTCCAAGCTCGCCGCAGCCGCCGGTCGTCAGCTCGCGTTTTTCCGCACCGACGGCTCCGCGCTCCACGCTTTCCCCCTCGCGCCGAAAACCATCAGCGCCATCGCGTGGCAACCCGCCGGCGGCTGCCTCGCCTCCGCCTACTTCGGCGGCGTTTGCCTGTGGGATGCCGACGACTTCATCGCCCAAAAAGAATTTGCCTACGCCAACGGCATCCACGCCCTCGTCTGGTCGCCCGACAACCGCTGGCTAGTCTCCGGCAATCAAGACCCGAGCGTCCACCTCTGGCTCCCCGAAAAGAATGACGAGTTCCACATGAGCGGCTACGAGGGCAAGGTGAAGGAACTCTCATTCGACCGCGATTCCCACTGGCTCGCGACCGGCGGCGGCAAGGAAGCCTGCCTGTGGGACTGCACCGGCGGCGGCCCCGAAGGCCGTGAACCCACCATGCTCCCGCACGACGCCAAGGTCTGCGCCGTCGCCTTCCAAAACGCGCACGGCCTCCTCGCCACCGCGAGCGCCGGCGGCGTGGTCCAAATCTGGAGCCTCGAACGCCCCAAGCCCCTCCGCGCCACCGTCAAAATGCCCGTTCCCGCGACAAAACTTGCTTGGTCTCCCGATGATGGATTCCTCGCCGTCGGCAGCGAAAAAGGCGTCGTCTACGTGCTCAAATGCGAAGGGTAATGCCGTGTCATGCATCGCTTCATCCCTGACCCAGACGGCCTCACTGACTCCACGCTCGATCCCGCGCACACCGCCGCGATCAAACGTTGGACGCGCGACGTTCTCCGCCTCCACGAAGACGCAGTCATCACCGTAAGCGAAATCCCCTGCGCCGACGCCGGTTGCCCGCTGGTCGAAACGGCCGTGACGGTCTTCGACGAAGCCGGCACCCGCCTTTGGAAGTTCACGCGACCACGCATTGCCGTGACCAAGCTCATGCTTCGGCAAACGCTCGCCACACCGCCGGCGCACACGGCTGCACGCGCACCTTAAAAATCAAATCCGAGCAGCAGCCGCAGCAGCGAATAATCCTGCGAACGCACATCCGGATCGTTGTAACGCACCTCGTGCTTCAGCCCCAGGCTCAGCGTATCGGTGAGTTTCTTTGTGATCTCCAGCTGGTGCTCCCACCCATCGTTGCCCGAATCGAACGCGTAATAATAAACCGCCCGCTCCGCCAGGGAGATGCGCCACGGGAACTGCAAGTCCGCCTCGGAAAAAATCGACTCCGCATGCGTGCCATTATGCACACCCCCGTCGTCTTCCCAGTTGTCGAACAGGTTTTCCGACAAGCCTGTGCGCACCTGCCAGTTCTTCGTTTTCACGACGGTCGCCCCGCCGCCGATCTCCTGCTGGAGGAGCACATAGTCGCTGTTCACTCCGTTGATTTTGTAGGCGCGATTCCATTCATAGGCCGGCCGGTAGACGGTAAACATCCGCTTCGGCAACGTGTGCCGCCACATCCCGTTCCCCTTGAGAATATCCGCGCTGACCGTCCCCTCGGTTTTGCTGTAATCGTATTGGCTCGCGAGGGAAACCTCGTCCTTCGTCCACTTGCGCCCGAGCTTCGCCGCGAGCAACAAATCGCTGTGCTTCTGCGTGTCGTGATTGACCTGGGAGGAAACCGCAAACCGGCCGCTCCACGGACCAAAAAAATCCCGTAGAAACTTCGCCATGCTTGCCGGGAAATCAGGCGCCTCGGCCAGTTTCCGCTCATCATGGGCCGGCTTGGCGACCGGAGTGTGTTTCACCGCCGGCGTCTCCGCAACGATCCGCGCCTTGTCCGCCGGCACGCGCAGTTCACCGAACCGCACCGACTGAAAAATCAACGTGTTGCCATCCTTCGCGATCAACCGGCCCTGCAGACGATCGCCGTTGGCATACACAAGCACCTGGGAAGCCGACGAAACTTCCGCCTGCGCCATCCGCGCGCCCAGCAGCACCACCAAAATAAATCCGGCGGTTCGAAACAAAATCTTGGATCCGAACAACACGTCGCCCAGAACGCGGACGGAGCCGGCCGGTTTCAACCCTTATTCCCCTCATCGCGAAAAAAATCCCCGCGGACGCTCAAATCAAACACGCGTCCAACGCCGCTCGCATCGCCGCCTCGTCCAGTCCCGCGCCGATAAAAACCAATTCCTGCCGGCGATCTCCGTGAGGCTCCGTCCAAAGCGCACGGATCGACTCGGGCCGGTCTTCGAGCCGCGCCCGCCCGCTTTCCACCATGGCCGCCCACCACGGATTCAACACCTCATGACGCACGACACCACCGGCCACCGATAAAAACGCCATCTCGTCCGGCTGCTCCTTCGTCCAATAAAACCCCTTGGCCCTCAGCAACCCCGGCAGTCCCCGCTCGACCAACGCCCGCAATGCGTCTTTTGCAAACGGACGCCGCGCCTGATAAACAAACGACGTGATCCCGTATTTCACCTCGTGCGCGGGGCGATCAGTCGCAGCCGCCGCGCGCATGACCAGTGATCCCGGAGCCGCCGCATTGAGCGCCCTCACCCATCGCGCCGCTCCCAACGTCGCCGACGCGTCGAATCTCACTCGCCCAAGCAGGAACTCACTCGACAGCTGCCCGTGCTCCGTCCGCACGATTTCGGCACGGCCGTTCAATCCGCACACCAGCGCCTCCACCTTGGCGACAGTCCCTTCGTCCGCGCGGTCGCATTGGTTGAGCACCAACACATCCGCGCACTCCACCTGTTCCAGCATCAGTTCAAACACCGGTCGCACACCCGCCACCGCCACCGACCTTTCCGCCGCAGTCGATTTTGCATTCAGCCGCTCCGCCTTCTCGGCTTCCTTTGAAAACGAGATGACATCGATCACGCTCACCAACGCCGACAGCATCGCAAAGTCCCCGAGCGTGCGCCCGAAGGGATTCTTTCGCATAAACAAATTGGCGATTCCACGCGGCTCGGCCACGCCCGTCGTCTCGATGATGATATGTTCGTAGCGTCCCGTGGACGAAAGCTCCGCCACCGTTTCGGCCAGCTCGTCCTTGCTGGAGCAACACACACAGCCGTTCCCCAGCTCGACGACATCGCTGGTGTTTTCAAAACCCGCACGCACGACCGCACCATCGATGTTAAGCGCCGCCACATCGTTGACGACCGCCGCCCATTCCCGTCCATCCGCCTGTGCCAGCAAGTGCTTAAGCAAGGTGGTTTTACCTGCCCCCAAGAAACCGCAAAGAACGGTTACCAACGGTTTTTCCTTCTGATTCATCAACGGGCCCATGGCTTAAAAAGATCCAATGAAATTTCTTTAATGGCGCAAGTCACACAATACGAAGTTGTTTTATATTTATTGAGATTGAGTCCTAAAAACAATATTGACGATCTCAATTTGAGAAGGAGTCTCATGATCGAAATTAAGCCATCCCTTACATGTCGACCATCACCATCACATCCTTTCTTCGTCTTCGTCAGACGCGCGGTCTCTTGAGCGCACTTGTTTTGAGCGCGCTCGCTTCGTCCGAGGCCATGGCCGACGAGAATCTCTTCGGCTACGTCAGCGGCGCCGAGACCCTGCCCGCAGGACATTACGACTTGGAGCAATTCACGACCCTGCGCACCGGCAAGGACGGCGGCCGGTATCGCGGCTGGGATTTTGAGTCTGAAGTCGAATACGGAGTCACCGACCAACTTCAGCTGTCGGCGTCTCTGATTCAGCACCACTTCGACATGAACGGCGTCCCCGGCCAGGACAACCGCAACGACTACGTCTTCGGCGGCGTCAACCTCGGCGCCAAATACCGCATCAAAAGTCCCTATAAAGACGGCTACGGCCTCGCCTTCAGTCCCGAGATTGGTCTGCGCCGTTACGACGATGTCGGCGGCCTTATCGAACACTCCCTCTTCATCGCCCCGACGCTGATCTACCAAAAAAACGCTCTCGGCGACACTCTCGTCTTCGCCGCCAACGGAGGCTTTGAACTCGCCTGGGGCAAGAAGCCCGCCGAGCAATACGACCACGAACTCGCCCTTCAGGGAGGAGCCGGCATCTCCTATCGATTCGCCCCCGGCTGGTTCGCCGGCGTCGAGACGCACACACGGGCGGAGTATCCCGACTTCCAGTTTCCCTCCAACTTCGAACACTGGGCCGTCTTCGCCGGTCCCTCCCTTCACTACGGTGCGGAGCGTTGGTGGGCCACCCTCACCTGGTCGTATCAAGTTTACGGACACGGCGTGGACGAACCGATCCCCGGCTACACCTACGCCGAGGAGACCCGCAGCGAACTCCGCCTGAAAGTCGGTTTGAACTTCTAACCTCCCCCCTCTTCTCTCTTCTTTGTGAAAATCTCCGCCCACGCTCTCCTCCTCGGCGCACTGGCTGTTTTCTGCACGGCCTCCGCCGTCCGCGCCGACGAAAACTACTTCGGCTACACCTACGGCTCCGACACCTTGCCCAAAGGCCGCTCCGAGATCTACCAGTGGATCACCTCCCGCACGGGCAAGGCCGACGGCTCCTACTCCGCCCTCGATCTTCAAACTGAGATAGAGCACGGCTTCACCGACCGCCTCCAGGGCTCCCTCTACCTGAACGGCATAAGCCACGACATCAGCGGCGTCACCGGCTTCACCGATCGCAACCGCACCAACTTCAACGGCCTCCAGGGCTCCCTCAAATACAACCTCCAAAGCGTCGATCGCGGCGGCTGGGGCGTCTCCGTTTATCTGGAACCCGGCTACAAACGTTATTCGGCCTCCAGCGGCGACCGCACCGACATCTACTTCCTGGAACCAAAACTCATTCTCCAAAAAAACTATCTCGATGACACGCTCGTCTGGGCGACCAACATCGGCAGTGAGTTTGAGCGTGAGCACGATCTGGTCGCCGACGCTTGGGAAAGCGAATTGGAACTCCAGATCAGCACAGGCCTGAGCTACCGTTTCGCCCCCGGCTGGTTTGCCGGACTGGAAGCCCTCGCCACCTCCGCCTTCGAAAAAATGCACCTCGATGAGATGGGCGAATACGCGATCTTCGCCGGCCCCAACATTCACTATGCCACCGCCAACTGGTGGGCCACCCTCACCGTCCTGCCCCAGCTGACCGGCTGGCCGGAGAACAAGGGCGCCCGCAATCTCGACAACTACGAATCCCTTCAAGTCCGACTGAAGATCGGCTACGACTTCTGATCATCGCGCCATGCGCTTCACGCCCTTCATCGCCGGCAGCACCGTCGCCATAATCGGCAGCACCTCGGGCTTCGCCACCGAATATCTCACGGTTTCCCAGGCGCAGCAGGCAATCTTCCCCGGTGCCGCCTTTACCGACGCCGCCGTTCGCCTCACACCCGCACAGGTAAAAATCGTCTCCGAGAAAAGCGGCGTGCGCCTGCGTTCACCCGACATCCATGCCTGGCGCACCGACACCGGCGGCTGGTTTTTCGTCGATGAAGTCCTGGGGAAGCACGAGTTCATAACCTACGCCGTCGGTCTCGACGCCAAGGGCGCCGTCTGCGGCGTCGAGATTCTCGTCTACAAGGAAAGCTACGGCCAGCAGGTCCGGAACCCGCAGTGGCGCGCACAGTTCGCCGGCAAGACCGCCCTCTCCCCACTCAAACTCGACAAAGATATCAAAAACATTTCCGGCGCCACTCTTTCCAGTCGCCACGTGATGGAAGGCGTTAAACGCATCCTCGCGATCCATGAAACCGCCTTCGCCCATTCCTGAGCCCGTGCTCCGCCGCGCCCGCCCGCTTCTCGGCACCTTCGTCGAGATCCGGGCCTCCGGCCTGCCCGCTTCCCGCCTCGAACGCGCCGTCGAAAAAGCCTTTGCCGCCATCGTCCGCGTGCAGGCGCTCATGAGTTTTCATGAACCCACGAGCGATCTATCCCGCCTCAACCGTCTGGCCGTGCGCCGTGCCGTGCGCGTCGATGCCGCCACGTGGACCGTGCTCCGCCAAGCCATCATCATGGCCCGCGCCAGCGCAGGCTGCTTCGACCCCTCCATCGCTCCGGTCCTCCAACGCCACGGACTGTTGCTGGGCCAACCGACCGTCTCCCGCGCCGACTGGCACGCCATCCGGCTTCTCCCCGGTCGCCGCGTGCGCTTTCTTGCTCCGCTCACGCTTGATCTCGGCGGCATCGCCAAAGGCTACGCGGTAGATCGCGCCGTCTCCACCCTGCGGCGCGCCGGTGTGTCATGCGGTCTGGTCAACGCCGGTGGCGACCTCCGGGTTTTCGGCATCCAATCCGCACCCGTCCACGTGCGCCATCCGTCCCGCCCCGGCGCGTTTTTCCCCCTTGGCGAACTTCATGAGGGAGCGCTTGCCACCTCCGCCCCCACCTACGTCAACGCGCTCATTGATCCGCGGGACGACACCATCTGCGCACGCGGCATAAGCATCACCGTGCTCGCACCCACCGCCCTGCTCGCCGACGTCCTCACCAAGGTCGTCGCCGTCGATCCCGCCGCCGCGCCACGCCTGCTTGCCCGTCACCGCGCACGCGCAGTCATCCTCGACACGCAAGGGCGCACCGTTTGGCTCGATGCCGCTTCATTCCGTCATGTCGCGTAATCGTCTTCGCATCAGTTTTCGTCAGCGGCTCTGGCTTCACGGCAGCTTTGCCGTGCTGTTCCTCACCGGCGTCTTCTGGTGGGTGCTTGACACTTGGCTTCGCGTGGACGCCGGTTTCGGCCCGCAGGAAAACCCCTCGCAACCCTGGCTCCTCCGCCTGCATGGAGCGGCTGCAATGATCGCGCTCATCGCCCTCGGTTCACTCCTCCCCAACCACGTGCGCGCCGCCTGGAGGGCTCGAAAAAACCGCTTCACCGGCGGCAACATGATCACACTCTGCCTCGCGCTCACCGTCACCGGCTACGGACTCTACTACGTCGGAGGCGAGACCTTGCGCCACGTCACCAGCCTGAGCCATCTCTGGCTCGGGCTGGTTTTTCCCGTCGTGCTCGTCTGGCATATACGGCGGGGACGGGCGCTGCGGCACCGGCCACCCGGTCACAACTTGTAACGCACGCCGAGCGACAGCAGCCACTCCGGCTCCAGCTGGAGTCCCTTCACCTTCTGGTAAACGGGCACCTGCACGAAGACGAATGCGTCGAGATCATTCGAGAGATCGACCGTCACGCCCGGGTTCAGGTTCACAAGAGTGTCGCCGCTGTTGTCATAGTCGCCCTGCACGCCTCCCTCGCGTCCGTCGAAGCGCACGTTGACCTGCAACTCCGGCGTAAACCGGCTCGTATTCAGCCAACGCACACCCCCGTTTACGCCCAGGCTCGTGGACGGACGAAAATCCTCCCGCTCGTCCAGCGGACGCTGCAACAGCGCCTGTGCAAACCAACCGATATTCACCGTCGGCCGCCCGAAATAGGCGAGCCCCAGCAACGCGTCCGTCGTGCCCGTGCCCAGCTGTAATCCTCGATCCAGTCCGGCCCCCGCCTGCGGCCCGCCGTCGAACGTCTGGTGAAATCCGCCCGTCGGCAGCTTGAGCCCGAACTGCACCCCCCAGCCCCCGCGCATGTCGTGCGCGAACTGGTAGCGCCCCAGCAACCGCAGGTCGCCGATCCCGTCCGCATGCGATGTGGACACCGCCGTGTCGCCCGCCGCGATCGTGCTGTGACTGCGATCATAGTAGGGCAGCTGCGCCGACACGCCCCACTTGGAATTGAACGCATAATCGAGCCCCAGCCACACATTGCGATTCAACGTGCTCAACTGAATCTCGTCGCCCGCCGGCAGCGCGATTGATCCCGTGTCGACACTGTGCGTGCCGCTGCGCAGATCGTTTTGCTCGTAGTATTCGTAACGCACATCGACCTGCAGGCCCGGCTTGTCCCGATAACCCTGCAAAGCCCAGTCGGAACTGAGCGAGCAACCGCAGACCGAACACCCGTAACCTGCGGACACGCCGGCCGCAAAAGCCAGCCCGACCGCTCCCGTCTTGATAAAACGAAATCCAAAGGACTTCGGAAATGAAGAGACACCCATTCTGGACGAAAAAAATGAATTCATAAAAACAACGGCGTATGACACACGGAAAGCGCACGACCCCGCCGCCGGATCACGGGCGTCGCTCCAAAAAATAAAAATCCTCCCGCGCCTTCCGCGAAACGGGAGTGTCAACCGATGATCGAAACCGCTCCGCCTCGTGGCGGCGGCACCGGCACCGGATAGGCAAGGGCGGGCGCCCAATTATTCTCAGCCACCGGCCATCTTTCCAACACGGGAGCGACCACGACGGGTTCACCGTGACAAGCAATCAGCAGGATTTTTTCGATTTCGACCGAAGCCACGGCCGCCGGTTGCCGTGATTCGGAGGATGCGTGACGTGCATTGATGACGGCTGTGCATATCTCGCACGGCTTGTTGGGATCAAATGTGCGGACCACTGCTTCGCGCAGCGGCACAATCTGCGCATAGCCCGCGCACATGCGCGCCCACGCGAACACCTGCGCCACGTCCAGCAGACCGCCGCTGGCACAGAGCCAGGCGAAAAGCAGCCCTCCGATGCTGAGACGAAAACGCACGCCGGAAAAAAGCCTCCGTGCGCCCTCCTGACCACTCTAAAATTATGCGCGACGACAGACGTCCTATGCCACAACATGGCGCTCCATGTCGCCGCGCTTTTTAATCCTGCTGGCCGTGCTCCTTGCCCGCGCTCTGCATGCCCAGGACGACACGCCTGTTTTTATCGTTAAAAACGAAGTCATCCCCTCGCCCGCCGCATCCGGTGCGTTTGCCCCCCGACTCGCCAACGCTCTGGATGGCACTGTTTATCTAAGCTGGCTCGAGCCTGCGGCCAATCACCACATCGCTTTTCGTTTCTCGCGATTCGACGCCGCCACACATGCATGGAGCCCCGCACGCACCATCGGCGAAGCCTTCGCCAACGACGTTCCCCGCGACCAGACGCCGAAACTCGCTCTCATCGAGGCCACCCACATCGCCGCGCTCTGGCAGCCATCCGCCGCACTCGCCACGTTCTCAACCTCCGCCGATGGCGGCGCCAACTGGAGCAAACCGACCGTCCTCAACCGACCGCGACACCTCGCGACCTACGCCACTCTCCAATTTTTGCCCGACGGGCAGTTGCTCGCCGCTTGGATCGAGCCCGGCTCGAGTGGCAACGCCCTCCTCGCTCTCAGCACTGCATCGAATGCCGAGACTGTGATCGTTGATCCATCCGTGAGCCCTGGCTGCGCCCCGTCCATCGCAGCCTTCCCCGACAGCAGCGCCTTGCTCGCTTACCGGGGGCTCACGAGCAACGGCGTGCGCGATATTTTAACCGCCCGCTTTCACGACGGCCAATGGGAACAGCCGTCCCCGCTCATCCATGACAACTGGCAACCCGCAGCCCCTCCTCACGATGGCCCCTCTCTTGCCGTGCGCGGTGTCCACGTCAGCGGTGCATGGTTTACCTCCGCCGTTGACGCGCGTGTCAACGTCTCCACCTCCGACAACGCCGGCGCCCAGTGGCTTGTCGCCAATCGCATCGATGACGTCGCCCCGCTCGGCCACCCTGATCTCGTGCTTTTTGACGATGGCAGCCAGGTCGTCTCTTGGGTCGAAGCCACCCAGAACAGCCAGGTCATCCTGCTTCGCCGCATCTCCGCTCGCGGCAATTTGAGTGTTCCCGTGCAAATCGGGCATGTAGTCAAAGCGGACGTTACGGCACCCTCCCTCGCCCGCGTAAAGGATGGCGACGCCACTCCCGCTCAAGTGCTCGCAACTTATCTTCAGCCCGCGACCACGACTTCCGATCCTGCCACCCTTATCACCCGTCTCATCACGCTCCCCAGCCCCGCCCAGCTCGCCGAAGCGGATCCCTGCGGCTGTGACCCACGTCCCGAAGACATGCGCGGCTATCCGCTGGAAGGCCGTGTCCTCACCATCGATGCAGCTCACGGCACGTTGCAACTGACGCACGCCGCCATTCTCGGGGTCATGAAAGCGGGAACCACCACTGTTCAGGCAAGCCCGGAAGTTCTGCGCACAGTCCAACCGGGGCACACCATTCTGGCACGTATCGAACGCACCGGTTCCGACTGGACTCTCTTCAATGTGCGCGTGCTCGTCCGTCTGCCCGCCGCTTCGCACTGATCGGCTTCACAACTTCCTCGCCCTGAAAGCAAAGCCGCCGTCAGCTCTGAGGCTGCGGCGGCATTTTAGTTGCGAGCTTGATGCCCGCTGACCGCGGCTAAGGCGGTTTTCTTCGTCGGCTGTCCCAATGGACTTGGCGGAGTTAGGTGACCTCTCGGCCACACCAAAACCATGTTCCTTTTAGGCGGCATTTTCACTCCTTTATTTTGTAATCGGTCAGCAGCTTTTTTGGCGCCGGCCTTGCCTTTCGCCCGCATTTCGGCATGGTTCCGCCAATTCACATGACGTCCCGTCTCCACAACGCCCAAGCCATGATCATCGGCATGATTATTATCCGCCGCCGGCTCGGGCATGGACACGTCGCGTGAATATATAACTCACACTTTTAGCGATTCTCCTCCGCCCCGGGCCACAAGCCCGGGGTTTTTTGTTGTCCAAATTCTTCACCTTTTCCTCCGATGAACACACCACTGCTCACCCTCGACGACGTCCTCCAGGCGCAAACCCGCCTGGCCGGCGGCGTTCGCGTCACGCCCTGCGCGCCCTCCGCGCGCCTTAGCGAACTGGCGGGCATGCAGATCATCGCGAAGCACGACTACCTCCAGGCCACCGGAAGCTTCAAGGAACGCGGCGCCCGCCACGCCCTCGCCTTGCTCACGCCCGCGCAACGCGCCCGCGGGGTCGTCGCCGCCTCCGCCGGCAATCACGCCCTCGGCCTCGCTTTCCACGGACGCGAACTCGGCGTGCCCGTCACCGTCGTCATGCCCCGAAACGCCCCGCGCGTAAAAGCCAGCCGTTGCCACACGCTCGGCGCCCACGTCGTTCTTCACGGCGACACCTACGACGAAGCCTCTCTGCATGCGCAGGCCTTGGCCAACCATCATGGACTCGCCTACGTCCATCCCTTCGACGACCTCGCGGTCATCGCCGGTCAAGGGACCCTAGCGCTCGAAGCCCTCTTCGCCGAGCCCGACGTAGATGCGGTGGTCGTGCCCGTGGGCGGTGGGGGGCTGCTTTCCGGAGTCGCAACCGTCGTCAAAGCCCTGCGACCCGACGTTCAGGTAATCGGCGTGGAGCCCGTCCATGCGGCCGGCCTCGTCGCCGCACGCAATGCCGGACGACCCGTGCGCACCTTCACACTACCGACCCTCGCCGACGGCCTCGCCGTCGCACAAACCGGCGTGCACACCTTCGCCCACGCCCACGCCTTCGCGGACCACGTCGTAACCGTGACCGAGGACGACCTCGCGCTCGCCCTCCTCGCCGCGCACGAAGCGCACGGCGTCACCCTCGAAGGCGCCGGCGCTACCGGACTCGCCGCCTGTCTCGCCGGACGCCTGCCTACCCTCGCCGGCAAGCGTGTACTCGTCGCCCTCACGGGCGCCAACATCGATCCCGCCAACCACGCACGCGCGCTCACCCGGGCGCGCGTGTTGCGTTCTGAAATGATACCCGCCTGACCCGCCTGCTTACTTCGCCTCCGTGCTGATGTCCGGCGTGTCCGCCCAGAAAAGATAAAGCGCGCCGTAGGACCAGTTGCGCTTGGCGATGCCCGGCACGTTCATGCGGTCCATCGGAATCGCCATGTAGCGGGCGGGATAGCCGGGCGGCAGCTCGAAAATATTTGGCCATACACGACCGCCCTTCATGCTCGCCGGCAGATCAAACTTCACGACTCCGAGGTAGTTGAGTTCCGGATAACTGTAGGCGAGCACACCACCGCCGCGTTCGTTGGGCAGCTGGCTGGCGCCGGAAAACACATAGCGCTTCGAACCAAGTTTGACGATCTGCGTGCCCGTCGAATCGTAGGGCACCGGACCGGCGATCGGCCGGTAGTTGCCATCCCATGTGTCGGATTCGAAAAGCTCCGCGCGAATGCCCTCCTTTTCAAAACAGCAGGTCAGCATGCGCCACTTTCCGGCCGCGGCATCATAAAGCAGCGAAGGATCTTCGTGATGGCGAGGCAACTGCGCCGGCGTCAACTGGCGTTCACTCATCACCGAAAATCCACGGCGTGGATCGTGCAGCGAGTGTGCAAAGGCGAGTCCGGAAGGACCGCGGCCACCACGGTCATTCGAAAAACAAGCCGTCACCGCACGCCACTCCCTGGCCTTCTCGTCGTAAAAGACGTGCGAGGCGTAGTCGTTGCGCAAAAGCCCGTCGCCACGATCAAACACGAGCACGCCCTCGAACCGGGGATCAAATACCGACGGATCGATGCTCATGATGCCCTGATTCGCCTCCGACGTGCCGAGTCCGCGGCAGCTGAAGGTAAACCACAGGCGATTGTTTTCAAAATAAGGAGTGCCGTCCGCATAGCTGATCGCACGGATATCCGCCTGCCCGATACCCGAGCTCAAAACCGAGCGGGCGCCACCGACGACGATCTTTCCGCCTTCCGGAACCTTCGTCGCCAGGTTGAAGGAGGTTTTCGCGATCACCGAGCGCACGCGAAAATCAATCACATCGCCGAAGCTTTCCTTCACCTCAGGCGAGCCGAGATACGCGGTGACCCCATTCTTGATCGCGAAGACCGCGAGATTGTCTCCGTAAAGCTGCACATGCACATCGTAGGGCGGGACCGGAGCCGGGCCGGTGAACAGCACCGGCTCGCGCACCGACTTGCCGTCCTTGAAAATGCGCAACGATACGAAGTTTTTGCTGCCCGGTGTAAGCACCACGGAAACGCCCGTCTGCCGGTCGAGTGTCGCCAATTCCAGCGCCAGTTCGGCACCTTCCGGCAACGCCGTGACCTCCGCGATGTAATTGGCGTAGGGATTGATACCGCTCACCCAAAGAGCGGAATCGCTCACGCCCTTGGCCGCCCCGGAAATCTCAAAACCACTGCCGATATCCCGATAGGCGGCTGGCGGGAGGCTTCCCGTCTTCAGCACCGGATGCATGGCGTCAAACCCCACCGTCTCGCCCGCCGCCAGTTTCCCCAGCGTGATTTCCTGGCTAAACACAAACCGCCTCACCGCCTGCCGATGAAACGCCAACTCGGTCGTCGGGTTGATGTCCTGAGCCCGAATTGAAGCGCTTGAGACGAGCAAGGCGCCACACGCACAGATGACCGAGGCACAAGAGGACAAGGCGGGGATTCTCATGGGAGGATGGGGAAACGAAAAACCGGGGAAACCTAGAGCGTCCTCATGGTAACCGCTTCGCACCTGAAAAGTCCATGCCGGCAACACCTGATAACATACGCAAAAAGCCGGAATTGATTTCAGGCATACAATAAAAGAAGATGCAGAGGATGCTCGAAAGGCCCGTTTACTCAGACTCGTTTCACGAAACAGTGGTGATCGGACACAAGACCCAGGAGTCGGTCAAAGCCCTGCAGCCTGAATTGCACGAACGCGGGATTGTGTCGTCCGGCATCACACGCGCCCGCGCCCCTTACTCCGTGGTGCGTCGCCATTTTCCGGAAGGCCACCTCATCGCCACACTCGATGGCGAAGGGATGCTTTGGCATGACGGAGACTGGAAAAAATGCCGCGCTGGCGACGTGTTCATCAGTCCTCCAGGATCCTCAGAATCCTTCCACGCCATCCGTGGGAAGGAATGGGTTTTCTGCTGGCTGCACACCACCCCGGCTTTTTTCGACGGCTATACCGAGGCCAAACCCCGTCTAATCCAAGCCGATCCCCGACTTTTCCATCTGGCGCTTGAAGGTTATCTGCACGTTGGCCGCTCACAGCCCAATCCTGCCGCCCTCCACGTCTGGGCTGATCTTGTCAAAACCCACGGCCAACAATTCATCCAACCCGAGCACTCGAAAGTTCGCCTGTGGAAACTATGGGCGGCAGTTATCAAGGAACCGGCCCGCCCGTGGGACGTATCCAGTCTGTCGAACCTGGCCGGCCTCAGTCGCGAACAGCTCCGCCACCATTCGGTGCGCGAAACCGGACGATCACCGATGCAACAGGTCGCCTATCTTCGCGTGCAACGCGCTATAGAAATCCTCCAGACCACCGGCGCCAAATTGGATGTGATCGCCGAATTGGTGGGCTACAGCAGCCCGTTCGCACTGTCCCACGTCTTTCTTAAAACAACCGGCCAAAGACCATCTGCTTACCGCCCGAACCGGAGCTGATAGCCATGCGGCAGGCTCCTGCGCCAGCGTTTCGACTTCCGAGGATCTCATTTCATAAGAAGCTAATTAAAAACATTATGAAATTCAGTCGCCCCTGACCGAGGTGCCATTTCATCGCTTGCCTTCAGGAGAGAAGAAACGTTTAACCGATATGAACCCCTTACCCCACTATGAAGTTCAGCCTGTCGGTTTGTGTGCCCATTTTGGGCATACTCTGCGCAGCTCATGTCTGCGCGAATGCCAGCACCACGTCGAAGTTCCCCGTTTATAACAGCGGAACTTCCTACGAAGACCGCATCCTGTATAGCGACACATCGCTCGGCACTCCCCTCGGATCCGTCCTGAACATCGGAGAGTCCGGCGTCGATAATAACAACAGCCGCTCCTACATTTCCTTCTCCGTCAAAAACGTCCACGGCTGCACCAGCGCCGTGCTTTACGTTTATCTCTCCGGCAATGCCAACATGGCCGGCTACACCGTCGATCTCTACGGCTATGCGAACCGTGGAGCCACGGTGGCCGCCCAAAATGGCGACTATTCCGGAGGCTCCGTCATCACATCGGCAGTCATCACCGCCTCCACATCGGCCGGCTGGATCGCCCTCGACGTGACCTCGTTTGCCACCCAGCAATTAAACGCCGGCAACACCGCCTTGGCGTTCAAGTTTCAGGTTCATGAAAGCGGCCTCCCGCAGCTGGACGGCAAGCAAAACACCTTTGCGCTCAAACCGGCCGATCAGGGTCTCGCCACCGCGCCTTACCTCCTGCTCACACACGACATCACCCCCACGGAAACCGATACGACCGTGCCGGTTTACAACAGTGGTTCCGCGTATGAAGATCGCATTTTATACAGCGATACATCTCTCGGCACCCCGTTTGGGTCCGTCCTGAACATCGGAGAATCAGGCATCGATAATAACAACAGCCGCTCCTACATCCCGTTTTCCATCTCCAGCACCAACGCCACGCTGATTCAGGGTTCGGCCGACGTCGTTCTCCACGCCTACCTCTCCGGCAACGCCAACATGGCCGGCTACACCGTGGATCTCTACGGCTATAATAATCGTGGCAGCACACTCGTCGCCCAAAACGGCGACTACTCCGGAGGCACTTTGCTGGCTTCCTCCGTGATCACTTCGTCCACGCCGACGGGATGGGTGTCCTTCGACATCACCCAATTCGCCATCCAACAGGTTGACGCGGGCAACACCGCCCTCGCCTTCAAATTCCAGATCCACGAAGCCGGCATGCCCAAGCTCGACGGCAAGCAAAACACCTTCGCCTTCAAGCCCGCCGACCAAGGCACCGCGACCGCCCCATACTTAGTCATCGCCCACACCAATGCCGATGCCACCAGCCTCGAAGGCAAGGGCATGGCCGGCTATCAGGGCTGGTTTCGCACTCCCGGTGACGTCTCCGGCAACACCGGCTGGTCCCACTGGTTCAACGGAAGCACTCCCTCGACATCCAACGAAGGCTTCGATGCCTGGCCCGACATGAGCGAATACACGGCGGCCGAAAAAACCGCCGTCCCCGGCTTCCTCTATCCCGATGGCAGCCAGGCGCATCTCTACTCCGCCCAAAATGCCCGGACCGTGCTACGCCACTTCCAATGGATGGCCCGCGCCGGCATCGATGGCGTCTGGCTCTCCCAATTCCAATCCCATCTGCCCGGCGGCACCGGAGGCTCCGACTATCCCAACGTCAAACGTGTCATGGACAACGTGCGCGCCGCCGCCACCGCCACCGGTCGCACTTGGGCCCTGGAATACGACTGCTCGGGAGCCAGCACCTCGACGCTCTATAATATCATCACGACCCAATGGCAGGCCATGGTGGATCAAGGCTACACGTCGGACGCCAATTATCTCCACCACAACGGCCTCCCCGTGGTGATGCTCTGGGGCTTTTTCTACAACAGCTCCAACCACCTCCTCGGCGACCTAACGCTCGGCAACCAGCTCATCACCTACTTCCAAACGCCCGGAAAATACCAGGCCACTCTGGTCGGCGGAGGTCAGTGGAACTGGCAGGCCAGCTCCACCAGCGCCGACTTCCAGACGATGCTCATGCGCATGACCGCCTACTCGCCGTGGAATGTCGGCCACTACCACACCGACACGACGACCGGAAACATCGTGCCGACCACGGGATACTGGGCCTCGGACAAGGCGGTCTGCGACGCCAATCATGTTATCTATCTGCCCATGCTTTATCCGGGCACCAACCCAGCTGGTCCCCCGACGGCGACTATCCTCGTGCCCCGCCGCAGCGGCAATTTCCTCTGGGAACAATTTCGTGATGCTTCGGCCATCGGTGGCATCAACTCCGTCTACATTGCCATGTTTGATGAGGTAAATGAAGGCACCGAAATCATGAAAATCACCAACACGCCTCCTCCCCAAAGTCCGGCCTTCATCACCTACGAAGGCATGCCGGGCGACTGGTATATGCGACTGGTGGGCACCGGCGAAGACATGCTCTTCTACAACACGCCCATCACCGGCACGATTCCCATCGCTCCGTAATCACCCCATTGCGGCAACGATGGAGCCCGACCAGGCGCAAGCTTGGCCGGGCGTTTCTTTTTTAAATGGCCGGAACGGTCTTTGTATCCGGCCGCAAAGCGTCCGCATTCGCCGCCAAGAAAGACGGTCAGCTTTCGATGCCGAAAACCGCCTTCGCGTAGTTGTCCACGTTGAAGGGCTGGAGGTCTTCCGGTTGCTCACCGAGACCGAGAAAATAAATCGGCAGCTTCAACTCGCGCCAGATACCCACGATCGCACCGCCACGACTGGTGCCGTCGAGCTTGGTGACGACGAGCCCAGTAAGGCCAAAGCTCTTGTGAAACACTCGCGCCTGCTCGATGGAGTTGGTTCCAAGCGAACCGTCCACCACCAGCCAGGAATGATGCGGCGCGGTGGGATCGTTTTTCTGGAGCACACGGCGGATCTTCGCGAGCTCCTCCATGAGATTGCTCTTGGTGTGCAGACGGCCGGCCGTGTCCACGATCAGGTAATCGCAGCCGCGCGCCTTGGCGGCCTGCCAGGCATCGAACGCCACGGCGGCGGCGTCCGCGCCCGTGTGGCTGGCGACGATGGGCAGATCGAGACGTGTCGCCCACGACTTGAGCTGTTCGACGGCGGCGGCACGGAAGGTGTCGCACGCGGCGAGCATGACCGATTTGCCATCCTGCTTGAGCAGCCAGCCGAGCTTCGCCGACGTGGTGGTTTTGCCCGAGCCGTTGACGCCGATCATCACGATGACGGTCGGTCCGGCGGGCGCCGGCGTGAGCTCGCGTTCGCTGTCGGCGAGCACACGCTTGAGCACGGCCGTGCCGATGGCGGCGGCCTGCTGGCCGCGCAGATCCTTGTCCTTTTTGTAGGCGGCCTTGATCTCTGTGAGAATCTCCTCGGTGGTGGCGACGCCGAAGTCCGCCGTGTAGAGAGCCTCTTCGAGAGTCTCCAGCGAAGACGCATCGATGGCGCGCCCGCCGAAGAGGCCGCTGGTCTTGGCGCTGATCGCCGCGACCGTCTTGGCCAGGCCGTCTTTGAATTTTTTGAAAAGACCGAACATCGGGAAACTTTCCGCTCCTTTCACCAAGCGCAGCGGATAAATGAAAATCACTCCGCCTTCTCGACCTTCCGGGCATCGCGGCCGAGCTGGTCTTTGAGCCGGTCAAGGATGCCGTTGATGAAGCGCTTGGAATCGGCGTTGGAAAACTGTTTCGAGAGATCGATCGCCTCGTTGATCGAGACGACCGGCGGGATGTCCTTGCGATACATCATCTCGTAGATCGCCACATGCAGGATCGCCAGGTCGATCTTGGCGATGCGGTCGAACTCCCAGTTGTGCGCGAGACTGCGGATGCGCCCGTCGATCTCGGCGATGTTTAAAATCACCCCATGAATGATCTCCTCGCCAAACACGTAGTGATCGCGCGGCTTTTCCTGGGTCTCGAAAAACGTGCGTAGATCCTCGGAAAGATCCGAGGGCAGATTAATGCTCCAGGCGAAGAGATATTGAAGGGCGGCCACGCGACCGTCACGGCGCTGGGCAAACAGGGCTTTGTTGCTCATTTGGAAAGTTTCTTTTTGAGGGCGGCCATTTCGATGGCGGCGGTTGCAAACTCGGCTCCGCGGTCGATTTTGCCACGGGTGCGCGCCTCGGCCTGGGCGCGGGTGTTGGCCACGATCACGCCGTTTATCACGGGCCGGCGCAGATCGAGCGAAACGCGCTGGAGGGCATGCGACACGCTGTCGCCCACCATCTCGTGATGATTGGTGTCTCCACCGATCAGAACACCCAATGCGATCAAAACATCCGGACGGGCGCTCAAGGCGAGGGCCTGCACCGCCCAAGGCACCTCGTGGGCGCCGGGAACACGCACGACCGTGATCCTGTTTGCCTTCACGCCGGCAGCCTTGAGCCCGGCGATCACCCGGGCGAGGAGCACGTCCACCATTCCTTGATTAAACCGCGAAGCCGCGATGCCGACAGAAAATGCGGCGCCATTGGCGGACAGGGACGTGGGAGCGTCGAGACTCATGTGAAAGAAGGAAAGAAAGGGTGTGCGCAGCCGCACGCCCCTCGGCAACTCATTTTCCTGTGACGGGCACGACCTCGACGATCTCCAAGTCGTAACCGTCGAGGCCCACCACCTTGCGAGGGCTGTTGGAGAGCAGGCGTATCTTGCGCAATCCCAACTCCACCAAGATCTGGGCGCCGATGCCGTAATCACGAAAACTCATGCCCGCGCCGTGACGCGCGGCGAGACGGTCGAGCACCTCCGCACCGCCCTGCGCATGCTCCATATAAAGCACGACTCCGCGACCGGCGCGGGCAATCGTCTCCATCGAGCCGATGAGCGTGACATGGCTGTCGAACCCGCGCTGGCGAAACAGATCACCGAGCAGATTTTCGCTGTGCACGCGCACCAAGGTCGGACCGGAATCAAGCGTGCCGAGCGCAAACGCCAGATGATGGCGGCCGTCGAGCTTGTTGCGGAAAATGTGCAGCGTAAAATCACCGTATTCGCTGGCAAAGGGACGCGTGCAGACCAGCTCCACAAGCTTGTCGCGACGGTGGCGGTATTCGATGAGGTCGGCGATGGAGACAAGCTTCAGGCCGAATTTCTTTTTAAATTCGATCAGTTCCGGAAGTCGGGCGAGCGAGCCGTCGTCGTTGAGGATTTCGCAGATGACACCGCTCGGATGAAGTCCGGCAAGCGAGGCGAGATCCACCGCCGCCTCGGTGTGGCCGGCGCGCTCAAGCACACCACCGTCGCGCGCGCGCAAAGGGAAAACATGTCCCGGCTGGACCAGCGCCTCGGGCTTGGCATCCGGATCGGCAAGAATGGAAACGGTCCGTGCACGGTCATATGCACTGATGCCGGTCGTAATACCGTCGGCAGCGTCGACCGAGACGGTGAAGGCGGTTTTGTGTGACTCGCGGTTTTCCTGCACCATCGGGTTGATCCCGAGGCGACGAAGCTGGGCCCCGGTGGTCGGCACACAGATAAGACCGCGTGCATGGCGGATCATCATATTGATGGCCTCGGGTGTGGCCTTCGATGCCGCCATGACGAGATCGCCCTCGTTTTCGCGATTTTCATCGTCCGTGACGATGACAAGCCGGCCATCCGCAATGTCTTGGATGGCAGCTTCGACGGAGTCGAACGGGGCGTTCACAGATACTGACATGGGGGCACAAGCTCGGCGGCAAGCCGCTCCATGTCAACCGGTCCTAAAACGCTTCTCGCATTGCCAGCGCCCGGGCCCACAGATTGCTTATCTGCGTCTCCCATGAAAACCCTTATCGAAAACCTTGAGCTGGTTCTGACATGCGCAGGCCTCCTGGTGATCATAGGCGTATCGTTGTTGCTCGGCGCAGGCACTCCCGGCTACTGGCCTTTGCTAACCCTGACCGCGGCCGGCGTGGGCGTTTTACATGGATTCATTTTCTGGATTGTCCGCCGCCGCCAGCGCACCTTGCGTCGTAAAACGCTCGCCGAGGCCCAGCAAATGCTAAAGGACGTAATCAACAACCAGCTTGCCGTGATTCAAATGACCCGAGAAACCCCGCATTCCGAAGGTGCTGCCTCGGACAACTCCAACCAGCGCGTCATTCAAGCCATCCACTTGATTTCCGAGACCCTGCAAAATATTTCCGAGGAGTCGCTGCGCCGTTGGCATTCCCAATATAGCAACCGCGGCGACGAGGAATCCTGAGCCCGACTCATGCGATTCCGCATCACCCACCGCACGCTTTATCGCTACGCCGGCGCCGCCTCCGAGTCTTTCATGGAGGCCCGCCTGACTCCGGCCAACGATGAGCGCCAACAGTTGATCAACCGCCGGCTCGTCACCACTCCGGGAGCCAATGTTCATACCTACACGGATTATTTCGGCAACATGGTGGAGACCTTCTCCATCGTGAAACGCCATCAGGAACTCGTCCTGGAAAGTCAGTCCGAAGTGGAGACGCTGCCCTATGATCCACCGCAGGCCGCCCTCGACATCAGCGTGTCCGAGGCGCGCCAGCTCTATCGCAGCGAACGCCTGAAACTTTTCGAATTTCTGATGCCCTCGGATGCGATCCCGATGGGACCCGAGGTCAACACGCTCGCCAACCAGCTCTTCAAACCGGGCGACTTGATGGGCACGGCCCTCCTGCGGTTGAACAAATGGATAAAAACCAATTTCCGCTACGTCCCGGGCTCCACTGAGATCGACACACCCGTGACCGTCGCCCTCAAGCAACGGACAGGCGTTTGCCAGGATTTTGCCCAAGTGATGATCGCCGTGCTCCGCTCGGCGGAGATTCCCGCGCGCTACGTCACCGGTTACATCGAAACCGAAACCCAGCGCAAAGCCTCGGAGGCCAAACGCTCACCCGCGCTGATCGGCGCGAGCGAAAGTCATGCCTGGGTCGAGGCCTATCTTCCCGGCGGCTTCTGGTGGCCGCTTGACCCCACCAACGACTGCGTGGCGGGCGAACGCCATGTGAAAATCGCCGTCGGGCGTGACTACCACGACAGCACGCCCACCCGCGGGGTGTTCAAGGGCACGCATACCAAAAAACTTTCGGTCGCCGTCTTGATGCAACGCATCTGACTTCGGTGGCGGAGACCGATCAAGCCCGGTTCAATAACCCTTGACCGGACCTTGAGCAGACGCGCCCGGAGGCGGAAGCTGATTGAGATCCACCGAGAAAACATCCAGCGGCTTTCCGCCCTCGGTCAAAAGGGTAAAGTATGCGGTGAACGTCAGCGGAGGCCGCACCACATCGGGAGAAATGAGCGCCATGCCGTCCGGGGAAGGATTGAGCGGAACCCGCATCAAAGACTTCACATTGATCGGATTCCACCTCACCGCGCCAACGGGCACGTCGGGGGTTTCGGGCTTCTTTTTCTCATCATAGAAACGCAGCGTGAAATGAACGCCGTCGACCGTGAGTCCGAGAAAATGTCCGTTCTCACGCGGAATGGTTATACCATCGATCTTGGGGGGCGGCTCGGCTTTTTCTTTTTTGGGCGCGACCGGCTTCGGCGGCGTCTGCGCCGTGACGACGAGCGGCACCACCATCCCGATGGAGGCGGCCATCAACAACGATCTGGCGACTGCGGTGTTGAGCTTCATACGCGCACACTAACCGCCGCCGCGTGCGCGGCAAGTCCACTCGGGTAAAGAATGCGTGAAGGTATCCCGATCATGATCCGGACCGGGTTTTTATCTGCGCCTTGATCTCCCTCCAACGCGTCAGGCGCTCGACGATGCGCGACTCCAGCCCCGCGCCTTTCGGCGTGTAGAGCGACAGCGGTTTTTCGAGGTAGTCCTGCCCCGAGATGTTTTCCGGATAATCGTGCGAATAACGGTAGCCCTTGCCGTGCCCCGCCTGCTTGCTCGCCTGTCCGCTCTTGTCGCGCAGCGGCAACGGCACGGGTTGCACCGGCTGCGTCTTCAACGCCTGATGCGCCGCCGCCAGTGCCAGCGTGGCGGAGTTGCTCTTCGGCGCGCAGGCGATGTGCAGCGTCGCATGGGCCAGCGTGAGCTCGGCCTCGGGTAATCCGATGAAGTCACACGCATGGTGCGCCGCCACCGCCAGCGGCAACGCCAGCGGATCGGCCAGCCCCACGTCCTCGCTCGCGAGAATCACGAGGCGCCGCGCGATGAAGCGCGGGTCTTCGCCACCCGCCAGCATCTTCGCCAGCCAATACATCGCCGCATCCGGATCGCTGCCCCGGCAGCTTTTGATAAAAGCGGAGATGGTGTCGTAGTGCTCGTCCTCGTCGGCATCGTAGCGAATGCGACGCTCACGGGCGAAGACCTCGATCTCGGACTCCGTGATCGGCGCGCCTTCCGGCAACGACAGCACGATGACTTCGAGGGCGTTGAGCGCGCGGCGCAGATCGCCGTCGCAAAGCACGGCGAGATCGGCGAGCACCTTGGCGTCCGCTGTGCAGCGGCGCGCGCCGAGTCCGCGTTCCGTATCGCCCAACGCCCGCGCGAGCACTCCGGCGACGGCCTCGGTCGCGAGCGGCTGCAGACGGAAAAGGTGGCTGCGCGAGAGCAGCGGCGGGTTGACGTAAAATCCGGGATTGTGCGTGGTCGCACCGATGAGCCGCACATAACCTTCCTCGACATCGGGCAGCAGGAGATCCTGCTGCGACTTGTTGAAGCGATGAAGCTCGTCGATGAAGAGGAGCGTGGGTGAATCGGGCAGCTTGCGCGCAGTCGCGAGGATGTCGCGCAACTCGGCCACGTTGGACATGACGGCGTTGACGCGCACAAAACGGCTCTGCGTCTCATGTGCGATGACCTCCGCGAAACTTGTTTTTCCGCAACCGGGAGGACCGTAGAAGATCAGACTGCCGAAACGGTTGCTCTTGATCAGTCGAGTGAGGAGGCCGTCCGGTTGGGTGAGATGCTCCTGTCCGACAATGTCGGCCAGCACCCGCGGGCGCATCCTCGCCGCCAAAGGCTGCGTCGCCGGCCGGCTGCGCGAGGCCGCGGCGATCGGAACGGAAGCGGGTTCGCCAAAGAGATCGGATTGGTCTGACGACGGCATGCTGAAACCACTAATGGGCACTAAAACCCGCCAATGAAAACTCTTTCATAAATTAGTGTTCATTCGTGGCGATTAGTCGTTCCAAATCAGGGCCATGACCAGTCGCAGCCTTGGACATCGCGCGCCGCTCCTATGGGTGTTGCTGCCGTTGATGGCCGGGTTGATTCTGGGAAAACTAAACTGGGTTTCCCTGCCTCCGGCGTGGTTGGCTGGCGGCGGTGTCATTTTGGCCGGCCTCGCTTTGGGTTTTCGGCGGGCATGGGCGCCGTGCATCGCCGTGAGTCTGGTTTTAAGCGGGACTGCATTTTATGAACTCACACGCGCGCGGCTGCCCGATTGGGATACGCTGCCACCCCGCGAAGCGCGGGTGACCTTGCGGGTGGATCGGATGTTTTCACCACGGCCCGACGGGAAAAGCGCCAGCGGGCTCGGTCGCATCCGTTCAGCCGACGCGGCGCCCGCCGAGCTGGCGGGTCAGTCCGTGTATTTTTCGATCAACCTTAAGGGAATCGTATCGCCCCCCATCCGCTCCAGCGAACTCACGGTGGTCGGCGTGCTGCAGGTGATCCCGCGCGATCCGTCTGGCGACACTTTCGACCGCTATCTCGCCAACGCCGGCGTCAACTTTCGCCTCACCCGCGGCTGGGTCGTTGCCACTCCCGCGCCGGCCACGGCTTACCGCCGGTTTTGCGACGCGGCCCTCCACCACTTCGACCGCCTGCTCGATTACGGAATCGGCCGGCATCAGGAACTCGGCGCCATTTTTCGTGCAATGCTGCTCGGCCAGCAACAGGAGCTCAGCGAAGAGCAGCACCGGATTTTCATGCAGAGTGGCATCATGCATTTATTTTCCATCAGCGGCCTTCACATCGCGACCATCGCCGGGGCGATCTACGGGGCGCTGGCGCTGCTGCGCCTGCCGCGATGGGCGCAACTGATCATCGGAGGCGGACTTCTTTGGCTCTATGTGGACATCACCGGCGGCACACCTTCGGCCGTGCGCGCTTGGATCATGGTGATGGCGCTCTACGCATCGCTTGTGATACGTGTTCCCGGCAATCCCATCGCGGCGCTCGTCGCCTCGGCAGTCGTGGTGTTGATCGTCCAGCCCATGCAGTTGTTCAGCGCCAGTTTTCAACTGAGCTACGGGATTGTCGCCGCACTTTTATTGCTCGGCTTGCCGCTCGGCGAAAACTGGACGGCCCGGTGGGCATTATTCGAGGGCCTACCCAAGGTGGCGTGGCGCTGGCATCAACACGCATGCGACAGGATCTGGCGCGGGTTTCTCGGCATGTTGGCGATCGGCGTCGCCTCCACGCTGGTCGGCACGGTCTTGAGCATTGCGATTTTTCAACTGTTCACGCCGGGAGCGTTGGTGGCGAATCTCGTGCTTATTCCCGTGAGCGTGCTGGTGGTGCTGGCCGGAGTGCTGTCGCTCTTGTGCGGTCTCGTGGGGCTGGGGTTTCTCGGGGGTGTCTTCAATCACGCCGGCATCCTCATCCTGGCGGGCATCGAACAGGCGGTGCGGTTTTTCGTGACGCTGCCGGGCGTTTATCATCCGGCGCAGTTTTCTCCCGCTTGGCTTGGCAATCTCGCCGTGTGCCTCGTGCTGGCGGCAATGTTGTATGGATATGCGAATCGCTGGGAACGCCGGCGCGGAGGATTTTGGCCGCCCGTCGCGCTCACCGTCCTTGCACTTGTGCTCGGGGTTCGCTTCGGCTGACATCGCGACATGAAAAGCGCCTACGAGCTGGCCATGGAACGCCTGTCCAAGTCCGACCCCGAAGCGGGCAAAAAACTCACGTCCGAAAAAAAAGCCCGCCTCGCGGAAATCGACCTGATCTACAAGGGCAAGATCGCCGAGCGTGAAATCTTTCTAAAGAAACGACTCGAGGAGGTTCTGGCGGAGGGGCTGTTCGACGAGATGGAAAAAATCCGCAGCCAGATCGCGAGTGAACGCAGCCGGCTGGAGGAAGACCGCGAAGCGGAAAAAGAAGCGGTCAGGCGCGGACGCTGACCGGCTACGGCAACGACGGACGCGAGCCGGCGGGTTGAAGTTGCGGCGGCGGCGGAGCCGAGGCGGTTTTTTGCGTGCCGCCGGAAACCGTTGACGTCGTGCCGCCGCCAGCCGGCGTCACGATCGGATTACCATTCTCGCCAGGTCCGTTGCGCTTGAAAATGAACCGGTTGATCTTGTCGAAGGTGGTGCGCTTTTCGAGCTTGGGTTGGCGCTGGGAAGCCGCGTTCTCGGCGTCGGTCATGCGATTCTGATACTTGGCGACGGTGTTATATGACTTGAGCATGTCGCCCTTCGGCTGGGCGTAAAACATCTCCTTGTTCTCCGGACTCATCTGATTTTCCCGGACATCCGGCTTGGGATAGTCTTTCCGGTCGATGATGTTTTTTTCGTGGGCCTCCGTCATGTCAAACGGCGCACGTTTATCCGCGTCGGGAGCCAGTTTTTTTTCGCGTAGTTCAGGCGTGGAGAAACGGCTGTTTTGCACGCGGTCATCGCGCTTGAAAGGGAGCTGGTTGTCCGCATTTCCGGGTGCGAGACGGGTGTCGGTGTTGTTCGCGCCGGGCGCCAGCTGCGTGTTCTGCTGATCGGGCGCCACCTTGGTAGCATCCTCCGCCCGCACTCCGAACGGGAATGCGACAGACAAGGCGAGGAGCAGGGGTAACGCGGACCTCATGGGAAATGAAAACTAAACAAGCTTGGCTCCGGGAGTCCAGAGCCGAGAACCGAAAGCGGAGCCCTTACTCCGGCTCGGCCGTTCCCTCGACCACCCACTCGCGTGCATCAGGCACCTGTTTGAAGAAACCGTGCAACGCCGCGCTCAGGTGCTCGGCATAGCGGTAGTGTGAACCCATTCCGGTGCGCAACTCGGCCTCGTAGATAAACTTATCCGCATGCGTGCTGTGCTCGAACGGCGTCTGCGCGCCCAGGAGCAACGAGTAGACATAGGCCTCGGACCCGCGCTGCATGAGCTCGCGGGTGAGCGCGGCTTGCTCGTCGAGCAGCGCCTGATGCGAAGCGTGGGGGATTTCTGGAGGCAGATAAAAACCGGCCTGAATAAACGGGGTATAACGGTGCCCGGTGCGGTGACGGTTGAGGTCGCGCAGCTCGGCGAGCGCCATGTTGTTCCAGGCAAAGCTCACGCGCATGCGGCGGGTGGCGGTGCCTTGATAGCCGTAGCGATTGGCGCGATGACGCAGCGATTCGGAAACAGACTGCTCCTCGGCCAAAAACGGAGGCGTGGCGCGATCCACATGCACCCATACTTCGTCGGCCAGAGGCGCAGTCGAGAGACGGGCAAGGCCGAGCTTGAGGCTGGCGGCGAGTTCTTGTTGCGCCTGCGCCTGATAGGATTTTTCGGCAGAGCTGTGCCGCATGAGGCGGGGGGAAATTTTGATGAGTTCGCTGCGGATGAGCGCGGCGGCGGCCCGCGCCTCGGGATGAGGAAGCGAGTCGAGGTGCTTGACCGTGGCGGCCCACATGCGGGACGACTGGACGAGACCGAGATTGGTGCGCGTGGCCAGCGGGATAAAGTAACGGGCGCGGTCGAGCGCGTAGTTCTTACGGATGCGGGTGACGACAGCCGGTTTCGCATCGGCGGGCACGCGCACGCGGTGTGGCTCGGCAGTGCCAAGCGCGTCGAGGCGGGCGTATTCGGAGTTATAGGCGGCGAAGGACTTCGCCATGAGCGCCTGCCAGCGAGGTGCGAGATCGTCGGGGATGCCGATATCGGCAGCGGACGGTAGGTTGTCCGCATTCATGGTGATGTAGCGGGTGGACGACTCCTGACCATCGGCCATCTGGGCGATCTCGAAGATTTTGTAAGCCAGCCACATCGAAACATCGTCGAGGGCGATGGCGAGGCCGCCGGTGAGACCGCCGATGGAGGCGTGCCCGTAATCGACAAACTTCAGGATGCGGTCGATGGAGGCGTCGGGGTTGGCGATGTCGACCTTGTCGAGGATGGCATGGATGCCCTCGTTGCTCCGCGAGTAGCGCGCCAGCACGGAGGCGAGCAGCTCGGGGGTGACCTTGGGCAGGTCGGCGGCGGAAGGAGGCGGGACAAGGGCGAGGCCGGTAACTTTCATCGAGTGGATAGATGGCCGCAAAAAGCCGCGGAAAGCGCAAGGCCGCTGAATGAAAATGCGTGACGTTTTTCCGGCATTTCATCACGAGAACGCGGAAGGGCGGAAACACGGACCGAAACCGTGCGTGACAGCCAAAAAAGGAAACGCCGCGTTTTTCTCATTTCAGTGTTTCCGTTCTTCCGCGTTTCCGCGATGAAGGCCTGATGAGCTCCCCTCTCAGAGCGGCCTTTTTAAGCCTCAGCTTGCTGTTGGTAACGATCACCGCCCTCGCCGGAACCCCGCGTGCCGAGCACGTGTTTATCGTCAGCTTCGACGGCGGAAAGCCGGCCGTCATCGCCCAGAGCGAAATGCCCGTCCTCAAGGCCATGGCCGCCGAAGGGGCGCACACCTGGGTCGCGCAGACGATCATGCCGAGCATCACCCTGCCCTCTCACACCTCGATGCTCACGGGGGTGACTCCGGCCAAGCACCACATTCTGTGGAACGACTGGAAGCCCGAGCTCGGCCTGGTCAAAGTGCCGACCATCTTCAGCCTCGCCAAAGAGCACGGTTTCACCACCGCGATGTTCGTGGGCAAGGTGAAGTTCCGCCACCTCGACCTGCCCGGCACGGTGGACGCGTTCGTTTTTCCCCTGCCCCATGATTTGCCGGCCGACGCCCAAGCCGCCGAAAAATCCAAGGTGGAGGCCCGGCCCGTGGCCGAAGCTTTCGCTTCTGCGCTAGCCGGCGGATTCAAACCCAACCTCTGCTTCATTCACTTCTCGGACACCGACACCGCCGGCCATAAATACGGCTGGGGTTCTCCCGAGCAGATCAAAGCCTTCGCCGACTGCGATGCCGCTCTCAAGATTATCATGGATGCGATTCGGAAGGCGGGCCTCACCGATTCGAGCGTGGTGATTTTGACCGCCGATCACGGCGGGCATGACAAAACCCACGGTCTGGCCATTCCAGACGATCTCAACATCCCTTGGATCGTCTGGGGCAAGGGCGTTAAACCTCATCTGGAATTAACCACGCCCATCAGCACATGCGACACGGCAGCGACCGCATTGTGGTTGTTAAACATTCCCGTGCCGGCGGACTTTGACGGAAAGCCGGCGACGAGTGCGTTTGAGTAACCACCGCGTGACGGGCACAAAAAAAGCGCCGGACTTTTCAGTCCGGCGCAAGAGAGTCAGAGCTTAAAATTTGAGCGAAAGCAGCCATGCTCCGAAGGGGCCTTGATAGAATCCAAGGACAACCGTCGCGAGAGCCAACGAGGCCAGCATCACGCCGGCCGCAAAGCTAACCGGAGTGCGACCCGGACGCGGATCGGTTTCACCTTCGAGCAGCGGCGCGCGCCAAGTTTCGAAGAAGGCGGCCTTGATCCAGCCAAAGTAGTAATAGATCGAGATGACCACGCCGATGATGGCGACGAGCAACAGGCCGTGGAGACCGGCCTTGAATGCGGCGACGAAGATCATGAGCTTGCCCATGAAGCCGGCGAGCGGCGGGATGCCCGCGAGGGAGCCGAGCCCGATGGCCAGCACCGCGCCAAGGAAAGGATGTGTTTTGCCGAGATCCGCATAATGCTCCAACTCCTGATCGGCATCATCGGAACCGGCGAGGTGGGTCATCACGCCAAAGACCGCAAACGAGGCGAGCAGGTAGGCGAAGAGGTAGAAGTAAATCGCGCCCACGGCCTGACTGGAAAGCGCCCCGGGCAGCACGGAGGCGGCCACCGCGCCGATCATCAGGTAGCCGGCGTGTGACACGCCGGAAAGACCGATGAGGCGTTTGACGTTGTGCTGGGTGAGCGCGGCCAGATTGCCGAAAAGAATGGTCGCCGCCGCCATGATCGAAAGGACGGTCGTCGTCAGATGAACGTATGGCTGAAACACGTTCAACAAGATGAGCAGGATGGAGAAACCGGCGGCCTTCGAGGCGACCGCGAGGAAGGCGGTCACGGGCGTGGGCGCACCTTGATAGACGTCGGGAATCCAGATTTGGAAAGGAACGGCGCCGATCTTGAAGGCCACGCCGGAGAGCACGAGGACGATGCCCACGCTGGCGAGGAAGTTGCCGGGATTGGCCGCAAGGAACGTATGCAGCGCGGTGAAGTTCATCGAGTCCGCGGAAGAGCCGGGCAGCGTGGGGTTGCCGGCGACACCGTAGAGGAGAACGATGCCGAAGAGAAGGAGTCCGGAGCTGAGCGCGCCGGTAATCAGGTATTTGAGGCCGGCCTCGAGCGAGAGCGGGTTGGTGCGGAAATAACTGACGAGGATGTAGAATCCAACCGTGACCGTTTCCAGCGCGACGAAAAGCAGGATGAAATTGTTGCTCTGCGCGAGGAGCATCATCGCGCCCGACACGACCATCACGATGTTGAAGAACTCGATGCGGGGCATCTTTTGCTTCGCGAGGGCGATGGTGCCGAGGATGCAGACCAGAATCGAAGCGAGCAGGAAAAACGCCCGCATGAACTGGCCGTTCTCCGAGTGATGAAGCAGCCCGCCAAACGTATCCTGGCCCTCATAGCCGGTGTGGAAGTTGAGCAACAGCCCGAGGAGGACACCGAACTGGCCGACGATGGCCACGGCCGGAATGACGCCGTGTTCCTTCTTCGGGAGGATGACCTCCAGCGCAAGCAGGAGCAGGGCGAGACAGCCGAGCATGAGCTCGGGGAAGATCGCCATCCAGTGGTTGGACTCGGCGGCGGCTTTAAGCAGGTCTAGGTGCGGCATCGCAGGAAAGCGTGAAGCGGGTTATTTGGCGGCCACGGCAGGAGCGTGAACGGCGGGCTGATGATAGATGGCCTCGATCGCGGAATTGAGCGGAGTGGAAATCGAGCGCGGCCAGAAGCCGATGAAGAAAAGAGCGGCGACCAGAATGAGAGCGGGAAGTTTTTCGCAGCAGGTCAGGTCGGTGACGGGCTTTTCGGCGGCGACCTTGGCGAAGGCTTCAGTCTGCGGGCCGAAGAACACACGGGCGGCGGAACGCAAGCCGTAGATCGCGGAGATCACCACGCCGGTCACCGCAAGCACGGTGAGAACATGGGAGAATTGCCAAGCCGCGACGAAGATCGTGAGCTCACCCCAGAAGTTGGCCAAGCCGGGCAGACCGATGCTGGCCATCGTGGCGGTGACGAAGAGCGCCGCCATGACGGGGGCTTTTTGGGCAAGTCCTCCCATTTCCATCATGTCGAAGGTCTGGGTGCGGTGATAGATGCTGGTCGAAAGGAGGAACAGGAGAGCGACGGAAAATCCGTGCGCCACCATCATCAGAACCACGCCGCCGACACCGGCCACAGAAAAGGTGGCGATACCGAGGAACGCATAACCCATGTGCATGACCGAGCTGTAACCGATCATCTGCTTGAGGTCGCGTTGCGCGATGGTGATGAAGCCGATCACGAGAAGGTTACCGACGACCGCAAGCATCGCGAGCGGGCGGGCCCACTCAACCACGCCCAAGGGAAGCAGTGGGAGGGCGATCTGCACGAGACCGTAAAGACCGAATTTTTTAAGAACACCCGCGTGAAGCATCGCCGCGGAGCTGGGGGCGGCACCGTAGCCAAGCGGAGCCCAAGTATGAAACGGCCACAGCGAAACCAGAATGCCGAAGCCAAACATCAACAGGCCGAAGATATATTTCGAGACACAGGCGCTGAGGCCTTTGGCGAGGATCGCCTCGCGCAGGGTGATAAGATCGAAACTGTCGGCGCCGCTCTGGTGATAGAGGGCGATGAGGCCGATCAACGAGAGCATCGCACCGACCGTGAGGTAGATGGTCATCTTCATGGCCGCATAGCTGCGGTCCTTGCCACCCCAGATGCCGACCATGATGAAAGTCGGGATGAGCGCGAGTTCGTGGAAGAAGTAGAAGAAAAAGATATCCACGCTGGCGAAGACACCCATCAGGCCGCCCTGCATGACGAGCAGGAGAACGAGGTAGGTTTTCAGACGCTCGGCGTTGGACTGGATCGCGTAGAGACCGGCGGCCAGACCGACGACCCCGGCAAGCACGAAGAGCGGCAGCGAGATGCCATTCAAGCCGAGGGCCAGATGGATGCCGATGCCCTGCAAGCCGGTGTTGTAAACCTTGTAGAAGGCATAGGTGTGGTGCAACGGCTCGCACGCGAAGCGGCTCCAGAGGAAAAGCGCGACGAGCGCGGGCACGGCGAAGGCCGCGGCGGCAAAGCCCTTGGCGAGGCGCAAAGGCATCCCGAGAGAGATCACCAGAGCGACAGCCAGAGGCGTCGCGATGGACAGCAGAAGGAGGTCAACAGGCAGAGTGTTCATCACGAAGTCGCGTTAGAAGAGCCATCCGGCCGCGTAAGCCCAAAGGAGGGCCGTGCCGAACAGGAACCAGTAAACATAAGCGTGCAGGTTACCGACATGGAGCGCACGCGCGCCGATGCCGATGAGACCGACCACCCCGGAGAGTCCGCGGATGATAAGGCCCGAAAGAAGCATGTCCTCGATAAACTTGAGAAGCATGGCGAAGCGCTGCTGAACCTTGGCGACATACCAGTCGTAGATCCAGTCGGGCGACGCCTTGACCACGGCCAGAAAGCCGAAGAGAGAGGGAACCTTATCCTCAAGCGTGTCGGTCGCGGCGGGCTTGTAGAGCATCCAGGCCGCGCCCGCGCCGACGATGAGGATCACGAGACTCATGATGAAGGGCTCGGCACCCTCGGCATGAGGAATCTGCGACCAGACACCGGCAAAAAGATTCTGGTAGATATTGTGACCTTCCTCGGTGTAACCGCCGATGACAGCCAGGGCGGCGAGAACAAAAAGAGGAGCGGTCATCGAAAGCCCGCCTTCGTGGGCATGGGCGGCTTCGTGACTGCGCGTCTCGCCGAAGAAGACCAGCTTCCACATGCGGAACATATAGAAAGCGGTGAGGACGGCGGTCAGCGCGAGGATGGCGAACACGGCCATGTTTTTCTCCTGAGCCAGATGGAGAATGGCATCCTTCGAGTAGAAGCCCGAGAGAAACGGCAGGCCGCAGATGGCGAACACGCCGATGGTGAAAGTAACAAACGTGAACGGCATCTTCTTCGACAGGCCGCCCATCTTGAAGATATCCTGCTCGTGGTGGCAGCCGTGGATGACGGAGCCGGAACCCAGGAAGAGCAGCGCCTTGAAAAAGGCGTGCGTGGTGAGGTGGAACATCGCGGCGCCGACGCCGGCGGAAATGGTGATCAGCGTCTTGGTGGATTCGTCCAAGTGATCGAGCGAGCCGAGACCGAAGGCGGCCACCATGTAGCCGAGCTGGGAAAGCGTGGAGTAAGCGAGGACCTTCTTGATGTCACTCTGGGTGATCGCGCAGAGGGACGCGTAGAAGGCGGTGATCGTGCCGACCCACATGATGACGGTCAGCGCATCGGGCACCATGAGCACATCGATGCGGCAGAGCATGTAGATACCGGCCGCCACCATCGTCGCCGCGTGAATGAGGGCCGAGACAGGAGTCGGGCCTTCCATCGCGTCTGGCAACCACACCTGCAACGGCATCTGGGCGGACTTGCCGACCGCGCCGCAGAACAGGAGCAGCGGGATGAGCGTGCTGTAAACATTATGGCCGGCGCCAAGTTCGTTCAGGTTGACCGTGCCGTTGGCCCAGTAGCACAACACGATGCCGAGGAGGAAACCGAAATCGCCCACGCGATTGACGATAAAGGCCTTCTTCGACGCATCGGAGGCGGACATCTTCTCGTGGTAATGGTTGATCAGCACGTAGGAGCTGAAACCGACCAGTTCCCAGAAGATGAAAATCATGAACAGATTGTCGGCGAGAACGATGCCGAGCATCGAAAACATGAAAATCGACAGACCGCCGAAGTAACGGGCCTTCGAGGCGTCGTCGTGCATGTAGCCGAGCGAGAACACATGAACGCACAAGCCGACCACGCCGACGATGGAGATCATCAGGGCGGCGAGATCGTCGAACTTGAAACCAAGCGACAGGGTGAAGTTGCCGAGCCTCAACCATTCGACCGAGGCGGGCTTATCGACCCCGAAATGGGCGCCGGTGAAAGCCAGAGTGAGTGCGCCGGCCGCGACCACGGCGGCGGCCAGCGTGGAAATGGCCGCGGCCAGCGTTCCCTGCTTGCGCAGAAACAACGCGATGATCGTCGCGGAGACGAGCGGCGTGAGCAGGGTGATGAGAGCGATGCAGATTGCGTCCATGACGTCAGTTTTTCAGCGCGTTGAGTTCCTCGACTTGGATGGTCTGGCGGCGGCGGAAGAGCGCCACGATGATCGCGAGGCCCACGGCGACCTCGGCGGCGGCCACGGTAAGAATAAAGAAAACGAAAACGTTGCCGGCCATCGTGTTGTTGTAGCGGGAAAACGCCACGAGCGCGACGGTCGCGGCGACCAGCATGAGCTCGAGGCACATGTAGATCACCAGCGTGTTTTTACGGAGCAGCACGCCAAAGAAACCGATGGCGAACAGCACGGCGCTGAGCACGAGATAGTGGTTGAGATCAACGGTCATTTAACGTCCTCCAGGCCTTCGAATTTTTTGCTGAGCACGATCACGCCGAGCATGGCGATGAGGAGCAGGAAGCCCACGATCTGCACGGGAAGCAGGTAGGTGGTAAAGAGTTGCTCGCCGTAGTTTTTGAGGGTGGCGCCCACGGGCATGACGGCGGCGCCGAGCTCGCCGGAGGTCTGTCCACCATGCTTGTAGGCGGAAACCACCATCAGCGCGAGCAGCGCGGCGGCGAGGCCGCCGGAAACGTAGGCGGATTTTTTGAAAGATTTGCGATCACCGCCATGCGCATCGAGCAACATGATGATGAAGAGGAACAGCGCGACGACCGCGCCCGCGTAAACAAACACCATCAGCGCAGCCAGGAGAAAGGCGTCGAGCAGGATGAAGATACCGGCCACACCGACGAGGCAAAGCAGAAGCGCCAGCGCCGAGGCGACGGTGTTTTTGAGCCCCACGACGGCGGCGGCACAAGCCACCGTGAAGGTGGCGAAAGCGTAGAAAAAAAGATCGGCCATTGACGTAAACGGCTAGGTGTTGGGTGGAAGGTGGAGGGCTGGCAACGTCTTAGTGGGCGTTACCGTGTTGTTCGGCGGTCTTCTTCTTGTCCCACTTGAAGTGCTCGTCGGGAAGCGTGCCGCCGAGTTCATAGAGCTTGGCCTTGTTGTTGACCATCTCGGCGCGGGTGTAGCCGGACATGGAGAACGTGTTTTGGAGGAAAATCGCCTCTTCGGGACAAACTTCCTGACACAGGCCGCAGTAGATGCAGCGCAGCATGTCGATGTCGAAGGCCTGCGGACCTTTCTCGACGTGGGCGTTGTCGGAAGTTTCTGGAAGTTCGCCGGGCGTGATGCGGATGGCCTTGGGCGGGCAGACGAATTCGCAAAGCTGACAGGAGACGCACTTTTCGCGTCCGTTGGGATCCATCACGAGCGTAGGCACGCCGCGATAACCCTTGGGAATCTCCGGGCGCTGCTCGGGATACTGGAGCGTGACGGTGGGCTGGAATAAATGCCTGATGGTGGTCCTCAACCCCGCGATGATCTGCGGGATGTAGGTTCGCTCGGCGAAGGTGAGCGGTTTGCGTTCGACTGGAATGACGGCCATGGCGCGTGAGAGTTGGGAATTACTTTTGCAGCAGGGCGATGCCGAGCGTGTAGAAGAGCAGGTTGGCGATGGAAAGCGGCAGGAGTTTCTTCCAACCAAGATGCATCACCTGGTCATAGCGGAAACGGGGCAGCGTCCAGCGGACCCACATGAAGAAGAAGATGAAGGAAAAGACCTTCCCGACGAAGATGCCGATGCCGACCAAGCCCATGAAGAGCGGATGAGTCGCAAACGGAATGATGTGCGAGAGCCAGTCGATGAGCGTGGTGAGAGGAATCCACGGAAGGATATTCCAGCCGCCGAAGAACAACAGGATGCACACGGCGGAGCCGACGATCATGTGGCAATACTCGGCGAGGAAGAAGAGCGACCATTTGAAGGCACCGTATTCCGTGTGGAAGCCGGCCACGAGTTCGGATTCGGACTCGGGCATGTCGAACGGCGCACGGTTCGTCTCGGCAAAGAGCGCGACGAGGAAGATGAAGGCCGAAAGAGGCATGTAGAAAACGCCCCACATGCCGTGAAGACTCGCCATGCTGAAGCCATGCCATACGCCGTTCTGCATCTGCACGGCGTCGAACAAGCTCAAGGTTCCCTGCCCGCCCGGCTTGTTCATCCAGAGAAACGAGGGGAGCACCGCGAGCGTCATCGAAAGCTCATACGAAACAAGCTGGGCGGAGGCGCGGACGCCGCCGAGGAAGGCGTATTTGGAGTTGGAGGCCCAACCGGCGAGGATCACCGCGTAGACACCGAGTGAGGAAACGGCGAACACGGCGAGGAGGCCGACATCGACGTTGGCCAGCACGATGGGCTGAAGGATCGTCTGGCCGTTGACCACGGCATAGTAAGCGCCGACCGGAACGACGACCACGGTGGTGAGCGCCGGGATCATCGCGATGATCGGGGCGAGCACGAAGTAGAACTTGTTTACGTGCGCCGGAGTCGGGTCTTCCTTGAAGGTGAACTTGCCGCCGTCAGCGGCGAGCTGGAAGATGCCCATCTTTTGAAGGAAAGGCCCGAGGAACGGGATGCGTCCGACGAGACCGAGCGGCGTGAGCAGACCGCCGATGGGAGCAATGACGCGATTCGGACCGGGACGGTTCTGAATCCAAGCGGCGACTTTGCGCTCGGCCATCGAACACGCGGCGGCAACCGGGAACATGAACAGGATCACCGCGATGGCCTGCAAAATCATGCGAACCCACGGATATAAGTTGAAGTAGAAATCGAACATGGCGGCGCGTTTTGGTTAGGCGGCAGCGGCGGGTTTATAATGAAGGGTCTCGCCCTCGACAAAGGGCAGGCCGGCCCAAGCGGTGCTGTCGAGCAGCAGGCCGGTGTCAGGGATGTTCTTGTAGAGCATCGTGGAAAGCACGGGCACTTCGGCGGCGATCACCGGCCAGAGTGTGGCGAGATCGGAGGCGATGGCACCACCGGTGGTCGCGACCAGCTTCGCAAGGACGACGAGATCGTCATGCGCGCCGGCGAGACCGGGGACGGCCTTGGCGAATTTCTGGATGCGGAATTGCTGGTTCACGAACGTGCCGGCCTTTTCGAAAACGGTAAGCGTCGGGATGACGACCTTCGCGGCGGCGCTGGTGGCGTTGGCGTGGGTGCCGAGATAGACGACGGAGACCTTCGCGAGCTGCGCGGCGGTGAGGCCGGCGGCGGTCAGGTCTTCGCCGATGGAGACCACGGTCTTGACCTTGCCCGCATCGATGTCGGCGGCGAGGCCGGCGAGCTGCGCGGAAGGCAGCGCGGAGATAAGGCCGGTGACGAGTGCGCCGCGGACGTTCGGGTTGCGGTCGGCGGAGATGAGGAGCTTGTCGCCTTGCGCGGTGCGCGAGACGAGCGAGACGGAGGCCTTGAGCGCGGCGGCGAGCTTCTTGGTGAGAAACTGTTCTTCGACCGAGCTGCGACCGGAGCCGACAATCGCCACGGAACCGGCGGCGAGGAGCTCACCGGCCTTGACCACGAGCGCGTCGAGCGCGTCCTTGGTGGAAAGACGATCGGCGGCGGCGACCTGCTTGTAGAGAAGGCGGCCGGAATCGGCCATCCACGTGTCGTTGACGTCGTCGTTCTGGCGCGGAGTGATGCGGTAGATCACGCCTTCGCGTGACCAAGCCACGGTGTTGGCGCCAACGGAGGACTCGGTATCGATGGTGTTCGTCTGTTTGAGGAACCAAACGCGCATCTTGAAACGGAAATCCGTCGAGGTAAGCGCGCCGACCGGGCAGATATCGACCGTGTTGAGCGAGTAATTGTGATCGAGCTTGCGGTCGGGATGGCAGGTGAGCGTCGAGTAGCTGCCGCGATCCACGAAACCGAGCACGTCTTCACCGGCGATGTCGCGAGAGAAACGGATACAGCGCGAGCAGAGCACGCAGCGCTCGTCGTCGAGCGTGACGCGAGGCCCGAGCTGAGTGCGCTTCGGCTTCACGTTCTTCTGCTCGATAAAGCGGGAGTAGCCGCGGCCGTAACCGGTGGCCTGCTCCTGAAGTTTGCATTCGCCGGCCTGGTCGCAGATCGGGCAGTCGAGCGGGTGATTGATGAGGAGGAACTCCATCACGCCTTCGCGGGCGTCCTTGACCATCGGGCTGGTCGTCTTGACATGGAGGCCGGGGGAAACATTGGTGCCGCAACCGATCTGGGGGCGGGGAATCCAGTTGATCTTCTGCTTGCCGGTGGCCGGGTCCATGACCGGCGCTTTGGTGGCGGGATCCACGGCGGGCATGCCCATTTCGATGAGGCACATGCGGCAGTTGCCGACCACCGCGAGCTTCGGGTGGTAGCAGTAGTGGGGCACGTCGACGTTCACCATGCGCGCGGCTTCGATGACGTTGGTGCCCTTCGGCACGGCGATCTCCTTGCCGTCGATGTTGACGGTGACGAGCTCGGGTTTGGCAGGCTGGATCATTGCGGGAAAAAGTTAGACGAGAACGGTGGCGTCGGCGGGCTTCGGGGCCTTCTTGGTTTCGTGGTAGGTTTCGAACTCGTCCTTGAACTTCAGGTAGAAGCTCTGGGTCGGCCATGAGCAGGCTTCGCCGAACGCGCAGATGGTGCGGCCGGGAATCTGGTCGGCCACGCTCTTGAGGAGGGCGGCGTCACCGGGACGGGCGTCACCGTGGACCATGCGGGTGGAGATTTTCTTCATCCACAGGGAGCCTTCGCGGCAGGGCGTGCACTGTCCGCAGGACTCGTGGGAGTAGAACGCGTTGATGTTGGCGAGGGCCTCGACCATGTTGACGGAGTCATCCATGACGATGACACCACCGGAGCCGCCCATCGTGCCGACCATCGCGAGCGAATCGAAATCCATGGGAACGTCCTCGACGCCCCAATCGTAATCGACCATGTCGGCACCGACCTTGCGCTTGCCCTTGTAGCGCTCACCGAAGCGCATGACCTTGGCGGACGAACCGCCGGGGATCACGGCCTTGAAGGTGCGTCCGGGCAGAGGACCGCCGCAGACATCGTAAAGGAGCTGGCCCATCGTGATGGTGCCGGCGGGGAACTCGTAGTAGCCGGGGCGCTGCACGTGACCGGAGACACAGAAGATGCGCGTGCCGGTGTTGTTGGGCGTGCCGATCTTGGTGAAGGCCTCGCCGCCGTGCTCCGCGATATACTTCACGTGGCAGAGCGTCTCGACGTTGTTCACGATCGTCGGGCACTGGTAGAGACCGAGGACGGCCGGGAAATACGGGGGCTTGATGCGCGGGTTGGCGCGTTTGCCTTCAAGGGACTCAATAAGACCGGTTTCCTCGCCACAGATGTAGGCGCCGGCGCCGCGGTGGACGAAGATTTCGCAGCTGTAGTTGGAGCCGAGGATGTTCGGTCCGACGAAGTTGGCGGCGCGGGCTTCGGCGATGGCTTTTTCGAGGATGCGGGCGCCTTCGGCCATTTCGCCGCGGATGTAGATGTAGGCCTGCTTCACGTTGTTCGCGAAACACGAGATGATCGTGCCCTCGATCAACTGGTGCGGGTCCTGATACATGATGTAGCGGTCCTTGAAGGTGCCGGGCTCGGATTCGTCGGCGTTGACGATGAGATAGATCGGCTTGCCGCTCTTGCGGTCAACGAGACCCCACTTCACGCCGCAGGGGAAACCCGCGCCGCCACGACCACGCAGGCCGGACTTCTTGACCTCGTCGATGAGTTCCTGGGGCTGGCGCTGGAAGGAGCGCTTCATCACCTCGTAACCGCCGTGCTTGAGGTAGCAGGCGAGGTCGTTGGTGTAGTCGGGCTCGTCGATGTGCTTAAAGATGATGCGATTTTGGGCGGGAGCGGACATGGCGATGAGCGTAAGGGTTACTTGCGGGCGGCGGCCTCGGCCTTGATCTGGTCGGAGAGCTGCTTGGCCTTCGCGCAGTCGACTTTCTCGTGGAGCGTTTCGTCGATGAGAACCACGGGCGCGGTGCCGCAGGAGGCGAGGCACTCGACGAACTCGACGGTCACCTCGCCGTCGGGCGAGACCTCGGTCGGGCCGGCGTGGGTGTTGAATTCCTTTTCGAAGGTCTCGCAGGTCTTGTAGCCGCCGACGAGGGCGCAGGAGAGCGTGCGGCAGACCTTGATGTGACGGCGGCCGATGGGCTTGCGCTTGAACATCGGGTAGAACGTCACGACTTCGAGCACGTTGATGGGCTCGAGTTCGAGTTTCTTCGCGACCCAGTCGATGGCCTCGTCGGAGATGTAGCCGGCGTCCTCCTGCACGAGATGCAGCAGCGGCAGCGTGGCGCTGCGCTTCACCGGATAGTGCGTGATGACTTCGTCAATACGCTGGAAGGTTTCGGGCTTGAGATTCATCGAGACGGAAAAGTTTTAGCGGTCGCACTCGCCCATGACGAAGTCGAGCGAACCGAGGATGGAGACGACGTCGGAGACGAGGTTGCCTTGGCAGACCTTGGGGAGGATGGAGAGATTGCAGAAGGAGGGGCTGCGGATCTTCATGCGCCAAGGCACGCCGCCGCCCTTGCTCACGATGAAGAAGCCGAGCGCGCCCTTGGGGTTTTCCCCCTCGAAATAGACTTCGCCGGCCGGCATCTGCGGGCCTTCGGTCACGATCATGAAGTTGTTGATCAACTCCTCCATGGAGGTGAGAACCTTGGCCTTCTGCGGGGCGAAGATTTTCTTCGCGTCCTCGTTATACCATTTGCCGGAAGGGAATTTCTTGATCGCCTGGCGGATGATGCGGACGGACTGGCGCATCTCCTCGCCACGGCAGAGGTAGCGGTCGAAGCAGTCGCCCTTCGCGCCCACGGGCACGTCGAACTCATACTGCTCATAGCCGGAATAGGGCTTGTCCTTGCGCAGGTCGAAGCCGACGCCGGAGCCGCGGAGGTTCGGACCGGTGAGGCCGTAGGCGATGGCGTCTTCCTTGGAGATGATACCGACGTCGACGGTGCGGTCCTGGAAAATCTTGTTACGGGTGAGCAGGCCGAGGATTTCCTCAAGGATCGGCAGGAACTGCTCGCAGAAGCCCTCAACGCGGCCGGTCCAGCCCTCGGGCACGTCGCGGGCGACGCCGCCGATGCGGGTATAGCTGGTGGTGAAGCGCGCGCCGGTAAGCTCCTCGAACAGCTTGTAGAGTTTTTCGCGTTCCTCGAAGGCGTAGAGGAAGACCGCCCATGCGCCGACGTCGATGCCGTAGGCTCCGAGACCGAGCAGGTGGGCCGAGATACGGGCGAGCTCGCAGCAGATGACGCGAATGGCCTGACAGCGCTCGGGAACCTCAAGCTTGGCGAGTTTCTCGACCGCGAGGGCGTAGGCGACGTTGTTGGCGAGAGGCGCGAGGTAATCCAACCGGTCCGTGTAGGGCACGAACTGGTTGTAAGTCATGTTCTCGGCGATTTTTTCGTCGCCACGGTGCAGGTAGCCGAGGATGGGGTCGCACTTGGTCACGATCTCACCATCGAGATCGAGCTGGAGACGGAGCACGCCGTGCGTGGACGGATGGGAAGGACCCATCGCAAGGGACATCTTCTCGGTCTGAAACTCCTGCGAGGCGCTCGCGGCTTTGGCGGCGTTGTCGGGAAAGGCAAATTCGGTGGCCATCGGGAAAGGTGCTAAGGGCGATGCGCGGGTTATTCGGAGACGGGTTTTTCTTTGCGCTCGGTCCAGCTCTCGTCCTTGGCGCGCGGTTCGGCTTCGGTGAGATTCATTTCACCCGAGGAGGCAACGAAGGGTCCGCCCATCATGGGGGCGGGCTTGCCGGAAGCGCCGGTCAACGCGGCGACTTCGGGGTCGTGGAGCGGCACCTCGATGCCGGCCAGCGGGAAGTCCTTGCGCAGCGGGTGGTAAGGATAACCGTCCCACATGAGGATGCGGCGCAGATCCGGGTGATTTTCAAATTTTACGCCGAGAAGGTCATACGTCTCACGCTCGTGCCAGTCGGCCGCGGGCCAGAGGCCGGTCGCGGTCGGGGCCACGGGTTCGGTATCGCTGACGCAGTCCGCCGCCAAACGCACATAACCGTGGTTCACGGTTGAAAGCAGGTGCCAGATCACCGTGAAACGCGGCGAAGCATCGACACCCCAATCCACCGCCGTGACATCAATCAGCATGTCGTAGGCAAACTCGTCGCGCAGGTATTTGAGCGCGGCGATCACCTCGGAGAGGGGAACGTTGACGGCGGGATGGTCACCGCTGGGACGCGGAGTGACTTGGGAAAATTTGGACTGAAGGGCGGCGGTAACGTCGGCGGGCGCGGTCATGGAAAAGTGGCGGCGTATGGGACGAAAAATCAGGCGGAAGCGAGAAGCGTCTTGGCGGACCGCTCGGTGCCGATCTTGGTCTGCAGTTTGATAAGAGCATCGAGCAGGGCCTCCGGACGGGGAGGACAACCGCTGATGTAGACGTCCACCGGAATGATCTGATCAACACCCTGAAGGGTGGCATAGCTGCGATACATGCCGCCCGAGCTGGCGCAGGCGCCCATGGCGATGACCCACTTCGGTTCGGCCATCTGGTCGTAAACACGGCGGACGTGCGGGGCCATCTTGTAGGTGACGGTGCCGGCGACGATCATGCAGTCGGCCTGACGGGGAGAAAAACGCATCACTTCCGCCCCGAAACGGGCGATGTCGAAACGGGCGGCACCCACGGCCATGAGCTCGATGGCGCAGCAGGCGAGCCCCATGGGCATGGGCCAGACGGAGGAGCTGCGGAGCCAGTTGATCACGGCATCGGCCTTGGTGACCACGATGTCGCCTTCGATCTTCGTGTTGTAAGCCAGCTCGGTGTTAGCGGAAACCATGGTTATAAATCCTCGGGTGAGTTTGTAAAAGGCGGACCGTAGCATTGGAGCGGGGTCGCGCAAGCGCTTTTAAGAAAACCGTCGATGTATCAGAAACCGTGAGAGCAGATGTAGGGCCAGACATATATTTTCACGATTGACCGATGCAGGGGGACACCTCTTCTTAAGCCCCTTCGCCCGACGGACGCGTCACCACAAGGTGGCCGGACGCAGCACTTCCCGGAGAGGTGGCAGAGTGGTCGAATGCGCTCGCTTGGAAAGCGTGTGTAGGGCAACCTACCGAGGGTTCGAATCCCTCCCTCTCCGCCATTTTTAC
>DATJHQ010000002.1:0-11707 GCA_035493815.1 Rariglobus sp.
TTGGCTTCTCATTTTTCCGGGCGTGGTATTCTCCCTCACCTTGTTTTCACTCAACTTCCTCGGCGACGGCCTGCGGGACGCGCTCGACGTCCGCTCGGCCAAAGATTGAGGTGGAATGTCCCCGCCCCGACAGGTTTAGTGCCCTTTTTCCATGCGCCGCTTTCTGCCTTATTACTCCTACGTCAAGCCCGTCCGTTGGCAACTCGGCCTAGGCTTGCTTTGCGGACTGATCTACTCCGTCGCCAGCGGTTTTGGCCTGCCCTACATGGTGAAATATATCTTCCCAAAGATTTTCACCGACAGCGGCTCGCACCCCAGTGCGCTTCAAATCGCCCTGATCGCCGCCTGGCTGCCTGCGGTCTTCACGATCCGCGGCATCGCCGGCTACCTCAACACCTACCTCACCCAATACGCCGGCACGCGCATCCTGGAGCAATTACGGCTCGATTATTTCCGCAAGCTTCAGTTCCTCCCGCTGTCGTTTCTTCAAAAAAACTCCACCGGTGATCTGATCTCCCGTGGCGTGGCCGACACCAATCAGCTCCAGACCACGCTCAGCAATCTCGCCAACGATATCATCAAACAGCCGGGCACCCTCGTGGCCGCGATCGGCTACCTGATATGGCTGGCCTACCGTCAAAGCGGCGTCGGACTCGTTCTCGTCTGCCTCGCGAGCGTGCCGCTCTGCGTGCTGCCCATCCGTTACGCCGGCAACCGTATCCGCCGACGGGCGATGGAGCTTCAGGCCCAGCTCGGATCTCTCACCGGCCGGTTCAGCGAAAATCTCGCGTCCGCCCGCGAAGTGCGCGCCTTCTGTCTTGAGGAACGCGAGACCGTGCGTTTCGGCAAAACCACCCATATGCTGCTCTCGTTGCAGATGAAGGTGGTGAAATACGCCAAGGCCATCACACCCGCCATTGAAATCATCAGCGCCTTCGGCCTGGCGGCCACATTCATCTACGCCTACCGCGCAGGGCTCACCCAAAACGATTTCATCTCCATCATCACCGCCCTCTACGTCTGCTATGAACCGATCAAAAAACTCGGCGCCCTCAGCAACGATACAAAGCGCGGCGCGGCCGCCCTCGAACGACTAGAACACGTTCTGAAAGAGCCCATCCTGCTCACCGATCCCGCCCAACCCGTCGAAGTCTCCCGGCTCCACGGCGACCTCGCCTTCGAAAATCTCAGCTTCACCTACAAGGGCGACACGCCCGCCCTGCGCGACGTCTCCATCACCATCCCCGCCGGCACCACCTGCGCACTTGTCGGCCCCAGCGGCGCCGGCAAGACCACTTTCGCCAACCTTGTCCTGCGCTTCTATGATGCCACCGCCGGTCGCGTGACCATCGACGGCATCGACGTAAAAGCCATGCGTCTCGCCGACCTGCGCCGCAACATCGCCCTCGTTTCCCAGGACCCCGTCCTCTTCAACGACACGATCTACAACAATCTCCTCCTCGGTCGCCAAGACGCCACCCAAGCCGAAGTCGAGCAGGCCGCTAAGGACGCCTTCGCCCACGACTTCATTCTCTCGTTGCCCCAAGGCTACGAAACCATGGTCGGAGAACGCGGCGCCTCCCTCTCCGGCGGACAACGCCAGCGCATCGCCATCGCCCGCGCCTTCCTGCGCAACGCCCCCATCCTTGTCCTCGACGAGGCCACCAGCGCACTCGACGGCGAGAGCGAGGCCGCCATCCAGCTTGCCCTCAAGAAACTCGTCGTCGGCAAGACCGTGCTCATTATTGCCCACCGTTTCAGCACCATTCGCGACGCCTCCATGATCCTCGTGTTCGAGAACGGCGAGATCATCGACTCCGCCAACCACACAATCCTTTACGAGCGCAATGCGCTCTACAAGTCGCTCTACGACCGCCAGGGCACGTCCTGAGGCGGACTCATCCGCGATCTTTTTTTCTTTTCCCGCATGGCGACCGATCCCGAGCCATTTTCTTTTCAAGCGGCGAAACTCATCAACGCCCTGCGCCGCCTTCCCGACACCACCCCGGCGCGCATGAAGAAGCGTCCGACCAAGGAACTCGGCAACCTCGTCGAGGAGCTCATGGTCAAGTATCAGGTCGGCCGCGCCTCGCCCGAACAGACCATCCGCGACAACTGGTCCGAGATCGTCGGTCCCGCCAACGCCCATTATTCGCACGCCGCGCAGATCGACCCGCGCGGACGTCTTGCCGTGCTCGCCGGCCATGCCGTCGTCCGCAACGAACTCTTTCTTCATCGCAAGATCATCGTCGAACGCATCCGCAAACTTCCCGGCTGCGCCCATGTCCGCGAGATCAACGTCCGCGCCGGCTGAGTGCCGCCACCCGTTGGCGACAATTTTCAAAAAAATACTTGCGCGACGTCCTCGGATTTTGGAACGTAGCCCCTTGCGTTAGTGAAACTCCGTCGGTTACGGGGTTCCACCATGACTAGTCCGGCATTCCGCCGGATTATAACGGTGCGGCCGGCAAACGCTGTGGTTTACACCACGGTGCGAGCGGGTGGCACGGAGCCTGCAAAGGTTCCCTATAGTCGTGCAACTTACTCATAAAACCATGTCAACGATCGCCAAACCCGAAATCATCTCCGAATACAAAATCCACGACAAAGATACCGGTTCGTCCGAAGTCCAAGTCGCGCTGCTCACCGCTCGTATCAATCACTTGACCGAGCACTTGCGCACGCACCGTAAGGACTTCCACAGCCGCCGTGGCTTGCTCCAGATGGCCTCCCGCCGTCGCAAGCTTCTCGACTATCTAAAGCGTCACAACCTGCCGAAGTATAACGAACTTCTGCAGAAATTGAGCCTCCGCAAGTAATCCACTTTGCAACACGGGCGACCCCATCCGGGGGTCGCCCGTTGTCTTTCCGACACTCGATACTGACTGGGACATTTCCGTTTGCCTTCAGGTTTCTCCCAAAAACCGCGAAGCCAAACGGGAATCTCTCGTCAAAGACGAGGATTGCGAAACGGGTCACCCGTTCCCCTGACAGCCTAAATCCCTTTCGACGACCCGCGCCCTGCGCGGCCCCGTCCGCCACTCTGGCGGGCCTGCCGTCCAAACCCCGAGCCTCCCTACCGCGTGTCGCAGGCCGTGCTCATTTTATCCGAGCCACGCATCCGCATCCGAAAAATATGAATCAGAAATACACCGTCACGGTCCCTGAACTCGGGATCACGTTCTCCACCGGCTCCATCGCCCTCCTCGCCTCCGGCGCGGTCAATGTCGCTGTCGGTGAGACCAATGTCTTCGTCGCCGCCTCCGTCGCCCAGACCATGAAACCCGGTCAGGACTTCTTCCCCCTCACCGTCGATTACCGCGAGAAATACGCCGCCGCCGGCCGCTTCCCCGGCGGTTACTTCAAGCGCGAGGGCCGTCCTTCCGAAAAGGAAATCCTCACCTCCCGTCTCTGCGACCGTCCCTGCCGCCCCCTTTTCCCCGAGGGTTTCTTGAATGAGGTCCAGATCGTCGGCCAGCTCCTCTCCGCCGATCAGATCAACGAAGCCGACATCCCCATGGTCAACGGCGCTTCCGCCGCCCTCGCCATTTCCGAGATTCCTTGGAACGGCCCGATCGCCGCCGTCCGCGTCGCCGAGATCGACGGCCAGTTCGTCGCCAACCCGACCATCGAGCAGATGTTCAGCAGCTCCCTCGACCTCATCTACGTGGGTAACGAGAAAGACATGCTCATGATCGAAGGCTCCGCCGACCAGATGCCCGAAGACCGCTTCATCGAAGCACTCGCCTTCGCCCACTCGTCCATCCAGCCGATCATCCGCGGCATCAAGGAACTCGTCGCCCTCTGCGGCAAGCCCAAGGCCGTGTTCCCGCTCGTCGGCGCCACAGCCGAGGCCCGCGCCATCATCGAACGCGTCGTCCCCGCTGATCGTATTTCCGCCGCCATCTTCGGCTTCGAGAAAAACATCCGCTCGGCCAACGTCAAAGCCCTCAAGACCGAGGCCAAAACCGCCCTTCTCGCCGAGCTTGGCGAAGGGAAGTTCACCGATGTCGACCTCAACGTCGTCTTCGAAGATCTCCAATACAAGGCCTACCGCCAGACCGTCCTCGCCCGCGGCCTCCGTGCCGACGGTCGCGATGCCAAGTCCCTCCGCAAGATCTCGTCCGAGGTCAACGTCCTCCCCCGCGTCCACGGTTCCGCCCTCTTCCAGCGCGGCGACACCCAGGGCCTCGTGATCACGACCCTCGGGCCGACCAAGGAAGCCCAGTCCCTCGACGCCCTCACCGGCGGCGTGAAGTCGAAGAGCTTCATCCTTCACTACAACTTCCCGCCGTTCTCCGTGGGTGAGACCGGCCGCTTTGGCACCCCCGGTCGCCGCGAGATCGGCCACGGCGCCCTCGCCGAACGCTCCCTCGTTCCCGTTCTCCCCCCCGAGGACGTATTCCCCTACTCCATCCGCGTCGTCTCCGAGATCATGGCTTCCAACGGCTCGACCTCGATGGCCTCGATCTGCGGCGGCTGCTTGTCCCTCATGGACGCCGGCGTGCCCATCGTCGCCCCCGTCGCCGGCATCTCCGTAGGCCTCATGACCGAGAACACCGACGGCGCCATCACCAAGTGGACCACCATCACCGACATCATCGGTGAGGAAGATCATTTCGGTGACATGGACTTCAAGGTCGCCGGCACCACCAAGGGCATCACCGGCTTCCAGCTCGACCTGAAGATCAACGGCCTTCCCTTCGAGATCGCCAAAACCGCCATCCACCAGGCCCGCGAGGCCCGCGTCGAGATCCTCAAAGTCATGCTCGGTTCCCTCCCTGCTCCCCGCAAGGACCTCAGCCAATACGCCCCCCGCATCCAGACAATCCAGATCGATCCCGAAAAGATCGGCCTGCTCATCGGGCCCGGCGGCAAGACCATCCGCCGCATCGTCGAGACGACCGGCGCGCAGATCGACATCTCCGACGACGACTCCGGCAAGGTCTTCATCTACTCCAACAATGGCGAAGCCATGGCCCGCGCCATTCAGGAAATCGACGGCCTCTGCGGCGGCGGCTCCGGCGGTCGCGACGGCGGCGGCGTTCCCATCGAGATCGGCAAGATCTACACCGGCCGCGTCACCGGCGTGAAGGACTTCGGCGCCTTCGTCGAATGCACCCCCGGCAAGGAAGGCCTGTGCCACATCTCCGAGCTGGCCGACTTCCGCGTCCGCCGCACCGAAGATGTAGTCAAGATGGGCGACAGCATCACCGTGAAGTGCATCGGCATCGACGAGAAGAGCGGCAAAGTCCGCCTCTCCCGCAAAGCCGCGATGAAGGAACTCGAGACCCAAAACGGCCAGCCTGCCGAAGCCCCGGTTGCCTAAGTCATCGCTTAGCTAACTCATCAAGCCGCAGCCTAACCGCTGCGGCTTTTTTGTGTCCGCAGGTAGGGCAAACCGTCCCGGTAAGGCACCCCATGCGGCTCAATATCCTCCTATCGGTATGACCATGACGTTTGCCCGCCCCCTGCTGATGATTTCGATCAGGATTTGGGCCGCCACTGCATTCAAAATGGGGTGCTTCTTTCGTTCCGACGGGTCCGCGATATAGATATTCAAATTGACGGGAGCGGCCGCGGGTTCCGGCTCCGCCGTTTCAAATTTATGCGACGGGAGCGGTAAACCCACCGTCGGAGTGCCATAGGGGATGCGTTTTTTAATGGGTTCTTCCGTGTATTGGTTTTCCGCCTGCAGCCGGACCATCAGTGCATCGACGGCCTTTGCATCCTCGCTACGCCCCAAGCCGGTTAAGCACATGGAATATTCCGACAAAATAACCATGAAGGATGCCGGCCGCGCCGAATCCACTTTGATTTTCGTAAGGATCAGAAGCAGGTCATCGTAGTAGGCCACGGCTTCTTTGTATTTACGCTGGTCGAAATTGATTCTGGCTAGCTGCGTAAGATCGACCTCGATGGGACCGTTCGTCTTCTTATCGATTTCCAGCGTCTTCAAGAAATAGGTCTCGGCATCGGTAAATTCACCCAGCACCGCGAGACTGAGCCCATACTCAAAATACATGTCCGCCAGCGTGGCGGGCGCCCGTCCCTCCTGCTCGGCGCAGACAACCGCCGCCGCATACTCTGTGCGCACGGTGGGCCAGTCCTTTTTCAGCTTGGCGGCATCGCCCGCGATGGCATGGCGCGTGGATGGCTTGAAATTGGCATTGCCGGCCGAACCGGCACAGCCGGCAAGACATGCAATCAAGATGCCTGAAAGCAGAAATTTCATTTCCTGTATAAAAATCACTCTCTCAAAACGGTCCAGACCACGTGATAGTGATTAAATAATTTCGAGTTCTTCCTCTTCTTTTTTCAATCCTCCAATCTTCCTACCCCTCTTTTGCCCCTCGATCCCTAGTCTTCAGTCAAATCCATGCGCCTCCTGCTCACCAACGACGACAGCATCGAAAGCCATTTTCTCTACGCGCTCATTCAGGCCCTCCGCGCCGCCGGGCACGACCTGATCATCGCCGTGCCCAAGACCGAGCAGAGCTGGATCGGCTGCGCCAAGTCCCGCCACCGCCCCGTCACCTCCTCCGCACGGACCGCGGTTTCGGTTGCCCGACCTTTGGCATCGACGGCACTCCCAGCGACTGCGTGAGCATCGCCCTCGCCCATCTCATCCCGTTCGACAAGCCCGTCGATGCCGTCGTCTCCGGCATCAACGTCGGTCGCAACGCCTCCCTCGGCTTCATCCTCGCCAGCGGCACCATCACCGGCGCTTGGGAGGGCGCCGTTCACGGGATTCCCACCATCGCCTTCTCCCTCGACCTCACCCCCCGAGCACTTCGCCGCCCTTCACGCCGCTGGCCTCAAGCCCGACCCGGCGCTCCGGCAAACCCTCGCCATCGCCGCCGCGCGCGCCGCGCAACTCGTCCGATCCCTCGTGGCGGCCACGCCCCCGCAAAGTTTCATCGTTCACAACGCCAACTTCCCCGCCGGCTGCGCCGCCGACGCGCCGGTGCATCGCACCGTGCCCGCCCGCGTGATCGTCCCCGGCCTCTTTAGCCCGGCGGCCGACGACGGCACGCACCGTTTTATCTTCAAATACGGCCACAACGTCTCGCCCGTCGCGCCGTTGACCGACTGCGACACCATCGAGCGCGGCCTCATCAGCCACACCGTGCTCGATTACACCAAGCTCGGCGGGTTCTGACCTCCGAGCCCGCCCTTCGGGGCCTTGGCGAAGTAGGGTTACTTCCCCGCGGCCTCTTCCGCCGCAGCCAGCGGGGCGAAGGTCGCCTTCTCGGTAGCCTTCATGTAGGCTTCGCGAGCGCTGATTTCTCCGGCCTTCAGCAATTTTCTCAGGGAGAAATCCATCGAGATCATGCCCTCGGCCATCGAGCTCTCGATGATGTTACGGATGGTGTTAATGTTGCCGGCGCGAATAGTGCCACCCAGCGCATCGTGCGGGAGCAGTATCTCGTGCACAGCCACGCGGCCGCCGGCGATGCGTTTGCATAAAAGCTGGGAGACGACGCCGCGCAGACAGCTGCCCAGCATGACGCGGATCTGGTTCTGCTCGTCGGCGGGAAATGCGTCGATGATGCGGTCGACCGTCTTCGGGGCGTTGTTGGTGTGCAGCGTGGCGAACACCAGCATGCCCATCGAGGCGCAACCCAGCGCAAGGCGCATGGTCTCAAGCTGGCGCATCTCGCCCACGAGGATCACGTCGGGGTCGGCGCGCATCGCCCCGCGCAGCGCGTCGGCAAAGCTGTCGGTGTGCTCAAGCACCTCGCGATGCACGATCACGGACTTCTTGTTGGTGTGCACGAACTCGATGGGATCCTCCACCGTGATAATGTGCCGCTTCTGCGTGCGGTTGATGTAGTCGAGGATCGCCGCGAGCGTGGTGGACTTGCCGTTGCCGGTCGGCCCGGTGACGAGCACGAGCCCTTCGCGCAGCGTGCAGAATTTCTTGATGGCCTCGGGGAGTTCCAGCTCTTCGAACGACACAATCTTGGCCGGAATCTGCCGGAAAACCGCCGCCTGTCCCCAAGCGTTGTAGAGGTAGTTCACGCGGAAGCGCGCCAGCCCGGGAATCTCGTAGGCGAAATCGAGGTCGCGGTGCTTGAGGTAGTGCTCCCACCGGTGCGGCGGGCAGATTTCCTTCATCATCGGCTCCATCTGCCCGGCGGTGAAGGCCGGGAACTCGGCCATCGGCACAATGGAGCCGGAGAGGCGGGCGCGGGGTGGCAGCCCGACGAGGATGTGAAGGTCGGAACCGTCCTTGGCGCGCATCGCGCGCAGAAATTGATCAATCTCGGCCATGGGGATTAGGGAAAAAGGGATTTAGCGGGCGCCGGGGATGTTCTGGCGGATGAGGCGGTTGGTGATATTGGTCGCCGCGGTCTCGTCGGTGATCTTCTTCTCCTGCCAGAGACCGAGGATGGCGTTGTCCATCGAGATCATCCCCTCGCGCTTGCCGGTGTCCAAAGCATTGGGAACGTTCTGGGTCTTGCCGTCTCGGATCATCGCCGAGACCGCAAGGGTGTTGACGAGCATCTCGCAGGCGAGGACCACACCGCCGCCGGCCGCCGGCAGGAGGCGCTGGCAGATAATGCCGCGCAGACTCTCCGAAACCATCGCGCGGATCTGCGACTGCTGGCTGGGAGGGAATACGTCGAGGATGCGGTTGAGCGTCGTGGTGGCGTCGCTCGTGTGCATCGTGCCGATCACAAGGTGCCCGGTCTCGGAGGCGGTGACGGCCATCTCGATCGTCTACAAGTCGCGCAGCTCGCCGATCACGATCACGTCGGGATCTTCGCGGAGAGCGCTCTTCAGCGCCGTGGCAAACGTCTCGGTATGCTGGCCGGCCTGTCGCTGGGTGACGACGCACTTCTGGCTCTGGTGCAGGAACTCGATGGGGTCCTCCACCGTGATGATGTGGTCCGTGCGCGTGCGGTTGAGTTCGTCGATGAGGGAGTTGAGCGTGGTGGTCTTGCCCGCACCGACCGGGCCGGTGACGAGGATGAGGCCGTTGTGGTAGCTGAGCAGCTTCTTGATGACCTCGGTATTCTTGAAACCGAGCTCGGCGGGCGGACGGATTTTCTCGGGCACGATGCGGTAGGTGCCCGTGACACCGTCCTTCTGGGTCATCAGGTTGATGCGGATGCGCCGGCCACCTTCCATCGCGAGGGCGTAGTCGAAGTCGCGTTTCGCCTCGAAACGGGCGACATCGGCAGCGGACAGCAGGCAGGTGTTGAGCTTGTTGGCGTCGTCCACCGAAAGCGGCGTATCGCCGATAAACTCAAGCACGCGCATGTTGCGCACAAAGGGCTCAGTGCCCGACGAAAGATGCAGGTCGCTCGCACCCATTTTCTGCACCGCCTGAAGAAGGCCGAGCATGAAGTCCTTCGCCTGCGCCGCGTTCATGGCGGACACTCCGCTGAAATCGATCACATTCGCGCCGACCGCGGGTGAGGTGGCGGGCTTTACCGCAGTCCCGTCCGCCGGGGCGAGCGACGGAGGCACGGCCGGAGTTTTGCCAAGCGCCTCTGCATCGGCCACAAGTCGGCGCAGTTTATCAAGATCCGTGACGATCTTCTGGTGATACAGCACCGCGGCGAACGCCTCTGCTCCTGCATCGGCGGGCAGGCTGCCGGCAATCTGCGCGGCAATCTTTGCGCTGATCAGGTTTCCATTTATGGAAAGGGAGGCGATCCACTTGACTTCGTTCTTCATGGGGTAAAAGGAGTTCTATCGAAGAGATGCCGACTGGTTATGAAAGCCAAAAACGATTCAGCGGAAGGCCACGTATCGCAAATAATCCCAACAGTTCCTTGACGTCTCCCAAAATCAATTACCGGACAATCGGGAACAAAAACCCCGGTCCGTTGACCAGTCTGCCAGTCAAGCGAGTCACAACCAACATCATCCCCATGAAAACTTCATCGCTCATCAGGCTTCCCCTGCTTGCAGTCATCCTCTCTCTCGGCACGACCGGCTGTGCCATCTTTCAAAAATCCTCCACCCCCGACGCCACCAAGCCCGTCGGAGGAAAAGCCCTGAACATCATCCAATTCCGCAACGATGTGCAGGCCACCCGCACCGCGATCTCCCGCACCACCGATGCACTCGGCCGACTCTCCGGCGCCCCCAACCCTCAGGACGCCTACGCTTCCTACAACACCGAGCTCACCACGCTGTCCCAGTTGATTGACAAGACCTCCCGTGAATCCGCCGAGGTTCGCAACAGCGGCAAGGCTCTCTTCACCGAATGGGAAAAAGAAACCCTCTCGATCAAGAACCCCGATATCCGCGCAGTCGCCGATGCCCGCCGCCTGAAACTGCAAACCGCCTACGGTGAAATGATCACCCCGCTCATCAACGCCCGCGCCAACTTCACGCCCTTGCTCGGCGATCTCACCGATTTGCGCAAAGCCATCGCGCTCGATCTCACTCCGGCCGGCATTCAGGCCGTCCAGCCGCTCATCGCCACGGTGAACAAGGAGGCTGACACCACGATCAAAAGCTTGGATGCCCTCGCCGCCAAGCTGGACAACATCGCCGCCGCCCTCCCGCCTCCAACCGTCGCTCCAGCGAAGTAACATTCGCGTAATCATTCGCATGTTTTCGGCCCGGCCCTGCAAAGGCCGGGCTTTTTCGTTTTCGGGATAGATTTGATCTTACTCTTTGCGTCTCCGCGCGTTTGCGTTTCACTGCGCGTTTCCAGCCATGATCGAGGTCCAGAATCTTACCCGCATCTTCCGCACCTATAAAAAACAGCCCGGCTTCTGGGGAGGCGTGCGCGGGTTGTTCAAACGCGAGTTCGAAGAGACCGCCGCCGCCCAAAATGTCACTTTTTCGATCGGCGAAGGAGAGTTCGTCGGCTTTCTCGGACCCAATGGCGCCGGCAAGACCACGACACTCAAGATGCTCTCCGGCCTGATCTACCCGACCAGCGGCACCGCCCGTGTCGCCGGCTACGATCCCAGCAAACGCGAAAACGCCTACCGCCGCCTGTTCGCCCTCGTGCTCGGCCAGAAAAACCAGCTCTGGTGGGACCTTCCGGCCATCGAATCCTTTCTTCTCCTCCGCCACATCTACGGCATCCCCGCCGCCCAATACCAGGAAACGCTCGACGAACTCGTCGATCTGCTCGACGTGCGCGCCAAGCTCAACGTCATGGTCCGAGAACTTTCCCTCGGCGAACGCATGAAGATGGAGCTCATCGCCGCCCTGCTGCACCGCCCGCGCGTCCTCTTCCTCGACGAGCCGACCATCGGCCTCGATGTGATTTCTCAAAAATCCGTCCGCCGTTTTCTACGCGAATACAACCGCAAGCACAAGGTCACCATCCTCCTCACGAGCCACTACATGGCCGACATCAAGGAGCTCTGCGAACGCGTGATCGTGATCCACAAGGGCAGAAAAATCTACGACGGCGCCCTCAACCGGCTCGAGGAAACCGGCGGCGCGAAGAAGAAGATCATCACGTTCCTGCCCGTCGTCTCCGCGAGCTCCGACGCCCCGCCGCCGTTCCCCGACCACTGGCAGTCGCGCCACGGCACCACCACCCGGGCCGACGACGGAAAGTTCACCCTCTGCGTGCCGAGCGAGAACGTCGTCGCCGTGTCGCAGGAAATCCTGAGCACCGGCCCCGTCGCGGATATCACGATCGAGGATGTGCCGCTGGAGGATGTGATCACCGAGCTCTTCACGGCGCAGGCCTGATCCCGCATGATGCCGGCCAAGTCCC
>DATJHQ010000003.1:0-236317 GCA_035493815.1 Rariglobus sp.
CACTAAACCTGTCGGGGCGGGGACATTCCACCTCAATCTTTGGCCGAGCGGACGTCGAGCGCGTCCCGCAGGCCGTCGCCGAGGAAGTTGAGTGAAAACAAGGTGAGGGAGAATACCACGCCCGGAAAAATGAGAAGCCAAGGATACTCTTCCATTGATTGGGCGCCGTCTTTGATGAGGACGCCCCACGAGCTCATGGGGGCTTGAACACCGAGGCCGAGGAAACTGAGGAAGGCCTCAAGCATCATGACGCCGGGGATGGTGAGTGTGGTATAAACGACAACGGGGCCTAGGATGTTCGGGATCATGTGGCGGAAGATGATCCGCCGTGTGCCGAAACCGAGCGAACGGGCGGCTTCGATGTATTCCATGCGTTTGAGGGACATGATCTGCCCGCGGACGATGCGTGACATGGTGAGCCATTCGACCGCGCCGATGGCGACGAAGAGCAACAGGATATGCTGGCCGAAAATCGTTACCAAAAGAATAACGAAAATGGTGAATGGCAGAGAGTAGATGATGTCGACGATGCGCATCATGAGGGTGTCGATCTTACCACCGGCCCAGCCGGAGATTGCCCCATAGGTCACGCCGATGAAAAGAGCGACGAGTGTGGCTACCAAGCCGATGGCGAGGGAGATGCGTCCGCCGTAAAATAATTGGGTAAGTAAATCGTGACCAAGTTGATCAGTGCCCATCCAATGAGTAATAGAGGGTGGAGAGAAGGTATTGCTTAGGTCAATATTCGCGTAACCGTAAGGGCTGAACCACGGGCCGGCCACACAGGCGATGATGGTCACGACGAGGGTGACGCCGCCAAAGACGGCGAGCCGGTTTTTTTGCAGGCGGTGCCACGCGTCGTGCCACGGTGAGACGCCTTGTTCGAGCTGCGCCGTGGTCAGATCGGCGGAGGGCAGCGTCTTGGGTGAAAGAGATAACATGACGGATGCGGCTTACCCGAACTTGAGCTTGGGATTGAGCCACACTTGAACCACGTCGACGACGAGGTTCAGGGCGATGATGAGAACCGCGTAGAGCATGACAGTGCCGATCACCAGCGTGCGATCGCGGTTGAAGGCGCCGTTGACGAATTCGCGACCGAGGCCGGGGATTTGGAAAATTGTCTCGATCACAAACGAGCCGGTGATGATGCCGGCGATGGCCGGACCGAGAAACGTGACCACGGGCAACAGGCCTCCGCGAAGGGCGTGACGCAAGATGACGCGGGCTTCGGAGGCGCCTTTGGCCCGGGCGGTGCGGATATAGTCCTGACCGAGCACTTCCAACATGCCGCCGCGGGTTAGCCGGGCGATGTAGGCGGCGTAGACGATGCCGAGTGTCAGCGAGGGAAGGATACGGTCCTGCCAGCCATACCATCCCGAGGCGCTGCACCATCCCAACTGAAGCGCGAACACCAGCACGAGCAGAGGGCCGAGCACGAACGTGGGCACGCAGATGCCGGTCATGACCACGCCGGAAGACAGGTAATCCATCCAGGTGTTTTTATAGACGGCCGCGAAAATGCCCGCGGGCAGACCGATGAGGAGGGCGATGAGCAGTGACCACGCGCCGAGTTCGAGCGAGACAGGGAATTTGTCGGCGATGATCTCGTTGACCGTGCGATTGGCGTAGCGCATGGACCGACCGAGGTCGCCATGAATCACGAGATCGCCGACGTAGTTGAGAAACTGCCGATGGAGCGGAAGATCGAGGCCGTAAAAAGCTTCCAGGTTGTGACGGATTTCCGGCGTGGTCGCCTTTTCGCTGTCGAACGGTCCGCCCGGCACGCACTTCAGCATCAGGAATGAAGCCGTGATGAGAACCAGAAGAACGGGAATCGTCTGGAGCAGGCGTAGGGCGATGAAGCGGAACATTAAAAGTGAAGTGACTTCCGCGTGGCTGAGGGGAAAGCCAAATTCCTGACCGTCAGGTTAGCAGGGGGAGTCATTGACCGGATTCACCGATGGTCTTGAGGTCACGATCGGTTAAGAGCCAGACAAAGCCTTGGGAGTTGGCGCTCTGTTGGACAGTCTGGCGGAGCTTGGTGCTTTTGGCGTATTCTATGTCAAAGACGGGGATCGTGGCCGTGGTGGCTGCGGCAAGAAAGGTAAGGATGTAATTTGTATCGTCCTTGGATTGAGCCTTTTTCCCGTTGGTGAACAAATCCTCGACGCCCACCGCATCGATGACGTCCCGAAAGTCGCTATTCTCCAGTAGCTGCACGCCGTTTTGGGGGATCACCAGTGCATTGGAATTTGCGATACGAATGTGGTTTGCGAGGGTTTTAACCCAGTCTACCATGTCGCGGCGATAGCTCTGGCTGGTTTCCGGATTGAAGCGGTAGTCGATGAACTTGCGGTGGTCTTGCTCGTAGAATTCAAAGCCATCGACGATATCGAGGTATACCCCGTCGAATCCCTGCGCCATGATATCGTCCGCAGCGGCGAGAATGATGGCCTGCCAACCAGGTTGCCAGTATTTGACACGGTAGTTGCCCTTCCAATCGGGGTTTTCCAGGCCAAGCCAAGAGGGAGCGGCGGCGGTCGGTTTATTCCTGCGGGTCCATTCTTTTTGCCAATACGGGCGGTAATCTTCGGCTTCGCCAATGGAAAGGTAGGCGATGACTTTGCGGCCCGGTTTGCCTTGGCGGATGGTGGTGATGTTGGCGGGGCTCCATGGGGTTGTTCCATCGAAAGAAGCGTCGATTACGACCCAATCGCGGCCGCAGTTTGCGATGATCGTGGCGGCTTGCGTGGCCGTGGAAGCAAGCGAATCGGCCTGAAGGACGTAGGCGAGAGATGTAGGGGTGCCTTGCGCGGCGACGAAGGAGGGGAGCAGCGCGAGACATGCAAGGCCGGTTCGTAAATAAGATTTAGTGCGCATGAGTTGGGGGCTCCTGAATTCCTGAAAAACTACTATAGGCAATCAATGGAATAAGATCGATCCACTTCCAAGCTCGGTTGTCGATGATTTGGGGAACCCAGCCTTTGACGTAAGGGTTGAGAGCATAGACGTGGGTGTAGAAATAAATGGGAATGACGGGCACTTCGTCGGCGAGGATTTGCTCCAGCTGCTGGTAGTCGGCCATGCGTTCGGCTTCGGTGGCAGCCGAGGTGGAGGCGCGGAGGAGCCGGTCGTAGGTGGAGTTGGACCAGCCGGTCTGATTGTTGCCGGCGCCTGTCATCCACATGCCGACAAACGTGCTGGGGTCCGGGTAGTCTCCGATCCAGCCGGCGCGGGTGATCTGGTAATTGCCGGTGTTTTGAGAATCCAGGTAGACTTTCCACTCTTGATTGCGGAGCGTGATGTCGACGCCCAGACGGGTCTTCCACATCTGCTGGATGGCTTCGGCGATGGTGCGATGCGCCTCCAGAGTGTTGTAGAGCAGTTCGACGTGCGGGAAGTTTTTGCCGTCGGGATAACCAGCCTCGGAGAGCAGGCGGCGGGCTTCGGTCAAATTATCGGGGATGCGTGCGGTGGAGACGAACGAGGGCGAGGGTGGTGTGAAATTCCACGCGGGCTTCTGCCCGCCGCGAAGGATGTCGCGGACGATGGCGTCGCGATCGATCGCGATGGCGAGCGCACGGCGCACGCGAACGTCGTTGAGCGGAGGCTTGGTGACATTGAGCCGGTAAAAATAGACGCCGTAGTAAGGATCTTCCCGATACATCAGAGGGAAGTCGCGCTTGTAGACTGCGATTTTGTTGAGCGGGAGCGACTCGGTTTTTTCGAGCTGGCCGGAGCGGAACATGCGCTCCTCGGTCTCGCCGCTTTCGATGGGCATGAAGTCGATCTCGTCCAGCTTCACGGTGGCGCGATCCCAGTAGGTGGGAGAGCGGGTTACGACGAGGCGCTGGTTGGGTTTCCATTCCTTGAGAATGAAGGGGCCGTTGCCCACGAAATTTCCCGGTCGGGTCCAGTCAGTGCCTTTGCGGGCGAGGCCGTTGAACTTGGCGATGACATCCATGGGCACGGCGAACCATGCGTAGTGCTTCATCTCTTCCAGCAGATAGGGCGTGCGGTTGTTGATGGTGAGCTGCAGGGTTTGGGCATCAATGGCCTTTACTCCGACTTGGGTGAAGTCGGTGAGAGTCCCTTTGTTGAAGGCCTCGGCGCCGACGAGCGGATAAAGTTGGTAGGCGTATTCGGCAGCGAGCGCGGGAGTGAGTATGCGTTCATAGGAGCGCACGAAATCGGTGGCGGTTACGGGGCGGCCGTCGGACCATCGGGCGTCGGTTCGAAGATGAAACGTGTAGACGAGTCCGTCGGAGGAAACATCCCAGCGTTCGGCGACTCCAGGAGCCACGCCGACACCGGAAGGTGTTTCGATGACGAGACCTTCGAAGAGCGCGTTGATGATCTTGTTTTCGGAGACACCGGTGACGACTTGAGGGTCGATGTCCTGAGGCTCGGCGCCATTGCCGAAGCGGAGGACTTTCAGCGGAGTTGCGGAGGCTGCCTCTTTTTTTGAGCAGCCGGCGACGAGAACTATGACACCGGCGCAGACGAGGAGAATTCCGAAGAGGCGCTTGATCATGGCTACATCCAGACGGGGGCTTCCGGGGACGGCAAGCTGGGCGCTGGGCCCGGCTTTTGTTTTCGTGCATGATCAGTAGATGTCACTTGATGAAGGGATTATGGGTCTTACCATTAATACTAGGAGGCTTTTATGAAAAACATGTCTCGGATATTGGGCGTCATATTTTGTATGGTTGGCTGGACAAGGCCAGTCATGGCCGCTCCTGAACTTCCTTCGCGAGAACTCATCATGGGCGTGGCGGCTATCAACGTCCTCGACAACTCGGATCGTCGGCTTGCGGGAGCGGTGGAAGCTCGTTTTGAGCCTATCACGTGGTGTCTGCAGCCTTGGACCGGGATTACGTATGAGGGGAAACAAAGTTACTTGATTGCCGCCGGACTGGTTCTGACCAAGCAAACGAGATCGGGTTTCAGGTTTTCGATTGGTTGGGCTCCGAGTTATTATCATCGGGGCGGAGGTAAAGACTTGGGGGGCGAGCTTGAATTTTACTCGTTTGGGGAAATTGGATGGATGTTTCCGAACCAGCATGTGATCAGTCTGCGTTTCGGGCATATTTCCAATGCTGGGTTTAAGAGTTATAACCCGGGCACGGAGCTTTTGGAGTTGGGTTACAGCTTTCCGTTGCGCTGGTGATGGAACGCGGTGAGCGCTGCTTTATGGCGACGCCTGCAACCAGACGTGTTTGTAAGGATGGTGATCCAATAGCGTGGGATACCAACCTTGGACGGACGGTTGGATCAGGAAGACGTGAGTGTAATAATAGATGGGGATGAACGGGGAATCCTGCAGGAGCAGGGCTTCGGCTTTTTGAAAGAGGGCGTTGCGGGTGGCGGGATCGCTGTTGCGGGCGGCTTCGGCGACAAGCTGATCGTAGTCGGGATTGCTCCAGCCGGTGTAGTTGTTGCCGCTGTCGCCGGTCCACACGGAGAGAAAGGACAGCGGATCCGCGTAGTCGCCGATCCATGACGAACGCAGGATCTGGTAGTCGCCGGTGCGACGGGCGGCGAGCACACTTTTGCCTTCCATGTTGACGAGGCGCACGTCGAGGCCGAGTTCCTTTTGCCACATGGCCTGGATGGCCTCGGCGATTACACGGTGATTTTCCGAGGTGTTGAAGAGAAGTTCGATGACGGGGGCACCTTTGCCGCCGGGGTAGCCGGCTTGGACAAGCAGGCGGCGGGCTTCATCGGGATTGGAGTCTGTTTGCGTGGCGGGGGTGTAGCCACCGGTTCCGGGGGGGATGAAAGCGGCGGCGGGGAGCTGGCCGCCGCGCAGGATGTTTTTGACGATGGATTCGCGGTCGACGGCGAGCGAGAGGGCGCGGCGCACATCGCGGGCGTTGAGAAACGGACGGGTGACGTTGATACGGTAGAAGTAGGTGCCGAGGTAGGGATCGATGCGAAGAAGCTGCGGTTGGTTTGCGTGGTAGGCGTCGATTTTCCCGACGGGTGTCGCTTCGGTGAGGTGCAGCTGGCCGGCGCGGAAGGCGCGTTCCTCGGCGTTCACGTCTTCGATGGGATAGAAGTGAATCGCCTTCAGACGGACAGTGGCGGCGTCCCAGTAGGTCGGGGATTTTTCGACGATGATGCGCTGGCCCATGCGCCAGTCCTTGAGGATGAACGGACCATTGCCGACGAAGGTGCCGGGGCGGGCCCAGCGGTTGCCGCGTTCGTAGAGCGGGCCGTATTTTTCGAGAGTCGGGGTGTGCACGGGCCACCAGACCCAGTGCTGGAGAAGCGAGAGGAAATAGGAGGCGGGATGGTCAAGCGTGATGATGACGGTGCGGGCATCGGGCGCGGCAAAACCGACTTTGGTGAAATCGGTGGTGGCGCCTTTGTTGAAGGCTTCGGCGCCTTGGACGATGTAGAGGAGACTGGCATTGTCGGCGGCGAGCGAAGGGGTGAGCACGCGGTGCCAGGACGCGATGAAATCGCGGGAGGTGACGGGATCGCCGTTGGACCACCTGGCGTTGGCGCGCAGGTGAAAGGTGTAGGTGAGTTTGTCGGGAGAAACATCCCAGCTTTCGGCGACACCGGGAACGGGATGGAGGTCAACGGGGTCCTCGGCGATTAGCCCTTCGAACAGCGCGGAGAGAACGGTGTAATCGCTCGTGCCGGTGGCGAGTGCCGGATCGAGATCGGCGAGGTCGGGGCCCATGCCGCGACAGAGGATCTGCTCGCGGTTTCCTCGGCTGACTTCTGTTTCGTGCGGCCCGCAGGCGGTCAGGCCTAGGGTGGCCGCAAAGAGACACAAAAGACGCAAAAGAAGAGGCACGTGGGAAATAAGAAGCGGGGTTAGATTTTCTCGATTAACGCAACCGCATGCGCGGCGATGGCGAGGCCTCGCCCGATTTCGTCAACACCTTCGTTGGTGGTTGCTTTGAGGCCGATCTGGGCGACATCGAGTCCCGTGGAGCGGGCGAGGGAGACTTTCATCTCGGCGAGACGCGGGTAGATCTTGGGTTTTTCCGCGATGAGAGAGGCGTCGATGTTCACAATGCTCCAGCCGAGCTTGCCGAGTTCGGTGACGACGCGCTGGAGGAGGAGTTGTGAATCGATGTTTTTATACGCCGGATCGGTGTTGGGGAAAAAATGACCGATATCGGGCAGGGCGGCCGCACCGAGAAGGGCGTCGCAAATGGCATGGGTGAGGCAGTCGGCGTCGGAGTGGCCGTCGAGGCCGAAGTCGGCCTTGAAGCGCACACCGCCGAGAACGAGCGGACGTCCGCTGACGGTGCGGTGGATGTCGTAGCCGTGGCCGATGCGCAGGTTCATGATTGGTTTTGCGATAGAAGATACTCGAACCAAGGAAGGTCGGCGGGGGTGGTGAGCTTGGGGTTGGGATAGGTGTTTTCCAGCAGGGCGACGGGATGCTTGAGCAGTTCGACGGCGGCGGCGTCGTCGGTGATGCGGAGTTTCTTTTTGGCGACTTTGGTATAAGCGGCGACGATGAGGTCGCGGGCGAAGACTTGAGGGGTTTCCATGGCCCAGAGTTTGTCGCGATCGAGGGATTTCAGGTGGCCGCCGCTGCGATGTTCCTTGATCGTGTCGGTGACGCGGCGGGCGAGGACGACGGCATCTTCACGGAGGACGATTTTGTGAAGGGCGATGAGTTGCTCGACGCGGACAAACGGGCGGGCGCAGTCGTGGATAAACACTTTGCCGATATCGGAGGGCAGCGCGGCAAGTGCGGCGGCGACGGAGTCCTGGCGTTCTTTTCCGCCGGGGACGAAGAGGGCGGGGGTGGGCGCGTAGGCGGAGAGCTCCAGCATCTGTTTCTGGTCGCGGTAGACGATGACGAAAAAATCGGCCACGCCGCTTTCCACGAAGGCGCTCGCGGAGTGGAGGAAAAGAGGGCGGCCGCCGAGAGGAGTGAGAATCTTGTCGGCGACGGTGCCTTGCATGCGATGGCCGCTACCGGCGGCGAGGAGGATGGCGGCGGTGCGTGGCATTTGGCGTGTTTGGTTAAAAATTGAAGTTTAAGCGGAGGCGAGGTCGGCGAGAATGGCGCGGGCGGCGGCGGCCGGGTCCTTGGCTTTGAGAATGGGGCGGCCGACGACGATGTAACTAGAGCCGGCGCGGGCGGCATCTGCGGGGGTCATGATGCGTTTCTGGTCGTCACCACCAGCTTCGCCGGCGGGACGGATGCCGGGGGTGACAAGCTGGATATCGACGGGAAGTTGCGAGCGGAGCATTCCGACTTCGAGAGGTGAGCAGACGAGGCCGTGCAGGCCGGAGTCGACGGCGAGCTTTCCGAGTCGGGAAACCTGAGCGGCGGGTTCGACGTTGACCCCGAGTTCGCCGAGGCCGGTGGCATCCATCGAGGTCAGCACGGTGACGCCGAGGAGCAGCAGGTCGGGTTTGGATTGAAGCTGGGCCTTGCGGGCAAAGGACATCATCTCGCGTCCGCCGGCGGTGTGCAGGGTGAGCATGCCGATGGGAAGAGGTGCGAGGGATTCGACGGCCTTGGCGACGGTGTTGGGAATATCGTGGAGCTTGAGATCGAGAAAGATGTTGAAGCCTTCGTCGGCGACGGCCTTCACGTAGTCGGGGCCGTAGGCGGTGAACATCTGGAGGCCTATTTTCACCCAACGAAGCTCACCGCGGAGATGGCGGAGGATCGGAGTGGCTTCTTCACGGGTGGGAACGTCGAGGGCAAGAATGAGGTCGCAGGCCATAAGCTTTGAAACCACTAATGGACACTAAGGGACACTAATTAAAAACATCAAAATCAGGCTGGCTGATTCAGGGTGGCTGTCATGAACATAGAAAAGAATTTTCCGTGAACCGCCTTGTTCTACAAAGTCCGGCCAAGATTAACCTGTTTTTAGCCATCACGGGCAGACGGGCGGATGGATTCCACGATCTCGTGTCGGTGGTGGCGCCGGTGGACTTTGGCGACACCTTGGAAGTCGAGGCGACGGCCGGTGGGTTTTCACTGGCCTGTGACCATCCTGCGCTGGAAGTGGATGAGACGAATCTGGTGTTGCGTGCCGCGAGGGCGTTTGCGGCCGCGTCGGGCTGGGAGAGAGGTGCGCGGCTTTTTCTGAAGAAACGCATTCCGATGGGAGCCGGACTCGGTGGAGGAAGCAGCAATGCCGTGGCGACACTGCGCGGACTCAATACGCTTGCCGGTCATCCGCTTTCCTCCGTGCAGATGACGGAGATCGCGGCGCAACTGGGATCGGATTGCGCACTTTTTCTCCGCGGTGCGCCAGTGGTTATGCGCGGGCGGGGCGAGTTGATTGAGGCACTGCCGGATACGGCGGTCAGCCGGCTGAGCGGACGCCGTGTGCTGATCTTCAAGCCAAGCTTTTCAATCAGCACCGTGTGGGCGTATCGGCGGATGGCGGCGGAAGCCCCCAAGGCTTATTTGCCGCCGGAATTGGCCGAGGCACGGCTGGCCGACTGGCTGGCATCAGCAAGCGGGAAGGCGGAAGGGTTTTTGTTTAACAACATGGAGAAACCGGCGTTCGCCAAATATGTCGCGCTGCCGGTGCTGCTGGAGGTGTTGCAAACCGAGTTTGGCCTCGCGCCACGCATGAGCGGGAGCGGCAGTGCCTGCTTTGCGCTGTTGCCTGAAGGTGCGGAAGAGGGCCCGATCAAACGGAGGATTCGCGAGTATTGGGGCGAGGAGGCGTTTTTGGCCGAAACCCGCATCAGTTGATTTTTCGCGAAACTCACCGGAGTTTAACAAAACCGAGTTGACCCTGCATCATACGGGGGGCGTTATCTGGCAGGTCACCGGTTGTCATACCTCTCTTCCGGCGGCACCTTCCTCATGTCCACGGAAAACCGCGGTAAGCCCGAGATCATCGTGCAAGGCATATCAGCCTCGCAGGGTATCGCTTATGGGCAGGTTTTTCTCTATATCCAGAGTGACGTCGAGGTGCCCGCCTATCAGGTCGAGCCGGCCAAGCGCGTAGACGAGATCGCCCGCTTCGATCATGCGATTCTTGTCACGCGCCAGCAGATACAAAACATCATGGCCGAGGTGGACAAAAATCTCGGGCCCGAAGAGGCGCGGATATTTGACGCGCACCTGTTGGTCCTCGAAGACCAGGCGTTGATTTCAGAGACCATTCGCGAATTCCAAACCACGGGGTTCAACGTCGAAACGTGCTTCAACAAGGTTTCGCAGCGCTACATCAAGGCCTTCTCTGAAATCGATGACGAATACCTCCGTGAACGAGCCGGCGATATAAGCGACGTTGCACAACGCGTGCTGCGCAACCTGCTCGGCGAAGCCGGACAGAGCCTGAGTCAGCTGGTCGAAAAGCGCGTGGTTGTCGCCAACGACATATCTCCTTCGGACGCGGCCGGCATCGACAGCTCGCAGGCGCTCGCGATCGTCACGGATTCCGGCAGCAAAACCAGCCATGCGGTCATCGTTGCACGCTCGATGAAGGTGCCCGCCGTCGTCGGCACACGTGATTTCACCAAGCAGGTGAAGCCCGGAGACTGGGCCTTGGTCGATGGTTACGAAGGAGTCGTCATCCTCAATCCCTCGGAGCAGACGCTTTTCCGTTACGGCAAGATCCAGCGGCAGAAAAAAGGCTTCGAGCAACGCCTTCTCGATGCGAACCGCCAGCCAGCGGTCACCTTGGACGGCACGACGATTACGCTGCGCGCAAACATCGAAAAGGTCGATGAGGTGGCGCTGGTGAAAGACTATTTTGCCGATGGCGTGGGATTGTTCCGGACGGAGTATCTTTACCTGAGCGCGAGCCGGATTCCCTCGGAACAGGAGCAGTATCTCGCCTACAAGACGGTGGCGGAGAAGCTTGCGCCCGCACCGGTGGTCATCCGCACGCTCGACCTTGGTGGCGACAAGCCGATGGCCGGCGCAGCGCATCTTTTCCCAAAAGAGGACAATCCCTTCCTCGGATATCGGGCGATCCGGTTTTGCCTGGATAACCCTGAGATTTTCAAGGACCAGCTTCGCGCCATTCTTCGCGCCAGCGCCCACGGAGTGGTGCACCTGATGTATCCGATGATCAGCGGTCGGGAAGAGCTCGCCCGTGCAAACGCGGTGCTCGACGAGTGCAAGGCGGAGTTGAAGGCCAAGAAGCTGGCCTTCGATCCAAAGCTCGTCGTCGGCACGATGATCGAGATTCCCAGTGCGGCGATGACGGCGGATCTGCTGGCCAAGGACTGCGATTTTTTCAGCGTCGGAACGAACGACCTGATTCAATACCTGCTGGCGATCGACCGCGGGAACAACCGCATCGCCCATCTCTACGAGCCGACCCATCCTGCGGTCATCCGCACGTTGAAGAACGTGATCGATGAAGCGCACAAAAATAAAATCAAGGTAAGCGTGTGCGGCGAGATGGCGGGGGATGCGATCTACGCTCCGCTGCTCATCGGGCTCGGCGTGGACGAATTGAGCATGACGCCGCCATTGCTGCCAGCGGTCAAATATCTGGTCCGTTCGATGAAGCTTTCAGATGCCAAAAAACTGGCGGACGAGGCATTGAAGATGACTTCGCCAAAGGAAATCTACGCGCTCTGCGACACGTTTTACAGGGCGCGTGTGCGGTTGGAGTAAAAGACCTGCGGCGCGGCGGTTTTGACCGGGATATTTATTTCCCCCGCGCGGTCATGGCTTGTGCCAGTTCAACGAGAAAGCCGGTGTTTCCGGCAAGCGAGCGGAGTGCTGCCAGTGCGACCTCAGTTTGCTCGGCGGCCATGCGGCGGGCGGCTTCTATGCCGTGGAGTTTGACGTAGGTTGTTTTGTCGGCCTGGGCGTCTTTGCCGGCGGTTTTTCCCAATGTCGCGCTGTCGGCGGTGGCATCGAGCACGTCGTCGACGATCTGGAAGGTCAGCCCGAGATGCCGGCCGGCGGTGCGGAGTTTTGCGATGTCCGCAACGGTGGCTCCACCAATGATACCGCCGGAGACGAGCGACGCCTCGATCATCGCGGCGGTTTTATTGAGGTGAATGAATTCCAGTTCGGCCGCGTTGGCGTTGGATTTTTTTTCCGCGAGCAGATCCTGCATCTGCCCGCCGATGAGACGGGCGCTGCCGGCGGCGCCCGCCAGCTCTTGCACGAGGGCGGTCGCGAGACGCGGATCGGAAGCGTAATGGGTGGAAAGCAGCAGGAAGGCGTGGGTGAGGAGGGCGTCGCCGGCGAGGAGGGCGGTCGCTTCATCAAATTGCTTGTGCGCGGTGGGCCGGCCGCGTCGCAGGTCGTCGTTGTCCATGCACGGCAGGTCGTCGTGGATTAGCGAATAAGTATGGACGCACTCGATGGCGACGGCGGCGGGGAGTGCACGGGAGGTCGCACCGGGATCGCCAAGCTCGGCGGCAGCCAGCACAAGGACGGGCCGCAGGCGTTTTCCTCCGGCCTGCAAACTGTAGCGCATGGCTTCGTGAATCCGGGCGGGGCCGCTCCACGATTGCGAATACGGAGGCACAAATTCGCCGAGCGCGTGATCGGCGAGGCGGGTGAGTTGGTTTAATTTGGTTGTGAAGTCCATCTGCGGGCGGCTACCTTTTATGCAAAATTCGACTGCCGCAATGCCTTCCCTTGAACAAGTTTGCAAACGCCTCTTTTCGCACTCCGCATGGTTTATCAAAGCTATCGTCGGTGCGCTCCTTTTGATCGTGCCCGTGGCGCATTTTTTCGCCTTTGGATACCTCTATGCGATGGTGGATCAGGCGCGACGTGGTGAGGAACTGTCCTTTCCGGAATGGGGGGATTGGCGTCGTTTGTTTGTGAATGGGGTGTCGGCATTTGTGATTTTTTTGGTCCTTGGGGTCGCCCCCATTTTAATCGCCTGGCTGCTGACGTATCCATTGCGGCTGCTGCCGGTCAATTATGGGGCATTTGTTTACCTGCCCATGATGCCGGTCCTGATGCTGGCCGCCCCGCTTTCCGCAGCCGGCATCTACCAACATCAAAAACGCGGAGAGTATAGGGATGCGTTCCGGTTGCCGGTGCTCATCTCGATGCTTCGGTCCAGCAAGGGTTATTTTTGGGTGCCCACTTTGGCGCTTATCGGACTCATGGTGGTCGGATGTCCGTTGATGACTTTCACGGTTTTCACGGGGCTTGCGGCCAGCTGGGTGTATTACGCCTCGTATTTCCGTTTTGTGGAAGAGGCTCGCAAAAGTGCCGCCCGTCTCTGAAATGCCCAAACCTTCGCGGTTTCCGCCGGAAGCTCGCGGCCTTTGATTTTCCAATATCCATATGGCTTCCCTGACCAAGACTGAACGCGCGCTGCGCGGCCCCGGAATCTTTGAAATCACCCTCGGGGTGGTTATGAGCATCATGCTCGGTGTGGTGCTTGCCGCAGTGTATCTGATTTTAAAACCCGTGGCGGCGGTCAAGGAACTGCCCAAGGAGCCGGTGATCGGGGCGGTCTATTTTTTGCAGGGTGAGACTAATTCAAGCAAGGCGACGCAGTGGAAGCGCAAGCGACAGATGCTGAGCGAGGGGGGCACGGCGGATATTTCTTTTTCAGAGGAAGAACTGAACGCTTGGATTGCGAGCGTGGTTCCCCAGGCGCCTGTTGCTCCGAAGGCCGCACCTGCGAAGGCGGATGCAAAACCTGTGGCGAGCGGGCCTCTTGTGGTGATGGATCGTCCCAACTTCCGCATTCGGGACGGGGTGCTTCAGGTGGGGGTTCCCACGACGATCAATGCCTTTGGCGTCAGCACGTCCCTGATCTTTCAGACGCGGGGGCATTTCAGCAAAGGGCAGAACGGTTACGTATTTGTTGCGGACGAACTTTATGTCGGGTCTTTGCCCACCCAGCTTGTCCCGGGGTTGAAAAATCTGATCGTGAGCCGCCTGATGGCCGCGGAAGAGATCCCGGATGATCTGCGGACGGCCTGGGGTAAACTTTCTCTGGTTACGGTCGAGGGCAACCAGCTGCGTCTTTCCCTGCCGTGATACGCATGGTTCGGTGGTTGGTTTTTATTGTGCTCGGGCTGGTGTCCGCTGTCGGAAGTCATGCCCAGACGCCGCCGGTATCCCCCGCAAAAGATGCAGTGCCGCTCGTTTTTTATACCGGGGACGGCCAGTTTGAAATCATCGCGATGAAGGCGCGGCCGGCGCAGGAAGCGTTGATGCTTGCCACCAGTGTCTGGCGGGCTTTGGCAAAACCGCTGGGGTTTCCAGCCGAGGGGTTTTCGTCGGCCGTCGCGGTGCGCTTGGTGCCGGATTCGGAATGGACGGGGCCTTCGGTTTTTTTGGTGACCGCCGAGCCGGGTGGTTTGGTCGGGGTGCGTGTGAAGTGGAGTGATAAGGTCGATAGGCGCATCGTGCGCCGTGCGTTGGTGCAGGCGGTTTTATTGCGTCAGGCAGTGGCATGGTTTGGAGCTACCCCGGGATTGACGGTGCCGCTCTGGCTCGAGCAGGCATGCACGGCGTTTAGCGAGGTGAGGGACAGGCCCGCGATGTTCGATGCGATGCAGCAGGAGTCGGGGCAACTCACGCCGCCGGGGCTGGAAGGATTGTTGCGTTGGGAGCGTGGCCAGCCCGAATCACGCGAGTGGGAGCTGGCGTCATTTTGGTTGTTTCAATATCTTCAAACGGAGTCAGGTGACGATATGCGCCGATGGGCGGGATGGTTGCGTGCGATCATGAACGGCACAGATCCCATCCAGGCCCTCCCGGCGATTTACGGCAGCGAGTTGAAAGACCCCGCGATGCGGGAGTTGTGGTGGCAGGTTGGGTATTACAGCAAGTGTCTCACGCCCGCGCTTCCCTTGATGTCGATGGACGATACGCGCAACTGGCTGGCCGACCGTTGCCGGTGGCTGGCCGCCAAGAATGGACGTGAACAGGTGCTGTCCTTCGACGACCTCTGGACTGCTCGCAAGGAGCGCTGGATAAGGGAGGAGCTCACGAAGCGTGCTGAACAGCTCCAAAGTCAATTACTGCGCCTGCATCCATTTTATCGCAATGCGGCGATTTCCATGGGGCGGATGTATCAGGCCATCGTGAAAGGCGACGAAGCGGAGTTTAAATCCGCCGCGAAGGACGTGGCTCAAGACGCGGCGGATGGAAGGGAGATGGAGGCCGCGACGGGAGAGGAACTCGACAAAATCGAAGCCGGACACTGAGCCGGGAAAACCCTGATCACACGTTGGCAAGCAGCGATTTCATGTCCACGTGCTGCATGATCAGGTTTTTAATCACGGGGATCTTGTCGGTATCCTGCGGCTGGGTTTTCACGGTCATGCGATTGATGGTCGATGTCACCGTATAGCTTTCACCGGGTGCCGCGATGACGGGGATGTCGGTCTGCGCAAGAAGTTCGGCCAGCTTGGGGTGGGGCTGGATATCATTGGTCAGAATAAGGCCGGCAATGGTGCTGCCACCGGCGAGCCGTGCGCTGGAGACGGCGGCAAGGATGATGTCATCGCGATCTCCCGGTGTGATGATGAGGGTGCCGGGGGTGAGGTAATCGACGATGCCTTTGGCGGTCATCGCGCCGACGATGACGCGGAGGACGCGTTGTTTGGCGCCTCCCTTGCGACCGTTGAGCCACTGGCCTTTGATGTCCTCGGCAATCTGGGTGAGATTGGGTGCGGAAAGCATTTTTTCGATCGGGAGCACGCCGAGAAGCGGAACGCCCAGGCGCTGAAGACCGATCCCTGCATATTCACGGACCAGGTCCATTTTGTCGTGTTCCACCTTGTTGAGGATGGCGCCGATGACCTCGACGCCGGCTTTGTCGAAGAGGGCCTTGTTCAGGGAAATCTCGTCGATGGGGCGGCCGATGCCGCCGGGGCACACGATGATGACGGGAGACTTGACGAGCTTGGCGACGCTGGCGTTGGACAGATCAAAGACCGAGCCGACGCCGGCATGTCCGGTGCCTTCGATGAGGGTGAAATCTTTTTCCCATGAAACACGGTCGAAGGCGCGGCAGATTTTATCCTTCAGCTCGGGAAGCAGCTGGCCCGGATTCTTGAGGTAGCGGCGGGTGAACGTGGGGTCCACTGTGACCGGGCTCATGCTTTCGATGGGCACACGGACGTTGTAGATCGTGTCGAAAAGAAACGAGTCTTCGTCGACTTGAAGACCCTGGACATCCACGAAGCGTTGGCCGACCGGCTTGATGAAGCCGACGCGCGGATAGAGGGATTGGAGGGCGGCGAAGAGACCGAGGCACGTGGTCGTCTTGCCGTCGTTCATGCGGGTGGCGGCGACGAAGATCCGTTTGGTGACCTTGTTGGTCGGGCTGCCGAGCAAGGGCAGGGAGGGTTGGAGAAACGGATTCGTCGATGATGATGCCATGATTTAAGGTGATGGGCGGGCGCGGAAATGCTGAAAACGGACGGGAACAAACGGGCGCATAATCCATGGGGATTATGCGATGGGCTCTAAGCTCAGACCGTGCCGTAAAGCAGGCGCTGATCGATAGCCTGGCAGCCGACGATGGCGGCCGCACCGAAGACGTCGTGGGCGCTTGCACCACGGCTGATTTCGGCGGCGGGCTTGGAAAGACCGGTGAGGATCTGTCCATAGGCGTTGGCGCCGGCGAGATGGTGGACGAGCTTGAAGGCGATGTTGCCCGAATTCAGATCGGGGAAGACAAGGACATTGGCCCGGCCCGTGACGGAGCTGGTGACCCCCTTGGTGGCGGCCACGGCGGCGTCGAGGGCGGCGTCCACCTGAAGTTCTCCGTCGATCTCTATTTCGAGTCCGGCCGCCTTGGCTTTGGCGCGAGCGAGCTCGGTGGCTTGGCGGACTTTGACGAGTGAGGGCTGGTTTGAGAGGCTTTTAGACGCGTAGCTGAGCATGGCCACGCGGGGAGTCTCGTTGGTGAGGTGCCGGGCGATCGTCGCGGTCGAAATGGCGATGTCGCAGAGTTGTTCGGCGGTGGGATCGGGGATAACGGCGCAGTCGGCGAGGAAGAGGGAGCCGTCGCTGCCGACTTTTTTCTCGTCGAAATCGAGCACCATCAATGAGGAGGCGGTTTCCACGTGATTGAGGCGGGGCACGATCTGGAAAATCGGGCGAAGGGCGCTGGATGCGCTGGAGGTGGCGCCGGAAATGAGGGCGTCGGCCTGACCGGTTACCAGCATCAACGTGGCAAAGTAATTGATGTTTTTAACGGCGTCGCGGGCTTCGGCCAGCTTGAGGCCCTTGATTCGGCGGATCTGCTCCAGATGGGCGACGAAAGCCTCAAAGTCTTCGCTGCGCTCGGGCTCGATGATGCGCATGCCTTGGAGATTGATGTCGAGCTGGGCGGCGACGGCCTTGATGGCTGCGCGGTCGCCGAGCAGAATCGGGGCGCCCATGCGTCGTGTAACCCATTGGCGGGCGGCCTGAAGAATGCGGGGGTCGGCGCCTTCCGGGAAAACGATGCGTTTGGGGTGACGCTGAAGTTTTTCAATGAGCTTGGGAACGATAGGCATAGGGGATGACAAAAAGTGGAGTTCCTGTTGAGCAGCGTCAATGCCGGTTCCGGTAAAGAACTTGCCAACCCAACCGGCCACCCCGAAAACGGCGCGCGTGTCCAAGAAGCTCAGGAACATAGGCGTCATCTCGCTGCTCACGGTCATTTCCCGTATTCTGGGACTCGTGCGCGACCAGCTGAGCGCGGCGATCTTTGGCACCAGCATGTTCAATGACGCCTTCGTGACGGCGTTCAGCCTGCCGAATCTGTTCCGCCGTCTGTTGGGGGAGGGTTCTTTGACAGCGGCCTTCGTGCCGATGTTGCAACAGGAACTGCATGAAAACGGGCGCCCCGGGGCTTTTGACCTGTTGAGCAAGGTGGTGAGCCGCCTGTTGGTGGCCACGGGGGGGCTTTCCTTGGTGGCGATGCTGCTTTTCAGTGAGGCGCGGCTGATCACGGGGTTGGAGGAACGGTGGTATCTTGCGGCGCACCTCACGGTATTGCTTTTCCCCTACCTGGCTTTCGTGTGCGTCGCGGCGGCGTTTAATGCGACCTTGAATGTCTTCCAAAGATTCACGGAGCCGGCGTTGTCGCCTATCTGGCTGAATCTTGCGATGATTCTTTCATTGGGCGGTGCGGGATTGCGTTTCGCCCACAGTCCGTTGGGCGAGATGTATTGGTTGTGCGCCGGAGTGCTCATCGGGGGATTTCTGCAGATGATCGTGCCGGCGGTTGTGCTCATGCGTGATGGCTGGCGGCCGAAGTTCGATCTCGGCCCGTCGCAGCGCGTGAAAGAAATCATCGCGTTGATGGCTCCGGGTCTGTTCGGCACGGCGATCTACCAGATCAATATTCTCGTGAGCCGGATGCTGGCCTTTTCGCTCACGGTGTCCGCGGCGACGATGATGTTTTATGCAAACCGGCTCATGGAGCTTCCGATTGGAGTGTTTGCGATCGCAGTGTCCACCGTGGTTTATCCACTCATCGCCAAGCATGCGGTGGAGCGAAAGTTTGCCGAAATGGCCGATGATTATAGGAAGGGCGTGCGACTCATTCTGGCGATCAACGTGCCAGCGGCGGTCGGACTGGCTCTGTTGAGTGAACCCATTGTGCGGCTGCTGTTTCAACGCGGGCAATTCACGGCTGACGATACTCTCATGATGGCGCCGTTGCTTACGTTGTTCGCGGTCGGCATGCCGTTTTTCTCGGTGGTGAATCTGACGGTGCGGGCCTTTTATGCGGTCAAAGACACGATGACGCCGGTTAAGGTGGGCGTGGTCGATTTTGCGGTGAATGTGGGGCTGAGCCTTATACTGCGCGAGTGGCTCGGGGTGATGGGATTAGTGCTGGCGAGCACGCTGGCGATTGTGGTGCAGATGGTGTTGTTGCAGCGCTCGCTGGTCCGTCGACTGCCCGGCATGACTTTGACGCCGCTCTGGCCGAGTATCGCCAAGGTGTTGGCCGGGTCGCTTGTGATGGGAGTGACGGTATGGGCCGGATGGCATTGGTTGCACGACTGGCCGGTTGTGGTTTCGATCGGTCGGGTCACTCTCCACGGAGCCGATCTTGTCGCGGTGTTTGGTCTGATTCCCGCCGGCGTGCTGGCCTATGCGGTGGTGCTGTGGGCACTACGCATCGAAGGGCGGGACGAGTTCCGCGCATTATTGCGGAGAAAAAGAAAAACATCGTAGCCGCTCCCTGCGGATTCTCGGCATGAAATGGAAATTCGACTGGTTTCTGGTTGGCATGGCCGTGGCAGTGGCATTGGCGTGGATTTTTCCGCATGCGGGATCGCACGAGGGCTGGATGAACCCCGATCTGATCAACAAGATGGGCGTGGCGTTGATCTTCTTTTTAAACGGCGTGGCGCTTTCGTTCTCCGCGCTGAAGGCCGGGACGTTGCGCTGGCCGTTGCATTTGGTGGTGCAGACGGCGACGTTTTTGCTTTTTCCGCTGATCGGGTTGGCTGCGTTATGGCTGGCAGGTGCTTCGGTTTCACCGGCATTGGGCCTCGGATTTTTTTACCTGTGCGCGCTTCCTTCCACGGTGTCGTCGTCGGTCGCGATGACGGCGGCGGCCCGTGGCAATGTGCCGGCGGCGGTTTTTAACGCCACGCTATCGACTCTGATCGGTGTATTCGTGACGCCGTTGTGGGTGGGTCTGGTTTTCAAGGGAAGCGGACATGGGATGCAGTTGGACAAAGTGATCCTTGATCTGGTGATTTGGTTGATTCTGCCGCTGATCGCGGGGCAGTTTTGCCGTCCGTGGCTGGCGGTCTGGGCTCAGAAAAACAAGCCGCTTATCCATGTGGTGGATCGCTGCACGATCCTCCTCATTATTTACACCTCTTTCTGTGATTCCATCGAACGCGGGATCTGGTCTGGTCGCGGAACGCATGCGGTTGCCGTCGCTTTGATGGGGGCCTGCGGACTCTTCGCACTCGTCTTTTTTATACTTCTGACGGCAGGCAGGCTGTTTAAATTTAGCGTGGAAGACAGGATCACCGCGGTGTTTTGCGGTTCAAAGAAAAGCATCGCATCGGGTGTTCCGATGGCGCAGTTGATCTTCGGTGCCGATCCACGCATGGGCCTCATTCTGTTGCCCTTGATGATCTACCATCCGTTGCAATTGGTTATCTGTGGCGTTCTGGCCGGGAGGTGGGGCGGCCGTCCTGATGCGAAAACGTGATGAGCTCCGGATTTGCGGAGAGTAACCATTTCGTAACTCACGCTTGAAATTGCCCGCTTCGTAAACAAGTTAACTTGGAATGGGAAGAACCAGCAATGCCGACGAACGCCTTATGGCCGCCGCCCTCGACCTTATGTGGGAAGAGAGCTACGGTGCGGTGTCAATCGACGACATTTGCCAGCGTGCGAATGTGAAGAAGGGCAGTTTTTATTATTTCTTCGATTCAAAAGCCGAACTGGCCGTCGCCGCTCTGGAGCGAATGGCGCAGGAAAAAAAGGCTGTCTGGGACGAACAGTTTTCCCCGGTGGTGCCGCCCCTTGACCGTATCCGTGCGTGTTGTGATTACACTTACCGGAAACAGGTCGAAATCAAGGCGCGCACGGGCAAGGTTCTGGGGTGTCCGCTTTGTTCCGTTGGTTCTGAGATTTGCAATCAGGACGAGAAGATCCGCGACAAGGTTCAGGATATTCTATCGCGCAAAGCCAAATATTTGGAGTCCGCCATCAGGGATGCGCAGAACGAGGGGTTGATTGAAGCGGGCGATCCGGTGGCCAAAGCGCGCTGCGTGCTGGCTTATTACGAAGGCTTGGTCACACAGGCTCGCATCCATAATGATGCGGAAATCCTGGCCGATCTTGGCGATCTTGTTCTTGAGCATTTGCGCGTCAAAAAGCCGGATGCAATGGCCGTCTGAGTAGGCAAAGTAAGTTTTTTTGGGGCGCGTCCTTGAACTAGACGATTGGTCAACTATGGTGGGCGCATGTCACTTTTACATACGCCTCTCCGTGCAGGAGCTTTCGATCTCCCGAATCGTGTTTTAATGGCTCCGCTCACCCGGTGTCGTGCCAGCGCCGGGCGTGTGCCGAACGCCATGATGGCGGAATATTACGTCCAGCGGGCGCAGGCCGGCTTGATTTTGAGTGAGGCGACCTCCGTCGATCCTATGGGAGTGGGCTATCCGGATACGCCGGGAATCTGGTCACGGGAGCAAGTTGAGGGATGGAAGCTTGTCACCCGCGCTGTGCACGAAGCCGGCGGACGCATTCTGCTGCAGCTCTGGCATGTCGGGCGCATTTCCCATCCGATCTATTTGAATGGGGCGCAACCGGTCGCTCCCAGTGCAATTGCGGCGCCGGGCAATGTGAGTTTGCTGCGGCCTTATCAACCGTTCCCGGAACCGCGGGCCTTGGCGCTTGAAGAACTTCCGGGGATAATCGAAGCCTACCGCCGCGGTGCGCAAAACGCGCACGAGGCTGGATTCGACGGCGTGGAGGTGCATGGTGCGAATGGCTACCTGCTCGACCAGTTTTTGCAGGATGGCACCAATCATCGCACGGATGAATACGGCGGTTCGGTTGAAAATCGTGCGCGCCTCATGCTGGAAGCGGTGGACGCGGCTGTTTCCGTGTGGGGCGCGGACCGCGTAGGACTGCACTTGGCTCCGCGCGGCGACAGCCATGGCATGAAAGACTCTGATCCAGCGGCAACCTTTGGCTATGTTGCTCGTGAGACGGGAAAACGCGGGCTGGCATTCCTGTGTGCGAGAGAAGGTCTGGCCGAGCCGAGATTGGGGCCGGCTTTGAAGAAGGCGTTTGGCGGTGTCTTTATCGCCAATCAAGGTTTCACCGCTGCGGAGGCGGAGGCGGAAATCGCTTCCGGCCGAGCCGATGCGGTGGCTTGGGGAAAGTTGTTCATAGCCAATCCGGATCTTCCGGAGCGCTTTCGGACGGGGGCATCGCTTAATGCACCCGACACAGCTACTTTTTATGCCGCTGGCCCCAAGGGCTATACCGATTATCCAGCGCTGCCTGTGACCGTTTGATCACCATTCATCCACTTTTTATTCCATGAACTCTTTCACGATTTACACGCCCACGCGTATTTTCTTCGGCGCTGATCAACTGGCGCCATTTGCCGAGGCGGTCGCCAAGCTCGGACGCCATGCCTTTGTTGTGACAGGTGGCGGCACCGTTGAACGGCTTGGCTACCTGGCCGAGGTGAATGCCGCGCTCGAAAAAGCCGGACTCAAAGTCACGACTTTCAGTGGAATCGAACCTAATCCTGAATCGGCCACCATCAATCGGGCTGCGGCCAAAGCGCGCGAGGCTCATGCCGATGTGATCGTGCCTCTCGGCGGCGGTTCGGTGATGGATGCTTCCAAGGCCATCGCTGCGCTCGTGCATGCTGGCGAACCTGATATCTGGCCATTTGTGCTGGGTGAATCGCGCGCGTTTCAACTCAAAGGAGCGCTTCCGCTCGCGGCTGTGCCCACGACTGCCGCGACGGCTTCCGAGGTCACTCCGTTTGCAGTGATTTCCAATCGCACGGTTAAGGGGAAATCCGTGCTGGCGTTTGAGTTTTTAAAACCGCTCGCAGCCTGGCTTAACCCGGCATTTACGATCGGGCTTTCCGCGACCACGACGCAAGACGGCGCGGCCGATATTCTCAGCCACGTTTTCGAAAATTACCTGTTGGGCGGATCCGATTCACCGCTGGCCGACCGCCATTCCGAGGGAGTGATGGACACTGTTTTGGCGACTTTGCCTCGTTTGTTGGTCGAGCCGGAGAACGTCGTTTACCGCGGTGATCTCCTCTGGGCATCAACACTCGCCCTGAACACTTATCAGATAGCAGGCCGCCGTGAATCCCAGTTTGTGCTGCATTCGATGGAGCATGCGCTCAGCGGTTGGTATCCCAAGCTCGCGCATGGTCGTGGTCTTGCCACGCTTTATCCGGCCTACTTCCGGTGGTTGTTGGCCAAAGGACGCGCGCAAGACCGTTTCGCACAGCTGGGAGAACGGTTGTTCGGATTCAATGGAGCCGATGCAGCGGAACAGTTTGTCGCGAGGTTCGAGGGCTGGCTGGCCGCCAATGGTCTGCTTCAATCCTTGGGCGACCTGGGAATTGCGGAAAAAGACTATGAGGCCATCGCAGGCTATGCCGTGAAAACTTACGGTGATGGAAAGCAGTTGGAAGCACTCGGAGCGCTTCCGGCGGATGAGATCGTGACGATCTTCAAGGCCACGGCGGCCCAGGCTAAACAATAAGCGCTATACCTCCGTCGTTCTTACCCGCCAAAGACCCGGGTGCGTTCGGCGACGGAGAGCTCACGCCATTTCCCCGGTGCGAGGTCTTCGAGCTTAAGGCCACCGATGCGGACACGTATGAGTCGCAGTGTCGGATGGCCGACCGCTGCGGTCATGCGCCGCACCTGACGATTTTTCCCTTCTACGAGTTCGATGGAAATCCAAGCATCAGGCACGGTTTTTCGAAAGCGCACAGGCGGATTGCGCGGCGGGAAGGGTGAGACTGAATCGAGCTGCCGGACGTTTGCGGGCAGGGTGAGGTGATCACCTATTTTGACCCCGCGACTTAACTGTGCGAGGGCTGCGTCTGTTGGGATATGTTCCACCTGCACCCAGTATTCGCGTCGGTGTGCCTGTTTGGGATCGAGCAGGCGGTTGTTGAGTCCCGGCTCATCGCTCAGGAGCAGCAAGCCTTCGGAATCTGCGTCCAGCCGCCCCAATGGATAAACGCCGGAGGGCAGGTTAAATCCGGCCAATGTCTTCCAAGGGGAGCCGGGTTCAGGCGTAAATTGCGAAAGCACGCCGTAAGGTTTATTGAATGCCAGCAGCATCAGGGTTTGAGAAAAATCCGAATGCGTGGAAACTACAGCACAAAACCAAACCCTTCCATGCGCGCCATTCAACTCACTGCCGTAAACGAACTGTCCATTGCCGAGGTGCCTGCGCCGGAACCCATTCGTGGAGAGGCGCTCGTGCGAATCAAAGCCGCTGCCCTGAATCATCGCGATGTTTGGATCAAGCTTGGGCAATATGCCGGGATTACTTTTCCGGCCCGGCCCGGTTCCGATGGGGCAGGAATTGTGGAAAGTGTCGGTCCTGGCGTCGATGCGCAATGGGTGGGCAAGGAAGTCATTATCAATCCTAGTTTTGGCTGGGGTGACGATGAGCGGGCGCAAGGTGAGCATTTTTCGATTCTGGGTTTGCCGAGGGCGGGAACGTTGGCGGAGCTGATCGCGGTGCCGGTCTCGCAGCTCACAGAAAAACCCGCGCATTTAAACTGGACCGAGGCGGCCGCTTTGCCACTGGCGGGTTTGACGGCTTATCGGGCGGTTTTCAGCCGGGCCCAACTCAAGCGGGGTGAAAAAACACTCATCAGCGGCATCGGAAGTGGAGTGGCGTTATTCGCATTGCAGTGTGCGGTGGCGCAAGGGGCGGAAGTCTATGTGACTTCAAGCAATGATGAGAAAATTGCCCGGGCCATAGCACTTGGCGCAAAAGGCGGTTTTAACTACACGCACCCCGGATGGGCCAAGACCGCGGCCCATGCCGGACATCGGTTTGATGTGATCGTAGACAGTGCCGGGGGTGATGGGTTTGAGATGCTCGTTGATCTGGCGGCGCCCGGTGGACGGATTGTGTTTTTCGGGGCCACCCGGGGCAATCCGCCGGTGTTGCCGATGCGGAAAATATTCTGGCGGCAGATTTCCCTGCTAGGCACGACGATGGGCAGTGCGTCGGATTGGTCGGCGATGGTGGATTTTGTCGGCCGGCATTGGATTACGCCGGTGGTCAGCGAGACTTTTGCTTTTGAGCAGGCGACCGAGGCTTTTGCGCTGATGGAGCAGGGAGGGCAGTTTGGGAAAATCGTGCTGACTCCGTGATCAATCCCGTTGGTGCGATGCGATGGTGCGCAGGTAGAGCTCCTCGACTTTTTTGCGTGCCCAAGGAGTTTTTCGTAAAAACTTCAGGCTCGATTGGACGCTGGGCTCAAAATTAAAGCAGCGGATATCGATGATTCGTCCCAGTTCGAGCCAGCCGTAATGTTCGGCCAATGTGGACACGATTTTCTCGAGCGTGAGGCCATGGAGGGGATTGTTGGGTTGTGGCTGGGTCATGGTGGCTAAAATAGCATATGAACCTTCAATTTTCGGATGAATTGCAAGGTGACTGGTGGGCTAAATTGATAACCAAGTGGTCATCTATGACCAGTATCGGGATTAGCTATAAATCACAAATAATCACAAAATCGCATTGAGCGTGATTTGCGGGATTGCGCCGATGTGATCCTTTTTGGAGTTCAGCGGGATATGGCAATCCATGGGGAAGGTAGGGCTTGCTTTAATTTATATTAAAATATAATAAACAATTGGTTATATTTTTTATTTTTTGTTTTTAAGGGCGTTTTTTGGAGTAAATTGTTTGTTAATTTACTGAACGCCAGATGTTCGCGGGGCATTGATTTCAAGACTGTCACCATAAACCCACTACTGACAGTCAATCGCAAGAGCCTGTTTCGCTCTTGGCTGGCACACTAAGTGCGTATGAGAGGGCATCAGCAATCCCTGATTCCTATGGAAAACAATCTGGCCATCCAACAAATCATGCAGACGCCCAATGTCATTGGGTATGTCCGTTGTTCCGAGTCCGGTGTCGTGATCGAGCAAGAGGGCAATGAGGTCGATGTGCTCGCCAACGTCATTGTTTATTTTCAACAGATCGCCGTTCTTATCGGTGAATCTTTCGGGTTGGAACGATTTCATGAGGCTCAAATCCAAGGGAAATCGCTCATCGTCGTGTGCATCCCCATCAACGGGGATGTCTTGGGTGTTATCCTGAACTCTCGGGCTCGTGTGCCTGAGATCGTAGCCCAGATCCGTCAAATCCTTCACCTCGCTTAAACATCATGATGCTCAATAAAGTCTTCGATAATATTCTCGATATTCCCGGCGTTGATGGGGTGTGCCTCTTTAACACGGTGGGCAAGGTTTTGATCAATCGCATGCCGTCTTTTATGTCCCCGGATATTTTCGAGGACGGACTGCGTCGGATCACTGCGCTTTACGACACAATGGATGAAAATTTTCTTCCTTGTGATGATTACCTTCTCCGTTTCGAGGAAAAGTGGGTGTTGTTCCGTCGCGCGGATCAAGTCGTTTTGCTGGTGCTTGCCGCCGACAAGGCCAATTTCATGTCGACGCGCATGGTGACAAACATGGCGTTCAAGCACATCACGCCGGCTTTGCTTGAAGAGCTTACGCTTGCGGCAGGTGGCAATCCGGCTCCGGCCGCCGCCGCTCCCGCCCCCGCGGCTACTTCGGCTTCCGCTCCGCCTTTCCCGGTAGTGATACCAGCCAATGATGCTGCGCCGGCGGCTGCACCTGCTGCGCCGGCCGCTGCAGACGCGGCCAAGGCCCCGCTTCGCATGTTTCGCGGACGCGCTTATTGAAAACATGAAAATCGGTGGAGTCGCTCCAAGCACTTTTCTTAAAATCACCGCATGACCTCACAGGCCTTGCTATGCATTCCAGATGCTCGTTTACGTGGTCTTTTCTCCCTGCTTCTTACCGACGGAGACGCCCAGGTTACGGCTTGTCACGATTGCGATGAGCTTCAGCGCATTGTAGGTGCGAGATTTTATGATTTGTGTGCGATCACGCTTGATGTTGCCCAAGACCTGACGGCGGTCATCAAAGCGATCCGGCAGCTGTCGCCTGAAACACGCATATTGCTCATTGCAGGCAAGGAAGAGGTTGAGCGAATCATCCCTCTGTTCAGTTTGGGTGTGCATGATGTTCTCATCCAGCCGATCAATCCCAAGAAGGCCATAACGGCCATTCAGAAGCTCCTTCAACCAGCCAAGCCGGACGGAGTGGCAGCAGTGGCGGCCGATGGTCAGACGGGAACGCAAGGAGGCGCTTCCTACCGCCCGAGTCATATCATAGCTCGCAGTGCTTCCATGAGGGCGCTCGTGGCCCAATTGTGGAAACTGCGACAGGAACCTTTGGGCATTATTCTCACGGGCGAACCGGGCACTGAATTTGAACTGGTTGCGCGCGAGTATCAGGCGATGTGCGGTGATGCCAACGGGTTTTTGGTTTTGCTGGGAACACACGAAATCACGTCGGAAGGACTGGCGACGGCCTGTTCTCTTGACCGGCTCAAAGAAGGGATGCCGTGCACTTTTCTCGTTCCAGAGTTGGACAAGCTGACCTCTTCACAGCAGGCGCAGTTGGTGGATTTCCTGCGACTTTCCAAGCGGCGCTACGATCGCAACAAGCCCCTGCGTTTTGTTTTCACCGTGACCGATGTGCACGAAAATGGTCGCGCCGTTGAAAATCCTTTCCTTGAAGAGCTTTTGTTTGTGGTGCCGAATTTGGTGAAAGTGCCGCCCTTGCGCGAAAGGCGTGACGACATCGAACCGTTGTCACGCAAGCTGGTGCTCGATCTCACCGCGATGCATCCCGAGTATCGTGTGCGGTCAATCAATCAGATCACATTGGAATGGCTGGCCGGACGTTTGTGGCGGGGGAACTATGCCGAGTTTTGCACTTATTTGTGCAAGGCGGTGGCGGAGTGCAATCATCGTGAGTTGAGCATGACGTATTTCACCGCCCGAGACACCGCTTCGCCGTTTACCGGCAATGTTCATGGGGTGCAGGCTCCCGCTGCAGCCGTGATCCCGCCAGTCGTCGTTCCCGCTCCCGTAATCAGGGAAACAGCCGGGCAGCCTGCAACCATTCCCTCTCCTTCAAGCATTCCTCCCGCATCGAAAACTCCTTTGGCGGCGGTTGGGGTTGCGGCGGGCAGCATCCCTCCATTTCTTGTCGCTTCTCGCACTCGAATGGCCTTTTGAAAAAACGTTTTCCCTGACGATGGCGCAAAAAAGAGAAGCCTTTTGGGCTTCTCTTTTTTGTGTCCCGATAGGAACGCTGCGTTTTAAAATGGTGGCAAAACTCGGAATCGAACCGAGGACACGCGCATTTTCAATGCGCTGCTCTACCAACTGAGCTATTTTGCCAAAGGACTGAGGGGTGAGAGCAAAGGCGGGGCGCGGGTGGCGTCAATGGGATTTTTATTAACTCCTCAGCAATGAGGTGAGATCGGTCAGACTGAGTTTGGCGGTGGTCGCATCGCTGGCCTCAAAAACATCGGCCAATAGGGCTCGTTTGGTGTCCTGCATGTGAAGCACTTTTTCCTCTACGGTGCCGGTGCAGATGAGTTTATAGCTGGTGACCACGCGTGTCTGGCCGATGCGGTGAGCCCGGTCTGTTGCCTGGGCTTCCACGGCGGGATTCCACCATGGATCGAAGTGGACGACGGTGTCGGCACCGGTGAGATTCAGGCCGGTGCCGCCGGCTTTAAGTGAAATAAGGAAGACTGGGATATCGGGTGAAGTGTTGTAGCGGTCTACCTCGGCCTGGCGTTGTTTTTGCGGCGTGGCGCCGTCGAGATAACAATAGGTGAAGCCCTGTTCTTCGAGTTCTGCGCGCAACAATGCGAGCAGCGAGGTGAACTGTGAGAAGACCAGCAGTCGATGGCCGTCGTCCACGGACTCGGCGAGAAGTTCGCGGAAAGCCTCGAGCTTGGAGGAGTGGTCGGATGATGAGGCAGGAGCGACGAGTCGCGGATCGCAGCAGATCTGGCGGAGGCGGAGAAGCTGCGTCAGCGTGGCCATGCGGAGTTTATTTTCCGAGGCGCCATTGGCGGTGAGATTGTCGAGTTCCTGTTCGGATTTTTTCTGCCAATCGGCGTAAAGCGCAGTCTGGGCCGTGGTGGGTTCGCAGTAGAGGATTTGTTCGATCTTCTCGGGAAGTTCGGGGGCGACGGCTTTTTTGGTGCGCCGCAAAATGTAGGGAGCGGTTTTGGCGCGGAGTCGGTCGTCGAACCAGGTGCGCTCGGCGCCTTTGGTTCCGGCGGGGATTTTCTCAAGGTAACCCGGCATGAGCAGGTCAAAGAGTGAACGCAGATCGTCGAGTGAGTTTTCAACCGGAGTGCCGGTGAGCAGGAATCGGCTCGTGGCGCGCAGGGAGCGGAGCGCCTGGGCGTTTTGCGTGCGGCGGTTTTTGACGTGCTGGGCTTCGTCGGCGATCAGGCAATCGAGTTCGATGTCTGCGAATCGCTCACGATCACGGGCAAGGGTCCCGTAGGAGGTGATGATGACGTCGTATTGCGCAGACGTGGCGGAGAAATCCAAGCGGACGGTGCCGTGGTGCACGAAGACGCGCAGCGCGGGAGCAAAGCGGGCGGTTTCACGCCGCCAGTTTTCCACAAGCGAAGCCGGGCATACGACGAGGGAGGGGCGCCGTTTGGCTCCGAAAGCAGTTAGGAGTGAAATGGCTTGGAGGGTTTTACCGAGGCCCATTTCGTCGGCGAGGATGCCGCCTAGTCCGTGCCGGTGGAGGTGCCAGAGCCAGGCGACGCCGATCTGCTGGTAAGGACGCAGCAGTGCGTTAAGACCGGTGGAGACGGGAGCGGGCGCCAGCTTGGAAAGATTGCGAAGGGCTTCGCTGCGGGAGCGCCAGCCGGCCGGCGGCTGATAATGCGGGACGAGTTCGTCGATCAATTCCTGAACTTCGGGCACGCGGGCCGAAGCGATGCGCCAGGTGCGGCTGGCGGATGAAGGGGCGGTGGCACTGCCGGCGAGGGCGCGTTGTGCGGTCGTGAGCCGGGCTATTTTTTCAGGAGAGAGGAGGTAAACCTTGCCTTGGTCTTCGACGTAGCCGCGGTTGGTGGCCAAGGCGGTGCGGAGTTGATCTTCGGCGACACGACCAGCCTTGAGTCCCAATGTAAGGGTGAATTCACCACCGGTCTCGGCGATGTCGCATTGCACGTCGGCTTCCGCGAGTTTGGCGGTGTTTTTATCGAAGTTGTCGGTGAAATCGGCGTGGAACTCGTCGCGCAATGCGGTGAGGTGGGTGGCGAGGAAGTTGAGCGTCTTATGCCGGTCGCGGAGCCACCATTTGCGAGTGGTGGCATCGAGGGTAAAGCCGTGGGTTTTGACCAAATCAAGGGCGGCGGTATAACCGGAGTGCTCTCGTGACGGCAGGGTGATGGCTAGAAAATGCTCGCTGCCGTCGACAAGGAGAGGGGTTGGGGGTTGCGAAGGACGTGCAGGAAGCGGGGAGAGACGGGCGGGCGCAGTCGACCTTGGTTTTGGAATCTCCGGTTTGGACTCAGCTTTTTCATCGAGCAGTTCGCTGACACCGCGCAGGCGCGGACCGATCCAAAGTAACGGCGAGGCTTGAGGGCTGTTTAGCCAAGCGAAGACGGACTGGCCTCTGAGCGCGGTGATGAGTTCCCGGAGTTGGCTGCGCTTGAGTTGAAGAAACAGCGGTGGAGTGCTGTTGGGGCCTCCCCAGTTTTGCAGAAGGGCAAGTGCAGGTAACAGGGCGGGTTGCGGAGTATGCCCCAGGTCAATCTCCACCTTGATGGCGATGGCGTCACGGGGCGCGGCGTCGGCCAGGTTGGGAGGAAGCAGGATGCGCAGCATGTCGAGCGCGCCAAAGTGTGCGTGTGTTCCGCATGGCGGAAGCCAAAACTGAAATTAGTCAATCCAGCCACCCGTCGCCTGCAGGGGAGTCAAATCGCCGGGATTTGAAACCCAGGCCGCCAGTGCATGCCGGCCGGCCTTGGGAAGATCGTCAGGCGGGGGAGGAAATGAAGCACTGAAAACGCCAGATGAGGTGCGGGTGAGACGAAGGCTGGCGATGTTTAACGCCAGGAAATCGTGTGCAAGGGTGCGGCCGGCGTTTTCACCCGATCGGACCTTTACGAAAACATCGCCGCCAAGCACGGCGACACTGGCTTCGTAAAATTTGGCCGTTGAAGCGCCGATGGGGGTAAACGTGACCATGCCACTGCCGTCGGGGTTGCGTTGCAGGACCAGAATGCCGGGCCGGCTGGCTGGAGGCGTGGCACGGTCGGGGTGCCATTCCCTGCCTTGGTAGATGAATTCAGGGGTGTAGACACTGCGCGCATTCCAGGCGGTCGCATAGTTGCGCTGGCGCGTGGTGAAGGCGGGTTTTGCGTAGGGATCAGGCCAGCCGAGATCATCCCAATAGGTTATGTGGAAAGCGATGGGGACAATTTCGGTCCACAGATTTTTGGCAGTCTTCAGTTCTCCCAGCCAATGATCGGCGGGTGGGCAACTGCTGCATCCCTCACTGGTGTAAAGTTCGATGAGGGCGGTGGAGCCTGGACCGCTTTTGAAGGTCTGTGCGGGCAGATTCAGAGCGAAGCTTAAAAATGAAAGAAGGCTCCAGACGATGTTGGGTTTCACCTGTGTCTGAGCCGGGGAGTGGAATCATTATTCCCGCCGGACACGGATTAAAGTCGCCGCCTGTGGCAGAGGTTGAAAATAATCCGGAATAAACCGCGCGGTCGCGGCTCTGACTTGCGATGGAAGCCGATTCTTTCACCCAGTTGGTAGATGCTCATTACACGTCGCTTTACCGCTTCGCGCTGAGTCTGGCGCGCAACACCGCCGATGCCTGCGACCTCACGCAGCAGACGTTTTATGTGTGGGCGACGAAAGGGCATTCACTGCGCGATGGTTCAAAAGTAAAGACGTGGCTGTTTACCACGCTTTACCGCGAATTCCTGCGTGGCCGCCGCCGCGGAGCCCGCACCACGGCATTGGCGGATTTGCCACCCGGGGAAGAGGATCCTCCGGCCGCGGAGGTGAATATCGCGGTTCAGCTGGATGCGCAGCTTGTGGTCGGTGCGTTGCAGGAAGTGGACGAGGCGTTCCGCGCCCCGCTCACGCTTTTTTATCTGGAAGACATGCCCTATCAGGAAATCGCGGACATGCTGGAGGTGCCGATCGGCACCGTCATGTCACGCCTTTCGCGGGGCAAGGCGCAATTGCGCACTGCGTTGGCGAAAAAAGAAAACGGACAAAATATCATTCAATTTCCCAATTCTCAGAGGAAAACGTCATGAACACCACGGAGGCAAAATTCATTCTTCAAGCCTGCCGCCCGGGCGGACAGGACGCCACGGATCCGCGATTCGCGGATGCACTCGCACAGGCCAGGCAGGATCCGGCGCTTGCCGATTGGTTTTTCCGTGAACAGGCCTTTGATGCCGAAGTCGCCGCGAAGTTGCGGGCGGTGCAGCCACCGGCGGAGTTGCGCGCGGCTATTCTCGCCGGCGCACGCATGAGCCGGTCGTCTCCCTGGTGGCGGCAGACGCGGGTGATGGCGTTGGCGGCCAGCGTGGTGTTGGTTCTTGGACTCGTTGCAGCATGGCCGCAGAAGGCTCCGGCAATCGATGGCAGCCAGCTCGCACTGGGGGCCATGGATGAAATGAATTCACCTGCGCATCATCCCATTGTGATGGGCGGTCGTGGCGATTTGCACGCGTTGCTGGCGAATGCTTCGACGCGGCTCGCCGCCGGACTGCCGCTCGACTTCGCAGAGTTAAAAGCGGATGGCTGCCGTTCGCTGAGTATCGGCGGCCACGAAGTGCTGGAAGTGTGCTTCGAGCGGGGCGGTAATGATTTTCATCTGTATGTGGCGCGCGCGAATGATTTTCCCGCCAAAGACTCGACGACCGAGCCAATGTTTATGGAACGGGGACGGCTGGCATCTGTCTCGTGGCGCGACCGCAGCCACGCCTACGCGCTTGTTTCGGATAGCGGGGCGGAAAACCTGCGGGAAATATTTTAACATTTCCGGGAATACGACGAGGGGTGCACGGCTCCCATTCTCATCATGTCAACCACCTACGACTCACTGCCACGCAGCCTGCGTATCACGAGCTGGATCAGCCGCCTCATCGTGGCGGCGATTCTTTTGCAGACTTTGTTTTTTAAATTCTCCGGAGCGGCGGAGTCGGTTTATATTTTCACCAAGGTCGGGCAGGAGCCATGGGGACGCTACGGATCGGGTGTCGTTGAATTGATTGCGAGCGTGCTCCTCTTTGTCCCACGCCTTACGCCGGTGGGTGCGTTGCTTTCGCTCGGGACGATCAGCGGGGCGATTTTTTTCCACCTCACGAAGCTCGGTATCGTGGTGCAGGACGACGGGGGCACCCTTTTCGCTCTCGCAATCGTAGTATGGCTGGGGAGCGTCCTCGTCCTCTGGCTCCATCGCCGCGATCTGCCGGTTATCGGCTCAAAACTTTAATCTCATTCAAACCATGAAAATTTTAATCCGACTTCTTTTGACCTTCTTCGTGTTTGTGGCGGCGTTGTCCGCGCGGGCCGAAAAGCCTGTGAACACCACGTTGCTTGGCGTGGCGATCAAGGGCTATGATCCGGTCGCCTATTTTACCGACGGCAAGGCGGTGAAGGGGGACTCCGATTATTCTTTCGAGTGGAATGGTGCGGAGTGGCGCTTTGCAAGCGCGGCACATCGCGATCTTTTCAAAGCCAATCCGGTGAAATATGCGCCTCAATATGGTGGATATTGCGCCTGGGCGGTGAGTCGTGGATACACTGCGGGCATTGATCCCGAGGCTTGGAAGATTGTGAATGACCGTCTTTACCTGAACTACAGCATGAAGGTGCAAAAACAATGGGCCGAAGATATTCCCGGGAACATCTCTAAGGCCGAGGAGAACTGGCCTAAAATCCTAAAAAACTAAAAACTGTCATGATCCAAAGCAGCATCCGAGACAATCTCGCCGCCATTGATCAGGGTATTTTGCTTCTGCGTGAAATCTCCCCGGCTCGCTACACGCAGCGAATCCCCGCTTGCTTCAACAGCGCGGCGGGCGGGCACGTGCGCCATGTGATCGAGCACTATCTGAGCTTTGTCCAGGGATTGGAAACGGGAGAGGTGGATTATGAATCCCGTCCGCGCGATGCATTGATCGAAAGCGATCCCGTCTATGCGATCACTCAGATGGAATCGATCAAGCAGCGCTTGAACGAATTCGGAGATAAAAACGCCAATCACGCCCTTCAGGTCAGGGTTGAGACGGCGCCGGCTGCGGAGCCGTCTCCCTGGGCCGAGTCCACGGCATTGCGTGAGCTTGAGTTTTTGCTCAGCCACACGGTGCATCACTACGCGCTTGTCGCGGTTGTCTGCCAGCTCGCCGGCCAAAAAACACCATCGGATTTTGGGATGGCGCCATCCACGCTGCGCTATTTGAAGACCACGCAGCAAGCCGCCGCATGTGCACGCTGACATGGAAAGCTCTTCACGAAGGCGGTTACGATCTGTTCTTCAATCGTGATGAGCTGAACACGCGCGGAGCCGAGCAGTCCCCGTGTTTGGAATCCATCGCGGGGATTTCCTTTGCCGCGCCGCGTGATACTGACCGGGGAGGAACCTGGCTGGTCACCAATGCCCACGGGCTGACAGTGGCCTTGCTAAACGATTATGCGTGTCGCTGGCGGCCGGCTGAAAGCATCGCAGTCAGCAGAGGCGCGCTCGTGATGAGTTGTGCGACCGCGAGTTCGCCCGAGGCTGCGTTGGCGATGATTGACAACATATTCGTTGAGCGTGTCGGCCCTTTCAAACTGGTGGTGCTTGGCGCCAACGGGCAGGGCATCCGGCTTCATTGGGACGGGCAGGCTTTGACCGAAGAAAAAGGAGAGACGCTTTCATTTGAGACATCGTCATCTTTTAATACGGCGGTGGTGTGCGAGGCACGCCGTCGGCAATTCGAAATTTTGCTAGCCGGTCGTCAGCATGCAGGCAGCGATGAGCTTACGGCTTTTCACTGGCGGCATGATGCCGACAATGGCGCTGCCTCGGTTTTGATGCGACGTCCGGATGCACGCACACGCAGCGTAACCAGGGTAAGCGTGAGAGAGGCGATGGTGGAAATGCATTACGAGCCGGTCGATCACGACGGATGTCCGATTGCGGGGGGCGGAGCTACAATTCGGTTTCCGAGGTTATGAAATCACCGCGCTTCCGGGGAATTTATCTCGGGCTTCTGCTCGCCTCGACTCTGGTGCGGTTGTGGTTGGCGTCCTCGCCGCATCCGTTGCCGGATCAGAACATCGCGTGGTTGCCGGAGGTGGGAGGGGCGCCTGGCAAGGTCGTTGGGATGGTTTACCGTGATTTCCCTTCCAGTGGGCGGACGGATGCTCCGGTCCTTGTGTTGTTGCATGGCAGTCCGGTCGCATCGGTATCGCTCAACCGGTTGGTCGATGAGTTGCGCGGCCGGTTTCGGCTGATTGTGCCAGACCTGCCGGGAATGGGGCGTTCGCAGTGGAATGTGGCTGATTATTCGGTCGAGGCGCATGCTGTCTATGTGCGGGAACTGCTCGATGAACTCGGAGTGAAGCGTGTTCACGTGGCTGGCTATAGCATGGGTGGAGGTGTCGCGATTGCGTTGGCCGGACAATCTCCGGAACGAGTCTCATCGCTTACCTTGATTTCCGGATTGGGAGTTCAGGAGCACGAGCTCTTGGGTGATTATGCCCTGAATCACGCGATTCACGGGTTGCAACTCTGGGCGTTGCGAGCGGTGGACGATTTAGTGCCGCATTTCGGACTGCTCGATTGGTTTCCACTCAACACATCTTACGCGCGGAATTTCTATGACACGGATCAGCGGCCTCTGCGGGGATGGTTGGCGGGATGGAACGGACCCGCGTTGATCGTGCAGGGCAAGGGGGATGACTTGGTGCCTCCAGCCGCGGCGCGCGAGCATGCCCGGTTGATGCCGCAGAGCGAAGTGGAGTGGATCGAGGGCGGGCACGGGCTGATTTTCGGGGAGAAATCCAGCGTGGTGATCGCCGACAGATTGGCGGCGTTTGTGAATGAAGTAGAGGCCGGCAGGGCGCACACCCGTGCGCAGGCCGCGCCGGAACGCTTGGCGGCGTCATTGCCGGCGGCCGATCCGCATGCGGGAGAGCCGTGGAGTGATGGACGGGCCATCACGATGTTGGTGTTGCTGGCGCTTGCGACGCTGGTGAGCGAAGACTTCGCGTGCATCGGCGGCGGGTTGCTCGTGGCGGCGGGCAAGCTCACGTTCTGGCCGGTGACGCTGGCTTGTTTCGCGGGGATTTTCATCGGCGATTTACTGCTCGTCGCGGCCGGATGGTGGGGAGGCCGCAAGGCCCTCGCGTCATGGCCGCTCCGATCATGGGTTTCGCCCGCAGCCGTGGAAAGGGCGGAGGGCTGGTTTGAAAAAAAGGGAGCCTATCTCATCCTTGTGAGTCGCTTTGTGCCGGGCACACGATTGCCGACATACGTATCGGCCGGAATCTTGCGGGTGCCATTGATGAAGTTTGTGCCGTGGTTCGTGCTGGCCTGCATCTTGTGGACACCGCTGCTGGTGGGGACGGCCATGTTGGCGGGAAACGCGGCGTTGGGGTGGCTTGCGAAGTGGAGCGAAGCGAGCGTGGCATTGCTCGTGGCCGGAGTGGTGGCGTGGGGCCTGGCAAAACTGGGACTCAAACTGGCGACGTGGCGCGGCCGCCGGCTTTGGGTGTCGCGCTGGAGAAGATTGTCCCGGTGGGAATTCTGGCCGATGTGGGTGGTTTATCCACCGGTGGTGTTATATGGAATTTGGCAGGGAATCCGTCACCGCAGCTTTACGGTATTCACGGCGGCAAATCCGGGTATCGGCGCTGGCGGAGGATTGGTGGGGGAATCGAAGAGTGAAATCCTCGCAGGTTTGGCGGGTGCGGGTGATGTGATCGCCGCGTGGATTTTAGTGGCGCCCGGCGATGCGAATGAGCGCGCGGACAGGGTTAAACAATTTGCCGCGGTTCACGGATATCCCGTGGTTCTAAAACCGGACGTGGGCGAACGAGGGACGGGGGTCGTCATTGCTCGCGGTGAACCGGATGTCGTCAAAGCGCTTGCTGATGAAAGCGGGGCATTGATTGCCCAAGCCTATGTGCCGGGCGCGGAATATGGTGTGTTCTACTTTCGGCATCCCGGAGCAGCGAAAGGAGAGATTTTGGCGATCACCGACAAGCGGCTGCCCGCGGTTATCGGTGATGGCAAAAGCCCCCTTGAGCAATTGATCCTCACCGATGATCGCGCGGTTTGCATGGCGGATTTTTTTCTTAAAAAATTCACCGCGCGGCTGGACGAGGTGCTTGCGGCGGGGGAGCGGGTTGTTCTTGCGGAGCTGGGCACGCATTGCCGAGGAGCATTGTTTTTGGACGGCACGCATTTGCTGACGCCGGAGCTGCACGCAGAGGTTGAGCGGGTCAGCCGAACCTTCGATGGATTTTATTTTGGGCGGTATGATGTGCGTGCAGCATCCGAGGCGGCTTTTGTGAGAGGGGAATTCAAGGTGATCGAGCTGAACGGCCTCACGTCGGAGGCGACGAGTATTTACGACCCACGGCATTCGGTCTGGTTCGGATGGCGTATGTTATTTAAGCAGTGGAGGTTGGCATTTGAGATCGGGGCGGCCAACCGCAAGCAGGGAGCTCGTGTGCTTGCCGTTCATGAAATTTGGGAGTTGATTGGCGGGGAATCGTAATTCCATGACCTCAGTTGTCGAACCTCTGGCTGCAACCGATCGCTACACTTTGCATTTGGCGTTTACACCCGCGCAGGTGAAGGCGGCGCAACGCTTACGTTTTGAGGTGTTCAACCTTGAGATGGGTGAAGGATTGGCCCAATCGGCCGCCTCGGGATTTGATGAGGACGAGTTTGATGCGGTCTGTGACCATCTCTTGGTGATTGAGGCTGGTTCGGGTGAAGTGGTTGGCACCTATCGCATGCAGACGGGCGCCAGCGCAGCGTCCCATCGTGGGTATTACAGTGCGCGTGAATTTGATTTTGCCCCATTTGAAGCGGCCCGTCCGGAAATCGTGGAGCTGGGCAGGGCCTGCGTGTCGGTGGCCCATCGCAACCAAAGCGTGCTGGGTTTGCTGTGGAAGGGGATTGCCCGCTATGCGCAGTCGCATCGGGCGCGCTATCTTGTCGGATGCAGCTCACTCACTTCGCAGGATCCGGCCCGAGGGTTGCTCGCTTATGCCCAGCTTGCGGGCCGGCATCTGGCACCGCCGGCTTGGCGGACGGCGCCTTTGCCCGCCTGGAGATGTGCAGCGGAAATCAAGACGGTCGAGGCCGTGCCGGTTCCTCGTTTGATGTCCGCTTATCTTAGTGTCGGTGCGAAAATTTGCGGAGAGCCGGCGATCGACCGTGAATTCGGCACCATTGATTTTCTGACGTGGATGGACTTGCAGTCGATGCCGGCCCGGGTCTGGCGCAAGTTCATGGGATGAGCTTGAACAGTTTCATGACCCGATCGCGGGCAGTCTCCCGTGGAGCGTATCGCCTCTGCCGGCTCCTGATGGTGATTGTTTTTTCCATGATGGATTATGCATCGAACCGGCGCAACCGGTGTGACGCGGTTGGCAAGGCGCTTTGGCTTCAACGAACCTGCCGCAGGGCGTTGCAGGTGCTGGCGGTGTCGATCGAGTCGGCCGGAACTCCCGCGCACGGTGCGGTGATTGTGTCGAACCATCTCAGTTATCTGGATATCCTGATTCTTGCGGCGGTCACCCCGGTGGTTTTTGTTTCAAAAAAAGAAGTCCGGAACTGGCCGATCTTCGGTTGGTTTGCGGAAAAAGCCGGCACGAGATTCATCGATCGTGGGAAACGCGGCGATGTCAGGCGCATTGCGGAAGAGATCGGACCCGTGATGCGGGCGGATCTGACGGTGGTTTTATTCTTGGAAGGGACGACGACCGATGGAGCCGGTGTGCTGCCCTTCAAATCCGCCTTGCTGGAGCCGGTGGTTGCACAGGGATGGAAAATTGTGCCGGCAGCAGTGGGTTACGATGTCCCGGCTGGTCGTTCGGCCAAGAATGAGGTGTGTTGGTGGGGAGACATGACGCTGGCTCCCCATCTTTTAAATTTCACCACACTGCCTTGGGTTCGGGCAAAAATAGCGTGGGGCGGGCCGTTGATCGCATCCGGAGACCGCAAGTTGTTGGCCGAGACTATCCGGGAACAGGTTTTAGTCCTTAAATCGGAACTTTCCTAACGTGTATAGACGGCATGACGCGCTGTTTCGCGCTTCCTGTTGCGTTTCGTGAAAAGAAACCCAAGGGTTTGGCGCCTAGGGAGGTTGGTATTTCAAATTTACCAACCTTAAGCTTGCTCAGGATTGGTATTTGCCCTTTGTTGCTCCCAGCAGCTAATAAATTCTTCAGCTAATAAATTCTGCATATGAAAAAACCGTTCTATTCCCTGTTGATTGGCCTTCTCTTTTCACTCGGATCTCTTTGCGCCCATGGCGCCGAGGCGACCTCTCAAGCCATTGTTCTTAAAGTAAAAGGCACCGTCAATTACACCATGCCGGGCCAGACTACTCCCGTGGCCCTTAAGGTCGGTGATAAACTGCCCCAAGGCGCGACGATCGTCACCGGTGCCAAGTCCGAGGCTTCCATTCAGGCCTTCAACGGTGCCGTTGCCTACATCATGCCCGACACCACGGCTAATCTTGAAAAGCTTTCCGTTACGACCTCCGGTGGTGTGGTGACCAAGCAGACCGCTCTTTTGAACCTGAAGGTCGGCACCATCCTTTCCACGATCGATCCGGCCAATCATAACATCAATGATTACGGTATCCGCACGCCGAAGGGCGTGGCGGCGGCTCGTGGCACGGCTTACGGTGTCACGGTTACCACGACTGGTAAAGTTCAGCTGTTCGTGACCAACAGTGCGGTTACTTTCACCAACTCGACTACGGGTAAATCCATCACTGTGCCTGCGGGCTCGGCTGTAGCGGTTCACGAAGACGGCACGTTTGAGACGGTTCCGTTCTCCTCGCTCGATCAAGGTTTCATTACAGTTCTAGAGGACGCTTACGGTAAGTTCCAAGAGGTGGGTGGTGAGGGCTCCACTTCCACTACTGGGACGTATGATCCGAACACGACTCCTCAGAGTCCGAATCACTAATCAAGTCAGTCAGACAGTGTTTTTTAAAACCGGCGCCCTTAAAAGGGTGCCGGTTTTTTATTTGGTTTCGTCAAGGAATGAAGCTTGGCGAAGCAAGGGTTTCCCAGGGCGGGAAGACGTTTCTTCTTCCGAAAGATGACGGGGAGGGCGTGAGACGCGTTGTGCGACGGCGGTCTCCCGATCGGCGACGATGCGGTCGCAGATTTTGTGGATTTGGAGCCGCAGCCACTTGGTGGTCTGGCTTTTTTCCGAGTAGTCGGCGGGACCGTAATGATCGATGCGTCCGACTTGGCGAAGGCGGTCGTTTTGCTCGAACTCGGCGGTTGAGTCGGGATTGTAGACGGCGTAGGCGTTGCCCCCGCCGTTTTTGACCACGGAAAAACTGGGTATGTCACTGGGTCCGTCCGCGATGTAGATCATGTTTTGCAGCGGGATGCGGCGGTCTTCGGGGTTGATGTTGGAGTTCACATCAATGGACGGGTTTTTGTTGGTGCCTTTGTTAATCTCGAAGATGGCGCGCGTCTTGGTCGTGTTGTCGATGACCATGCCGATCTGGGCGATTTCCGCTTCGGCGGTCAGGTCCATTTCATTTTGCCGCAGAAATCCGGGCTGGAGCGGGTTTTCGACAAATTCACAGCCCCAGATGCCATCGACCCCGGCGGCGGCGGCGCTGCCACGGATCATCTCGGCGAGGCCCGTGCTTACGATATAATGTTCGAGGGATATCTCGTGTTTGAGGTGCTCGGGCTTTTCACGGACGAAGGTGCGGCTGCGATCAAAGAATGCCGGCATGCCGGGGTAGAACACGATGTCACGGCCGCATTCGCGCAGGATACGATTGTTAAGCCCGGCCATCTGTCCCGCGAGCACGTGGGTTAGGATATGATTCAGGTAGGCGATCTCCCCCGAGAGTTGGTAGCCGCGCTTGCGGTAGTGGGAGACGAGGTTGTTGGTCTCGTTCCAGAAGTTGGCCTCGTTGATGCCGTAGCGGCGAAACAACGGGGACTGCATGTATTCGGGGATTAAGGTCTTGTCGAAATCCCAGATGCACGCGATGATGTTCTGAGTGAAAAGCGTCGTGGCCATTGCAACTCAACACCGCTAGGCATAATTGCCGCGGATTCGGTTGAGCGGACTCAAACAAGCCGCTCGCAAGGGGCTCCGCAATGCGCAAATCGCCTAGGCCTAACGGCTTTTTGATCAAGACTCCATGGATTCACTGCCTGACATCATTCCCTTTCAACGCCGCCTTGATGAACTCGACGCGCAGATGGCGGACGCCGGATTTTACGCAAACGCCCGCAAGGCCGCCGAGGTTTCGCGTGAACAGCAAAAGCTTGCGCAGTTGGTGGCGGATTACCGTGCCTACGACAAGCTGGGCACGGAGTTGATCGAAGCACAGGCGCTGCTCAAGGATCCTGCCGGCGACGCGGAAATGAAGGAGCTGGCCTCGCTTGAATTGCCGGATTTGGAAGCGCGGAGGGCTGCGCTTTATGCGACCGTGTTGGGTGCGATGATTCCGCCGGAACTGAATGATTCGCGCAACACCGTGATGGAAATCCGTGCGGGCACGGGAGGCGAGGAAGCCGCGTTGTTCGCGGCCGAGCTTTCCCGCATGTATCAACGCTATGCCGACAACCATGGTTGGAAAATCGAGCCGATGGGCAGCAGTCTGAGCGAGCGCGGTGGTTTTCGGGAGGTCAGCTTTTTGATCACGGGACAGGATGTTTACCGGCAGTTCAAATTCGAGAGCGGGGTGCATCGCGTGCAACGGGTGCCGTTGACCGAGGCGAACGGCCGTATTCATACATCCACGGTGACGGTGGCGGTGCTACCGGAGGCCGAGGAGGTGGATTTGCATATCGATCCCCAGGACCTTGAAATCAGCGTCATGCGGGCCAGCGGTCCTGGCGGGCAGGGAGTCAATACGACCGATTCTGCGGTGCGCATCATTCACAAGCCGTCCGGCATGATGGTCTATTGCGCCGATGGGCGTTCACAGCAAAAGAACAAGGCCAGTGCGCTGGCTGTTCTGCGTTCCCGTTTGCTGCAGTTGAAAGAAGATCAGGAAAAAGCGAAATACGCGGACGAACGCCGCAGCCAGATCGGCACCGGCGGACGTAGTGAGCGCATCCGCACCTATAATTTTCCGCAGAACAGGCTCACGGATCATCGCATCGGGCTGACGCTTTATAATCTGCCCCAGGTGATGGAGGGGGCGATCGACGGAATCATCGAGGCTCTGCAGCGGGCTGATTTTGAGGAGAAGTTCGCCGCCCTCACCGGGCAACCTTACATTGCCCGCCGTGCATCCGTGTCCGATGAAGATTAAACTCCGGTTCCTCTCATGCTGACGCTCCTGGACGTAATTCAGAAGACGGCTGATTTCCTTGCCAAAAAAAACGTGGAGTCGGCACGGCTCAACGCGGAGTTGCTGATCGGCCATGCGCTCGGTCTCAAGAGAATGCAGCTCTACCTTCAGTTCGAGCGGGCGCTTTCGGAGCCTGAACTCGAACTCATACGGCCATTGGTCAAACGACGCGGACAACGTGAGCCGTTGCAATACATCATGGGTGAAACGGAGTGGGCGGGACTGCGTTTGAAGGTGGATAAACGGGCGCTTATTCCTCGGCCCGAAACAGAACTTTTGATCGAACTGATCGGCTCACTGGTGACGGACGCATCCACCCGTATTTTGGATTTGGGGACCGGAAGCGGTGCCATCGCGCTGGCGCTGGCTCGGCAGTATGCTGGCGCCAAAGTCTTGGCGGTTGATCAGAGCGCCGACGCACTGGCGCTGGCCAAGGAAAATGCCGATGCCCTGGGGTTGTCCGACAGGGTCGAATTCATCCAATCGAACTGGTTTGATGCGGTGTCAACCCGCGCCCGTTATGAACTGATCGTGGCAAATCCGCCCTACCTTACGCAGGCGGAGACGGATGCCAGCGAACCGGAGGTGCACGCGCATGAGCCGCTCGATGCGCTCGCCGCAGCGGACGAAGGCATGGCTGATTTGAAAACCATCATCCGGGGAGCGCCGGTCTTGCTTGCAGACGGAGGGCTTTTGGCAATGGAGACCGGCATAGACCAACACTCGAAACTAAGGCCGGTGCTTGAGGCGGCTGGCTTCACTCGCATCGAATCGCGCCAGGATTTGACCGGGCGCGATCGATTCGTGTTTGCGTGGCGTTGAGGTGGCGAGGCGTTGCCTCAGGGGATGGCGACTGCGGGTTTGGGCGTGATTTGCGCAGTGTGAGCGGCGCGTTCGGCGGCTTCCTTGGCGGCGGGATCGAGGGTCAGTTCATCGGACAGCACGCGCAAAGATTCACGCAGGGGAATGTCCACTGAGACGTAACGCTCGTTTTCATCCGCATCCAAGTCGTCATCCATTGAGGTGTCGTCGTCTTTTTTATCCGCTTTGATACGTGGTGGAGGAGGAGGGGAAAGCATCACTTCGGTGAACTTGTAATCGTCTTTGGCGAGTTTCTTTCGCTCCGCTTCCGTTTGTTTTTTGAAGGCGGCGTCATCCTTTTTTTCCTTTGTGCGCTCGACGAGGTTGAGGGAGATGGCCTTTTCATCCTGCCGGGCCTTGAACCAGTTGATCGAGCGTTTGAGGTAGGCGAATTCGGGGAGTTTTTCCTGACGTGCCAGACTGGCGGCGCGGAGAGGTGCGAGAAATTCGGCGGTCAATGCTTTGCCATCGAAGATGCTTGAGGGAATGACGTCCCAGGCGAGCGCATGGGGGAGGTCTGATTCGCCGATGGGCAGGTAGTCGTCTATGGAGGGAAGAATGATGTCGGGAATCACACCCTTGAGCTGAGTCGATGAACCGTTGGGAAGATAGAATTTTTGGACGGTGATTTTGGTGGCACCGGTTTTTTCCGTTGGATTTGTCAGCTTGGAAATGAAGGGTTTCATGTCCACGACGGTTTGGACGGAGCCTTTGCCGTGAGTGGAGCTGTCGCCGATGATGACGGCACGTCCGTAGTTCTGGAGGGCCCCGGCAACGATCTCCGAGGCGGAGGCGCTGAAGCGGGAAACAAGCACGGCCAGCGGGCCGTCATAAAGAACGGATGGATCGTCATCGTCGTCCACCTTGATCTCGCCGGAATAGCTGCGCACTTGCACGACAGGCCCCTGCTTGATGAACAATCCGGTAAGGGAAATGGCCTCTGACAACAGGCCGCCACCATTGCGACGGAGGTCGAGGACGATGCCTTTGACGTTGGCGGCCTTCAGGCGTTTGATGAGTTCGGCAATATCCTTGGTGGCGCTGTTCTGGGCTTTGCCGTCACCGCTCATGTCCGGCCCGTAAAAGGCGGGGAGGGTGATGACGCCGAGGGGTGAAATTTTGCCTTCGGTGTCGGGCACTTCGAAGATGGCGGCGTGGGCGCGGGCGGAGTCGAGATTGACGACGTCGCGCGTCAGGACGATTTCCTTGCGGATGGTCGAACCGCCGGAAGAGCCGGGTTCGATGGTGAGATGCACGCGGGTGCCCTTGGTGCCGCGAATCATGTCGACGATCTTGCGCAGCTTCATGCCGATGACCTCGACCGGTTCGGAGTTATCTTGGGCGACGGCGACGATTTTGTCGTTTGGCTTGAGCTGTTTGTCGAGATCGGCGGGACCGCCCGGGATGATCTCTTTGATCACGCATTGATCCTCTTCCATGCCGAGCAGCGCTCCGATGCCGACCAATTGAAGACGCATGTTAATGCTGAAGTCTTCGTAGGTGTCGGCGGAAAAATAGGTGGAGTGCGGATCGTAGAGTCCGGTGATCGCAGTCAGGAACATTTCCGACAGGTCGCCGCTTTCAAGGTCGGCGAGATTTTTAAGTATCCTCTGATAGCGTTTGGTGACGATCGTCTTGGCTTCTTCGGGCGTCTTCTTGTTGAGGATTTCCTTGATCAGTTCGAAGCGCAGACGCTTGCTCCAAAGATCGTCGGCCTGGGCGGCGGTCGCAGGCCATTCAGCCTTGGTGCGGTCGAGCGTGTAGGTGTCTTTCGAGGTAAGATCCAGTCCCTTGTCCAGCTGGGCGGAGATCCACGTGACGCGGTCGGCGACGCGTTTTTGATACACATCAAATATCTCGTAAGCGGGATCGATCTTCCCGAGTGAGCGGATGTTCCAATAGAGGGATTCGGCTTTATAACGATCAACAAACGAGTCCTTGTCGCTCTTCAGAAAAAACAGGTGCTGGCCGTCGAGGTCTCCCATGTAGTCGGGGATAACCTCGGCATAGCTTGCGGGCGTGACGGCATCGCGGTTGTAGTGAACCTCCTCGAGCAGGCGGATCAGTGTTTCGATCTCCAGCTTTAGCGTATCAGAGGTTTTAAAAGTCTGGTCGGGCTTGGGGGCAGTTTGGGCGGGCAGGGCGGTGGTGAAAGCCGCAAGGGCTGTGATCACGAGGAGGCCGCGCACAAAACGGTTCGGAAGGTGCATCAAGGTTAGGGAATAATTAGGGACAAAGAGATTAGCGCGAAAAACAGAAGACAGTCTGTCGCGCCGGAGAGTGGGGAATGGGTGGTCAACGCCGGCTTAGCTGGTCCTTGGCGTTGTCGAGCAGATGTTTTTCGTCGGGGGTGAGGGCCGCGAAGCCTTCGCTGTTGATTTTGTCGAGAATGCGGTCGACTTCGGCTCGCAGGGTTTCCCGGCTGCCAAGATTGACCTGATAAACAGGCGTGGGTGCCGAGTTTTTTTGGGCCTTACGAAACCAACGGGGAAGTTCGATGCCGGTGACATTGTCAGGGCTTTTCCATTCCCGGTGATGGATGAAGGTGAAGTAAATCCAGCCTGCCAGCATCCCGCCAAGATGGGCGGAGTGCGCGATTTGCAGCGACGACTTGCCCGGCAGCTCAAGAAACAGGAGTCCGAAGAGATCAAAAGCCAGCAGGCCGAAGGCGAGGTATTTGGGCTTGATGCTAACGGGAAGAAAGAAGAACAGCAGGAGGGTGATGGGCTGGTTGGGGTTGATGCATGCGAACACCACGAGCAGACCGCAAACCGCGGCGGATGCACCGATGAGTTGGCCACCGTGAATCCAATTGCAGCCCAGCCAGGCGAGTCCGCCCAAAACTCCCGAGCCGATGCAGATCCCGACGAAACGCTTTGCGCCGACAAAGGGCAAAAGTTCACGGCCAAGAAAATACAAGGCGATGAGATTGCCTATAATGTGAAAAAACTGATCGGGGTCATGCAACAGTCCGTATGTAAGCAACGTCCACACATAGCCGTGGACAAAGGTATGAGGAGACAATGCCAGCGAACCCATGAAAGCATCGCCGATCGCTGGATTGCTAAACCAGCGCAGCGCCATGCTTTCCAAAATAAACCCTGCAACAATGGCGCAAATAATCCAGGTGAGCACAGAGGTGGTCTGCCGCCCATCGTTATCCCGCATGTAAAACCTGTCAGAAAGCATGCGTCAGAATCGTAGACCCAGGCGTTTTAAATACAAGCCGGCACCCTGATTCTGCTATTTTTTGAGAGTAAGGGTGATTCAGACAATTTTTCCCGGCAAACAGTGTGACCGCTTGACAGGCCAATCCATTCCTCTTTGTTGCCCAAAGCATGGCCAATAAAGCAGACAAGTGGGACCAAAACGTCGGCGGAAAATTTTTCGTCGACCAGCAGTGCATTGATTGTGACCTGTGCCGCGAGACGGCACCGGCTTTTTTCACCCGTCATGACGAAGGGGGATACTCATTCGTGCACAAACAGCCCACGACCGAAGATGAAGTGGCTCTCTGCATGGAAGCCCTTGAGGGCTGTCCGGTTGAGGCCATCGGCAACGACGGCGACGCCTGAGGCGCTCATCCGGTTAACTTTTAAACCCCGCGTTACAGCGGGGTTTTTTGTTTCTGGAGTTTGGCGGCGGTTCACCGGGCTGGTTCGCTTGTTAAGCTCCGTTATATTTTGGTTAACGAAAGGCTTGTTTTGGAGTGGGCGACTGTTAGCTCTGAGAGGTGGATTTAATGGCCCAGTTGTTTTTCGCGTTTGCGCACGCCGATGCTTTATCGGGCGTAGTCTGATGGCGGCGGCACCCACACTTTCAGCGGAGAACGTGGATCGCCGGCATGTGTGGCATCCGTTTACGCAAATGCAGGAGTATTGGGAACAGCCGCCCTTGGTCATCGCCTCGGGTCGCGGCGGTTGGCTGACTGATACCGAGGGGCGGGAGTATTTGGATGGGAACGCGTCGATCTGGACCAATGTTCATGGGCATAATGATCCTGATTTAAACGCGGCCTTACAGCGCCAACTGGCGCAGGTCGCCCATTCGACGATGTTGGGGCTTACGCACGAACCGGGAGCGAGGTTGGCGGCTGAACTGGCTGCGCTGGCTCCCGAGGGGTTGGGGCGGGTATTTTTCAGCGACAATGGTGCAGGCGCGGTCGAGATCGCGCTGAAAATGTCATTCCAATACTGGCAGCTGGCCGGTCGCCCGGAGAAACGCGGCGTGATCGGGTTGGCAGGCGGTTATCATGGCGATACGATCGGCACGATGGCGGTGGGGGACAGCGGGTTTTTCCACGAACGGTTTCGTGCGTGGGGATTTCCGGCGGATCATTTTCCGGCGCCGGTGTGTCAGGAATGGGCGGGGAATGTCCGTTCGGCTGACGCGACGGCGAGTTTGGAAGCGTTGGAGACTTTGCTGATCACCAAGGCTGATCGCACGGCCTGTCTTATTTTGGAGCCGTCGGTGCAGGGTGCGGCGGGGATGCGTCTCCAGCCACCGGGTTTCGTAAAATCGGTCGCGGCGCTTTGCCGAAAGCACGAGGTTCACCTGATTTTGGACGAAGTGTTTGTGGCCTTCGGGCGACTCGGTTCGATGTTGGTGTGTGCCGGGGAAGGGGTGACGCCGGATTTTCTGTGTTTGGCCAAGGGGCTCACGGGCGGATATCTGCCGTTGGCGGCCACTTTGGCTCGCGATGAGATTTTTGAGGCGTTCCTTGGCAGTTACGAAAGTCGCCGGGCATTTTTTCACGGACATACTTTCACGGGAAATCCGCTGGCGGCCGCTGTTGCGTTGGAGAATATCCGCAAGCTGCGCGTGTTGATTGCCGACGGAACGTTGCAGGCGAGGATAGCGTGTTTCGGCCGCTTGCTAGCGGACGCTTTTGAAGGACATCCCCATGTAGGGCAGCTTCGTCAACGCGGACTCACGGCGGCGATCGATCTTGTTCCAGTCGATGGCGGTAGTTACCCGGTGGCGGCACGTGCGGCCTTGCAGGTTTGCATGCGCGCACGCGACCACGGGTTGTTGCTGAGGCCTCTGGGAGACTCCCTGCTGCTCGTGCCGCCGCTTTGTCTTTCCGAAATCGAACTGGATGAACTGGTGGGCCGCACGGTCCGCTCCATTGATGATGTCCTTCCCGCTTTCCAATACCATGCACAACGCTCCTGACCTGACCTCCATCCGCGCCTTGTATGACCTGCCGTTGCCCGAACTGATGTTCCGGGCGCAGACGGTTCACCGCCAGCATCACGATCCGGCGGCCGTGCAGCTTTGCACGCTGCAGTCGATCAAGACGGGGCGTTGTCCCGAGGATTGCAAATACTGTCCGCAGTCCGCTCACAATACGACGGGGCTTCAGCCCGAGCCGTTGCTCGACACGGCGGAGATCGTCGCGAGTGCCAAGGTGGCGCTGGCGGGTGGCGCGTCGCGGTTTTGCATGGGCGCAGCCTGGCGCGAGGTTAAGGACGGTGCTCAGTTTGATTCGGTGCTCGAGTCAGTGCGCGGAGTGTCGTCGCTCGGCCTGGAGGTGTGCTGCACACTGGGCATGTTGACCGAGGATCAGGCGGCGCGGCTCAAGGAGGCCGGCTGCGGAGTGTATAATCATAATCTCGATACCTCGCGTGAATATTATCCCGAGATCATCACCACGCGCACTTACGACGAGCGTCTTGATACTTTGGCTGCGGTGCGCCGTGCCGGTCTGCAGGTATGCAGCGGCGGCATTCTCGGACTGGGCGAGGCGGTGGATGATCGTCTGAAATTACTGAAAGAGCTGGCTTCATTGGATCCGCAGCCCGATTCGGTTCCTGTAAACGCGCTCGTGGCAGTCGAAGGCACGCCTCTTGAGGAACAGACGCCGGTCGACCCGATCGAATTTGTGCGGATCATCGCGGTGGCCCGCATTCTCATGCCACGCTCGATGGTTCGTCTTTCGGCCGGTCGCACGGCGATGAGCCCCGAGTTGCAGGCGCTGTGTTTCATGGCCGGCGCCAACAGTCTTTTTCTCGGGGATCGTTTGCTCACCACTCCAAATCCTGAGCGTTCTGCGGACTTTGAGCTTCTTGAGCGACTGGGGATGCATCCGCTGACTCCGGCGTCCGCGACGGCTTGAGCCGGCATGATGCGCACGGTTTTTGTAACCGGGTCTGATACGGGAGTCGGCAAAACCCAGGTGGTGGCCGCGCTTGCGCGGTTGTTCGCCGGGACCGGGGCCCGCGTGCAAATCGTGAAGGCGGTCGAGACAGGGCGGCCACTGGGTTCGCCGCACGGCGGTGACGCGGCTCGGGCGCTTGAGGTGGCCGGTGTGGCGGGCGAAGTTTTTACGCTGGCGTCTTTTTCGGCGCCGTTGGCTCCACTGGCTGCAGCGGAGATCGACGGCGTCTTGTTTTCTCTGGAGACAATGACGGATGTGCTAAGCAGGTTGCCGGCGTGCGACTGGCGCATTGTCGAGGGAGCGGGAGGTATCGCCGTGCCTGTCGATGCGGATGGTCGCGACTGGGCCGATTTTGCTGCCGTCATCGAGGCGGAACGAGTGGTGTTGGTGGTGGCCGACCGGTTGGGAGCGATCAATCAGGCTCGGTTGACGCATGCCTATGCAGAGAAACGTGGTTTGACGTGCGGAGTGTGGTTGAACGGGGCTGTGCCGGTCGACGAACAGGTGGCGGCATCAAATCGCAACGGTTTGCGGGCGGCAAAAGTTTCCATTTGGGCGGAGCAAAAACATGCAGCGGTTTTGCCGGAGAATCCCGATGAGGTGCTGCAATTGTTATTGAAGCCAAGTGCTCAAAAACCCGGGGCCGGCGCCGTGGACATTTTTCAACGCTGCGAGGAATCATTGGCGGCGCGCGAGCGTCGAGGGCTGCGGCGGAGATTGCGCGTTTTTTCGGATGGCGAAAACATTTTGAACCTGGCGGACAACGACTATCTGGCTTTGTCGCGTGATCACTCGGTGGCGGAAGCAGTGGGGCGTGCGGCCCGTGAATACGGAACGTCGGCAGCCGCCTCGCCTTTGATCACCGGCTGGCGAGAACCGCACGAGCGGTTGATGGGTGAGCTTTGCGCGTGGCATGGGTTTCCATGCGGGTTGTTATGGACGAGCGGTTATGCCGCCAACGCCGGCGTGCTCGGGGTGTTACCCGCGAAGGGGGATCTCGTGCTGGCGGATCGATTGATCCATCACAGCATGATCGCGGGATTGCTGAAAAGCGGTGCAAGGTTGCAACGTTACCGGCATCTCAATCTCGATCAGCTGGAAGAAATGCTGACGGCGGCGGCCGGCCACACGGTGTTCGTTGTCACGGAAAGCGTTTTCAGCATGGACGGTGATTATCCGGACATGAAGCGCATGGCTGAGCTCAAGCGACGACATGGCTTTTTCTGGATTGTGGACGAGGCGCACGGGCTTGGCTGGTATGGCCTGCAAGGCGCAGGACTGGCGAAGGCGGCGGGGGTTGAAGGCGATATTGATATTTTTGTGGCGACGCTCGGAAAAGCATTGGCCTCGGGCGGAGCCTACACGCTTTTCCGGAGTGAGGCGGTGCGCGACCAGGTGATGAACATGGCGGGAGAATTTGTTTATTCGACGGCGATGCCGCCGACGGCGGCCGAGGGGGCTTCGGCGGCGCTGGCGCGCGTGCGTGAATTGGCGGTTTCTCAAAACGAGTGGCAGGGGATGTCGCGGCGGTTTCGTGTGCAGTTATTGGAGGCCGGATGGGAAGCGTTACAGGGTGATTCACCCGTCGTGCCGGTGAAGATCGGCGAAGCGGCACGCGTGGTTGCGTTGGCGAATGCGTTGCGCGACGAGGGGATTTTGGCGGCGGCGGTGCGTCCGCCAACCGTGCCGGAAGGGACCAGCCGATTGAGGTTTTCACTCAAGCGGACGTTCAATGGAAACGATGCCCGCCGCGTGCTTGCAGCCATGGACGCATGGAGGCGGAGCGCGTGAAAATAGCGTGGATCATGGGCTGGGCCGTGCCGCGAGACTGGTTCGCGGCACAAGTAAGCGGGGTTTTCATCTTGGATGAACATGTGTTTTTCGAACCGAAGGATACGGTTCTGACGGAGCTTGAGGCGCATGGGCCGTTTGATTGCGTCGCCGGTTATTCACTGGGCGCGCATCTGCTGCTGGCCGAGGCTCTGCGTGCCGAGCGACTGTGTGCACGAGTGGTGCTGCTGGCACCTTTCCTGGCTTTTCCCGCAGATGAAAAATCGGGCGGACGGGTGGCGCGGACGCAGGTGCGCTATCTGGTGCGGTGGGTGCGACGTGATCGTGAAGCGGCGCTGGCGGATTTTTATGCGCGCGCCGGTTTGAATGAGGTGACACCGGAAATGGCGTCCGGAATCACGATGGAAACATTGCTGGCAGGATTGGCGCAGCTGGAAAATGGACGGGCGACACCAGTGATGCGATCCGGCTGGAAAATGTTTATAGGTGGCGATGACAGTTTGCTTGATGCGAAAGCGGTGGTTGAGCAGTTGCCCGAGGCTGTAACCGTTGATGGGGCGACGCATCATCCACGCGCCTTGTTGGTGGCTTGGCGGGAGGAGCAAAGGCTTTGAAGTCTTTCGTCGCAAATAAGGTTGAGGCGGAGTTTTCACGCGCGGCGGGAACGTATGCGCTTCACGCACGGGTGCAGACGGCGGCGGCGGAATGGCTTGCCGAGTGGTTGCCAGAGGAACGCAACGGGCGGGCCTTGGAGGCCGGGGCTGGGCCGGGCATCTTTACGCGGCATCTGTTGCCGTGGTCGGGACAGTTGGTGGCTACCGATGCCTCGGCAGCGATGTGCGAAAAAGGGCACGCTGCCTGGCCGCAGATCGAGTGGCGGCCAATGCAGGCGCAGGCACCGGCGACGGGACCGTGGGACTGGATTTTTACAAGCAGCATGTTGCAATGGATTGATGATCCGACGGACGTATTCACGGCGTGGAAGACGACGTTGGCGCCCGGAGGCCGGGTCACGGGTGTTTTGTTTGCGGAGGAGAGCTTGCCGGAGCTGCGTGCGCTCATGGGCGGCTGGTCGCCGGTCGTCTGGCGCACGCCAGAGGAATGGAGTGCGCATTTGGAGCGAAGCGGGCTTCGCGTGCTGCGGACGGAGACATTGAGACGCTCGTTTTTTTACGCATCTGCCACGGAGTTTTTACGCAGTCTGCACGGAGTGGGGGCGACTCCGACGAGGAGATTATCGGTCGGCGCGCTACGTCGGTTGCTACGCGATTATGAGAAGCTTCACGGCGGGTCGGATGGCGTTAAAGCGACTTGGACGTTTTATCGCTTTCAGGCGGAGCGGATGGGTTAAGCCACTTGCGGTTTGACAAGCACGGCGGGCACTTGGTCATTGCGACTGTGCCCATCAATCCCTTTGTCGCTTCCGATTTCGAAATTCGCTGGTCGCAGCATACGCCCGAACTGATCGCGCCAGCCATCGAAGGCGCGCTTGTCCGGGCGCAGGCGGCAATCGACGCCATTGCGGGCCGTGATCCGGCCGCCCTGACTTACGAAAACACATTTCTTGCGCTTGAAAATGCCCCGGAGGAACTCACGCAGGCATGGGGCAAGGTGACGCATCTGCAATCGGTCGCCGATTCGCCCGCCGTGCGCGAAGCCCACAATGCGCTGCTGCCGAAGGTCTCGGCTTTTTATGCGAGAATTCCGTTAAACTCCGCGTTGTGGGCCCGGTTGAAGGCGTTTACGAACACTCCCGCCGCGTCGGCGTTGACGGGCATTCATCGCCGGTTTCTTGATGAGACGGTTACTGATTTTAAGCAGGCGGGAGCGGACCTGCCGGATGACAAACGTGCGCGGCTCGAGGCTCTGCAAAGCGAGCTGGCGCAGCTGACGCAGCGTTACAGCGAGAACGTGCTCGATGCAACCAACGCGTGGCAACTCGTGATCGAGGACGGGGCGCGCCTGCGCGGATTGCCGGCGCATGCGGTGGCGGCGGCGAAGCGGAACGCGGAGAGCAAGGGATTGGGCACGCCGGAAAAGCCCGCGTGGCGGTTTACCCTGCAATTTACTTCGCTGGAGCCGGTGATGCTCTACGCAGAGGACGAAAGTCTGCGCCGCGAGGTGTGGGCGGCTTCGGCGGAAGTCGGCGCGAAAGCGCCTCATGACAACGAGCCGTTGGTGCAAAAAATCATCGGACTGCGTTGCGAAAAGGCCGGGTTGCTCGGCCGGGATAATTTTGCCGATCTGGTGCTGACACGGCGCATGGCCGGAAGCGGCCGGCGCGCGTTGGAATTTGTTGAGGATTTCAAAACGCGCGCGCAGTCGGCGTTTGTGCGCGAATGCCGTGAGCTGGAGGAGTTCAAGGCGCGTCAGACCGGCGGAGTGGCTGGCACGTTGAAGGCTTGGGAGGTCGGCTATTGGTCGGAGAAATTGCGCCAGGAGCGTTATGATTTTGATGACGAAGTTCTGCGTCCTTATCTGCCGATGGACCGTGTAATCGCCGGTCTATGGGAATTGGCGGGACGCGTATTTGGGCTGCGCATCACGGAGCGCGCGCCGGGCACCGTTGAAGTCTGGAATCCCGAGGTGAAGTTTTATGAACTACATGACGCGCGAGGGCGGCATCTCGGTTCGTTCTATGCGGACTGGTATCCGCGCGAGTCCAAGCGAGGAGGCGCGTGGATGGGTTATTTGGTGACCGGAGGGCCGCAGCCCGATGGTTCGCGGGCTCCGCACCTCGGATACATTTGCGGAAACATGACGCCGCCCGCCGATGGCAAACCGGCGCTGCTGACACACCGCGAGGTTGAGACGGTTTTCCACGAATTTGGACATCTGCTGCATCACCTGCTTGGCGAGGTGGAGATCAAGTCGCTTAACGGAGTCAACGTGGCCTGGGATTTTGTCGAGCTGCCGTCGCAGATCATGGAGAACTGGTGCTGGGAGCGTGAGAGTCTCGACCTGTTTGCGCGGCATCACGAGACGGGTGCGCCCATTCCGGTGGATATTTTCAACAAGATGACGGCGGCTAAAAACTTTCGTTCGGCATGCGCGACCATGAGGCAGGTGCAATTTGCCAAGATGGACCTGGAGCTGCACATGCGTGCCGCTGAGTTCGTGGACGGTGATCTGGAGGCGAAGACACGTGCGCTGGTGGCGGACTGCATGATTCCGACCGAGCCGGCGGCGCGCACGATCGTGAAACGGTTCACCCATCTCTTCAGTGATCCGGTGGGCTATGCCGCGGGTTACTACTCCTACAAGTGGGCCGAGGTGCTCGATGCGGATGCCTTCACTCGCTTCAAACGCGAAGGGGTTTTTAACGCGAAAGTAGGGTCGGAGTTTGTCGCCCATATCTTGAGCCGCGGGAATTCGGAGGCGCCCGATGTGCTTTACCGCCGTTTCATGGGACGCGACCCAGAAGTGGCGGCGTTGTTGATCCGCTCGGGATTGGCTCCGGCGGCGTGAGCGAGCCTGAAGTGCGAGGTTATAAAACCTGACGCTTGTTTCCAAGGGATCAGGTTGTGCTTGCAACATCCGGCGGTCGAATACGTTGGGGTAATGGCATTCGACGGTCTCTCGGTTGCGGAAATGCAGCCGGACTGTTTATTGCCAATGATCGAACCACCCGTCTCTTTTTTAAACCATGCTTACAGCCATTCTGATTCTTTTCATCATCCCGATGCTCTTCGGACTCTATGCGCAAACGCGCATCCAGAGCGCCTATCGGAAAAACCTGCAGGTGGAATCTCGCGGCCGCATTACCGGTCGCGAGGCAGCCGAGGCGGTGCTGCATTCCGCCGGCATCACCGATGTCGAGATTGTCACGGTGCCCGGCCAGTTGACGGATCATTTCGATCCGATTCACAAGCGGCTCGCGCTTTCCGAGCCCAATTATTACGGAACCAATCTGGCGGCGCTGGGAGTCTCGGCTCACGAGGCCGGACACGCCATCCAGCAAAAAGTCGGTTACGCGATGATGAGCGTGCGCCAGACTCTCGCCCCGGCGACGCAAATCGCCGCAGGCGTTTCCAATTTTGTGATGATCGCCGGCTTCTTCGGCGGTGCGCTTTTGGGTGCGGCGTTTAGTTACAATTTGCTGCTCATTGGGGCAGTGGCGCTCGCGGTGGTTTGCTTGTTTCAATTTGTGACATTGCCGGTCGAGTTCGATGCGAGCCGCCGTGCAAAGCAGCAGCTGGTGACGCTCGGCATTGTCGATCGTGATGAGATGAAGGGAGTCAATGAGACCTTGGATGCCGCTGCGTTGACCTATGTCGCGGCCTTTGTCGCCTCGCTTGGCACATTGCTGTATATCTTGATGCTTATCTCGGGTAATCGGCGCAGCGATTGATGCGTTCGTGGGTATTGATCAGCTGAAAATCACACCCGTATGGGTGTGATTTTTCTTCTGAACGGGGGTGGTGTTTTTGAACACCATACCGCCCGTTTTTTCATAAGCTTAAGTCATTTGGGTATTTGGCCTGAGAGTAGCTATGGAAGGCACAGTGTAATCCTGTTACTATCATGCCTAACCCCGATGTTTCTCATATTTCGGCCAAGCGAGTGCTGATTGTAGATGATGACGAAATGCTTTGTGGGATTTTGAGTCAGCTGCTCACGCATCTTGGGTATATGGCTTGGTGCGCCCATTCGGCGTCCGCCGCGTTGGAAATATGGGGAAAAGAGAGCAAATCCATTTCCTGTGTTTTTACCGATGTGATGATGCCTGGCATGGATGGACTGAGCTTGGCGCGCAAACTTCGCAAGGATGCCCCCAAGATTCCTATCCTGTTATTGAGCGGGTATATTAATGATGATTCCCGTTGGGTCGTGGGTGAGGATGATTTTGGATTTTTGCAGAAGCCCTTCACCCTGGAAGAACTCAAGCGGGTGATGAGCGTTCTCGCGGAGCCGGCCTGATGAAGCGGGTGGCTGATACGGATTAACCCACGCAATGGACGAAAACCTTCTTCTTACCGCGGAGACACTTGTCCTTAGCCCGGATTTGCAAAAAAGCCGGTTTTCCGACGGGGGATTTGTTCTGAAAAACATCCCCACGCAAACTTACTTGCGCGTAAACGAAATGCAGTGGGCGATACTGCGGATGTTCGAAACGCCGAGGACGGTTCCTCACTGTCTGGAAGCCAGCATTCAAAATCGATCCTGCATTCCCCTGAGGGAGTTTTATGAACTGATTCTTAAGGCCCAGCGCGCCTTCGTGCTTCACTCGCGCAAGGCGATCCCCATACCGAGAAAAGCGAGTCACTGGTCGCTTGTGCTGCCGGTGCTGCCAGTGTTTGTGATAGGGATGTTATCCGTGGCGGTCGCAGTGGGCGCGCTGCTGACATTCCGTCCGGTTTTCGTGGAGAAAGACTGGCTCCATTGGCTGGCCGGTTGGGCGCTTTGGGGGGCGGCCTTGAGCCTTGGCAACGTGATGGCGGCAAGCGTGCTGGCGCGGATGGAAGGGGATGTTTATCATCCGCGGTTTTTGTGGAGAAGGCCGGTTCCTTATTTTGAAATGGATTTGGCGGATGCGTGCCTGCAACCACGGTGGGTGAGGACTGCGCTCGAGTTTGCCAAATATATGCCGCTCGCGGCGATTACGGCCGTATCGGTGTATCTGGGGCAGGGATGGGCATTGCCACTGGTGGCCGGTTTTTTTGTGGCGATGCGGCCACTGGGAGGAGGTTTGCCGGGCCGGGTATTCTCCTTGCTGCACACACGAATGCCATTGGACACCGGTCACGCTTTTGTTTTTTCGCTCAATCGTCGTCCGTCCGTTTATTGGGCGGCATGGTGGAAGGGAATCGATTGGCGGATGCTTGGGGTCGAGCTGGCTTATGCCGCGGGGTGGACGGTGTTGGTCACCTGGGAGGTGTTACAAATTGCGGAGGTTTCGTTCAGGGAGGTGCTGCTGGATTGGCGCTATTGGATGCAGTGTCTGCCGTGGATTGGCGCGGCGATTTTGCTCATGCTGGTCTATATTCTCGGGCGTCAACTCTCGGATGTTTTGTTGGAAAAACTCCGACAAGTGCGCAGACAACTGTCGATAGCGTGGGGGCGTTGGCGGACTGAGGCCAAGTTTCCCGACCATGAGGGCGCCTTGCTGAAACTGGCCGGGTCGAATGTGTTGCTGGGGCAATTAAGCCTTTATGATCAGGCTGGTATTGCGCGTGAGTTCAGGCCGGTGCTTTTCAAGGCGAGAAAAACGTTGATAGAGTTTCAACAGGCGCCTGACCGGGTCGGGTTGATTTTGTCCGGCAAGGCCGCGGTGTTTGCGCAAAGCAAGAGCGGGCGAAAGGTCCCCCTTGTGCAGCTGGCCGAGGGGGATTTATTTGGAGCCCATGCGATGGTTGATTCGGTGCATCCGTCGCTGGAGGTGCGCAGCGTCACTCCGCTTGCGGTCATGATGATTCCTGCACAGGTCTTCAAACGAGTGGTGATCGATAAAATGGGGGCGGCACTCGTCTATGACCTGACACACAAACACGCTTTTTTGCAGAGACTGCCTTTGTGCACGCATTGGTATGGGCATGCGCTCGGCCGGTTTGCGAGGCTCTCCAAGGTGGTGGATTTCAAGGAAGGGGAGCAGATTGTCACAGCGAAAAGCGATGCCCGTGCGTTTTTTATCGTCTACGAGGGACGGGCGCTCGTCATGCGAAACGGTCGAAAGGTGGGACTGCTGAATCCGGGGGATTACTTCGGGGAAATAGGTCTGTTACAAAACAGCAGCGCCGTCGCCGATGTCTTGGCGATGACGGACATGCGATGTCTGCAAATCGGAAAAGCCGAGTTCCTGCGCTTTGTCGCCCACAATCACCATGTGGCGCTGCAATTGGAGCGGGTCAGTTCCAAGCGTCTCAGGCATCCGATTTTTCCGATGGAGCCTACTTCGTTTAATGAGCGCTGAGGCGGGCCGGAGCGCCGTCAGGCGCTTGAATCAAACGGCGTTCAGGACGGCATAGGTGCGTTTGCCCTTACGGAGGAGCACATGTTTGCCGTAGAGCAAATCTGCGGGTGTGAGCGTGCGTGCGATTTCGGCGCACTTCACGTTGTTGATGTAAACACCGCCGCCCTCGATGTCTTTTTTGGCCTGGCCTTTGGACTGCGAAAGACCGGCGTGGACGAGCGCTTCGGTAAGGGCGAAGCCGGGCCCAGTGAGTTGGACGGATGTGATTTCCTTGGTGGGAATCTCACCGACGACGTCGCGAAACACGTCCTCGCTGGTGTCGCCGATCTCGGCGCCAAACAAAATGTCGCTGGCCTTGAGTGCGGCATCAAGCGCGGCCTGCCCATGGACGAGGCGGGTGACTTCACGGGCGAGGGCCTTGTGGGCCTCGCGCGGACCGGGGTTGCCGGCGTGTTTCGCTTCAAGGGCCTCGATTTCCTCGCGCGAAAGGAAAGTGAACTTGCGGAGGTATTCAGGGACTTTGGGGTCTTCGGTGTTCACAAAGAACTGATAGAACTTGTAGGGGCTGGTTTTCTCCGGATCGAGCCACACGGCGCCGCTGGCGGTCTTCCCGAACTTGGTGCCGTCGCTTTTGGTGATGAGCGGGAACGTCCATCCCCATGCGTGGGCGCCCAATTTTTTGCGGATGAGATCAGTGCCGGCGGTGATGTTGCCCCATTGGTCACTGCCGCCGATCTGGAGTTCGCAGTTGAAGGTGTGACGCAGGTGGTAGAAGTCGTTTGCCTGCAGAAGCTGGTAGCTGAATTCGGTGAAGCTGATCCCTCCTTCGCCTTCCAAGCGGGATTTCACGGAGTCCTTGGCCAGCATGACGTTCAGTGAAAAATGCTTTCCGATGTCGCGGAGGAAATCGAGAAGACCGACCGGAGCGGTCCAATCGGCGTTGTCCACGAGGCGGGCGGGATTGGCGGGGGCCTCAAAGTCGAGGAGCTTGGAGAGCTGGCCTTTGATGCAGGCGATATTGTGCGAGAGTTGTTCGCGCGTGAGCAGGTTGCGTTCGGAGGAACGACCGGAGGGGTCGCCCACCATGCCGGTGGCGCCGCCGGCGAGGGCGAGGACGTGGTGGCCGGCGAGTTGGAAGCGCTTGAGCGTGAGTTGCCCCATGAGGTGGCCGACATGAAGCGAGTCACCGGTCGGATCGAAACCGCAATAGAGTGTAATGGGCCCCTCGGTGAGGCGCTTGGAGAGCGCGTCTAGATCGGTGCAGTCGGCAAGGAGGCCGCGCCATTGGAGGTCTTCGAGAAACGTCATAAGGAGAGCCGAGGTTTGCGAGCCAGCGGCCGGGAGTCCAGAGTGGAGACGCGGAGCTAGTTGATCAGGTCGGGCGGAACGTTGGCGAGGGCTTCCTCGACGGTGGTGAGCCCCATCTTGACCTTGAGCATGGAGTCTTGGTGGAGAGTCTTCATGCCGGTGCGCATGGCGATGCGCTTGAGCTCGGCGACCTCGACCTCCTTGTTGATGGCGTTGGTGAGCTCTTCGTTGTTGATCATCAGCTCGTGGATACCGACGCGGCCCTTGTAGCCGGTGCCGTTGCACATGGGGCAACCTTGGGGGTTGGCCTTGAAAATCTGGCCGCTCCAGCCGAGCGCCTTTTCAATGATGCTTTTTTCGCGACCTTCGGGCTCGTAGGGTTGCTTGCAGTTTTTGCAAACGCGGCGGAGGAGCCGCTGGGCGCACACGCAGACGAGGGAGGCGGAAATATTGAAGGGTTCGACGCCCATTTCGCCAATACGCGCGATCGTGGAAGGCGCGTCGTTGGTGTGAAGAGTGGAGACGAGAAGGTGGCCGGTGAGAGCGGCTTCGACGGCGATCTGGGCGGTTTCCTCGTCGCGGATTTCTCCGACGAGAATAATGTCGGGGTCCATGCGCAGGTAGCAGCGAAGCGCACGGGCGAAGGTGAGACCGATCTGCCGGCTCATCTGCATCTGATTGATGCCGGCGAGGGTGTATTCGATCGGATCTTCGGCGGTCTGGATGTTGACGTCGGGCGTGTTTACTTCGCCGAGGGCGGAGTAAAGGGTCATCGACTTGCCGGATCCGGTCGGACCGCAGTGGAGGATCATGCCGTAGGGTTGGCGGATGCACTCACGGTAGCGGGCGAGGTTTTCGTCGGAGAATCCAAGCGCGGGCAGGGGCAGGGTGCTCTTCGATTTGTCGAGGATGCGCATGACGACCTTTTCGCCATGGTTCATCGGGCCGGTGGCGACACGAAGATCGATATCGATGTTTTTCTTGGTGTATTTCTTGAAGACGATGCGTCCGTCCTGCGGCAGCCGGCGTTCGGCGATGTCGAGGTTGCACATGATCTTCAGGCGGGTGACGAGGCCGTTGGCGACCGCACGCGGGAGGCGCAACTTTTCCTGGCAGAGGCCGTCGATGCGGTAGCGGATGATCAGCTCTTTTTCCTGGGGCTCGATATGGATATCCGAGGCTCCGCAAATGTAGGCGTCTTCGATGATGCGGTTGGTGAGTTGAATCACCGGAGCGGAGTCTTCGCTTTCGAGATCGGTGGCGTGGATCTCGCCCATGGCGTCCGCCGTGTAGGCGTTGCTGATGACCTCGGCCACGCTGGATATATCGACGTCGTTTTCGACACCGCCGGTCTTGGGGTCGTTTTTGAAATGCTTTTTTACGAGGGACTCGATGAGGGTGGCCGATGCGACGTGAATCTCCTCGATAATTAACTCGGTCGCCTGCTGAAACGCCTCGCGTTTGGCGTAGTCGAGCGGGTTGGTCATCAACACGGCGACGGAATTGGGAGACATCCGCTTGTGGGGGAAAATGCCTTCACGGCGGATGATCGCGTCGCCGATGGCTTCGACGAGATTGTCCTCAATGGTGATCTCCTCTGCTTTGGTTACCAAAGGGTGGTTGGTAAGCCGGGCGATGAACTTGGCGGTGTCATCGGCGCCAAGCTGGTGTTTGGGGTCCTGCATGCGCTGCAGGAGGCTGGCGGAGTATTCGGCAACTTCCTGCAGGAGGGCGAGGTCCGCGTCGGAAAATTCACCATTGGTGCCGGCGGCAGGTTCCTTGTTGAGGACTTGGATCGCGCCGATCACGACATTGGTCTTGAGCGGAACGGTGAGCATTGAGCGCACATCGAAACCGGTCGTCTGCGCCATGGACAACATCATGGGCGCCTGCGTCTGGGTGTTGCGGAAGAAAGCGGGGGAACCGTCGGCGATAACTTTGCCGACAATGCCTTTGCCGATGGGCAGTTTGAGTGTGAGCAGCTTGGCGGCGGTCTCCTTGAAGTGCGCTTCGCGGGCCGTATCCGTCCCCCAGAGCGTCGGGGAATAATAGATTTGTTTGAAGACGATGTCGTTACCTTCGACGAGGTAGAGGGTCATCGACTGGGCCTGCAGAGCTTCGACGACTTTTGATGCGGTAAGCTCGATCACCGAAGCCATGTCTTCGCGACTGGGCGCGGGCTTCGAGATAACCTTGATGAGAAGGGAGCGACGAAGGGTGTTTGCGAGGGAAGCCGATGCCATGTTTGGAACCCGCCATGTGGTGGCGCGCTGATCTGGAATTGCCACCGACGGAGGCCTGTCGCAATGACAATCCTATCAACGCCTTCAAACCATGAAGCTCACCGATCCATGTGGAAACGTCTGAAAGCCTGGTTTGCCGGTATTCGCTCCGCATCGGCTTCGCCGACCGGTGTCATGGGCGAACGGCTGGCGGGGGAATTTTTAACGGGGAAAGGATTTAAAATCTTGGCCAAAAACTGGCGCAGCCCGCATGACCGGCGGGATGAGATCGATCTCATCGCCCATGATGGCGCCGTGCTGGTTTTTATAGAGGTGAAGACTCGCGCCGCCACTGCGCGGGTGCCCGGCTATTTCACGGTCGATGCTCGAAAGAAAAAGGTTCTGCGCCGTGCGGCCACCGCGTATTTGAGGCAGTTGCATCCACCGCCGGCCACATTTCGATTGGATATAGTGGAGGTTACCGTCTGCGAGGGGCATAAGACGGAAGTGCGTCATTTTGAAAACATCCCCCTGTTTTCCAAACATTTCAGGCCATGAAAACGGCAGATGCGTTTGATGCGGATTATTCAAAGCATTAGCCTTGCTTAGCCCTGCCAGCGTCGGCGAAATCCTGTGCCCATGGCCGAAGCCCAACGTCATCCATTTTTGCAAGGACTCAGCAAGCATCGCGGAGCGCCGCCGACGGTCGTCGTTATTTTTGGCGCCTCGGGCGATCTTACCGCCCGAAAGCTGATCCCCGCGATCTATAATCTGAGCTACGACAATCTTTTGCCCGCAGATTTTCATCTCGTGGGCTACGGACGGAAACCCATTCCGGACGACGAGTTTCGGGCGGATGCCGCCGCGGCGATCAAAGAATTTTCCCGACGCGAGCTCAATGCCGACGTTTGGGGACGCATCTCGGAGCGCACGACCTATGTGTCGGGTGGCTACGATGAGAAGGCTGCCTTCGACAAGCTGGCCGAACATATCGCGGCCATCGAAAAAAACCTGGGCCGTGAGGTGCAGACATTATTCTACATTTCCACTCCGCCGTCGGTTTTTGCACCCATTCTTCTGAATCTCGGTGCCAGCGGCCTCGCGGGTAAATATCTTGGCAAGACGCATCATGCAAAGGTCATCATCGAAAAACCGTTCGGCAAGGACCTGACCTCGGCCCTCGCGCTCAATCAGACGATCCGTCAGGTGTTCGAGGAGCATCAGGTTTATCGTATCGATCATTATCTCGGCAAAGAGACTGTGCAGGATTTGCTGGTGCAGCGCTTCGCCAACTCGATTTTTGAGCCGTTGTGGAATCGCAATTACATCGATTCGGTGCAGATCACCGTATCCGAGGAGGTCGGGGTGGGAACTCGCGGCGGCTATTACGAGCAAAGCGGCGCCCTGCGCGACATGATCCAGAATCATACGATGCAGCTGGTCGCGTTGACCGCGATGGAGCCCCCCGTGTCGCTTTCCGCCGAGGATGTGCGCGATGAAAAGGTAAAGTTACTGAAAGCCATCCAGCCTCTCAATACGAAGCCCGGCGGTGATGTGGCTCGCGCGCAATACGCCGCAGGCATGATGGCCGGCAAGGAAGTCCCGGGATATCTTCAGGAAGGCGGGATCAACCCCCAGTCCTCCACGGAGACATACGCGGCGATCAAACTTTCGATCAACAACTGGCGCTGGCAGGGTGTGCCGTTTTACCTGCGCTCCGGAAAACGCATGGCGCGTCGTGTTTCTGAAATCGCCGTCAACTTCAAGCGTCCGCCCGGAACGTTGTTTGCCGAGAGTGAGCGCTTCAATCTCGCGCCCAACACCCTCGCGTTCCAGATCCAGCCTGACGAGGGGTTGAGTCTTGTGCTCAACGGCAAGGTTCCCGGCCTCGAAACGCGCACGCAGCCGGTGAAGATGAACTTCCGCTACTCGACTACTTTCGGCTCCAATACGCCGGAAGCCTATGAGCGCCTTGTGCTCGATGCGATGATCGGTGATGGCACGCTTTTCATTCGCGGTGACGAGGCCGAGACCTCTTGGAAACTTTACACCCCCGTGCTTGAGGCTTGGGCGGCCGCCGGCCGCGAGGGCATGGACAGCTACCCGGCCGGTTCGTGGGGACCGGCATCCGCCGATGCGTTGTTGGCCAAGGCCAGCCATGTATGGCGCCAACCCTAACCGCACCGTCATGTCCGCGATATTCAACGCCCTTCCGGGGATCGAGGTTCCTGTCGGCTCAATCAAACACAGTCTGACGAGCATGTGGGCCGAAACCGAGGCCAAGGGCGGCGCCGCACCATCATCCGATGATGCCAAGGCGACTCAGGTTAATTTCGTGATGCACCTCGGTCTTAACACGACTGCCGAGGACGCTGTCGCGCAGTTTCAGACGGCGGTGGCCTTTTCACGCCGTTATCCTTGCCGTGTGGTGGTTCTTTGTCCGATGGCCGACGACACCGCAATCAGCGAGGTGCGGGCGAAGATCTACGGCGAATGTCACCTCGGGAAATCCAAAGGTGACACCCGTTGCTGTGAATTCGTGATGCTGACCTATTCGTTTGGCGCGCGTTCGTTTATCGAGAATCAGGTTTCAATCTGCCTCTCGACGGATCTGCCGCTTTATTACTGGGCTCACCGTTTTGTTTCCAGCGCCCGCATCAGTCAGTTTCATTATTTGCTGAGCAGTGCAAAACGCGTGCTGCTCGACAGTGCACTACTGCCGGAGGATGCGCTTACGTTCCCTTGGCCCCGGCCCGAGGCGGTGCGCGATCTCGCCTATGCCCGCCTGCTGCCCGTGCGCCAGACGCTCGGCCAATTCCTCAGCGCCTACGAACCGGCCAAGCTTGTGGACGGTCTCAGCATGGTGAAACTGCGTCATCAACGCCCGGTCACCGCGGAAGCCGCTGTGCTTCTCGGCTGGCTCAAGACACGCTTTGAAGCCTGCGGGATGAAGCCTGGCCAAGTGGAGCTCTCGACCGAGGCCTGCGACGATTGTGTGTCCTTCGATCTCGCGTTCACTTACTCCAACGCGAGCCATTTCCATTGGAGTGGCGATCTCGCGCAAGGGAGCGGCCACTTCGAGGCCGATTTTGGCACCGGCCGCACCGTTCTTCCCACGGCGGTGAGCCTGCTCAAACCCGAAGCGGCGCTTGGCGAGGCGATGTTCTTCTAAGCATAGGTTTAGCTTTCACATGACTGATCGCACCACCGATTACGGCCGTCTCATCGTCGGCACCAAGGAAGAGATTTTCACCCAAGCTGCCGCACTCGCCGTCGAGGCGCACGCACGCACTAAGTCCAGGAACTTTACCTGGGCGTTCACCGGTGGTTCGACTCCGCAGGATTGGTATAAGTGGGCCGCATCGACCAAAGCGCTGCCGTCCGGACTGCTCGCCTCGACGCACTTCACGGTCAGCGACGAACGCCACGTGCCACTCGACAGCGATCAGAGCAACTTTGGCAATGCGGAGCGCCTGTTGATGGAACCGCTGGGTGTTCCCAAGGAACATCGTCACCCGTGGGTCGTCGCCTACGAGCCGGCCGCGGCCGCCGAAGCCTACCGCCGGACCATGATGATCCTCGCCGGTCCAGGCAAAGGCTACGACGTGTGCTTTCTCGGCATGGGTGATGACGCCCACACCGCTTCGTTTTTTCCGGGCAGTCCGCTGCTCGAAGATGATGGCAACCTGCCGTTCTCGGCGCTCGATGTGCCCGGCAAGGGCTGGCGGCTCACGATCACTCCGGCGGGGTTGCGCGCGTGCGGGCTCATCGTGGTGATGACGCTGGGCAGCGGAAAAGCCGAGGCCTTGCGCCGCGTGTTTCACGATCCTTTCGATCCTTCCAAGGCTCCGTCCCAAATCCTGCAAACGTGCTCGGATCGCGTGGTATGGCTTGTTGACGAGGCCGCGGCGGCGAAACTGTGATTTTAAGCTCGCGCGGCCTCTTCCAAAGGGGCCGGTTGAGACGAGCCGCGGCTGACATTGTCACCATCGGTCGGATGAAGCCGACGGAACAGCAGACTGGTCGCCAACGTGAAGATTCCCAGCGTGATGAAACTGCTGCGGATGGCGGTGGACATAACGCTTGAGCCAACGGACCCATGGTCAAATCCGAGAAACATTGCAGTGAGCAACGAGGCTGTCGCCACACCGAAACTCATCGAAAGCTGCTGGGCCACGCTGCTCATGCTGCTGCCCATGCTGGTCTCGGCCGGATCAAGATCTGCAAACGTAAGCGAGTTGATGCTCGTGTAATGCAACGACATCAAGAAACCAAAGCAGAACGCCTGGATAAGAATCACCCAGACCGGTGTCGCCGCGGTGACCGTGGCGAAAAATGCGATGAGCACGCCCAGTGCAATCGTGTTATAAACCAGAATGCGGCGGTAGCCGAAGTACTTGAGGATGTGAGGCACGACCATTTTCAAGGCCATTGCCGCGACCGGCTGGGGCATGATGAGCAGGGCCGCATGGACGGGCGAATAACCCAGGCAGACCTGATAGTAGACGGGCAGCAGGAAGGGCATTCCTCCCATGCCGATACGCGATAAAAAACTTCCACTTACCGCGGTGCCAAATGTGCGTTTCCGGAAAAGCTCCAGACGCAGCAACGGGTGGGGCGTGCGCAGGGAATGCCGTGCGTAAAGCAGAAGCAACGCGAGGGAAATGCCGAGCATGGCGAGCACATCGGTCAGTCCCATCTCGTGTTCGCCGAAGACCTCCAGAACATGCGACAACAGCGCGACGCCGAGGCCGAACAGGACGAATCCGGTAAAGTCGAGCCGAGTGCTGCGTTCAGCCTTATAGTCGGGCATGTAGCGATAAACAAAAAACAGGCTGATCAACCCGATGGGCACGTTGATGAAGAAGATGACACGCCATGGTAAATAGCCGACAATCAATCCTCCGGTAACCGGACCGAGCAGGGGGCCTATCAATCCGGGAATGACCACGAAGCTCATGGCACGGATGATCTCCGACTTGGCAAATGTGCGGACGATCGCGATACGACCCACCGGCATCATCATCGCCCCGCCGATACCCTGTAGGATACGCGCGGCCACCAGGAAATGGACGTTGGTGGAAAGACCGCAGAGCAATGAACCCAGGGCAAAGATGCCGATGGCGGTGGAAAATACCCGCCTCGTGCCGAACCGGTCCGCGATCCAACCACTCAACGGAATAAAAAGCGCCAGACTGAGCGTGTAGCTGGTGAGGGCGGATTTAAGACTGAGCGGAGCAACCCCCAGCGCACCGGCGATGGTGGGCACCGCAGTGTTGAGAATCGTCATGTCCAGCGATTCCATGAAAAATGAAACCGCCACCAACCAGGGGAGGAGGCGTTTGATTGTTTCCAGGGAGGATGGTGCTGGTTGTGTTTCCGGCGACATGGAGCGGGACCCAAAAAAAGGCCTCCCGTTTGGGGAGGCCTTTGTGACGGGCTTTGCGGGAAAGCAAAGGTTCGTTGGCGTGCTTAAACCGCAAGTCGGAACCTGAGTTTCGCCGGGGGCGAAGGCGCTTACTTGACGGTGAGGACACCCTTCATGCCGACCTGGTAATGAGCGGGAAAAGTGCAGAGATAAGGATAGTCGCCGGGCTCGGCGGGAGCCTTGAAGGTGATCGTGTCGCTTTCCTTCGCTCCAAGAAGCTTGGTGTGCGCGATGATCTCATCCTTTTTTTCCTCGGGGATATAATCCGTCGCTTTGGACTGAAGGGCTGCGTTGTCGAAGGCGGTGACATCAGTGTCTTTCTTGAGGAGCACCCAATTGTGCCCCATGGCGACCTTGGGCTGCGTGCCGACGTTGGTGAAGACGACCTTGATTTCCTCACCGGGAGCGGCGGTGAGTTGGGTGATGTTGAACTTCATGTTGTCAGCACCGGTGATCTCGAAGGTTTTGACGCCGGAGGCATCAGTGGTGCCGACGGTGGCGGGAGCCGCCGCGGAATCGGAGGCTGTCTCCTTGGGGCCGCAGCCCGAAAGGAGCAGGCTGGCGCCGGCAAGAAGGGTGACGAATGGCAGAAGGTATCGTTTTTTCATACGCGGGTAGTATCGGAAGCCTGAGTTATTTCGGCAAACGAGAGCGAACGAGTATTGATACACTAGAAGCACAAAGGGTTCCCGTATATTAACACCCCTTTTTGGGGACCGCCCCGTGCGGCCGAGATTTACTGGCGGAGTGTGCCTGCAGCCTGTTCTGCAAGAAACGCAGTGTAGGTCTTTGCCAAGCCATCGCGCAGAACGGTGCGCGCCCGCCAACCCATGTCCTTGAGCAGGGAAACATCCATGAGCTTGCGTGGTGTCCCGTCTGGCTTGGTTGAATCCCAGAGAATCTTTCCGGTGAAGCCGGTGATTTCCGCAACCGTCTCGGTGAGCTCCTTGATGGTCACATCAACACCGGTGCCCACGTTGATCCAGTCGGGTGGGTTGTCATGTTTCAGGAGAAAGGCACAAGCATCCGCGAGATCATCGACATGGAGGAATTCGCGGCGTGGCGTGCCCGTGCCCCATGCGACGACCTCGGACTTTCCGGCCAGCCGTGCCTCGTGAAAACGACGGATGAGAGCGGGAAGAACGTGGGAATTTTGCGGGTGATAGCTGTCGCCCGGACCATAAAGGTTGGTGGGCATCGCGGAGTAGAAACGCACGCCGTATTGCTTGCGGTAATATTGGCAAAGCTTGAGGCCGGCGATCTTGGCGATGGCGTAGGCCTCGTTGGTGCATTCCAGCTCGCTCGTGAGGAGGCAGTCCTCGGGCATCGGTTGCGGGGCGTGCTTGGGGTAGATGCAGGAGCTGCCGAGGAAGAGCAGGTTTTTGACGCCATGTTTCCAAGCGGCGTGGATCGTGTGCGTCGCGACCGCGAGGTTTTCGTAGATGAAATCGGCGGGGTAGGTGTTGTTCGCGTGAATGCCACCCACCTTGGCGGCGGCAATGATGGCGGCGTCGGGTTTTTCCGTGGCGAAGAAGGCGTCGACCGCAGACTGGGAAAGGAGGTCGAGTTCTTGACGGGAGCGGAGCAGGAGCGTCGTGTCCGGTTCGTTTTGAAAGCGGCGCACGAGTGCGGAGCCGACCATGCCGCCATGACCTGCGATGTAGAGCTTCATTCCTAAAGTGATCCGCGTTGGACTCAGAGTTTCGGCAGCTTGGCGATCTGGGCTTCCCGTTGGGCCAGTGCCAAATCATGATCGACCATCAGTTCGGCGAGTTCCTTGAACTTCACCTTGGGTTCCCAGCCGAGCTGCTTTTTTGCCTTGGCGGGATCGCCGATGAGTAGCTCGACTTCCGCGGGACGTTCATAGCGTTGGTCGTATTTGACGTATTTTTCCCAGTCGAGACCGAGGCGGGCGAAGGAAACCTCGCAGAATTCCTTCACGCTGTGGGTTTCGTTGGTGGCGACGACGTAGTCATCCGGATTGTCCTGTTGGAGCATCAGCCACATCATCTCCACATATTCCTTGGCGTAGCCCCAGTCGCGCTGCGCATCGAGGTTTCCAAGGTAAAGGGATTCCTGAAGCCCCATTTTGATACGTGCGGCGGCGCGGGTGATCTTGCGTGTAACGAAAGTTTCCCCGCGACGCGGACTCTCGTGATTGAAGAGGATGCCGTTGGAAGCGTGAAGATTGTAGCTCTCGCGGTAGTTTACGGTGAGCCAATAGGCGTAGACCTTGGCGCAGCCGTATGGTGAACGCGGCCAGAAGGGGGTTTGCTCGGTTTGCGGCACTTGCTGGACCTTGCCAAACATCTCGGAGGACGACGCCTGGTAGAAGCGCACTTTTTTGACGAGGCCGGCTTCGCGAATGGCTTCAAGAATACGCTGGGCTCCCAAGCCGTCGATATCGCCGGTGTATTCAGGGATGTCGAAAGAAACGCGCACATGGGACTGCGCACCGAGATTGTAGACTTCGTCCGGCTGGAGTTCGTAGAGTAATTTAACCATCTGCACGGAGTCGGCCAGATCGCCGTAATGAAGAAAGAGACGGACGCCATTCACATGGGGGTCGCTGTAAAGGTGATCGATCCGGCTCGTGTTGAAGGTGGAGGCGCGGCGGATGACACCGTGAACCTCGTAACCTTTGGAGAGCAGAAGCTCGGCGAGATAGGATCCGTCTTGTCCGGTGATGCCGGTGATAAGGGCTTTCTTCATGAAAAGAGGGGAAAGTTGCGGGACCGGCCGAGGGTGGGCAAGTCCGTATGCTGGATAAAATCAGCTCGGATGGATATAAATGGCGGAGAGGGAGGGATTCGAACCCCCGGGACCTTTCGGCCCAACGGTTTTCAAGACCGTCGCGATAGACCACTCTGCCACCTCTCCGTCTGGATTACCCCGCAAAATCTTCCGCGCATGGGCGGGTTGTCGAGCTTTCTTACTGGTTACGTTTGCCGAAGAAAAACGCCAGCCACGCGCCAAGAGCCAACATGAACACCAACCACCATAGATAACGCAGCTCTCGCGCGGCCAGCTCCACAAAACCCAGCACGCGTGGAAACAACAGACAGAGGGCCATCACCAACAGGACAAATGTCGTGAAAACCGCGAGGGAGCGTTTGGCGGATGGTGTCATTTGCGCATGCCTGCCGAACCGGCGGGTGCGAGCGCGGGAGCGCCCAAGGGGAGAATGAAGTTGGTGCCCGTGTTTTCTCCGCCGCCGATTACGAGAGGGGCTTTCCCGTCCCATTTTTCAACGATCTGCAGCTGGATGAGACCCGGGGTGTCTTTTAACGCTTCGCCGCGGATGCGGATAGCCTCGGCTTCGCCCTTGGCCTTGATGATGGCGGTGTCGGCTTCGATCTGCGCCTTTTGCTGTGTGAAGCGCGCCTTGGCGGCCTCCTGCTCCTGCACCATCTTGGACTCGATGGCGTTTTCCAGTTCTTTGGATAACGTTATATTTTCCAAGACCAGATCTTCGACATCGAGGATGGCGCCGATTTTCTCACGCGTTGCGGCGAGAGCCTTCACTTTGATGTTTTCGCGTTGTTTCACGATTTGCTCCGCGCTCTGCATGGCGGTGACCTCCTTGAGGGCCTCTTGAACACGCGGGGCGATCAAGCTGTCGAACGGGTCGCCGGAATACTCCTTGTAGATGCGCACGACGGAAGCTTCAGGGATGCGATAAAGCACGCGTAGCTGCACATTCACCTGCTGGAGATCCGCCGAGTAGCATTCGGCGGGCAGTTCGCGGGTGAGTTGGCGGACGGGAATGGGGATGATGGTCGAAATGAAAGGCTGCTTGGTCCCGAAGCCTTCGGGTTTAAATTGATCGCTGACCTTGCCGAGCGTCACTTGCACGCCGCGGAATCCGGGGTCGACCACGTAGGTGGATTGCGACGCGGCGATCACAATCACGAGGATGATGATGCCGGCGCCGATGAGTTTGGCCAATGAGTTGGGATTCATGGTTGCCGATAACATTTCGGGTCCCGGTGTTATGCAAGGGCAAGCGCACTATATAAACGAATGGGTTTTCCATGACTCTTGAATTGAACCGGAGCCGGGGATGGGCCACGTCATGGCGTGGCGTTTGAGAAACATCTTCTCGTTGACGGAGCTAATTTGCTGCATGCGTGGCCGGAATTTCGGGCTCTCATGAAGCGAGATCGAGATGCGGCCCGGACACAGCTGACGCAGCGACTGAGCTCTATCCACGACACGGAGCAGACGCGGGTGACTCTGGTATTTGACGGACGTGGCGATGAACTGGTTGTGGAGCGGCCTTCGGCGCACGTGACTTTTAGCGTTCTCTACACACCGTCGTCGCTCACGGCGGATGATGTGATCGAGCAGCTCGTCGGGCGCGCGGCTGATCCCTCGTCGTGCCATGTGGCGACTGGCGATCAGGCGGAACGTCAGACGATCGAAGCCGCCGGCGCCGTGTGGGTTCCGCCGTCCGATCTTGCCGCGTGGGTGGCGAGGGCCGAGGCGCGTGTGGCCTCTGGTTTGAAAGACATAAATCGTAGAAACTCGGCGGAATGGAAACGTCCGTAACGGGAAAGCTCGCGGAATTGCCCGAGGCGATATTTTGTCACCGGCTTCTGGTAGACATACCGGCCATCTTTCGTAGCTTGGGCCGGCACAATTATCGTATTCTGCGCGACCTTTGACCACTCCGGATCCCAGTTCACGTTCATCGGAAAACCCAAAAGCATCCGGCTCCATCGATGCAGTGGCGGAAATTCAGGGGCTTTATGGTCCGTTTTCGTTTTCGGAACTGTTGCTGCAAAAAATATGGGACCGACGTGATTTTTCCGACTGCGATGCGCGCACTCTGGATGGGCGGCGTATGCAGGTTTTGCATCCCGGTCGTTGGAACCGTCTTGGCGGGCCGGATTTTTCGAGCGCGCGATTACGAGTCGATGGAAAAGAGATCGCGGGAGACATAGAGCTGCACTTGCACGCCGCCGATTGGGTGACGCACCGGCATGCGAATGATCCGGCTTACGATAACGTGATCCTGCATGTCGTGTTGTTTCCATCTTCGGAAGTTTGGACTGCGGGAGCGCATGGCGGCCGACTGCCGGTTTTGGTGTTGTTGCCATTGCTGCACCGGGGACTGGAGGAGTATGCGGAGGAGGATGTGGTCGAGACGCTGGCCAATCGTCCGTTGGATCGCGCTTTCGATACACTCGGTGCGTTTGACGAGGCTGCGCTTGGCCGTCTCTTGAACCGACATGCGGCTGAACGCTGGAAACAAAAAACGGGGTTCGCGCGCGAACGCATCCGGCGATTGGGATGGGAAGGGGCTTGTCATCACGCGGCGCTTGAAGTCCTGGGTTACCGGCTCAACCGGGCGCCGATGCTGGCGGTGGCGACGGAGTTTCCGTTGGCGGAATGGCGTGCCGGTGGGATGGCGCCTGATACGATTTTCGAGACGCGCCTGGAGCATTGGAGTTTGCATGGCGTGCGTCCCTTGAATCATCCGCGGCTTCGCTTGAAGCAGTATGCCGCCTGGGTCGCGGCGCGCCCGGACTGGCCGGAACGATTGCGGTCGCTGGCGGCAGGCCTGAAGTCGGCTGCCGTCTGTGCTGGCGATGCGGGGGAGGGAGGGACCGTTCGAGAAGTTCGCAGGCGGGCGCGCCTGACGGTATTGCGGACGCGGCTGGCCGGAGAACTTTGCGCCGCCACCGTGACCGGCAGCCGGTTTGATAATCTCGTGTGCGATGGCTTTTTGCCGCTTTTGGCGGCAGGGATGGATTTGCCGCTGGAGCCGCTGTGGCGAAACTGGTTTGCAGGCGATGCGCCTGACGACCGCGAGCGACTTTTGAGGAAATTGAATGTATTTGGCGGGGCCTCAAGGCCGGCCTCGCACGGGCCGTTGCAAGGGCTTTTGGGCTGGATGCTGGCGGCCGAAAAGAGGAACGGCTGCTAAGTGGCTTTTCTCCTCGGCGGGCGCGGGACTTGACAAGGATTTACCACGCCAGCAACCTTGACCCTTTCTATCAACGTTCACTTTCCAAAAGGTGGGCCTCTGGCCCGCTTTTTTTTTCTACAAATCACAACCTTATGAGCAGCGAAATTCTTTCAGTCCTCGAATACATGGAGAAGGAGAAAGGCATCGGCCGTGCGGACATGATCGCGGCGATCGTCAACGCCATTAAAACGGCTGCCCTCAAGGGAGTTAACTCCGGTCAGGAATTGAAGATCGAGATCAATCCCAAGAACGGCCAGCTCCATGCGTGGTCGGTGCTCAAGGTGGTCGATTCGGTCAGCAATCCCCGCACGGAAATCCACATCGAAAAAGCCCAGGCTTTGAAGCCCGGCGCTTTGTTGGGCGACCTCGTTGAAAAGGAAATCGATCCCGCCACGCTCGGCCGAATCGCCGCGCAGACCGCCCGTCAGGCCGTCATGCAGAAGCTTCGCCAGTTCGAAAAAGACCGCATTTACGACGACTTCAAGGACATGGTCGGCAACATCGTGACCGGCACGGTGCGCCGCAAGGAACGCAACGACATCTTCATCGATCTGGGCAAGGCCGAGGCCATTCTCTCCGGCAAGGAACAGGTTCCCGGTGAAGAATATCAACCCGGTGATCGCATCCGCTGCCTGCTGCTTGCAATCGAGAGCACCCCGCGTGGTCCCGAGCTCATGCTCACCCGCGCCAGCCCGAAATTTGTCCGCCGCCTGTTCGAGGTCGAGGTTGCCGAGATCGCCGATGGCACCGTGAAGATCGATGCCTTCGCTCGCGAACCCGGATATCGCACCAAGATCGCCGTCACCAGCACCGACCCCAAGGTCGATCCGGTCGGCGCCTGTGTCGGCGCCCGTGGCGCCCGTGTGAAGACCATCGTGCGTGAGCTCAACGGCGAGAAAATCGACATCGTTAATTATTTTGCCGATCCCAAGCAGATGATCATCGAGGCCCTTAAACCCGCCGTGCCTCGTGATATCCAGCTCGACGAAAAAAATCACCGCATTCTGCTCAAGGTTGCCAACGAGGATCTTGCCATCGCCATCGGTCGCAAGGGCCAGAACGCGCGTCTGACTTCCCGCCTCATCGGCTGGCGCCTGGACATCGAGGAGTTCCATGTTGTGTCCACCGATCCTCGCACGACTGCGATCACCATGCTCGAAAAGACCTTCGGTCTTGAGACGGTGCTCGCCGAGCGTCTGGTCGGTATCGGCATCAATTCCCCCGCCGCCTTTGAAGGTGTCGGCGCCGACGATCTCGTCGACGCCGGTTTCTCTTCCGAAGAGGCCGCCTCCATCATCAACCGCGTTGGCGGAACCCAATAATCAAAAGCACCAGCGCAGATTTTACGCCCGCAAACCCTGAAGAATGAGTATCCGCATCCACGAATTGGCTAAGAAGATCGGCATGGACAACAAAGCGTTGTTGGCCCTGCTCAAGGAGCGCAAATTTGACGTCAAAAGCGCCTCCAGCACGGTCGACAACATTTCGGCGGAGGCACTCGAAGAGGAATTTGCTGCGAAGGCTCCTGCCGTGGTCGAAACCGCGCCGGCCGAGGAAGCGGCCCCGGTTGCCCACAAGGTTCCCACGGTGAAAAGCGCCGAGGATGTCATGCGTGCCAAGGAAGAGGCCAAGGGATCGGTCGCCACGTCCAAGGCCGCCCCTGCCGCTCCTTCCATCGTTTCTGCTCCGGTAGCCTCCGCTCCCCGTCCGGTGTCGGTGCCCCAGCCGCTGCCTCCTCGACCGGTTTCAGCACCGCCCGTCGCTTCAATTCCATCTGCTCCGAAAGCGGCTCCGGCGTTTTCGGTCAAGATGCCTTCTGCGGCTCCGGTGATTTCAGCGCCGCGTCCCGTTTCGGCTCCGGCTCCCATGGCGACCCCGTCATCGGTCAGGTCCGCTCCGGCCGTGGCTGTATCCGCTCCGTCCGCGCCCATGCCGATTCCGCCGGCGCCCAAGGCTCCTTCTCATGTTTCGGCTCCGGGCAATCCCGCCATGCCGGTCACACCGCCCGCTCAGACAGCCACGATCACCACGGAGGGTGATATCAAGATCATCCACCTTAAACCTCCGATCATCGTCCGCGATTTCGCGACCGCGCTGGCCATGAAGCCATTCAAGCTCATCTCCGAGCTTATGGAGATGGGGATTTTCGCCTCGATGAATCAGGCGATCGAGGAGCCGGTTGCCATCAAGGTCGCCGAAAAGCACGGATTCATGCTTGAGATCAAGCATCGTGGCGAAGCCGCCCAGCAAATCCAACAGACCTCAAAGGAGAAAGCCAAGGACAAGGAAAAGACTGCCGCCGAGGACGAGATTAAGAATCTCACCATGCGGCCCCCGGTGGTTTGTATCCTCGGGCACGTCGACCATGGAAAAACCTCCCTGCTCGATGCGATTCGCAAGGCCGACGTCGCTGCCGGTGAGACCGGCGGCATTACCCAGCATATCGGGGCCTATCAGATCGAGCACGCCGGTCGCAAAATCACATTCCTCGACACTCCCGGCCATGCCGCCTTCACCAAGATGCGCGCCCGTGGCGCCGATGTGACCGACATCGCCGTCCTTGTGGTTGCTTCCGACGACGGCTTCATGCCGCAGACGGACGAAGCCCTCAAGCATGCGCAGAATGCCGCCGTCACCCTGATGGTTGCCGTCAACAAGATGGACGTGAAAGGCGCGAACCTTGAGCGTGTGAAACAGCAGATGCAGGAGCGCAATATCGCCCCGGAAGACTGGGGTGGTGAGACGGTCACCGTGCCCGTTTCCGCTATCAAGGGCACCGGCATCACCGATCTTCTTGATATGATTTTGCTCCAGGCCGACGTGCTTGAGCTCAAGGCCAACCCGAAGACCGCCGCCACCGGCGTTATCATCGAGTCGCAGATCGACGTCGGCCGCGGCCCGCTTGCCACCGTCATCATCCAGCGCGGCACCCTCAAGGTCGGTGACTCCATCGTGTGCGGTCCGCATTGGGCCAAGGTTCGCGCGATGTTCGACGATCAGGGCAAGAATCTCAAGGAAGCCCCTCCCGCCACTCCCGTGCGCGTGATCGGCTGGTCCGGCGCGCCCGATAGCGGCGCCGAGTTTATCACCGTCAAGAATGCCCGCGAGGCCGAAAGCCTTGCCGAAGAGGCGCAGCATCTCATCCGGAAAAACACCGGAGTCACCGACGCGGCTCCCAAGGAAGTTTCCGTCGAAAGCCTTTTCGCCAATATCGCCGCGACCCAGGCCAAGGTGCTCAAGGTCATCGTCAAGACGGACGTGTTCGGCTCCACCGAGGCCGTGCGGAATGTCCTCGAAGGCATCAAGAGCTCCAAGGTTTCCCTCGAAATTGTGGCCACCGATGTGGGCCTCGTTTCGAAGACCGACGTGCTCATGGCCAGCGCCGCCGGCGCCGTTGTCATCGGTTTCAACACCAAGCTGGAAAACGGGGTCACGCCGCTCGCCAAGCATCACAACGTCCGTATCGAAACCTACGGCATCATCTACGAGCTGGCCGACAAGGTCCGCGAAATGATGGCCGACCTGCTCGACCCCGATCTCAAGGAAAACAAGACCGGCGCCGCCGAAGTCCGCGCGACCTTCCCGCTGGCCAAGGGCTTTGTCGCCGGCTGCCTCGTCACCGAAGGCAAGATCACCCGCAACGCCTCCGCTCGCATCCGTCGCAAGAAGGAAATCGTATTCGAAGGCAAGGTCAGCACGCTCAAGCGCTTCAAGGATGACGCCAACGAAGTGCGCGCCGGCCTCGAATGCGGCATCAAGATCGGCGATTTCAACAGTTATGAGATCGGCGATGTAATCGAGTGCTACGAGATCCAAAAAGTCCGCGCATCCCTGTAATCAATCCCGGATTGCGAAAACCGGAAACCGGATGAACGCTGCCTTGCGGCGGCCCCCGGTTTCCGGTTTTCCATTTTTTTAAATTCCATGTCCACCCGCACCCTTCGCGTCAACGAGCTCCTCCAACGGGAGCTGAGCGACATTCTCCGCAAGCAATACAAGGAGGAAGCCGTCGCCATCACCATCACCGGTGTGCAGGTGTCGCCCGATCTTCACGAGGGCCGTGTTTTTGTGGCCGTCACCGGCGACGACGAGGAGGCCGCCGCTTGTCTTCGCTGGCTCAAGCACCACTCCAAAGAGTTTCGCTTCGAACTCGGCCGCCGTATCGTCCTCAAGCACATGCCGAACTTCATCTACCTGTTCGATACCTCGACTGAGCGCGGAAACCGTATTTTAGGAGTGCTCGACGAAATCGCGGCTGCGGACAAGGCCAGGGCCTTGGCGGACGAATCAACCCCAAAACCGAAGGAGTAACCCGTGGAGCTGATCTATCCGGAATTTTACGAACGCTTTGGCCGGTTTTTGCGCTCACTCGAAGGCCGTAAGATTGTCGTCATCGCCCACGCCCGTCCCGACGGTGACTGCATCGGTTCCCAGGTCGCGCTCGCCCGGGTGTTGAAGACCCTCAATCTCGACGTGATCTGTGCGAATCCCGATCCTGTGCCTCGCCGTATCGAGTTCGCGGTGGGTGACACCCCCATCATACGTTTCGACGGACTGCCGGCCGGGGATTACACCGCGATTTACGTTGATTGCGCCGATCAGGCGAGGGCGGGGGAAAAGTTCAAGGCGCGTTTCCCCCAACCGTTCGCCAATATCGACCATCACCTGTCGAACAGCGGTTATGCCGAACACAACTTTATCGACGTCGGTTCGGCTGCCACCGCCGAGATTTTGGCCGGACTTTTTCTGGATCATCATCTGACGATCGACGCACAGGCCGCCCAGTCCCTTTATGCCGGCATCGCGACCGACACCGGCCAGTTCCGTTTCCTTTCCACGTCGCGTCGCACGTTTCTGATCGTTTCCGAATTGATGGCGCGCGGGGCCCAGCCCGCCGCCGCGGCCGCCGAGCTTTACGAGCGCGAGACCGCAGGAAAACTCCAGCTGCTCCAACGCTTTCTTGCTTCCTTTCGCCACGAATGCGGTGGACGGGTGTGCATCGGAACGCTGCCCGATGGCATCTACAAAGAGACCGGCACGAGCGCCGAGGATACCGAGGGGCTCGTGGACTACGCCCGCTCCATCGACGGCGTGGAGATCGGTGTGCTCATCGAGGAAAACGCGGGGGCGATCAAGGCCAGCCTGCGTGCCAAGGATCCTGCTTATCGGGTCGATCAGGTCGCGGGACGCTTCAATGGAGGAGGCCATGCCTGTGCGGCCGGTCTCAACGTCAAGAACACGACCATCGCCGTTTTCCAGGCGCAATTGATCGCCGCACTGGCGGAGCAGATTTCCGCCGTCGATGCGTTGAAAAAGATTTCCTGATGCTCGTCCCTGCCAAAGAGCTCGATGGCGTGCTGCTTATCGACAAGCCATCCGCACACACTTCTCATGACGTGGTCGCCCGTCTGCGTGGCGTCCTGCGCATGAAGCGCATCGGTCATGCCGGCACACTGGATCCGATGGCGACCGGACTCCTTGTCATCCTTGTCGGCAAAGCCACGCGTATTTCCCAATACCTGATGAGCGTGGACAAGGAATACACCGGCACCATCAGGCTGGGTTCGTCCACCAACACGCAGGACGCCGAGGGCGAGGTTCTCGAAACGCGCCCCGTGCCCGAGATGAGCGAGGCCGACGTGCGCGCCGCGCTCAACGGTTTCCTCGGTGATCAATACCAGATGCCTCCCATGTTTTCCGCCATCAAGATCGCGGGAAAACCCCTCTATAAAAGCGCCCGCGCCGGCGAGGAGGTGGTGCGTGAGCCGCGTTTCATCCGGATATCGCAGTATGATCTCACGCGCTGGGCTTCGCCCGAGATTGATTTTCGCGTGCTCTGCACGAAGGGAACCTATGTCCGCACGCTCGCGCACGATCTCGGGCAACGTCTCGGTTGCGGCGCCCATCTGAGTGCGCTCCGGCGCATTTCATCGGGCAATCTCAACGTGTCGCGCGCCGTCACGATCGAGCAGCTCCAGAAAATGTCGTTTTCCGAAATCGAGAAAGTGCTCATTCCCGCCTACGAGGCCGCGCCCAGTGTGGCGTTGGGGTAGGGTATTCCGGTAAAATCAGCGTGGCTTTTCGGCGACGGTTGCATAACTTCCAACTCGCTTGGACCCCCGTTCCTACAACTCCCTGGCCGCAGCTTCAGCGCTTCCCGCGAAGCCCATGCATCTGGCCATCGGGATGTTTGACGGAGTTCATCTGGGGCATCACGCGGTCATCGAGGCGGCGGTGCATTCGGCCAGGCGCGCCGGAGGGATTTCCGCGGTGCTGACCTTCTGGCCGCATCCGAGCCGGCTGTTTCGTCCCGAAAATCCTGTGCGGCTCATCATGACGCCGGTGTTGAAGAACCGGCAGCTTTTCAAACTCGGGGTCGACGCCGTCATCATGCAGACGTTTGACGCCGCTTTCGCAGGCATTCCCGCCGATGAACTTTTGCCTCGGCTCAAGCACGCGTTACCCGGGCTCACGACGATCTATGTCGGGGAAAACTGGCGCTTCGGGAAAGGACGCGCCGGTGACATTCATGTCCTGCTCTCCGAGGCGAAAAAACACGGTCTTAACGTCGTGAGCGCCCAGCGGATCAATCAAAACGGGGAGCCCATCAGCAGCACCCGAATCCGCGGTTACCTTGAAGAAGGCCGCATCGAGGAGGCCAACGCCTTGTTGGGCTACACCTATTTTGCCGAAGGGATGGTGGAGCCGGGCAAGCAGCTGGGCGGGACCATCGGATTCCCCACGCTCAACCTTTCATGGGAGCCGGATCTGCGTCCGCGCCTTGGCGTCTATGCCGTGCAGGTCTACGGACCGAAGTCCACCGTGCCGGTCCGAGGGGTGGCCAACTACGGACTGCGCCCCACGGTTGAGAAGGCGACCGCGCCGAGATTGGAAGTTCACCTGCTCGGGGCATGCCCGTTCGACAAAGGCGACAAACTGGTGGTTGAATGGCTGTCTTTCCTTCGTCCGGAAATGAAATTTTCGAGCTTGGAAGCCCTGAAAGAGCAGATCGGAAAAGACCGTGAAATTGCCGCGGAATTTTTCTTGCGCTGACGCGGGGGAGTCCTGCTTACTCTCCGACCTTTCGGACCCTTAGCTCAGTTGGTTAGAGCGTTTCCTTGACATGGAAGAGGTCACTGGTTCGAGTCCAGTAGGGTCCACCATTTTAAGCCGCCAAGTAATTGGCGGCTTTTGTTTTATATAAATTCAAAGGTGTCACCGAACCCGGACGTCGACCACGACGGAGAGGCCGAGGCGAAGGCGGGGACCGACGGCTTTGAGGCTGTCGGCGTCCAGGATGATCTTAACGGGGACGCGTTGGACGACTTTGTTGAAGTTGCCGGTGGCATTGTCGGGAGGGAGGAGGGCGAACTGCGAACCGCTGGCGGGCGAGAGGCTGTCCACGGTGCCGTGAAGTTTCAGGCCTGGCAGGGTGTCCAGGGTTATGTTCACGGCTTGCCCCGGATGCATGCGCGTGAGCTGGGTTTCTTTGAAATTGGCCATGATCCAGGCATCGAGTGAGGCAAGGGACATCAGGGTCTGTCCGGCGGCGACATGATTGCCGGCTTCGACATATTTGTTGCCCACCCGGCCATCGGCAGGAGCGGTGAGGGTGGCATAGGTGAGGACGCGTTTGGCGTCGGCCAAGGCGGAACGGCTTACGGCGACATTGGCGACGGCGGCGGCGACGCGGGCGTTCAACGAATCGAGTCCCGCCTTGGAAGAGGCGACGGTGGCTTGCGCGGCGGCAAGGCCGGCTTGGTTGGCCGCGTGGGAGGCCTCGGCGGTTCGAAACGCACTCCGGGCGTTGTCGAGGTCGGAGGCGGCGATCACGCCGCCGGCGGCGAAAAGCTGTTCGCTGCGCTTGAGGGTGAGTTTGGCGAGGGCGAGTTCGGCCTCGGTCTGGCCGACCTGGGCTTCGGCTTGTTTGGCCTTGGCTTCGCTTTGGTTGATCATGCTTGCCGCAAAAGTGAGCGAGGCGCGGGACTCGGTTTCCTGCGCCTGGGCCTGCGCGAGTTGGTCGCGGGCTTTTTGAACGGCGAGGGTGAATTGCAGGGGATCGAGCCGCACGAGCACGTCGCCGGCTTTTACGGTTTGGTTGTCGTTAACAGCCACCGACAGAACCTGACCGGCGATTTGGGGGCTTATCTGATAAAGGTGGCCGGTCACATAGGCGTCGTCGGTTTCCTCGTAATAGTAAGCATGCACACTGAAGTGAATGATCCAGGCGAGCACAGCGACGCCGGCGATGGTCAGCAGCACGGGCTTCCAGCGAGGCTGGCGCGGTCTGGGCTTGGCGGATTCGTGAGGCAGTTGAGATTTGGCGACGTCGGTCATAAAACAGATAGATTGAAGATTAGTGCGCGGCGGCGGCGGCTTCGCGGTTGCCCCCTTTGCCGAGCAGGAAAAGAAGCGGGAGCGTCACAAGGAAGGCGGCGGCGACATAGAAAAAGACGTCGGCAAACGAGAGCAGTGTCGCCTGCGCGTTGATGGATTGGTCGAGCACCGCCATCGCCTGCTGATGAACAAGCACAGGGTCTGAAGAGTGGCGGGCAAAAGCTTCGCCTGTCATTTGGACACGGGTGGCGACCTCGGGATTGGTGTCGGTGATTTTTTCAACCATCACCGCGCGGTGAACCGCCTCGCGTTGGGCGAGCAGGGTGGTGATGGCGGCGATCCCTATGCTGCTGCCCATCTGCCGGGTGAGACTGTAAAATCCGGCGGCCGCGGAAATATCGCGCTGGGGCAGCGAGCCGAGCGTGGCGAGACTGAGCGGCACAAACATCATCACCGCACCGATGCCGCGCAGCACAAGCGGCAGGAAGAGCGAGCCGGTGCCGGTGTCGGGGTTGATGTCGGCCAGAAGGAGCGATGTTCCCACGGTGGCCATGGCGCCTATGCCGACCAAAAGGCGGGCGTCGAACTTGCCTGAAATCTTGCCCATGATGATCATCGCAACGGCCGAGGCAAATGCGCCGGGCATGAGCACCAATCCGCTTTGCGTGGCGGTGAAGTGCAGAAAGTTCTGCACAAAGATGGGCACGGCGAACATCACGCCGTAGAGGCCTGCGCCTAGGACAAACGAGTAGGCGCTGCCTGCTGCGAGGGTTTTGTGTTTCAGGACCCTCAGATCCACCGCCGGTGCGTCCGTCCTGAGTTCCCTCCAGATGAAGAGGACGCCGCCGATCAATGCGCCCGCCGCCATAAGGACAATGAAGTGCGAGCTGAACCAGTCGTCTTCCTGGCCTTCTTCGAGCATGGTCTGGAAACAGCCGAGCCCAATCGTGAGCAAGCCGATGCCGAGCCAGTCCACACGGCTTTCCACACGATCCTCGTCGCGGTCGCGTGGCAGGAAAACCATGGTCATGAGCACGGCGAGAATACCCAGAGGCAGATTGATGAAGAAAATCCAACGCCAATTGAGCGTGTCGGTGAGCCAGCCGCCGAGCACCGGGCCGAACGCGGGGCCGGCGATCACGCCGATGCCAAAGAGCGCCTGGGCCGCGGGTTGTTCGCTGCGGGGGAATGTTTCAAAAAGCAGCGACTGGGCCTTGGCCAGCAGGCCGCCGCCACAGAAACCCTGCAGCACTCGTGCGAAGATCAGCATTCCCAAACTGGTGGAAAGACCGCAGAGAACGGACGCGGCGGTGAAGCCGACGAGCGAGAAGAGCAGGTAGTTTTTTTTGCCAAATCGATAGCCGAGCCACGCGGTGAGAGGGATCATCACGACGTTGGCGCACGCGTAGCCGGTGGAGACCCAGCCGGCCTCCGAGAGCGTGGCCCCGAGATTGCCTTGGATATCGGGCAGGGCGACGTTCACGATGCTCGTGTCGATGATCTCCAGAATCGCGCCGAAGGCCGCGGTGATCGCGATGACCCATTTTAAAATTCCACGATCCGCCAGCCGGGCCGCAAGGGGGCCGAGCAAGCTGCGATCCGAACCATAGAGACCCACCGCCGCGCTCACTCTTGAGATCCTTTCGACGGGGAGCCGGCTCCTCGCAACACCAGCTCGACGGCGGCCAGCAGGTGATCCTCAGGGGAATATTCCAACTTCAGGTCTTTTGACGAACATCTGAGCACTCCGGTAAAAAGCATGCCGGAAAACAAATCCGCCAGCAGCGCGGGCTTGGTGTCGGATTTCAGGTCGCCGTTGTTTCGGGCGGATTCCAGCCGGTCAATCAATGCGGCCTTAAGCGGCCGGAAAATCGCCTTGAAGACCTGACGCTCGTGGTCGCGGTGGTGGTGGTGGATCTCTCCCAGCATTGTGCGCACGAGCGGAAGGTTGTCCGTCAGCAATTTTTCGTAGGTTTGTGCGAGTGCGATGAGATCGGCCTTAAGATCATGGGTCGCCACCGGAGGTTCGATGGCAACGGGGAGGGCGGACGTGCCGAAATTCTGGCCCACGACCGCCGAGAGCAGCCGGTCCTTGCTTTTAAAGTGGCGGAAAATCGTGACTTCGTTGACGCCCGCTTCGTGGGCGATCGCTCGGGTGGTGGCTCCGGTCAGGCCGTTTCGCGCGAAAATACGTGCCGCCGCCGCAAGGATGCGGTCGCGGGTGTCTGATGGAGACGAACGCCGGGAAGTCTTCATGTAAGCAACTGCTTGCATGCTTTCGTGGAATCGCAAATCGGAAAATCACTTTTAGCGCAGGTTTCGGGCTTCATCGTGACGGAATAGCTGAGGGCCGCGCTTGAAAGTTGGCCTTTTTTTTGCGCCCTAGGAGCCATGCTTCAGTCGCTACGCATCAAGAACCTCGCCCTGCTGGAAGAAGTCTCCCTCGATTTTGAGGCGGGCTTCACCGTCGTTACGGGCGAGACGGGTGCGGGTAAAAGCATCCTGCTCGGGGCGTTATCGCTGCTTGCGGGGGAGCGTGCCGATAAGACGGTTATTCGCCAAGGGGCGGCCGCCTGCGAGGTCGAGGCGTCGTTGTATTTCGAAAATTCCAAAAAAATGGACGCGCTCCTGGCTGAGCTCGATCTGCCGGCCTGCGAAGACGGAATCCTGCTCATCAAGCGCAGCCTGCCGCGCGAAAAGGCGCCCAAGCTCACAGTTAACGGCAGCTTGGCGAGCCTCGCGGCGCTTCAGCGGCTGGGCGAGCACTGGATCGATTTTCACGGGCCGAGCGAACCGCGGCGTTTGCTCAAGGAAAGCTGTCAACTGGAGCTGCTCGATCTTTACGGGCGCGCCGGTGATGCGCTCGGCGCTTACACGGAGAAGTATCGGGCGTGGCGCGAGCTGCTGGCCGAACGCGAGCGTATCGCGCACGAAACCAAGCTTTCGCCGGACCAGATCAAATTCCTGGAAAACCAGCTTGCCCGCATCGATGCGCTCGATCTCACCGACGAGGCCATCGATGCGTTGGAGCGTGATTTCCAACGCCTGAGCAAGGCGCAGGAACTCATCGGTCTGGCCTCGGCTCTCGCCAACGGTCTCACCGGCGAGGACGGCGCCACCGGCCGTGTTGCCGCGCTCGTGCGCGAGGCGCGCCAGTTGGAAACCCTCGATCCGGCCAGCAAGGCACTGGCCGATCGACTTGCCGCCGCGAGCATCGAGTTGGCCGATCTTGGCACTGAATTCGAGACGTTGAGCGGGCAGTTTAATTTTGATCCCGAGCAGGCCGAGCAATTGCAGGCCGACATGAACACGTGGCTCGAGATGAAGCGTAGGCACGGTGGCGATGTCCGCGCCGTGATCGAGGCGCGGGACGACATGCGCCGCCGCCTTGAAATCCAGGGCGATCTCGAAGGCACGCTCATCCGTCTCGAAAAAGAAATTGCCGACGCCGAGCGGATCTCCCGCAAGGAAGCGACCGTCTTGCGCGTGAGCCGGGAAAAAGCCTCGCGCGAGCTTGCCAAGATCGCGGCTAAAAGCATCGCCCAACTCGGTTTCAAGAAGGCTGATTTTCAGATCCGCGTGGTTCCCCTCGATGAGCTCGCGCCGACGGGCGACTGCGGAGTGGAGTTCCTGTTCTCGCCCAATGTCGGTGAGGCTCCGCTTCCGCTCAACCGTATCGCGTCCAGTGGTGAGCTCGCCCGCGTGATGCTTGCGCTCAAGACCGTGCTGGCGGATCTCGACGGCGTGCCGGTGTTGGTTTTCGACGAGGTCGATGCCAATGTCGGTGGCGAGATCGGCCGCGTGGTCGGCGAAAAAATGGCCGAGATCGCCAGGGGCCATCAGGTGCTGTGTGTGACGCACCTTCCGCAGGTCGCCGCGCAGGGTGACAGTCATCTCGTCGTCGAAAAAGATCAGTCTCAGGAGCGCGCGGTGGTCACGATTTCCCCGATCCAAGCCAACCGCAAAGCCCGTGTGAGCGAACTGGCCCGCATGCTTGGCGATCGCAACGCGAAGAGTGCGGTGGCGCACGCCGAAGAGCTGCTGGGGGCCAAGTGAGTTGCGGAGACGGATCGCCGGCTCCCGTGATCAAACTTTCGACTACTTCACTTCCAGCGTCCACCGCTTCGAGCTTTGGATGGCGGTGAGTGTTACGATGTAGCGGCCGGGTTGAAGTATGCCGCCGGGTATTGTGATGGAGACGACACTTTCCTTGGTGCGAGCGATGAGTCCGCCCGCGAGGGCCTCAAATTGGGGCACGATCGCGATGGTGTTATCCTTGATGTAAATCTGCGAGCCACCGAGCTGCTCTTTTTGATTGGGCAGGGAGCAGTTGAATAAAACGGTGTAGGGCAGCCCGGTCTGGATCTGCTTCGATGCGTAGACCGAGGTGATGATCTGCGGCAGCAGGGGTGCGTCGATAAAAGTGGCGCTCAGCCCGCCGGGCAAACCGCCCGCCACATCGGTGACGGTGGCAAGCGCACCCATGGCGCGGATGAGCATCTGCGGATCAGCGGGGCGTTCGGCGTTTGTCTCGATGCGGCGAAAGCCGGCGTTGAGCAGCCGTTCGACATTGGCACGGTTGGTGAAGTCCTCGTAGGGGCGATAAGCGGGGCCCGGCTTGCGATAATGCAGGGTCAGGTAGGTGTAGACGGCGATGCCTACGATGATTCCGAGCACGATCCACTTCATGGGCCATGGTTTGGGATCGGATGAGCGGCGGGCGGACATGGCGGGCTAGTGAAGGGGGCGGCGGGCCCAAGGCAAGCCGCCGGGCGCACGATACAGGGCCAAATACAGTTTGCCCCGCGGCGAACAGGCTGTTTCGTTGGCCGGCTCCATGAAATTCTGGTCCCAGTTTTTTATCCCGACCCTCAAGGAAAGTCCGGCGGATGCGGAAATCGCCTCGCACAAGCTGTTGGTTCGCGCCGGCCTCGTGCGCAAGTTGGGTGGGGGTCTCTACACCTACATGCCTCTCGGACTTCGGGTCATGCAGAAGATATCGCAAATCTGCCGCGAGGAACTGGACGCCGCCGGAGGCATCGAGCTGTGGATGCCGCACGTGCACCCGGTCGAAAACTGGGAACAGGGACCGCGCTGGGCCGCAGCCCGCGAAATCATGTTCCGCGCCGACAGCGCCGGAGCAGGCAAGGGCCGTTCGAAGGAGCCGGAGTTTGTTCTCGGGCCCACTCACGAGGAGGTTATCACCCCGCTCGTAAAGCAGGAGATCACTAGCTACCGCGACCTGCCGAAAAACTTTTATCAGATCGGAACCAAGTTCCGTAACGAAATCCGTCCCCGTTATGGCCTGATGCGTGCTCGGGAATTCGTGATGATGGACGCCTATTCCTTCGACGCGAACGACGACGGCGCGGTGAAGAGCTACTTTGCCATGAAGGCAGCCTACGAGGCCTTCTTCAAACGCATCGGTGTCACCGCGATCGCGGTCGAGGCGGACACGGGTGTCATGGGCGGCAGCTTCTCACACGAGTTCATGGTGCCCGCCGAGATCGGCGACGACGACGTGATCTACAACGAGGAAAGCGGCTACGCGGCCAACCGCGAAAAAGCCACGAGCGCCTTCGTGCCCGCCGACCTCGCCGATGCCGCGCCGGTCGGAGCGATCGAGGAATTCGCCACGCCGGGTGTCACGACGATCGCCGCGCTTGCCGCCGCGCCTTACGGCATCACAGGAGACCAGCAGTTCAAAACCCTTGTCTACATGGGGGACGGCAAACCGTTCCTCGTGATCCTGCGCGGCAATGACGAGTTGGAAGAAGCCAAGCTCGGCTCGCTCGGCTTCACGCTTTTCCGTGCGGCTACGCCGGATGAAATCGAGCCGGTGCTGGGTGCGAAACCCGGCAGCCTCGGTGCGGTCAAGGGCACGATCAAAGCCCCGGAAGCGCTCGCGGGTATCTTTGCCGACCACGCGATCCGTCTCATTGGCAATGGCACGACCGGTGCCAACAAGGACGGCTTCCATCTCAAAAACGTCAACGTGATCCGTGATCTTGCGATCACGAAGTTCGGCGACTTCCGTCGTGTGCGCGTGGGCGAGCCTGATCCGAAGGGCGGTCGTCCGCTCCAGGTGAAGCGCGGCATCGAGGTCGGCCACATTTTCAAACTGGGCACCAAGTATTCCGATAAGTTTGGCGCGGTCTACACCGACGACCAGAAGCAGTCGCATCCGATGGTGATGGGCTGCTACGGCATCGGCATCAGCCGCACCATGCAGGCGGTGATCGAGCAGAGCCACGACGCCGACGGCATCATCTGGCCGTGGGCGGTCGCTCCGTTCCAACTGATCATCGTGGTGCTTGATCCCTCGCTTCCGGAAACATCCGGACTGGCGAAGGAACTTGCCCTCGCCGCCGAGAAGGCCGGCGCCGATGTTCTGATCGACGACCGTGAGGAGCGCCCCGGAATCAAGTTCAAGGACGCCGATCTCATCGGCATCCCCATGCGTGTCGTCATAGGCAGCAAGGGTCTGAAGGACGGTGTGATCGAACTGAAGGTTCGCGGACAAAAAGACGTCCGGAAAATCGCCGTTGGCGAAGCCGGTGAACTCATCACCGCGGCGATCAAGGAGGCCGCCGGCCGGGCATGAGCACTTCGGTCGAAAACAAAACCTTGTGGCGGGTCGTTTTCTTGAACGATGCGGTCACGCGCATGTCGTATGCCGTCATGGTTCTGAGGAAAGTCTTCGGCTTCGACGAACCCACGGCTACGCGGCACATGATGGAGGCGCACGAACAGGGGCGCACGATCGTGTGGACCGGCTTGCGTGAAAGCGCCGAAGCCTACGTTTTTTCCCTGCAGCAGTGGCATTTGTCCGCAACCATCGAGGCCGATGAAAAGGGTTGAGGTTCGTCTCAGTATCGCCGCGGTTGCACCGCTCCTTGATCTGATCAAGACGGTGGCCGACGAGTTGCGAGAGAATGTCGCGGTGCCGGTCGTGCTTACGGGCGCGGACGGTGACTTTGCATCATTATGGAAGGACGAATTGTTGGAATCCCAACGCGATGACTGCGACCGGCTGTTTTCACTTTTCAACCAGGAGTTTTTTTCGGAGGGCGTTATCGGCTTGGACCGGGACAACGCGGAGGCGGTTTTGCGGGCGTCGGCGGCGCTGAGGCTTCGTTTCAGAGGGACGCGTCTTGAGCGCGTGTCTGACGAAGCGTTGGAGGCGTTGGAGGCCGACAGCGGTCTTTCGGGATTGGACGAGGCGGAAAAGAAAGCCTTCGCCTGTTTTGTGTTTCTCGACGAGCTGCAGAAGATCATCCTCAAGTATCTCGATCCGCTCAGCGTGGAAGAGGATGAGTAAGGTCTCCTGCCACTACTGCGGCTTGCCGTTCAAGGTCGCCGGCGTGCAACCCGGTCGTGACTATTTTTGCTGTTCGGGGTGTGCCCTCGCCAGTCGTGTCCCCGTGGATGTTGACGGCAAGTTTCCCATCAACCCGTCTCTGGTGACCGCGTTGGTGATGGGCTTCGGGATTTTCAACCAACTGCTTTTCCGGTTGTTGGCCGTGTTGCTCGTGCATGAAGGCAGGGGGCGGATTGCGGGGCGGTTCGACATGGCGTCCCTGATTTTGGGGACGGTCATCTGGACGGCCTTGATCGTTATTCAGTGGCGATTGGGTGCCCGTCGCCGGGTGGATGGCGTGGTGGCAGTGTTGACTGCGGGATTGTTGGCGACCGGATTTTGGACGGATTCACCGTCTTGCGCCGTGCTGGCGAGTGCCTCCTTGGCGGTCTGGAGCACGCGTGGATTCCTGAAGAAAAAAACTCGTGCAAAACCATCTGATGGCGGTTGACGGAGGGGGGCGCGAAACTAGCGTTGGTGCTGACACCCTGCAGTGTTCGCGCTGCTTTCAATAACTGCTCTTTTCCTTTGAAATTATTCGGGAGCCGGAAAGGGCGGTGGAGTGCTAGGCCGTAAACCGGAAAGCATGAAACCGTTCTGAGGCGCCCACCTTATCTCAAAAAGGTTCTCGAGCCTTTGGGCACACGGCACAGGCGGGGTGTTATTCATTTTATAATAACCGCAACGCGGAGGGTTTGAGAATCGCATCAAGCGCCATCAACCTGACGGGCTTGTCGCTTATGCGAAAACTCATATTTCTCATCACCTCTCTCCTTATGTTCGGCGCGGCGCTTTCAGCCCGTGCCGAGGGCGGACGCAAGCACAGTCCGACTTCCAAGTATCCGTCATATGACGGTTTGGTCATGTGCGGCTACCAAGGCTGGTATCGGGCGCCGACCGATGGTTCCAATATGGGCTGGGGGCATTACGCGCTGCTGGGCAAGTTTGACGCGGACAACGTGCACATGGACTTCTGGCCGGATGTCTCGGAATATGAGAAAACTTATCCGACCGCGTTGAAAAATCCGGACGGGTCGACCGCCCGTGTATTCAGCCCGTGGGACCAAAGCACGACCGACGTCCATTTCCGATGGATGCAGGAATATGGCATCGACGGCGTTTTCGTGCAGCGATTCTTCGACTATGTCCGGACAAACGAGGCACGGCGCAGAAGCCGGACGGTGTTGCAGAACGCGTTGCAATCATCCGAGAAATACGGACGCGCGTTTGCGGTGATGTATGATCTTTCCGGAATCAGGGCCAGCGGCGAGGACTGCTCTGCGATCATCGAGGATTGGAAGGAGCTGGTGGATGAGTTGAAGCTGACCAATCGCGGGCCCAACCAGACCTATCTTTACCAGAACAGAAAGCCGATCGTGGCGATCTGGGGACTTGGATTTCCCGACCGGGCCTACAAAACCGAGTCGATCGGCGTGGAGAAGCTGATCGATTTTCTAAAAAACGATCCGCAATACGGCGGTTGCGCCGTGATGCTGGGTGTGCCGACTTATTTCCGAACTTTGGACATCGATTGTCTGCCCGATCCGTATCTGCACAAGGTCATCGAATCGGCGGACATGGTTCTGCCGTGGACGGTGCAGCGTTTCACGCCGCTCTTGCAGGCGGAGCCCGAGCGTTATGCCGCGCAGGTGAAGGCCGACATCGCCTGGTGCAACGAGCGCCACCTCGATTACGTCCCGTGTATCTACCCGGGCTTCAGCTGGCATAATCTTGGCAAAGTCGAGTTCGGCGGCGGTCCGATTCTCAACCAAATCCCGCGACAGAAGGGGGCCTTTTATTGGAGCTTGGCGAGTTCGGCCATGAAGTCGGGCGCGAAAATGCTTTATGTCGCGATGTTCGACGAGATGGATGAAGGCACGGCGATTTTCAAATGCACGAACACGTTGCCGGTCGGCCCGCAGTTGTGCGATTACGAGGGCCTGCCTTCCGATCACTATCTCTGGCTCACGGGAGAGGCGGGGAAAATGCTGCGGGGAGAGATTCCTTTCAGCGCCAAACAGCCCGTCCGGTCTGAAACGAAGTAGCCTTATTTCTTTCTGGTCGTGACCGAGGCGGGCTTGCCGGGCCTGATGACATCGCTTAACAATGCGGGGTAACCTTATGAAATTCCCTGTTTTGCGCGTTGGTTTTTTCGCGGTAATGCTGATGGGAGTGGTTGGCTTGCTTAGGGCGGATACCGGTTTGCCTCCGCTTTTATCGGGAACCGTGATGCAGGCGGATGTCACCGGGGACAGCGCGGCGGGTGATGATGATGGTCCTTCATTATTTTCCGTCTTCAACCGTCCCATAGTCCTGCTACGGGCCGAACTGTTCGGGAGTAATCCAGGGGAGCGCACGCGGCGGGCAACACAGCGTATCGATTCGATCATGGATCGAAACATTTTCGGCCCAGTATCCACCGAACAGGGCAAGGATGGCATTATGATCACGGTCGCCGGAGAACTCGTGATCACCATCGCGCCGGGAGATGCGGATGCCTTGGCGGGAAAAAGCTATGGAGAGACGGCGGCCGAAGCCGCGCGGCTGCTTGCGCACGCCCTTACCCAAGCAAAGGCGCAAGATGGACTGGGGTATTTGGCTCACGCAATCCTGCGGGCGGGCATTGCGGTGCTCCTCTATGTGGTGCTGGTGATTGTCGTTGTAAGGCTGAACCGGTTCATGCGGCACCGCGTGCTTTTGTTTGAGCGGCAGCTTACCGAGAAACTTAAAAAACGCGGTCTGCAGATCATGTCTTACATGGTGAAGACGCTTCGCTGGACGCTGAGAATTGTTTTCTGGCTGATTGTGGGCACCGCGGGTTTCGAGTGTCTGGCTTTCTGTCTTGGCTGTTTTCCTTACACCAAGCCATGGGGCGACGGGCTGCAGGCCAATCTTTGGGATCTTGTATTGCGGGTGGGTGGGGCTTTGGTGCAGGCTGTCCCCAATCTGCTGGTGATCGCGTTGATATTATTAATCACACGCGGCGTCATTGGTCTCGTGCGTGCGTTTTTCAGGAGTGTGGCGACGGGGCACATTCAGATACCGGGAATGGAAGCGGAAGCGGCGCGCGCCACCCAGCGTATCATTGTCGTGGTGGTTTGGTTGTTCGCGGTGGTGATGATCTACCCCTACATCCCCGGCAGCAGCAGCGCGGCATTCAAGGGTATGAGTGTCTTCATCGGCCTGCTTGTATCCCTGGGGTCCAGCAGCGTGATCGGTCAGTTTACCAGCGGTCTCGTGTTGATGTATTCGCGCGCGTTGAAGCCGGGCGAGTATGTGCGCATTGGGGATTACGAGGGTGTTGTTGAAACGCTTGGCTTCCTTTCCACCAAAATCCGTTCGAATAAAAACGAGGAGCTGCATGTGCCCAACGCTGTCATTCTTGGCACCACGGTGAAAAACTTCTCCCGCTTCGCCGGGGACGGCGGCGTGCTGGTGTATACCAGCGTGACTATCGGCTACGATACGCCGTGGCGGCAGGTGCATGCGATGCTGGCCGAGGCGGCAGGCGGCACCGAAGGCCTCAGTGCGGAGCCGAAGCCCTTTGTCCAACAGACGGCGCTGTCGGATTTCTACGTCGAGTATCAGATCAATGCCCGGCTCATCGAGCCTTCCCAGCGCAACCGCGTGCTGGCGGCGTTACACGCCAACATCCAGGACGTTTTCAATTCCTATGGCGTGCAAATCATGTCGCCGCATTACATTGAGGACAAGGACCAGCCGGCAATCGTGCCCAAAGAGAAATGGTTTACGCCGCCGGCGACACCCGGTGTCAGCGGCTGAGTTTTGTCCGCTATTCCTTGCCTCTGGCGCTTCGCGGATAGCTTCTAGACATCCCGCTAGTTTCCCTGACAGGCTGGGTGCCTTCCCATGAATCCCGCCGAATATAACGCTCTTCACATTGTCCACGTCTTTTCGGCCATCGCACTTGTGGCGACGGTGTTTTATGCCTGCGCAGGCGCACCGGAAACGCGCAAAAAAGTGCTCATGTGGAGCGGCATCGCCAGCTTGCTGCTGCTGCTCACCGGTATCCGCATGTGGCAGGGGCTGTTCAACTTTTCGGGTGGCTGGGCGGTTGTGAAGATCGTCTGCTGGCTCGGCCTGTCGGCCTTTGCCGGACTCGCCTACAAGCGCCGCGCTAAATCCGGACTCTGGATCACCCTGGTGCTCGTCCTGAGCCTGCTCGCGCTGATCATGGTTTACCTCAAACCGTTCTGATACGGTTGGGTCTTTAAGTCATGGCTGAATCGCTCTGCGGCGTCTGGGTGGACAACGAAGGAAGTGTTCACGCGGCCGTGATGAAGGCCGATGGCACACGTGAAACTCGTGTCGAAACCCTGCGACCATTTGCGTGGCTAAGAGATGTCGTCACTGCGGAAACCACAGGTGTGACGATTGAGCCGTTGAAAGGCGAGGGGATGTTCACCCGGCTTGCCCATGCGGAAACGCTGGAAGCGTTTGATGCGTTTGTGAAGGCGGCCAAGGAGACTGGCGGCATCGACGTTATCAAGCCGTTGGAGAGCCAGTTTCTCCTTCAACGAAAAACACGTCTTTTTGCCGATCTGTCGTTTGGGCAGCTGCGACGTTGTCAGCTCGATATCGAAACGGGTTCGGGGGACGGTTCGTTCAGCGATGCGATGAAACCCGATGATCGCGTGCTGGCCATCGGCCTGCGCTTCGGTGATCGCAACCGCATCCTCGTGCTTGAGGCCATGACAGACGAGGCTGAGAAACGACTGCTGGAGTCGCTGAACGTTGCGCTTGCCGAAGAGGATCCCGACGTGATCGAGGGGCATAACATCTTCAAGTTTGATCTGGATTACCTGCGTCAAAGGGCAAAGCGGTTCAAGGTGGCGTGCGCCTGGGGGCGCTTCGGGCAGAAGGCGTCGTTTCGCAACAGCCGCCTGAAAATCGCCGAACGCATGGTGGATTTCCCGCGTTGCGACCTGCCGGGCCGCACGGTGGTGGACACCTACCTGCTCGTGCAGCAATACGACATCACCACGCGTGAGCTTACATCCTACGGGTTGAAGGTGGTGGCGGCCTACTTCGGGATCACCGATGAGGACGATGAACGCACCTATCTCGCCGGAGATAAAATCCACGATGCGTTCCTTCACGACCGCGAGAAATTCATCGCCTACCTTTCGGACGATTTGCGCGAAACCCGCGGGGTCGCCGATCTTCTGTTGCCGACGTATTTCGAGCAGGTGAAGACGTTCCCAATCCTGCTTCAGGAGGCCACGCTTCGAGGCACGACGAGCAAGATCGACCTGCTGTTTCTTGAGCAATATTATCATGCGCGTCAGGCCTGTCCGGTGCCTCCCGAAGTTGTGGCGTTTGAGGGCGGTTATACGCGGAGTTTTCAGGAAGGCGTGTTCAGGCATGTGCTGCACTTTGACGTGGCATCGCTCTATCCGAGTCTGCTCATGTCCATCGGACGGAATCCGCGCAACGACACGCTGGGAGTGTTTATCCCGCTGCTCAAAACCCTCCGCGAATACCGCCTGAAATACAAACAGCTCGCGCGCACTTCGGAAGACGCCGACCTGCGCGCCGAGTATCAGGCGCGGCAGACGAGTTTTAAAATCCTCATCAATTCGTTTTACGGCTATCTTGGATTCTCCGGGGCACGTTTCGGCGATGGCGAGCTGGCGGCCGAGGTCACGCGTCGCGGGCGCGAATTGTTGCAGGCGTTGATCGATGAATTTACGAAGCACGACTGCACGATCCTGGAGGCCGATACGGACGGTATTTATCTATCAACCGAGCGTTATTTCGACGAGCCGGACACGTTGCTGGCCAAGGTAACGGGGATTCTTCCGCCGGGCATCGAACTGGAATACGACGGATGCTACACGGCGATGTGGAGCTACAAGGCCAAGAACTACGCGCTCTATGACGGCAAAAAAATCACGATTCGTGGCAGCGCCCTGCGTTCGCGCGGCATCGAGCCGTTCCTTAAAAAACTGGGCAACCAGCTTGTGCATTTTCTGGTCGGCGCAAGCGCCGAGTCGCCTCTGGGATTGGCGGACGATTATCGGGCGAGGCTCGTCTCCCGCCGGCTTCCGGTTGAGGAGGTGGCGAAATCCGAGGTGCTGGGCATGAATCCCGACGCTTACGAACGCTTTATCGCCGAGGGCGGAAAGCCGCGTCGGGCCTCGGCGGAAGCGGCGCTGCAGATGAATCCACGTCCTCGTATGGGCGAGCGGGTGGCTTATTACATCACGCCCAAACAAAAGGGCAAAACGAGTGACTGGCAGCGTGCGCGTCCGACGGCGCTCTACGACGCGGCATCGGCTCCGTATGATCCCGTGTATTATACGGATAAACTCGACGACTGGCTGGAGCGTTACGGAGCGCTCTTGGGTGTAAAGCCGGCTGGAGGCGTGCAAGGCGAGTTGCTGTAACGTGTTCAGGAAACGCATTGCACGTGTTGGTGCGGAGCGTTTTCGTGGCGGCTGTGTCTTTCACCAAGCTTCTCATTTTTGACTGTGACAGCACGTTGAGCTCCATTGAAGGGATCGACGAACTTGGCCGCGCACGCGGCTCCGGGATATTCGCCCGTATCGAGGAGATGACAAATGATGCGATGAACGGGAAGCTGCCGGTCGAGGCGGTTTTCGGACGTCGGCTGGAGATTATTCAACCCGAACAAAAAGACATTGCGGCGATAGGGCGGCTTTACATCGAGACGGTGGAGCCGACGGCGATCACCGCATTGGCTTCGGCGCGCGCGGCCGGTTGGACCCCGATGATTTTGAGCGGCGGATTTCGTCCGGTGATCCGTCCGTTGGCGGATTTTTTAGGAATCGAACGGGTGGAGGCGGTGGATCTGTTCTTCGATGCTCAGGGACGCTACACGGGATTTGACGAGATTTATCCGACGACCCGTTCGGGTGGAAAGCCTGAGATGATCAACCGGTTGCGCAAGGAGCTTAACCCTTCGAAGATCGTCATGGTCGGTGATGGCGTGAGCGATCTGGAAACCAAGCCGGTCGTGGATTTGTTTGTCGGCTTCGGTCGTTATGTGGTCCGTGAAAAAGTGAAGCGTGAGGCGGCGGCTTTCATCACATCACTTGCGGAGTTGGAAAAGGTTTTGGCGTAAACGCGGTTGAATCGCTTGCGCTGGCGCGGTGGGTGCTTTGGGTTGAATCATGTTGTCGTTTATGCGCTCAGTTTGGCCGCGGCTATTGATTCTTTCCGTTGTGGTGACGGCAGGTGTTTCCACCCTGCGAGCCTCCGAAGAGGCCGCGGCGAACGGACATTTTCCCAAGGAGCTTTGGTCCTACGCGGATATGCCCGGCGCCGGTGTCTGGAAGGTGCTCGTCGATCGCGTGCATGAAAATCCATTCAATTTAGTGGCGACGCTTATCTTTGCACTCGCGATCATCCACACGTTCCTGACGGCAACCTTCCGGCACTGGGCACACGAGGTGGAGGCGGCTCACAAAGCGGCCATCAAGGCGGCTGAGCGATCCACCGACGACAATCACGACGGGCATCCCGATGAAGTGAGTTTCAAAGGCCAGATTTTACATTTTCTGGGCGAGGTGGAGGCGGTTTTCGGCATCTGGGCGATCGTGCTGATCGGCGCGATCACGGCGTTCGAGGGATGGGGGACTGCGGTGGATTATATCGGGCACAAGGTGAACTTCACCGAGGCGATGTTTGTGGTGGTCATCATGGCGGTTGCTTCGACGCGGCCGATCCTGCGGCTGGCCGAGCAATGCCTTCGGGTGGTGGCATCCATCGGCAAGGAAACGCCGGGCGCGTGGTGGTTGTCCATTTTGATCATCGCGCCGTTGCTCGGATCGTTCATCACCGAGCCGGCGGCGATGACCATCGCGGCGTTGTTGCTTGCGCACCAGTTTTATGAGCACAAGCCGTCCTCCAAGTTGTGTTATGCGACGATCGGGCTGCTGTTTGTCAACGTGTCGGTCGGCGGGACTCTCACACATTTTGCGGCGCCTCCGGTGCTCATGGTGGCAACGCCATGGAAATGGGATATCGCCTTCATGTTTGAACATTTCGGCTGGCGGGCGGCCACGGGCATCGTGGTGTCCACCGTGGTTTACTATTTTATTTTTCGGAAAGAAATCTCTGCGCTTGGCCACGCTGGAAACGGGCATAAAAAATCCAAAGACCGTCGCGGCGACCGGGCGGTGCCGGCTTGGGTGACCGGCGTTCAGCTGCTTTTTGTCGCGGCCATCGTGCTCTTCGCGCATTATCCGGCGCTGTTCATCGCGGTGTTCTTGTTCTTTCTGGCGTTCTCACAAGCCACTGCGCACCACCAGGGGCGTCTTGATCTGCGGTCGCCTCTGCTGGTCGGCTTCTTCCTGGGCGGTCTCGTGGTCCACGGAGGATTGCAAGGCTGGTGGATCGAGCCGGTGCTGAAGAGCCTCGGCGAGGTGCCGTTGTTCCTGAGTGCAACGGTGCTGACGGCGGTCAACGACAACGCGGCGATCACCTATCTGGCCACACTGGTGCCGGGGTTCACGGATGCGCTTAAATACGCGGTGGTGGCCGGCGCGGTAACCGGCGGCGGCCTTACGGTTATCGCGAATGCGCCCAATCCGGCCGGTCAGTCGATTCTTCAGCGCTATTTTCCCGAAGGAATATCCCCGCTCGGTCTGTTTTTAGGTGCTCTCGGCCCCACGGTGATCATGGGGCTGGCGTTCATGATATTATAAGCCGACCGGCCGCGGAGCTTAAGGGAACAAGCCGCGGCTTTGCTTGGCTTCAGCGACACGCTGGATGCCGAGCGTGAGCGCGGCGAGGCGGCGGCTGAATTTGAATTTTCGTTTCTGCGCCTCGACCGAGTCCTTGGCCTTGTCGAGGATGGCGAAGAGTTTTTGCAGGACTTCATCGCGGCTCCAGTAGTAGTTCTGAAGGTTTTGAAGCCATTCGAAGTAGGAGACGATGACGCCGCCCGAGTTGCAAAGCACATCGGGGATGATCGCGATGTCGCCACGGTCCTCGATGATGCGGCTCGCATCGTTGGTGGTGGGACCGTTGGCGGCTTCGGCGAGCAGCCGGCATTGGAGCTTTGGCGCGAGCTCGGGTGTGATGACACGTTCAAGTGCGGCGGGCACCAACACGGTGCATTTGAGGGTGAGCAGCTGTTCGTTGGTGAGCGGCTCGCCGCCGTCGAAGTCCCTGAGGGTTTTCTGGTATCTCACGTAGGTCGCCGCCTTTTGCACGTTGATGCCGGATGCGTTGTAAACGCCGCCGGTGTAGTCGGAGAGGGCGATGATTTTCGCGCCATAGTTGGCGAGGGCGAGAGCGGCTTCGCTGCCGACGTTGCCAAAGCCTTGGATCGCCACGGTGGCGTCCTTGATGGGGATGTTCAGATCTTCCAGGTAGCGTTTCACGAGATAGGCGACTCCGGCGCCGGTGGCTTCGCGCCGGCCCTCGGAGCCGCCGAGGGCGATGGGTTTGCCGGTGACGATGGCGGGGGAGTGGTGGCCGATGTGATTGGAGTAGGTGTCCATCATCCAACCCATGATTTTCTCGTTGGTGCCCATGTCGGGAGCAGGCACGTCGACATGCGGTCCGATAAACGGGATCAACTCCTGCATGTAGCGACGGGAGAGGTGCTCGAGTTCGGTTTCGGTGAGGAGGCTTGGGTTTACGATGACGCCGCCCTTGGCGCCGCCATAAGGCAGGCCGACCAGCGAGCATTTCCAGCTCATCCACATGGAGAGTGCGGCGACCTCGCCGATGGTGACGTTTTGATGAAAGCGGATGCCGCCCTTGGCGGGCCCGGTGGAGAGACTGTGCTGGACGCGATAGCCTTCGAAGACGGTGACGGAGCCGTCTTCACGCCGCACGGGAAGAGCCATGGCAATGCAGCGCCGGGGATACTTGGTGCGATCACGTATATCGTCGGGGAGGCTGATGGCATCGGCCGCCTGATCGAACTGCCGGCATGCCATCTTGAAGGTGTCGGAATCGTAAAGAGATGAAATGATGACTTTGGACATGGGGTTGTGGGCAAAACCTAGATGGCGGAGCCAAAAGGGCAAATCTTGGGCAAAGAGTGCAAGGGCGGTTGAAATCGAACGACTTTAGCCTCCACACTGACAGCAAGCGCATGTCCTCTCCTTTTTCCAAGTTCGGTTACTGGCTGGTAAGAAAACTCCTGATGGCCGCCGTGGTGGCTGTGGTGGGCTTCATCACTTACGGCTTGTGGCTTTTCGAGCGAGACGCGGACGGCTATGAAAATAATCAGGCCGCGCTTGTCGGACAGCGTGAGCATTTCCAGTCGGAGGAAGCGGCGTTGAAAACACAAACCGCCGAGCTCGATGCACGCATCGCTTCGCAGGAGCAACGGGTGGTGATGGCCGGACAGGTCATCAAGACCTTGAAGGGAATGGACAGCACGTGGGACCGTCTGATCTGGAATCGCGCCCAGCAGCGGGCATATGACGAACAATCGGCGCGAATGCAGGTCGTGCGCAAGACGGCCGAAGCCGATCTGGTGCGGCTGCGGCATGATCGTATAAAAATGAACCGTGCGTATGAACATGCCGCTGCGGAGTCCGCCCGTGCGGAGCGCGCGGTGACGGATCACGGGAAGGAAATCCCGGTCTGGAGGCATTATTTGCAAGAGGCCTGGGCGCAGGGACGGTGGTATGCCGGGCTCGTCGTGGCGGCGTATCTGTTGGGGCCGACGCTGGTGTTTTTGAAATTCTATTATGTCCTGGCCCCCTTTGTGGTGCGGGGTCGTCCCATGCGCCTGACGGAAACGCAAACGATGGTTTCCACTGCAAGCACGGGCATGACATCGGTTGAAAATGCCGTGTGGCCCGGCGAGACTTTGCTCGTCGCAAAGAAATTTGTAGAGTCGACGGACGCTGATCTGATGAAGCGAACCCGGGCGGTGATGAGCTGGAGGTTCCCTTTTGCGTGTCTCTCAGGCGGCTTGTTCAATATGTGCGAGCTGCGCAACGGTCGCAACGCCGGAGGAAAAAAAGTCACGCTTGCAGGGAAGGGACGGACGGGTTCATCGCCTGATTTTGCGGTGATTGAAGTGCCTGAAAATGGATCGATGGTTGTGAGGCCGGGATTTATAGCCGGTGTTTTGATTCCGGCGGAAGCACGGTTGGTGATACGCCGACACTGGAGGTTTTTTTGCTGGCAATCATGGATGGCGGGCCAGTTTCGTTTTTTTGAATTTGAAGGTCCGTGCCGTCTTATTCTGGTCAAACGCGGTGCGTTGAGAGTGGAGCAGCTGGAGGAACGTGCCGGAGTTCCGACCCCTGTTGCCCGGGTAAGGCAGATGGCGGTGGTCGCGTTTACCCCCAATCTTGAATGCCGGCCGGTGCGCGCGGTTTCTTTTTGGCGGTATTATACGGGTGCGACCAAGTTGTTTGAGGCAGGTTTCTCGGGTCCCGGGCTCGTGGTGCATGCCACGCGGGCTGGAGGCGGGGAGGGATCGACCGGACTCCGGAGGCGCGTGCTGAAAGTGTTTGGGATTTGAGCCATCATGAAACGGGAACAGCTGGGTGTGCTCTTTGATTGGGACGGCGTGATCATCGACTCCTCGCGGCAACATGAAGCGAGTTGGGAGCGGCTCGCCAAAGAAGAAGCGAAGTCGCTGCCGCCGGATCATTTTATTGCTGGATTCGGCAAAAAAAACGAGTGGATCATCCCAAACTTACTGGGCTGGGCCGGCTATGGAGATACGGCGGAAATCCATCGTCTGTCGCTGCGCAAGGAAGCGCTTTACCGCGATATCGTGGTGGAGTGCGGTTTGCAGGCGTTGCCCGGTGTTGCGGTGTTTTTGAAGCGACTGCGAGATGCAGGCGTGCCGTGCTGCATCGGCTCGTCCACACATCGGGAAAATATCCTGACGATTCTAGGCGTGCTGGGATTCGACGGGATGTTTGACGACATGGTGACGTCCGAGGATGTGAAGCTGGGCAAGCCGCATCCCGATGTGTTTCTGAAAGCTGCCGCCAAAATCGGTCGCGAGCCGGGACATTGCGTGGTGTTTGAAGACGCGTTTGCCGGAATCGAGGCGGGCCGGGCCGGAGGGATGAAAGTCGTCGGGGTCGCAACGACGCATCCCGCGGCGGAGTTGACCGGAAAAGTAGACCGCGTTGTCCATCGCCTGGACGAGCTGGCGATCGACGATCTTCTGGCTTTGTTCTGAGCACTCATGTCGCTTTTTAAACTTAACGCCGAGTATAAGCCGACCGGCGATCAACCGCAGGCGATCGAAAAGCTGGTCGCATCGGTCAAGGCCGGCAACCGCGACCAGACACTGCTTGGCGTGACCGGTTCGGGGAAGACGTTTACCATGGCCAACGTCATCGCACAGTGCGACCGGCCCACGCTGATCATCTCTCACAACAAGACGCTCGCCGCCCAGCTCTATTCGGAGTTCAAAAATTTCTTTCCGGAAAACGCGGTCGAATACTTCGTCAGCTATTACGACTACTATCAGCCGGAGGCCTACGTCGCCTCCAGCGACACCTACATTGAAAAGGACTCGTCGATCAACGAAGAGATCGAGCGCATGCGCATAGCGACGGCGAGTTCTTTGGTTTCGCGCCGCGACGTGATCGTGGTCGCGAGCGTTTCCTGTATTTATGGTTTGGGATCACCCGAGGATTTCCAAGAAATGCGCATTCCGCTGCGCAAGGGGGAGGCGTTCGGCCGCGAGGTCTTGCTTCAGCGGTTGGTGGACAACTTTTACGAGCGAAACGACTACGAACTGAAGCGAGGTAGCTTCCGGGTGCGCGGCGATGTCGTCGATATCATGCCGGCCTATCTGGAGCTGGGCCTGCGCGTGGAGTTCTGGGGCGAAGAGATCGAGGCGTTGAGCGAATTCGATCCGACAACCGGCACGACCACGCGACCGTTGGCGATGTTCGATCTTTATCCGGCCACGCAATATGTCGCCAGCAAGGACAAGCTCGGTCGAGCCATTGGAGAGATCAAGGCGGAGCTTGATGAACGCGTGGCCTTCTTCGAGAAGAACGGCCAGTTTCTGGAGGCCCAGCGCATCCGCATGCGGACGAACTACGACTTGGAAATGCTTCAGGAAATGGGGTTCTGCAACGGCATCGAAAACTATTCGAGGATCATCGCCGGTAGAAAAGCCGGCGAGCGTCCCGTCTGCCTTGTCGATTTTTTCCCAAAGGATTTTATCCTGATGGTCGATGAAAGTCATGTGACCATCCCCCAGATCGGCGGCATGTCGAACGGGGATTTTGCGCGTAAATCGAATCTGGTGAACTACGGCTTCCGACTGCCGTCGGCGCTCGATAATCGTCCGCAGACATTCGCGGAGTTCCGGTCGATCGCGAAACAGACGCTGTTTGTGTCAGCCACGCCGGCAAAGTTTGAAATCGAACACTCCGCAGTCGTGGCCGAGCAGGTCATCCGGCCCACGGGACTGCTCGACCCCGAAATCGTGATTCACCCGATCAAAGGACAGGTCGAGCATCTGATCGGCGAGATCAAGCTCGCGGTCGGGAAGGGCGAGCGCGTGCTTGTCACCACACTGACGAAGCGGCTTTCAGAGGATCTCACGAGCTTCATGCGCGAGGCGAAGATACGCGTGGAGTATCTGCATTCGGACATCGATGCGATCGAACGCGTGGAGATCCTTCGCAATCTGCGGCTGGGTAACTTTGACGTGCTCATTGGAATCAATCTCCTGCGCGAAGGACTCGATCTTCCCGAGGTTGCGCTGGTGGCTATCCTGGACGCCGACAAGGAAGGGTTTCTCCGCAGCGAGACCTCTCTCATTCAGACGGCGGGACGGGCGGCGCGCCACGAAGATGGTCGCGTGATTTTTTACGCGGACAAGATCACCGATTCGATCCGTCGCACCCAGGAAGTCACGCTGGCGCGCCGCGCTAAGCAAATCGCATACAATCTTGAGCATGGCATCACGCCGAGAAGCGTAAAACGATCGGCCCAGAGCAGCCTGCATGTTTACGACGGCAGTGGCGACCGTGCGGACGAGGCGGCAGTGGCCGAGGGTAGCGAGGAGGACGTGAAGGCGGTGATTGCCGAACTGGAGGACGAGATGGCCGAGGCGGCTGGCAAGCTGGAGTTTGAGCGGGCGGCGTTGCTGCGTGATCAAATAGACGCCTTGAAATCCGGCGACTATCGCAAAGCGGCGAAGGCCGGTTCAAAGGGCGCCGCATATCCCAAACGCGGACGCGGGGCGGGCAAATCCGGCAAGGCTCGCTGATGCTGCGGTCTTACGCCCACTCGGGCGGGTTCTGCAGATGGGGCTTGAGCACACCGATGCACGGCAAGTTGCGATAGCGCTCGGCGAAATCCAAACCGTAGCCGACGGCAAATTTGTCGGGAATCTGGAAGCCCACGAAGTCCGCTTCAAAGTCCACTTCGCGTCGTCCGCGTTTGTCGAGGAGCACGCAGGTGCGCAGGCTGGCGGGGTTGAGCTTCTGGATCATGTTCACCACGACGGAAAAGGTTTTTCCGGTGTCGAGAATGTCGTCGATCAACAGCACATGGCGGTTGCTGATGTCGAGAGTGAGACTTTGGAGAAGTTGAGGTTTACCATGCGATTTGGTGTCGTTGCGATAACTGGCGATGCGGATGCAATCCAGCCGGATGGGATTGGGGATCTCGCGCAACAGATCGGCGGTGAAAAGGATCGCTCCGTTGATGATGGAAACGACGGTGATCTCCTCTTTGCCATACGAGGCGGCGATTTCGGCGCCGAGCTTCTTGACGCGTTTTTTGATATCGGCCTCCGAAACCAGCACGGTTTCAAGATCGGCATGAAGCGGAAAGGAGGAGGCCTTGGACATAGAGAGTGTTTGTGGCCGCCCGAAAGAGTCAGGGCAAGCGCCGCCATGTAACTTTTACAGGCCGCCGCCGTTGACTTAAACCGGAGTGGAATCTTGTTTTCCGGCATCGTAACCACCACGTAAATCATGATTTCCATTCGAATCCAAAATCTTACGAAACGGTTCGGGGCGACGGTGGCGCTGAACAATCTCGATCTGGTCATCAATCCCGGAGAGTTGTTTTTTCTCTTGGGGCCGAGCGGCTGCGGGAAAACCACGCTCCTGCGCAGCATGGCGGGCTTCTATATTCCCGACGAGGGACGCATTTTATTTGGCGATGAAGACGTGACGCGGCTGGAACCTCACAAACGCAATGCCGGGATGATGTTTCAGAGCTACGCGCTTTGGCCGCACATGACGGTGGCGGAGAACGTCGCTTTCGGTTTGGAGGAGCGCAAGGTGCCGCGCGGTGAAATCAAACGGCGCGTGGCCGAGGCACTCGCTTCCGTGCGTATGGATGCCTACGCGATGCGTAAACCCAACCAACTTTCGGGAGGGCAACAGCAACGTGTGGCGCTGGCTCGCGCCTTGGTGATCCGGCCGCGTTGCCTATTGCTGGATGAACCGCTTTCCAATCTCGACGCGAAGCTGCGTCTCGAGATGCGCATGGAAATTCGCCGGGTGTGCAAGGAGTTCAATCTTACGACGGTTTACGTCACGCATGACCAGAAAGAGGCGCTTTCCATCTCCGATCGCATGGCGATCCTCGATGGCGGAAAAATCCTGCAGATCGGTTCGGCAAAGGAGGTCTACCGCCGGCCCATGTGCAAGACCGTGGCGCATTTCATCGGCGAGACGGATTTCATCCAGGGGCGAGTGCTGGGCATGGAGGCTGAATTTACAGTCGTTGAAACAAGTGTCGGCCGGTTTCACGGTGTGCCCGGTGATCTGACGAGCAAGCCGGTTGCAGGCGATGTGGTCATGCTGTCGATCCGGCCCGAATGCTGGACGCTCGGAAAAGAGGCCCGTGAACATAACACGGTGCGCGGGCGGATTGGGGATGCGGTTTATCTGGGCGAAGTCGCCCAATACGGTTTTGTGAGCGGGGATATCACGCTGAAAATTTATGAACTGAACCCTCGATTTTTGGGCGGAGCGGCCGGTGGCGATCTTTGCGCGAGCGTCGATCCTCAGGATGTCGTGGTGCTGATGGCATAACGGACAAGCGGGCGATGCTTAAAACAACCATCATCATCCTGCTGCTGGTGGTGACACTCGCGTTGCCTTTTGCGCTTCGTCCCAGACAGAAAGCGTCGCTCCAGACCGACGATTCATTGGTGATCATCACGCCGCACAACGAAGCCATCCGTCAGGAGTTTGCACGGGGATTCGCGAGTTGGTATAGGGAACGCACCGGTCGCACGGTCAGCATCGACTGGAGGCTGATAGGCGGCACTTCCGAGATCACCCGCTATATCAACGGCGAATATGTGGCTTCCTTTCAAAATTATTGGGTCAACACGCTGCATAAAAAATGGAGCAACGATGTGCTCAACGCCTTTGCCAACGGGCGGCTGGCGTCTGATGCCTCTGTGGAGGCACGCGAGGCGCGGGCGGCTTTTCTCGCATCAAATGTTGGTAGCGGCCTCGATCTTTTTTTCGGAGGAGGCTCCTACGATTTCTCCAGCCAGGCACAGGCCGGGCGCATCGTGGACAGCGGAATCCTTAAACTGCATCCGGACTGGTTCACAGATGAGGTGATTCCCGGGACGTTTGCCGGTGAGGAGTATTGGGATAAGGAAGGACGTTGGGTGGGAACGGTGCTCAGTTCGTTTGGCATCATCAGCAATAGGGATTCGCTGCGGCGGCTTGGTTTCACTTCGGTGCCTTCCGAGTGGAAAGATTTGGCTGATCCCCGTTTCTTCGGGGAGGTGGCGCTGGCCGATCCCACCAAGAGCGGCTCCATCAACAAAGCCTTCGAGAATGTGGTGCAGCAACAGATGCAAAAACGACTGCTCGAATTACAGGCGAAAAATCCGGGAGCTCCGGCCGAAGACATCGAAAAACAGGCGGTGCACGAAGGCTGGGAGAGGGGTATGCGGCTTTTGCAGATGATCGGTGCGAACGCCCGTTACTTTACGGATTCCGCGCAAAAGGTGCCTATCGATGTGGCGGCGGGCGATTGCGCGGCAGGCATGTGCATTGATTTTTACGGACGCCAGCAACAAGAGGCGGTCAGGCGGCGCGATACCGACGACCGGTTGAGTTATGTGACGCCGGCAGGCGGCTCCGTGGCATCGGTAGATCCCATCGCACTCATGAGAGGCGCGCCACATCGCGCGGCGGCCGTGGCCTTCATCGAGTTTACACTGTCGATGGAAGGGCAAAAACTCTGGAATCTGCGCGCGGCCACGCCGGGTGGTCCTGCGTATTTCGCATTACGGCGTCTGCCGGTGAGAAAAGATTTTTATACGCTGCCGGGTATTGAGGCGCTGCGCAGTGACCCCCAAGAACTGCCCTATGCGACGCAGGACCGACTTGTCTATCGCCCGCAATGGACGGGCAGGTTGTTCAGGGAGCTCGCATTTGTGGTGCGGGTTATGTGCCTGAACACACAGCCGGAACTCAAGAAGGCTTGGCGCGCACTGATTGATGCCGGAATGCCGACGGACGCGCTGGCCGCGTTGCAGGACGTCTCGGCGGTGGATTACGAGATTGCAAGCGGGCGGATCAAGGCGGCGCTGCTGTCGAAAAACAAGGTGGACGAGATCAATCTCGCCAACGAATTGGGAAATCATTTCCGCCAGCAATACCTGAAGGCGGAGGAAATGGCGGAAAAAACGAAAGCCTCTTCAGGCGGTCGCTAACGCTGGCGTCGGATTCTCTGCGGAAGGCAGGGCTTTGATCACAATGACTTCCGTGCCTGCCACGAAATCATGAATGGCGCGACGGTGTGGATTGCAGAGTAACGTGATTATTTCCGCCAAGAGCCATGCTGTGTTTATCCAGTTTACCCATTTGGGCAGAGTGGTCATGGACGCCATGTCGATGGCGGGCAGGCTGGAGAGCCAAAAGAATGTAGGGATGGAAATGATGAGGCCGATCAAGAATCCGGGCAGCCAGCGGACAAATGATTCTTTTAAGCCGATGGCTCCACCGTCTGTTTTTACGATGCGGACACCGGTTGCCATTTTACCGAGGGTTTGGCCGTAGCGCGCGGGCATGACGATGAAGTAGGTGCCCATAGTCACGGTCGTGAACAGACTCAGACCGAGGTAAGCGGCGAAACTGATGCCGTGAGAAATTGTCATGATCACGATGGGCGCAGCAGTGAGCGGCGCGAATACCAATCCATCCAGTAAAAGGGCTCCCGCGCGCCGCCAGAACGTGTGATACTGTTTCATAAGGATTACCAAGCGGAGACTGAGTTGACCATGGCGGCTTTGTCGGTGGCTCCAAAGAACGACGTGCCGGCGACAAAAGTGTCGGCGCCGGCTTCGCGGCATTCGCGGCCGGTGGCGAGGTCGATGCCGCCGTCCACTTCGAGTCGGAAGGAGAGGCCGCGTTCCCGGCGCCAACGATCGATTTGCGCGAGCTTGGGCAGCATGTCGCGGCGGAAAGACTGTCCGCCAAAACCCGGCTGCACGGTCATCACGAGGACGAGGTCAACAAGAGAGAGATAGGGTTCGATGGCTTCGGCGGGTGTGGCGGGGTTGAGGACAATGCCGTTTTGACAACCCAGCAAGCGGATGCGGGCGAGGGTGGCGGCGTGATCGTAAGAGGGCTCGATGTGGATGCTGATGAGGTTGGAGCCGGCTTTGGCGAAGGCCTCGATGTAGCGGTGCGGCTCGTCGAGCATCAGATGCGTGTCAAAGAACAACGACGAACCTTTGCGCAAGGCGGCGACCGTCTGGGGGCCGAAGCTGAGGTTGGGCACGAAGTGGCCGTCCATGATGTCGAGATGGATCCACTGGAGCCCGAGGTCCTCGACGGTCTTGGCGCCGGCCGCCAAATGAGCGTGGTTCGCGGCGAGGATCGAGGGGGAGAGAACAGAGGCGTGCTTCACACCAAAAAGATCAGGGCGAAGCGCGGAAAATGGGAAGCAGAATTCCGCCCCATGGCTGTGATGACACCGCCGCTCAAACACCGACAGTCTACCAAACGTCGAGCGTGGCGTTCAGAACGTTTTTGGACAGCGTTTCGGCCAGAAGGGGGACGGTGTTATACTCGGACTGCAGTTGGCCGCTATCGGTGAACACTTCACGGACGGCCTCGACCTTGCGTTTCTCAAAGAGGAATTTGCCTTTGTGGTTGTCGCGCAAGCTGGCCTCGGCGTTGAGCGTGACGTCAAATTTGCGGGCGAGGCCGGTGTCGTTGGATTGGCTGGCTGTGGACTGGCGGCCGTATTTGGTGAGCTTCACCGTAAGGACGGCGTCGGCATCCTCGGCGTTGTTGACGAGGGAAACGCGTCCGTCTTTCAGGAAGGCTTCACGCAGCTGGGTGCTGACCAAGGCAACCGCTTGGGGCAGGTTGCTTTCGTTGACAACAGGGGCGACGTAAAGAGTCGTGAAGGTCAGTTTGCCGCCGCTACCGAGATGGTAGCTGGAGCAGCCGGAAAGGGCGAAAAGTCCGGCGATACAAAAAAATAGAACGCGCATGAAGGGATTCGGAGAGGCCGTTTAGAAAAGCCAGAAACGGTGGCCAAGATTGTGCGGCGCGGGAGGATTCTTCGACTTGTTCTCGGCCGCATCAACCTCGACTAGGCGGGCGCGGGCGGTCTTGGCGACTTCCGAATCGGGATACGAGGTGATCGCTTCGTTGTAAAACACACGGGCGGCCTTGTAGTTGGAGCGCTTGTAGAAATAGAAGTCGCCGATCTTCATTTTGCTCTGGGCGAGAACCTTTTTCATGTCGGCCAGCCCGGCGTCGGCGGTTTTGACGCTGAGATCCGAGGGGAAGAGGATCATGAAATCTTCAAAATAGGTGATGGCCTGCTTGGTCGAGCCCTGGTCGTAGTAGGGGCCTTCAACGAGAGAGGCGTGGGCCTGGGCGAGACGCAGGTAGGCGTCCGGAGCGAGCAGGCTTTGCGGGTAGTTGTTGATCATCCGGTCGAGTGCATCGATAGCCTCGTCGGGTTCGCCAAGTTTCTGGTGTCCGTGGGCGATGTTCATCAACGCGAGTGGCGCGTAATCACTGTAGGGCGCGGTTACCAAAATCTTTTCAAAGTAGTCGACGCCGCGGCTGCGATTCTTGAATCCGGGGATCAGCCCGAAATACCGGTTGCGCGATCCTTCGACCAAGGCGTTGGCGATGCGGTATTGTTCGCCAATGATATCGTCAAAGTGTGATGTGTTGGGATAGTTCGTGGCGACGTTCTGAAATTCGTCGAAGGCCTTGAAGTATTGTTTGCGCTCCAGGCGGATTTTGGCGGCCCGATACAGGGCTTCGGGAGCGTAGATGGAGTGGGGGTATTGCTTGGCGATGTGCTCGTAGCTGCTCATCGCGGAGGCGTGATGGCCGTTTTCTTCGGTGGCGCGGGCCTTGTTCATGGAATCCAAGGCGTTGCGACCTTCCTCAGGGAGGAGTCCCTTGAGTGCGCTGTCGCCCTGAACCTTCCAGCCACCTTGGGGGGTCCACACCAGATCGGCCCGGGCAGAACCCGTGATAACCGCAAGCATGAGAGTGAAGAGGCAGAGCGCAGGCAGGGCGCGGGCAGGCGTGATGGGCATGTCGGGAAAGATTTACCAGCGAACCAGTGCGGACCCATAGGTCAAGCCTGCCCCGAAGGCGACCAAGAGCATGATATCACCGGACTTGATGCGTCCGGCGCGGCGGGCTTCGTCCAACGCCAAGGGGATGGAAGCTGCGGAGGTGTTGCCGTAGCGGTCAACATTTACGAAGAGCCGGTCTCGTGGCAGATCCAAATATTCGGCGAGGGCGTGGATTATGCGGAGATTGGCCTGATGGGGTATCACACAAGCGAGTTGATGGGCTTCGAGACCGTGCTCGGTGAGGATTTCGCGGGTTGCCTGTTCCATTTCACGGACGGCGATTTTGAAAATCTCACGTCCTTTCATGGCGATGCTGCGCTGCGGTCCATCGGGGTTGGCCGCAGGCTCCGGCACGCGGCTGCCGCCACCGGGAATACAAAGAAGATTGGTGTGGCTGCCTTCGGCATAAAGGCGAACTCCGAGTATTTCCGCGGTGTCGCGGGAGGGTCCAAGCACGACGGCTCCGGCACCGTCGCCGAAAAGCACGCAGGTGGTGCGGTCTTTCCAGTTTACCACCGACGACAACTTTTCCGCGCCGATGACGAGGGCGTGCCGGTAACGGCCCGAGGCCAACATGGCCCACGCGGTGTCGAGTGCGTAAATAAAACCGGAGCAGGCCGCGTTGACATCGAAACATGCGGCACGTGGCGAAACCCCGAGCATGTCCTGAACGAAGCAGGCGGTGGCGGGCATCGGCATGTCCGGCGTAACCGTGGCCACGATGATAAGATCGATATCCGCGGCGGTCACTCCGGCATCGGCCATGGCGGCCCGTGCGGAAGCGGCGGCCATGGCCGAGGTGGTTTCCTCGTCGTTGGCAATGCGGCGCTCACAGATGCCCGTGCGGGTGAAAATCCATTCGTGGGAGGTGTCCACCTGCTTCGACAGATCGTCGTTGGTCAGGATTTTCCCGGGGGCGTAGGAACCGGTGCCGAGAATGGCGATAGCAGGGGAACCCATGTGAGATGCTTGATGAAAAATGAAACGTCCGGAACGGGATACGGATGGTATCAGGAAGTGGAAGCCGGTTGCGGGCGGATGACAAGGTTGGCGCGGGCGATATCGGTTTCGATGTGGTGGATCATGTCCGCTTTCACCACGGTGCTGGCGACACGAATCGCGTTTTTGATCGCATGGCGATTGCTGGAACCGTGGGCCTTGAGAACGTTGCCGCGCAGTCCGAGCAAGGGCGCGCCACCGTAAGTCTCCGGATTGATGCGTTTTTTGAGCGCCTTGAAAGCGCCTCCGGCGAGCACCGCGCCGGTGAGGCGCAGCGGATTGGCCTTGAGCTCGCCCTTGAGCGTGGCCGAGAAAAAGTGAGCGAGCGACTCCCAGCTTTTCAAAAGAAGATTGCCGACAAAGCCGTCGCATACGGCCACATCACAATGGTCGGTGAAGACCTGAAAGCCTTCGGTCGGCCCGACGTAGTTGATGAGGTCGCCGATGCCTTTCAGATGATCGTGGGTCGCGGCGATGAGTGCGTTGCCCTTGCCCTCTTCGGTGCCGATCGTGAGCAGGCCGACCCGGGGATTGGCCACGCCCAAGACGACACGGGCGTAGTGGGTGCCGAGGATCGCGTTGTGAACGAGATGTTCGGGATCGGACTCGGGATTGGCACCGGCATCGATGAGGATGAAATAGCCGTTTTCCCTCGGGATGATTGCGGCGAGAGCGGGTCGCGCGACCCCTTCCAGTGTGCGCAGTTTTATAGTGCCGCCGGCCATGAGCGCACCGGTGTTGCCGCAGCTGACCACGGCGGATGCTTCGCCGGATTTAACCTGCTCGATGGCTTGGAACATCGAGGCGTCCTTCTTGCGCTTGAGCGCAAGCATCGGCTTGTCGTCCATGGTGACGACTTCGGAGGCATGAAAAAGCCTGAGCGCCGGATGTGCGCCCAGACCGTGTTGTTGAAGAAGCGGTTTTAACACCGCCTCATCGCCTACCAAGGTGACCGGGTTGAGATCGGAAAACTCGCTGAGGGCGAGCTTTACGGCCGCGACTACTTCAGTGGGGCCTAGATCGGCGCCCATTGCGTCAACCGCGATGCGCCCGGATACACCGGATGGGGTAACCATCGCCGGGATGGTGATAACTGTGCCGGTTGGCGAGGTTTAGACCTCGACGTTGACCACTTGGCGGCCGCGATAAGTGCCGTTGGTCGGATTCACGTGGTGAGGACGGAAAGCGGTGCCATCAGTCGGATCTTTGGCGATCTGGGGAGCTTTGAAAGCGTTGGCTGCGCGGCGGTTGGCGCTGCGGCGTTTGGACTGCTTGCGTTTCGGATTAGCCATGGTGGGTGTGGATTAAAGATGTAGGAGACGTTCGTGTTTCGAAGTCTTTGATGTAAGATAAAGGATGAAAGTAGAGGGCTGCGCTTTCCATCGTCAAGCGCTATAAACATGTGTTCAGTTCAGATCAGAAACCAGGCGATAAGGACCGCGGCTGTGACCAACCGATAAACGGCGAAAAGTCCGAGTCCGTGACGGGTGAGATAATGGATCAGGAAACGGATCGAAAATGCCGCAGTGACGGCCGCCACGACGCAACCCAGGATCACATGAGGCCAGCCAAAGACCTCGATCATGGCTGGCCCCGACTTGTAGCTTTTGTAAAAAGTTGCGGCGGTAAGTGTAACGAGTCCAAGCAGAAAGCTGAACTCCGCGGCCTTGCGGGGATCGAGGCCGGCGAAATAGCCGCCTACGATGGTGGTCATGGACCTGCTGGTGCCCGGCCAAAGCGCGGCGCATTGGAGCGCTCCGATGCCGAGGGCCTTGCGGGAGGTCAGTTCGCTGATCGGCATGGTGGATGCGTGATGTTTGCGCCAGCGTTCGGCGGCGAACATCAGCACGGCACCACTTATTTGCGCGGTGACGACCGCCGCGATGGAGAAGAGGTGTTTGTCGATCCAGTCATGCGTAGCGAGACCGATCACTGCTGCAGGGATGAAGGCGATGATGAGATTGCGCAACAGCCGCAAGCCGGCCGAATCGCGGCCGACCAAGCCAAGGAGAATGGAGCGGATTTGCTGCCAATACAGTCCGGCGACGGCGGCGATGGCGCCAAATTGGATCACGACCGAGTAGGTGTCGGCGGCGAGTTTCAGGGTTAGGGGTTCGCCCTCGGGATGTTTCGGCGAAGGTTTTTTATACCACAAGGGCTGACCGTCGGCGCCATTAAGAGGGGTTTCCCCATCGAGATGGAGGAATGTGTTGGCGATGATCAGATGCCCGGTGGACGAAATGGGAAGGAATTCGGTGATGCCTTCGATGACGCCGAGGATGACGGCGTCCTTCGTGCTGAGCTCCGCAACAGGAGCAGGCTTCGCCGCGATTTCCCCAGGGGAATCGCCGAAACAAGAAGAGGCAAGCGCAAGGCAGAGTCCGAGAAAAGGGATGATGCGACGCACGCGCGTTGCTCCCAGAAGGACGGCGGAGTGTCGAGTTTATGCTTTCCACGCGCGGAGCTTTTTCGATTCCATGTGACCTCATGCCTCAACTTTCCGAACTCACGCGCCAACTGCTGGCGCGCCAGGAGCTGACGTCTGCCGAAGTGGCGGATGCTTCCGCCGAGCTGGCGTCGCCCGAGGTCGCTGACGAAGGCAAGGCGGCGTTTCTCGCCGCGCTCGGCGACAAGGGGGAAACGGCCGCCGAGGTGGCGGCGTTTGCCCGTGAGTTTCGCGCGCGGGCGATCAACCCCGGCGTAGAGGCGTGGGCTGATGAGGCGATCGACATCGTCGGCACGGGCGGGGATCTCGCGGGAGGTTTTAATATTTCCAGCATGGTCGTGCTCACGCTGGCCTGCGCCGGCGTGCCGGTGATGAAGCATGGCAACCGTGGCGTGACATCGAAGTGTGGCAGCGCCGACCTGTTGGCGGCCCTCGGTGTCGATCTGCAGGCGCCGCCGGAAAAGCAGCGCGCGGCGCTTGGACAGCTCGGCTACGCCTTCTTTTTTGCTCCTGCCTATCATCCCGCCTTCAAGCATATCGCGCCGGTGAGAAAACTGCTTGCGGCTCAGGGCCGGCGTTCGGTGTTCAATATTCTTGGCCCGCTGATCAATCCGGGACGTCCCGGGCATGTGCTGCTCGGTGTTTTTTCCGACGCATGGGTGACGAAACTCGCCGATGTGTTTGATCTTCTGGGGACCAAGGCCGGCCTGGCCGCGCATGGTGTCATCGAGCCGGGACGTGGCATCGACGAACTGACGACGACAACTTCGAACCATGTGCGTGGCATCGGCAGGCTGCGCGCGGTTGACGGCAATTGGGACGCGGCCGACTACGGATTTGTCCGCACGCCGTTCAGTGACCTTCAAGGCGGCGATTTGGCCGTGAACATGGCCATTGTTGATGCGTTGCTGGCGGGGCGTGCACCCGCCGGGTTGGTGGATACGATCGTGTTCAACACGGCGGTCGCGCTCTGGATCACGGGGCGCATCGCTTCGCCTCGTGACGCCATCGAGCAAGCCCGCGAGCTTTTGCTGGGCGGTGCGGTAAGGGGGAAAATTTCCGCAACCAAAGATTTTTTTGCCGCATGAAACGCGAGTATTTCGGCACCGATGGAGTGCGCGGGCCCTATGGCGGTCCCGTGATAAACGAAGACTTCGCCTTTCGTCTCGGACAAGCGGCGGGGAAGTGGGCCGGCGGCGCCGGTCGCGTGGTCGTCGGCCGCGATACGCGTGCCTCGGGCGAATCGCTCGTGCGGGCGGTGGCGGCGGGACTTGTCTCGGCGGGCTTGGAACCGATTTCGCTGGGCGTGTTGCCGACGCCTGCGGTGGCCCAGGCAGTGCGCGCACAGGGTGCGGTGCTGGGCGTCGTTGTGACGGCGTCGCACAATCCTGCTTCGGACAACGGCATTAAGTTTTTCGCCGGCACCGGCATCAAGCTCACCGACGTAGATGAGGCGCGCATCGAGGAGTTTTTGCCGGCAGTCGCGATCGGATCGAGGGACTTTACACCGGTGGAACAGTCGAAGGCCGTGGCCGATTATATTGTGGCGGCCACCGGCCTGTTGCCGAAGCAAGCGTTGGTGGGCTGGAAGATCGTTTTGGACACGGCAAACGGTGCGACTGCGCGGACGAGCCCGCAGGTGTTGCGCGCCTTGGGGGCGGATATTGTTGCGATAGGCGCCGATCCGGACGGGCTTAACATCAATGCCGGCGTAGGGAGCGAACATCCGGAAAAACTGACCGCCAAGGTGATCGAGACCGGCGCACGACTGGGTATCGCGCATGACGGCGATGGCGACCGCTGCATCCTGTGCGACGAGCACGGCAAGGTCCTTGATGGTGACGAGGTGCTCACGTTGCTGGCGGTCCATGCACTGCGGCATAGAGGCCTCGCCGCCGACACGCTGGTGGTGACCGTGCAAAGCAATCTGGGGGTGGATGCCGCCGTAACCGCGGCCGGTGGGCGCGTTTTACGCACGGCAGTGGGCGATCGCTATGTAATCGAGCGCATGCTGGCGGAAGGTGCTCGTTTAGGCGGGGAATCGAGCGGGCATATCATTTGCGCGGAAATCGCGCCGACGGGTGACGGACTTGTCGCGGCGCTCAAAGTGCTGGAAGTCATGCTGGCCACGGGCAAGCCGCTTTCCGGGTTGCGCAAGGTGCTGCAGAAATTCCCGCAAGCCACGCGAAATTTGAAGGTTCGTGAGCGCAAGGCGTTGTCCGCTTGCGTTGCATTATCGGCGGAGATCGCCGCCTTGGAATCCGAGCTGGGTTCCCGAGGGCGGGTGTTGGTGCGCTTCTCGGGCACTGAAGCCAAGTTGCGTTTGTTGGTGGAAGGGCCAACCGAGACTGTAGTGCAAGCGGGTATCGACCGGCTTGCGACGGCGGCGAGTGTCGATTTGCAAGTCGTCTAAAAGGCACTCCAGCGTTGACCGTTTCCAGACAAGCGATTTGTTTGATGAATCCCCTATGCCAGAAATCCCCGTTTCAGCCCTTGATGTTCGTATTCAAAAGCAGCTTGAAAATGCGCAAGTGGCGCTTCATCGCGGCAATCTCGAATATGTCATCGAAGTGACCGCTCAGGTTCTCAAGAACGCTCCGGCGTGTCTTCCGGTTCGCCGCCTTCAACGCGCCGCCCAACTGCGTCAGTTCCATTCCAAAAACAAATTTTTCACCAAGGCCTTTGGTTCGGTCACGCAGGCCGGATTTTTATTTGGCGGTGGAAAAAAAGAACCTTCGCAACAACTGGAAAACGCCGAGAAACTTCTCGCCGCCGATCCCACCAGCGTGCCCGCGTTGAAACTTTTGGCCGAGGCGGCCCAAGGTCTCGATCTGCCCGATACGGTGGCTTTTGCCTGGGAGGCGATTCATGAACTGCAGCCGACGGATCGCGAGGCGTTGCTCACGCTTGCCGAAGCCTATCTGACCGCAAAAAAACCGAAGGAGGCGCTGCGCACTGCGGACCGGCTTCTCAAGTTATCCCCTCAGGACGGCGATGCCCTTGCGGTCATGCGTAAGGCCGCCATCGCGCAGACCACGGAAAAGGGAAATTGGGAAGAGGAAGGTTCTTTCCGGGACAAACTCCGCGACGAAGCCCAGTCCGTTTCCCTCGAACAGGCCTCGAAGGTTGTTACATCCGACGAGATGACGCACCGCCTTATCGCCGAGGCGGTCGCGCGCGTGAAAGCGCAGCCCGACAACCTGAACCACTATCGCAGCGTGGTCGACGGCTACCGCAAACTGAACAACTTCGAAGAGGCGCTCAACTATGTGCAGCAGGCTCGCAAACTGCCTTCCGGCGCGGCCGACACCAGTTTGGAGAAACAGGAGAATGACCTTCAGGCCGCCATTTTGGAAAAGAAGTTGAAGGATCTGGAGAATCGCATGACGGCCGCTCCCGATGACGCCGCGCTCAAGGCCGAGTTTGAAAAGGCCAGGACGGATTTCGCCGCCTTTGAAATCTCCCAGGCGAAGGCCTACGTCGAACGCTATCCGAACGATTACGAAGGACGTTTCACGCTCGCCAATCTTTACTTCGAGGCCGGCGATTATCAGAGCGCCATCGCCAATTATCAGCAGGCCCAAAAAAATCCCAAGGTGCGCATCGCGGCGATCACCGGCATGGGCCGGGCGCTCAAGGAGCGCAAAATGTTCGACCTTGCGGTCGCCCAGTTTCAGATCGCGAAGTCCGAAACCTCGACGATGGATGACGCCAAGAAGGATATCATCTACCAGTTGGCGGAGTGCTACGAATCGATGGGCAAGACCGACGAGGCCATCAACGAATACAAGATCATCTACAGTGATGATATCAGCTTCCGTGATGTCGCCGACAAGATCAACGCCTACTACGCCAGCCGCTAAGTCTGCTTTGGCCGGGGTTATTCTTTCAGCCCGCCTCCTGTTTCAGGGGCGGGCTTTTTATTTTCGGCGACCAGCACGGCGGCGCCAAGGAGGCCAAGGCTCGTAACAAGCCTTGGCAGGTCGGCCGTGCCGCCGAAGAAGATCAACGAGCAGGCGACGGCCAGAGGTATCTTCATGTTGTTAAATGCGGCGAGTGTGCCGGTGTTCACGCGTGTCACCCCGAGATTCCATCCGAAAAAACCGAGGCCGCTCGCGAGCGCGCCGAGATAAGCCAGCACGCCCCATTGCTTCGGCGTGGGATGAAACTCCGACCAATGGGTGAAGATGCCGGAGGCAATCGCGGCCGTCACAAACGCGCCGGACATGAGCACGGCAAACAAGTTCATCTCGCCGGCCGATCCGAGGAGCGGACGTGTGCGCTTGTAGGCGATTTGGCCGGCGGCAAAACACAGGTTGGAAACCTGCACCAGGAAAAATCCCTTCATCAGGTCCTCGCTAAAAGTTGAGCGCCATAGCAGCGCTCCGGCCCCGGCAACCGCCAGCGTGGCGGCGATGGCGTGGCGGGGGCGCAGGTGGTTTTCTAGGGCCGCGTCGAGCATGGTGACATAGACGGGTGTCAGAATAGTGAATAGCGCGACCTCGTGCGCTTGCAGGTAGCTATACGATTTGAGATAGAGCACATACATGAGGCCGAACTGAATCGCGCCAATCGTGGCCAGCCAGCCAAGCGCCTTGCGCGGGATTTTTTCAAGACGAAGAAATGGGAGGAAAATCACCAATGCAAAGGCCAGGCGCACCATCGTCACAGCCATCGAATCCAGTCCGGTAAGCTGTCCCTTGATCAGCCCGAAGGAGAAGGCCCAAAGAAGGGAGACGACGAGCAGGTAAAACATGGCCAACGACACGCACGCTTTTTTTACTCGCGGTCAAACCCGGAAAATCGAGCCGAGTTTTTTTCCAAGCACGAGGCTCATGCCGATGATGGTCACGCCGAGAAAAACCATCGCCCAAACGCCGAGTGCGCTGGCGATGAACTTGCCGTCGCCGAGCAGTTGGAAAAGTTCGAGGATCGCCTTGGTGATCGGATAAAACGCCTGCTTCTGCGCGAGCACGAGCGAGTCGGAGACTTCCAGCATGGCGAAGGCAAACGCAAGAAGTCCTCCGGCGATGAGATTGGCCGCGATAAGAGGCAGGGTGATCTTGAACGTGGCCTTGAGCGGCGGACAGCCGAGATTTTGGGCGGCTTCCTCCAGCGTCTCGCTGGTCTGCTGGAAACCGGCCGCCGCCGAACGCACGACGTAAGGCAGGCGGCGAATGGAGTAGGCGATGATGAGGAGGATGGTGGGGTTGTTCACCGGATTCAGAAACGAGAAAACCTTCCCCTCCTGGCTCATCGCAAGATACCCAAATGCGATCACGAGTCCGGGCACGGCCAGCGGCAGCATGGACATGAAATCGAGAATCTGCCGTCCGGCGATTTTGGAGCGCACGATTACGTGCGCGATGGCGATGCCGAGGATCACATCGACGAGGGTTGAGATGCTGGCGAATTTCAGGCTGTTGGCGATGGCCGGCACCGTGAGGTTGTTGCCGAGGGCGAGGCGGAAATTTTCCAAGGTCAGGTGCGCGGGAAGCACGGTTGCATACCAGTCGCGGGAGAATGCCACCAACACCACGCCGATATGCGGCAGCACCGCGAGGAAAGTGACGCCTCCGAAGAACAATGTGCATAGCCATGCTTGCCCGGCAGGCAGCGGACGTGCACCGCCCGAACTCGTGGCCTTGGCCATCATGGCGTATCCTTGGCGTCCGAAAAAACCTTTGCCCAAGGCGTAGAGAATGACCGTGCTTGCGAGCATAATGGCGACGAGCGCGTAGGGAAACGGATTGCCCCCGATGTCTTTGAGTCCGTCAAAAATCTGCACCGCGATCACGCGTGGATAATCGAAGATCAACGGCACGCCTAGTTCGGTGAAACCCCAGATGAAGACAATGGTGCCACCGGCGAAGAGCCCCGGACGAATGAGAGGCAGAGTGACCTTGAAGAAACGGCGGAAGCCGGTGCAGCCGAGATTTTGGGCGGCCTCTTCCATGGCAGGGTCAATATTGGCGAGGGCTGCTACGGTGTTGAGGTAGACAATGGGGTAGAGGGAGAGGGCGTTGATGATGGCGATGCCAATAAACGGACTCACGGCGAACCAGTCATAGGTCCAGCCTTCGGGGCGCAAGTGCAGGTGGATGAGCAGGGCGTTGAATGCGCCGTATTGTCCGAAGATTTGTTTGATGCCGATGGCCCCGACGAAAGGCGGCAGGATCATCGGAATGAGAACGAGCGAGCCGAGCAGTCCCTTGAAGGGGAAAAGAAAGCGATCGCTGATGACTGCCAAAGGTATGGCTATGAGAAAAGCCAGGGCGGTCGTCGCGCAGGCGAGTAGAAAGGAGTTGGTGATGCCGCCGAGATAGATCGGGTCTTTGAGCAGTGCGACGACGTAGGCGAAGGTGAGATGTCCGTCGGCGTCGATAAAACCGCCTTTGAGGATTTGGATTATGGGCCAGATGAAAAACACGGCGAAAAACACCGCCGTGATGAAAAAAACCAGCCGGGCAAACGACTGCGACATCGTGCGCAGTGTGGTTGGATGTTGCGAAACGGGGCAAGCCGAAGTGAGTCGATGCCAGAGAGAAATGAAGTGTAGGCTTTAAAATTTAGTATACCCTAAATTTGTTACTTGACTGTAATAAAAGACGAATGCTCTTTGATGCATGGTTCTATTTGGTTCTTCGGTGAGATTGTCGCTTCGTGCCGCTTCTGCGGGCGTTGCAATGGGGCTTGGTGGAGCGACGGCATCCACGGTTCTGGCGGATTATTCGCTTTTTAATCCGGTTCCTGCCGGGCAACTGCGTCCGCTTAACACGGACCGCCCGGACCTCACGGAAAGCCCGTTCACGGTCGATGCAGGGCACTTTCAAATCGAGACGGATGTGGCGAATTACACCCATGGCCGGGATAAATCCGGAGGTGGCAATACTCGCACAAATATGTGGTCGTTTGGGACGGTCAACCTGAAGGCGGGGCTGACTCCTAACACGGATGTGCAGTGGGTGATCGGCACCTATAACCAGGTTCGCACCAAGGATCGCGTGGCAGGCACGGCGATGCGTCAGGACGGCTTTGGAGACATGACGGTGCGGGTGAAGCATAACTTCTGGGGCAACGATGGCGGGACGACGGCCTTTGGTGTCATGCCGTTTGTGAAGTTTCCGACCAGTCAGGACGGTGTGGGCAATCAATCAGTCGAGGGCGGCGTGATTTTTCCCTTGGCGGTCAGCTTGCCGGGCGGTTGGGATCTTGGCGCCATGACGGAGGTGGATTGCGTGCACAATGACCGCGGCTCGGGCTCTCATGCGGCGTTTGTAAATACGATTACCGTGGGGCATGGCATCGTCGGTGAACTGTCCGGTTATGTTGAGTTTTACAGCGAGATCAGCGCCGAACGTGGGACCGACTGGGTCGGGTTGCTGGATTTTGGACTGACCTATGGCATCGGTGAAAACACGCAATTGGACGCCGGCGTGAACATCGGTGTGACGGGCGCCGCTCCCGATTGGAATCCCTTTGTCGGCGTATCACGGCGGTTCTGATCGCTCCTATTCTTTTTAATCAATCATGTAATCAACGATCATGTCACCTTTGCCAGACAACACGAAGACGGACGCGCCCCGCGTTTGGCGGCGCGACGCACTCAACGCATCCCTTCCCGAGGTGAACAACACCGTGGGGGTTCCCGGCACCGGAGCTTCGATATGGCGGAAGTGCCTGGCGTTCGCGGGGCCGGGTTTTCTCGTTTCGGTCGGTTACATGGATCCGGGCAACTGGGCCACCGATCTCTCGGGCGGGGCGCAGTTCGGCTATACGCTGCTTTCCGTCATCTTGATTTCGAATCTGATGGCGATCCTGCTCCAGCATTTGTGCATCAAGCTGGGCGTGGCCACGGGGCGCGATCTCGCGCAGGCCTGTCGCGACCACTACTCGACGCCCGTGGTCTGGTTTCAATGGATTCTTTGCGAACTGGCCATCGCGGCGTGCGACCTTGCGGAGGTCATCGGCTCGGCCATCGCGTTACAGTTGCTCTTCGGAATTCCCATGGTGTGGGGCTGTATCATCACGGTGGCCGACGTGCTGGTCGTGCTGCTGCTGCAAAAGAAGGGATTTCGCTACATCGAGGCGGTGGTCATCACGCTGATCGCCACCATCGCGGTGTGTTTTGCCGTCGAGATGATCGTCGCCAAGCCCGATATGGGCGGTGTGTTCAGCGGTTTCATGCCGCGACTGGAACTCCTGAAACATTCCGGGATGCTTTATGTGGCCATCGGCATCATCGGTGCGACCGTCATGCCGCACAATCTCTATCTGCATTCCGCCATCGTGCAGACGCGCAAATTCGAGCGCACACCGGTCGGTCGGCGCGAGGCGGTGAAATATGCGACCATCGACTCGACGGTCGCGCTGATGTTCGCGCTCTTCATCAACGCGGCCATTTTGATCCTCGCGGCGGCTTCTTTTCACGGCAACGGGCACGAGGGCGTGGGCGAGATCCAAGAGGCTTATCACCTGATGGACGGCGTGCTGGGTGTTACGTTTGCGAGCACGCTTTTCGCGATCGCCTTGCTGGCTGCGGGTCAGAATTCCACGCTTACGGGCACGCTGGCCGGTCAGATCGTGATGGAGGGGTTTCTAAATATTCGTCTGCGGCCGTGGCTGCGAAGGCTCATTACCCGGGGCATTGCAATTGTGCCGGCGGTGGTGGTCATCAGTATTTTCGGCGAAAGCAAGAGCACGGCGCTGCTCGTGGCCAGCCAGGTGTGTCTGAGCATGCAGCTGGGCTTCGCCTGCTGGCCGCTCATGCGGTTCACGAGTGATCGCTCAAAAATGGGCGAGTTTGTAAATCCGCTTTGGATCAAGGTGCTTGGCTGGACCATCACGCTAGTGATCATCGCGCTCAACGTGAAGCTGCTCTTCGACACCCTGTTGCCTTCGGCGTGGACGCAGCGGGTCTATGGCCTTTTCGGAATTTCCGGTCCCGCCTGAACCACTTCAGGACGGCTCGCAGTCTAGGAATATCCACCGGTCGACGTCGATGCGGTGGCGGTTGAGAGCCTCGGCGTATTCGGGTTTCTTCACCAGACTGTCCGGCGAGTTCATCACCATTTGAATTTTTTCGTTCGGGATGTGGTGCTTCAACAGGACGATGGACGCGTCGTAGTCGCGGCTGTCGTAGCCCACGCCGAGTTGACGGTAGGCATCGTCGGAGGAGCGCGCCTGGCCGGTGTCGGCCATCATGGCGTCGGTCGCGTGGGCGCCGAAGCCGGCGCCGCGTCCGTCGTTGTGAAGCAGAAGCATCGCGCCCGAGCCGTAGGTGACGATGTGTTTGACCGATTGCTTGAGCTTATCGCGGTTTTCCGTGGTGCGAAGAGGGAAGCGGTTGAAGATCGATTCACTGTGCACGCGGACAACTGGAATGTCGCTTGGCGTTGGATTTCCGTGGGTGAGCACGACGAAATCGTGGTTCGTGACGAGGTCGTAGTAAACGTGGACGCGGAACCAGTAGGGTGTGGTCAGCAGGTCGACGATGGGATCGTTCGGATTTTCTTTTTTAAAAGCGGTGAGATTGCAGGCGGCTATTCTGACGAAGAAACGGTTGCCTCGGATGAGTTGGTAGCCGAGCACAAGCGGGGTCGGGCCGGCCATGTAGCGCTCGATGGATTGTTTGTGAAAAAGCTCCTTGAACTGCGACTCCGTGAGCAGGATGTCGTCGTCCACCGGATTCATCGGCAGAAAGTAACTGGCGGAGTAAATGAACCGGCGCGCCTCGGGCAGCGCGTGTGGCTTGAAAGGCACGACCGGCTCGGGCGGGAGGGCTCGCTTTACGGCGCTTTCAGACGGGCGCTTGAGGATGTGCCCGCCGGCGGCCTTGGAGGTGAGGTAGGCGAGGTTGAAAGGGCCGGGCTCGATTTCCAATGTCTCGGTGCCGGCGACGGTGATGCCCTGTGCCCGGAGGGCGTCGATCTTGTCGGGGTTGTTGGTGAGAACGGTGAACGAAGCGGTGATGCCGAGCAGGTGGCAGATGTGGGAAATGCTTTCGTAGTTGCGGTGGTCTTTTTTGAGACCCATCGCGGCGTAGGCTTGGAAGGTCGAGATTTGATCGAGCGATGCCTGCACGAGCATGCGGTCGCGCGCCTTGCCGACAAAACCGACTCCGCGGCCTTCCTGCATCAAATAGAAGAGGATGCCTTTGCCCTTGGCTGCGATGACCTTGAAGGCTCCTTCGAGCTGTTGAACGCAATCGCAGTCGCAGCCTCGCAGCGTCTCACTGGTCACACAGGAGGAATGCAACCGTGTGTAGAGGGTTTTGGCCTGACAAATGTCTCCGTGCGCGAGCGCGATGACGTAGTGCTTGTCGACGATATCCTGAAAGATGTAGGCGCGAAACGGACCGTAACGGGTGTCGAGCGGACAGGTCGCGAGGTAGAGGGTCGTTCCATAGATCGGCCGTTCATCGAGCATTTTCGGCTCGAGCACGCTGCCGGTGGCATGCTGCAGCTCCGAGATGAGTGACTGAAAGTCAGGCTCCTCGGCGGGCATGGCGGCGGAGTTGAACGGGATGATCTTGGACATGGCTGGTCGGGCGAGAGACTTGCGGATTGCCCTGAACGGCGCAACGAACGATTTTCCACGCGTGCCGGTCATTGATGCGCATGTCCACCTGTATCCGCCTGATTTGAACCGCGACCCCGCGGGTTGGGCGGCGGCGCATGGCGAGCGGCATTGGGCGACGTTATGCACCCGAAAACGAAAAAACGGCCGGCCGGTGCAGCGGTTTCCATCGGTCACCGATTTGCTTAAGACGATGGATGAAGCGGAGGTGGATCGTGCGGTGCTGCTCGGTTGGTATTGGGAGACGCACGAAAGCTGCGTGGCGCAAAACCGGTTTTACGCGGAGTGCATCCGGGCTCACCCGGACCGGTTGACGGCGTTTGCCTCGGTGCAGCCGGCGGCGGGCGAGGCGGCCTTGACCGAGATATGGCGCGCGCGTGGCGAGGGTTTGGGCGGGCTGGGTGAACTTTCGCCGCACTCGCAGGGGGTGGCGATGGATGATCCGCGCTGGCTGGCGGTGCTGGCGCTGGCGGACGAGCTCGGTCTTCCCGTCAATCTGCATGTGACCGATCCATCGCCAGCCACCGGGAATTATCCCGGACGTGTTGAGACACCACTCATTGACTTTATGGCGATGGCTTTGGCGTTTCCCAAAGTGAACTTCATCCTGGCCCATTGGGGCGGTCGCTGGTGGCGGCATGCGGTGAAAATGCCCCAAAATGTCTATTTCGACACGGCTGCATCGCCCTTGCTTTACGCGCAGACAGTGCTGGAAGAAGGCGTGTCGGCCTGCGGCGAGGACAGAGTGTTGTGGGGCACCGATTATCCTCTCGATCTTTACCCCCGCGACGAGAACAGCGAGTCGATGGGCGGATTTTTGGCACAGGCGCGTGCGACCATGCCGGAAGTCATTGCTGAAAACGTGCTGGGAGAAAACGCGGCGCGACTGCTGCGTCTTGCATCGCGCGCGTGATTGCGTTTTCAAACCCTCTTTCATGAATCCCGAAGCAAAGCTCGCTGAACTTGGTCTTAAACTTCCCGCCACTGCGGCGGCCGCCGGCAACTATGTGCCGACCGTGCGCACGGGAAACCTGTTATTCTGCGCCGGCACGATCTGCATCGCCGACGGCAAGATGACCCATGAAGGACAGGTCGGGAAGGAACACACCGTTCAGACCGCCTACGAATCGGCCAAGGTCTGCGTGCTCAACGCGCTCGCCAACATCAAGGCGGCGACGGGCTCGCTCGATTCCGTGGCGCGCATCGTCATGGTGAATGGATTCGTCAACGCGGTCAGCGGCTTCGCCGACAGTCCGGCGGTGATCAACGGCGCGAGCGACCTGCTCGTGGCGGTCTTTGGTGATGCCGGCAAACATGCCCGCGCAGCCGTGGCCGTGGCCGGTCTGCCTAAAAACTCGACGACGGAGATCCAGTTGATCGTCGAATTGAAGGGCTGAGCAAACGCTCAGAGCTGCTTGACCATGACCTTGGGATTGCGGCCGCTTTCCTCGTAGGCCTTCAGCCGCGCTTCGGGGAGGACGTTTTTCTCGGCCTCCTCGAAACCCATCACGGAGGTGAAGAAGGAGTAGCTTTGGGTGGAAAGAGCCACGACTGAAGCCACTCCCTTTTCCTTTGCCCGCATGCAGGCGAAATCGACCATTTTCCGACCGACGCCGCGGTTGTGGTAAAAAGGCAGCACGTAGAGGGAGCCGATCTCCGCGAGTTGAGGCTTGTCCGGATAGAAGTAGAGCGTGACGCAGGCGATGATGTTCTCGTCGATCTCGAAGACGTAGAACTGGTCTATATTTTTTTCGATAGCCTGCTGGGTGCGGTGGAGCAGCTCCTCCCGCTTCACGGCGTTGCGCGTGAGATTGTAGAGAAAGCGCACGTCACGCTTGGTGGCCTTGCGGATCTGCTGGTAATCGTTCGCGTAGATGAGAGAGCCGACGCCTTCGCTGGAGAAAATCTCGTTGATCAGGCCGTCAAAGGTGCGGCCGTCCACGATATGGACACGCGGCACGCCGGTCTCGATGGCGCGCACGGCGTGTATGGCCTTGCTGCGCGAGAGTTCGCTCAGGTGCTCGGGGTGTTCCTTCAGGAGCGCGCGGAGGGTATCGACAGCAATGTCGCGCTTGATTTCGCCGTTGATTTCCAAGCCGGCCTGAGGGGTCAGATAAATGATCTTCGACGCGCCGAGCGCCTCGGCCACCTCGGCTGCGAGGAGGTCGGAGTTGATGCGCAGGGAGCGTCCGTCGGGCCCGTAGCCGATGGGTTGGATGATCGGAAGAATGTCCGCTTCGACGAGATGGGTGATGAAGTCCTTGTCAACGCGATCAACCTTGCCGGTGAACTGCTGGTCGACGCCCTTGAGGATGCCGATGTTGAGGGCGCGCACGGAATTCGTGATGGCGCACTTGAGCGCATTTTGGGTGAGCCCCTCGAGGATGAGATGGGAGACCCGCGAGGAGGCGCGGATGGCGAGGTCGAGGGTGGCGGCGTCGGTCACGCCGGTGCCGTCCGCGTTGGTGATGGCGATCTTGCGGGTCGCGGAAAGTTCCTCGATCTGCTGGCCGATGCCGTGAACGAGCACGACCTTGATGCCGAGGCTGCGGAGCACGGCGATGTCGACGAGGAGGTTGCCGAAATTTTCGTCGGCAACGATGGCGCCGTCGATTGCGAGCACGAAGATCTGTCCCTGAAAACGCGGAACGTATTTCAAGATGCCACGAAGATCCGTAGGTTTGATCGTCGGAGTGGGGGTCGCCTGGACAGAACCGTTGCCGTTGCTCATTGAATGTGGTCAACCTTCATCGGCGAAGCAGGGGGGCTCGTCAATAGTCGTGCGCACACGCGGGCGGACCCGGTTTCAGGCCGTATTTTTCGCCGAACGGAAGCTCAGCCATTTTTCCAGAGGAAACTGGGCAAGGGCGATAAGTGTGAGCTGGCTGGCGACGAAGGCGATGAGCCACCAGAAGGCGGCGTCCATAAAACCATAGCTGTGCAGGCCGACCCCCAGCATGTTCACGCCGAACCAGCTCCAGCTCGTGACAATGTTGCCGAAGACGGCGAGCACCATGAGGCCGCGCTGGCGGACGAGGCCGCCCCACCGGGCGTGGAGGATGATGGCGTTCCAGATAACGATGATGAGCGCGCCGTTTTCCTTGGGGTCCCAGCCCCAGAAGCGGCCCCAAGATTGGTCGGCCCAGATGCCGCCAAGGATCGTGCCTACAAGACTGAAAAGCGTGGCGAAGCACACGATCCCGTAAACCATGCGGGCGAGGGCGTCGGCGGTGGCTTTGTCGAGCGAACGGGTAAACATGCCGCGCACGATATAGACGATGGCCAGGAAACCGGAGAGGAACGTTGCCGCGTAGCCGGTCGTGACGACGACGACATGCGTTGCGAGCCAGAAGTTGGAATCGAGCACCGCGCGCATCATCTCGAGTGTATCGCCACTCAGCGCCAGGTGATGAGCGATGAGCAGGGTGCAAAAACCGGCGAGGCCGGCGGTGACACTGCCGATGCCGTTTTTATAGATACGCTCCAAGATGAGGCAAAGACCGACCGATCCCCATCCGACGAAGAGGGCGGATGAATAGAGGTTGGTTACAGGCGGGCGGCCTTCCAGCCACATGCGGGTGATAATGCCGGCGGTCGTGGCGATCCAGGCGAGCAGGATGAGATAGAATGCCGTTTTTTGGAGCACACGGGGCCACTTGAGCCATGAAATGATCGCGAGAAGGAACGCGAGCACGTAGAGATACATGCTGTAGTAGAAGGGCGCGGTGGCGTTGAAACGCACTTCCACGTCGGTTTTCTTGAGCGAAGACGGAAAAGACTTTTGCAACTCGGCGCGATAGAGACCGAGGATTTTGTTAAACGTCTGCGGGTTTTGTTGCACCCAGGCGTGGGCGAGGCCGGCATAGGTGAGCGCGTAAGGGTTTACGCTGCCGGCTTGAAACGTTTCGAGAAGGGCCTGACCTGTTTTCTGCCAGCCGGTCTTGGTGTCGTCGCCGGCGAGCGGCGGGATGGCGAGGAGGTTGCCGATTTGCTCCATGCGGAGAAAGTTGCCACCGGTTTCAATGGCAAATGCGGCGAGTTTTTCGTCGTGCGGCTTTTTGTCTTCACGGGCGCGCACGGCTTCGACGGCAGCGGCGGCGTGATCCTGAAGGTATGTGAGTGTGCCCAGGAAGTCGCCTCCGTCGGGCATGACGAGACTGTGCTTCAACTGCTGATAGAGGATGATATGGTCGCGAAGATTAAGGACGGCGCGCTGGTAGGAATTGCGATTGGGGCCTTCGACGGATTCGGCGAGCGAGGCTTGTCGGTCTACTTCCTGAAGATGGGCTTCGAGCTGACTGTAGGAGAAGCGTTTTTTGCCGGCGCCATCTTCGGGGCTCAGATTGAAGAGATCGAGCAGGTCCGGGTGGACGATCTCGAAGTCTTGGTAGGTGTCGGCGATTCCGGGGCGAAAAAAAACGTCGAGCAGCCAGCGGATGGGCGTGAGCGATTCGCCAGACGGTGTCTTGATGCTTTGGCGGCCTTGAAGAAGGAGCAGGCTGTTGCGCGCGACGCTGTCGAGAGGCTTGACGCGGCCGTTGGCGACGACGGGCAGTTTGCCGAAGGCATCGAAATCAAAGCCGGCCGAAGCTTGGGAGTATAACGGCGAGCCTCCGAAATGCAGCGCACCGAGCAGAAAAGTAAGGGTGTGAATTAGGCGTTTCATGACGATGCGGCCTTGCGGCGCTTGGCGAAGAAACCGAAGAGATGGAGGCCGAACTGGATGACGAGACCGAGCCCCATCAAGATGCAGGCGAGGTAGGGCAGCATCCAGCTAGGGTTACGGACGACTTGGAGGATGGACGTCTGGTCGTTGTTGGCGAAGCTCTGCTGGTAAAAGGTCATGCCTCCGTAGCGCAGGGGGTTGTTCATGTAGATGAGCACGTCGCGGTCGGTTTTGCCGTCGTCAGAGCGGAGATGAATTTTGCTGGAGAAATTTTTCGGGATGTCGGAGCCCATGTAAATGTCATGGGAAAATTTCAGCAGCGTGATCGAATAGGGCTGGTAGTTGCGCTTGAAACGCAGGGCGAGGCGCCAGGTTTTTCCGGCGTAGTCAAAGGTCTGGGGTTGGAGCATGCTCGATACGAGCCAGGTGCCGAGCGAACCTTCGGGGCCGATGAGCTCGATGACGGCGGCGGGAAGGTTGGTCTCGTCCTGCTTGTAGGTAATCGCCATCGGAATGAGTGCGAGGCGGGCGCCGATGTCGCGCGTGGCGGGAGCGGCCGGAGCGTTGGGCAGCTGGTCGCGCATCTGCATCGTGGCGTTCGGGTAGTAGGTGTTTACCACGACGCGGAAAGGAAGCTTGGCGACTTGAATGGGGTCGCCGTTGACGAGGCGTTTTTCGGGAATAGCAACGACCTCATCCCACTTGGGATCCGAGGCGTCGATGATGGCGAGTTCGCTGTCGCGATAGCTTTCGGAGTAGTTGCGTGTCTGGCCTTGATCGAGCTGCAGCTTGTATTCCTGTTGCCAGAGGCTGGTGAGGAGCTCGCCGACGAGAAGGAGAATCAGGCCGAGATGGGTGAGGAAGATGCCGGATTTTTTCCAGGACAACCTGAAGCGATAGGCGTGGGCGCAGACCAGGTTGATGAGCAGCAGTCCGCCGATAAAGTAGCCTCCGGGGAAAACAGGGACGGGGAAGCCTTTGACGTTCCAGAGGACGAAGAAGGTGCGGAAATATTTTTCCTGCACGGCCCAGACACCCAGGTGGACCTGGTCGAGCGTCGCGGCGAAGATCAGGATGATCGACAGCGCGAGCAGTGCGACGGTGAGCTTAAGCGAGACGAAAAACTTCACGAAAGAATCCCAGGTATCGCGCATGGCTCAGCGGTTTTTTACGGTTTTGAGGAAGGCGATGAAATCCGGCCGGGCTTTTTCCGCGAGTGCTGCAGGGCCGATCAGTTTGAAGAAGTAAGTCTCGTCGCCGAGAGAAAGCACGGCACCGAGGATACGGGTCGGGCCGGTGGAGCCTTGGCCGGAAAAATCAACGACAGTGAACTTCAGATTATTGACGGAGAGTTCAGTGCTGGCGTTTGAAAGCTCTTCGGCGGAAAGAGGTGGCAATTTAACCTGACCGCGCCACCGGTTGAGGTTTTCGGCCAGTCCGCCGGCGGCGCCGGGGAAAGAGATGATGGAGACATCGGCTTCCGTGCCGTCATCTTCTTTTACAAGGAAACTTCCTTTGCGCATGGCGCCGAGAGGCTTGGCGATCCATGAGGATGGAGCCTGCCACGTGAGCGGCCCGACGTCAGCAGCGGGCGAAGCCGGTGCGGTCGTGTCGGCGGTCTCCATGTCATCGTGAGGGGAAACCGCCGGCGGGTTTTCCTTGGGCACACGATAGGTCGTTATTTTTTGCTCACGACAGCCTGTGAAACACAGCAGGACAAGTGAGGCCGACAGGGAAGGCAGGAAGCGCAAAAACATCAAAGGAAACAGTTCCGGGATTAGTGTCGGGACTGCAATCCAATCCTCTTAATTATCAGTGCACGTGCCGGAACAGTTAGGATCGTTTATGAACCGCCCCGCGTTGGGCGGAGCGACTTTGAGGGCTAGCTGGATGTTTGGCGTCGCATATTCGGTTAATCAGCAAGCGCCGGTCTTGAGGTGTCGCCATTAATGTCTTCAGATGCCTGCATGCAACTTACGCCCCTCGGTGATGGCGCGATTCACATAAGCTTCACTTCGAAGACGGACATCGCCGCTTTGGAAAAAGCGACGGGCATCGCCCAAGCGCTGGCGGAGGCGTTGTTGCCGGGGGTGACCGATATCGTGCCCGCCTACGCGACGATCACGGTTCACTATGATCCCGCACGGGTCCCGGTGGGTGCCGGTTCACCGAGTGACCGGATAATGGTTTTGATAGAGGGTGCGGCGGCCGCCGCCCGCACACGCAAGAACAAGGGCGGTCGTGAATTGGTGGTGCCGGTCTGTTACGGTGGTGATCACGGTCCCGATCTGGCGGAAGTGGCCAAACACGCCAAATTGAAGGAGGCGGAGGTGATCAAGCTTCACAGCGCAACCACCTATCGCGTGGCCGCACTCGGGTTTTCTCCGGGGTTTCCTTATCTGCTCGGATTGCCGCCCAAACTTCATATGCCGCGCCGTCCGACGCCACGCACCGAAGTGCCGGCCGGCAGCGTGGGAATCGGGTCGACGCAGACGGGGGTCTATCCGCTGGCCACGCCGGGAGGATGGTCGCTGATCGGCAGGACGTCGTTGCGGCTGTTTCGTCCCGAAGAGGAAAGCTTGCCGACGTTATTGTCTCCGGGAGACACCGTGAAATTCAAACCGATCACGGAAAAGGAGTGGAACAAGGAGGTGGCCGCACCCAAGGCGACCGCTTTCCCCAAGCCCTCGAAACAGGCGTGCGTCATCGAAGTGCTGAAGCCCGGAGTGTTGACCACGGTGCAGGACTTGGGTCGCCCTGGATGGCAGAATCTCGGTATTCCGGTGGGAGGCGCGATGGACCGTCGGTCGGCGCGCATTGCAAACTTGCTCCTTGGCAATGCCGAGGACGAACCGGTGTTGGAGGCGGCCCTGATAGGACCGGAGATTAAATTTTTGCGGGACACTTGGATTGCGGTGACGGGAGCCACGGTTGAAGGGGTTGCGGGATGGAGACCTCTGAAAGTGACCGCAGGACAGATCCTTTCACTGATGAGGCTTGTCGGTGGGGCGCGCGTTTATCTGGCGGTGGCCGGTGGTTTTGAGATTCCGCGTGTATTGGGCGGTGCGGGAACGTTGTTGCGCGCTGCAATCGGTGGAGTGGAAGGTCGTGCATTGCAGACGGGAGATCGTCTGGCTGCCCGTCAGTCCGTGATGGCAGGCACAACGGAAGGCTGGAGTGCGGCCATGGAATTTCGTGTCAGTGCAACGGATGAGATCAGCGTGCGGTTTGTGCGCGGGCTGCAGTGGGACTGGTTTTCGGCGGTCAGCCGACAGGTGTTTTCCACCAAATCCTTTCGGCTTACTTCCCGGTCGGACCGTATGGGACTTCGCCTGGACGGGCATGTTCTCAAACTGAAAGAATCGAGGGAGCTCGTATCCGAAGGAGTTGGTTTTGGGTCAGTGCAGGTTCCTTTGGACGGCCACCCCATTGTTTTGATGGCGGACCGGCAGACTCTTGGAGGATATCCCAAGATAGCCCATGTAATCTCGGTTGATTTGCCGCGTCTTGCCCAGGCGAGAGCAGGTGTGAAGATCAATTTCGTGGAAGTTTCCCTGGCCGAGGCCCAGCAGCTTTACCTCGAAGAAGAGCACTCCATTGCGGTATTCCGCGCCGGAGTGGAGGCGCGGCTGCGCCGGTGAAATGGCACGCATCGACCTCAACTGCGATCTTGGCGAAGGCGCGGGGCATGACGCCGAGTTGATGGTGTTGATCACATCGGCAAGCATTGCCTGCGGCGGGCATGCGGGTGACGAATCCAGCATGAGAATCGCGGTGCGCATGGCGCGACAACATGGTGTAATCGTCGGAGCGCATCCGGGCTTTTATGACAGGGACCACTTCGGACGCAGGGAGCTCTTGCTTTCAGTGGATGAGATTGTCGAGTTGGTGCACAATCAGGTGAGGATGCTTCAAAAAATCGCAACGGACGAAGACGTCGAGGTGCGTTATGTCAAACCCCACGGTGCGCTCTACAATCTTGCGGCGCGGACGGCCTCCGTGGCGGAAGCGATTGCGCGGACAGTGGCCGGACTGGATGGCAATCTGGCGCTCTACGGATTGGCGGGCGGAGAACTCTTGCGGGCGGGCCGCGCGCAAGGACTCGTGGTAAAAGGCGAGGTGTTTGCCGATCGCACCTACCAACGTGACGGGCTGCTGACACCCCGAAGCCAACCCGGTGCGTTGATCGACGATGAACGGCAGGCGATTGAGCAAGTGCTCTGCATGGTGCGCGAAGGCCGCGTGCAGATTGCTGGTGGTGCGAAGGTGCCCGTCATGGCTGACACACTCTGTCTGCATGGTGACGGGGCGCACGCAGTCTCCTTTGCTAAAAGTGTGCGCGAGGCGCTAAAACGCGAAGGCGTGGACGTGCAGCCTTGTGTTTAGTTCGGCTGATTTTCCTGCGGTGCGCCGGGTTTCCTGAAAATGAGAACGAGGCCCGCGATGATCAAAAATCCCGAATAAAAGGTGCCCCGGCTCAACCCCCAGATGAGATTGATGCCTGAATCAGGTTCACGGAAGATTTCACCGATGACGCGAACAATGGCGTAGGAGACAAGGAATTCACCGGCCATGCGCCCGGGATGCCGCCTGACGACGTCGGTTTTCCAGAAACGCCACTGCATGAAGGCCAAAAGCAGAAGGCCTTCCAGGCCCGCTTCGTAAAGTTGAGAAGGGTGGCGTGGTGCGATTTCAGAAACCGGGGTGCCTTCCGGTGCGCTTAGGGGGAAAATGACCGCCCATGGCACGACGGAGATTTTCCCCCACAGTTCGCCATTGATGAAATTGGCGATGCGCCCGAAGAACAGGCCAAGCGGCGCCACCGACACGATCAAATCCGCAAGATGAAAGAACGGGATGCGTTGTTTCCTGCTGAACCAAATCAGTGCGATGGTTACGCCAATAAAACCACCGTGACTGGCCATGCCGCCGTTCCAGACCTTGAAAATTCCAAGTGGATCGGATCGGAAACTTTCCCAGCCGTCGTAGAGCAGATAGGAGCCAAGGCGTCCGCCCACCAGCACGCCGATGACGATGGCGATGATAAGATCGGCGATTTGTTCGGAAGGCAGTTTGGAGCGTCGGGCCTTCGCGTAGGCATGAAGCAGAAGCGCCCCGCCGATAAACCCCATCAGGTAGGCCACGCCATAATAGCGAACGCCAAAATCCCCTGAAAAACGGAAGATGAACGGATTCAGGTCATGAACCCAATAAGCTAAAAACATACAGGAAAATGAAAAGAAGCGGTGGCGGCGCGAAGCTTATCCTTTCGGGGGCAGTGAAGGTGGCGGAGGGGGTGTTGGGGTGGTGTCGCCTGACTTACGGGGACGTGATTGCTTTTGCAGCTTGGCGCGAGCGAGCTCGCGCATGTCCACGGCCAAGTCGTCTTTCTCGAAGATCTCACGGCCGAGCAGTTGTTCCATCACGTCTTCCATCGTTACGACGCCGGCGGTTAGGCCGAACTCGTCTACGACCACCAGAAGTTGTTGATGGGTTTTTAAGAAAACCTGAAGCGCATTGGCGGCCGTGACCGTTTCGGGGATGAAGTGGATTTCCTGCATCAACTTCTCGACGGTTTCCGTATCCTGGTTGGAAGCCTTGGCTTTTAGCAGGTCTCGGCGGCGCACGATGCCGGTGATTTCATCCAAATTGCGGCCGTAAACGGGAATCCGGGCGAAGGGAACATTGGGAAATTCCAAAAACACTTCACCCACGGTGGCATGCTTGCGCAACGCGGTTACCACGGAACGCGGCGTCATGATTTCGCTCACCCTTACATTATCCAAGGCCAGCGCGTTGGCGATAAGCGTGGATTCGTTCTTGGTGAGGGATCCTTCCAATGCGCCCCGTTCTGCGAGCAAAATGATTTCCTCATCGGAGGTGTGGTGGGTTTGGGGGGAGCGTATGAAAAAACGCACGACCACATTACAAAGATAGGTGATCGGGCGCAGCGCATTGCGCAGGAAGGCGAGGGGATAGACGATATGGGGTTGCAGGGCCCGGCGGTAGGAAACGCCCAGATTTTTGGGCAAAACCTCGGCAAAGATAAGAATGGTGAGCGTAAGAATCGCCGAGACCGTCCCGAGGGAAGCTTCGCCGAATATCTTGGTGGCGAGACCGCCGATGATAATCGAGCCGAGCGTGATGGCGATCGTGTTGAGCGTGAGGATGGTCGAAATGGTTTCATCCAGACTCACTTTGAACTGTTCCAAAAGGAGACCGCGCTTGGGTCGGGACTTCTTGAGTGTTTCGATTTCGATGACCGAGGTGCTCAGGATGAGTGCCTCCATGAGTGAGCAGACAAACGAAAGCGAAAACGTGAAAACGATGGCTACGACGAACCAGAACATGAAAGGCGAGTGTATGTCTTCGCCCACGTTTACGAATCTAAAGTGAAACTGGGTTTTTCGCTGATTGACCTTGACCAGACGGAACCACAAAAAATACTTCTAATCGTCCACCCCGGACTTATCCCCTATGAAACTCCGACTGTTGGTTCCAGTTTTGCTGACTGGTCTTATCCTTTCAATTTCCTCTGGCTGCGCTGTGATCGATAAAGGCCGCACCCAAGCCGTGGTGGTCCGATCAGCACCTGAAGGTGCCGTGGGCCTCATCAATGGCATCGAAGTCGGAAAGACTCCCTTTAAGATCAAACTCCCGCGTGACAGTGCCGCGACTATAGAACTCCGCAAGGCCGGTTTTGAAAACTCGACCATCGTGGTGCTGCCGGTCGCCAACGAATACGAAAAGCATTTCCTGCGTTGGGGCGTGGATTACGACCTTGGTGCCATGACCGATTTGACGCCGAATAACATTAATGTCGCGCTTAAACCCGCCGTTGCCGCCGACGCCCTCGGTGATCCATACGAGGAAATGACCAGCCGCATCGCCAAAGCCGATGAGATGCTGGCCGCCAAGCAGATCACTCCCCAGGATCACAAGTATATCGTCGATCAGATTGTTAAGTTTTACGCCCGCTGAGCGGGCGTTTGTTGGCAATTTAGCCGCATGTGCGCGAAGTGGCTTGCGCACAGCGGCTCGCCGGAGCCTAGTCTGGCCCGCATGAGTGAATTGAAACGAACGCCGCTGCGGGATTTTCACGCAGCCCACGGAGGCCGGCTGGTGGATTTCGCCGGTTGGGAAATGCCGGTCCAATACCGGTCTATTCTCGAGGAGCACAAAGCCGTGCGTAACGCGGCGGGATTGTTTGATGTGAGTCACATGGGGGAAGTCGATGTGCGCGGGCCTGATGCGGCCCGATTTCTCGATCAACTCGTGACAAACGATGTCACGAAACTATTCCCCGGACGGATCCTGTATTCGCCCATGTGTTATCCGACCGGTGGTGTCGTGGACGACCTTCTCGTCTACATGCGCGCTCCTGATGACTATTTTCTCTGCATTAACGCGGGTAACATCGACAAAGACCTCGTCTGGCTCCGCGAGCAGGCCAAGGGTTTCGCCGTGACCGTGACGGATCGTTCGGAGGATTATGCGCTGCTCGCCATTCAGGGTCCCAAGGCCGTGGCTATCGTGCAATCCCTCACCGGCGCCAAGCTCGATGCGATCAAGTATTATCACTTTGCTGAGGGCACGGTCGCCGGTGTGCAGTGTATCATCAGTCGCACCGGCTATACGGGTGAAGACGGATTTGAGCTCTATCATGCCAAGGATGAAGCCGTGGGTTTGGCGGAAGCTCTCTTGAAGGCCGGTGCCACCCATGGCCTTGAGCTCGCCGGACTGGGGGCACGCGACAGCCTTCGCCTTGAGGCCGGTTACCCTCTCTATGGGCACGAAATCACCGCCGATATCTCGCCGCTTACTGCGGGTCTCGGGTGGACTGTGAAATTGGACAAAGCCAACTTCAACGGTCACGCTGCTCTGGTTGCTGAAAAAACCAACGGAGCAGCCCAAAAGGTCGTCTTTTTCAAGACAAGTGACCGTCGTATCGTGCGTGCGGAAACGCCGGTTCTTGGAGCCAACGGGTCCATCGTGGGCCGTGTTTTGTCCGGCACGCTCTCGCCAATCATCAATGAAGCAATCGGCTCGGCCCTCATTGCGCGTGAAGCGGCTTTGGCACCGCTTGCGGTGGACATCCGCGGCACGTTGATTCAATTGCAACTCGTCAAACCGCCTTTCGTTGAATTAAAAAAATCCTCATGAGCAGTGTTCCTTCGGATCTCCGTTACGCCAAATCCCATGAATGGTTGAAGCCCGCCGGTGACGGCACGGCTTTGGTTGGCATCACTGATTACGCCCAGAACAGTCTTGGCGACATCACCTATGTGCAATTGCCCAAAGTCGGGACCGTGTTTGCCGCGGGCCAGACCTTCGGGGTTGTCGAGTCGGTGAAAGCCGCTTCCGACCTGTATCTGCCGGTAGCCGGCACGGTGATCGAAGTGAATGCTGCACTCGATGCCGCGCCCGAAACGGTGAATCAATCGCCTTATGAAGGTGGCTGGATACTCAAACTTAAGCTGGCTGATCCCGCCGCCACCGCAGCTATGCTCGATGCTGTGGCTTACGAAAAACTGATTGGGTAGGCGACCACCGGTGTCTGCGATGGATGATAAATAAAGGGCGGATTCCTAGTGGGCCGCTCTTTTTTGTGTCGGGCACATTTCATTCAAACTCAAAACTGGCGGAGAGGGGGGGATTCGAACCCCCGGTAGGCTTTTACACCTACGGCGCTTTAGCAAAGCGCTGCTTTCGACCACTCAGCCACCTCTCCGGGACAGTCCGCTTGAAACAAAGTCCCGCTTTGCAAAGTGCAAGGTCATTTCTTGTGGAAATGACTCCTGACGGGAATTTTTTTCGCCGCCCAATGAGTGTCGCAGCAGGTGGCGAGTCTCACTCTTCTTCGTCGTCCTCGACCGGACGCTCGAGCTCGTCACGGCATTCGGTCATCACACGCAGCCAGATTTCACGAAGGTCGAACAAGCGGGGGAGCGCATCGTCGCGAAAGCGAGTCACGGCGGGCAGGGTAGCCACGATCGGCGCTCCAAGGTGGGCGAAGGATTGGTTGAGTTCGCGCAGAGCGCGCTTGAAGAGACTGATGGCCATGGCGTAATCGCCGAAGTCGAGCGCTTGAATCGCGAGCATGGCTTGCTCCTCGCCTCGATAGATGGAGGCGTGCATCGAAATTGCCAGCGGTTGGGGGACCTTCTCCGCGTCGGGGGCAATGCGTTCCCATGACCGTTTGATCGTCAGATAAATTGCCTTGGTCGCGATGAAGATCGGATTCTTGTGCAGGGTATAAGGCTCCGTGCTGTAATCGCCCATGTCGGCTGCGCCAGTATCGTTGTCCGAGTCGGACACGCCTGTTTCCCGGGCAGGACTGCTTTCGGCGGAGTCGCTGCTCCAGGATTCTTCATCCCATCCCATCATGTGGGCGACTTCATCAATCCGATCCGGATGACTGTGAAGCTTTTCGTAATAGGCGAGGTAGCGATGAATTACATCGTCCTGCTCGCGCAGATATTTTTCCCAATCAAATTCGTTCCAAGCAAGCTCACCGCGATCATCCCAGTCATTGTCCGAGGGGCCGTCAGTTTCGAAATTGCTCATTCGTTTGGAGGTCTTGGGGACCTTGAGTTGCACGTTGCTTTCCAGCGGACAAAAAGCAAATCAAATTCCAGTTTTGCCAAGAGCTTGCCGGCAGGACTGGAGATGGAAGGATTACGGGGATTTTGTGGATTGAACCGGAGCAGGCCGGATTGTTAATCTGACTCTTTATCCATGGCCGAAGCGCATTACGAAATCGTCTATTTTACAGGCATGGTGCAGGGAGTGGGATTCCGCTACACTGTATTGCAGGTGGCCAAGGAGTTCGAAGTGGCCGGTTGTGTGAAAAACTTGGCCGACGGACGCGTGCAGGTGGAAGCAGAGGGGGATTCCAAGGAACTCACTGCATTTATAGCTGCCATCCAAGAGCGTATGCATGGGTATATTAAGGGAACCGAGCGGGTGTCGGCTTTGCGTCCCGCTCAATTTCAAGGGTTTGTCATCCGATGAATACGCTAGATCCCGCAATCAAAATTCAAGGACTGGTCAAGGACTTCACGGTGGGATTGCGCGGGGTAAAATTGAGGGCCGTCGATCATCTGGACTTGTGCATTCCCGAGGGCGAAGTCTTTGGGCTTCTCGGTCCCAATGGTTCCGGCAAGAGCACTACGATCAAGATAATCCTTGGCTTGCTGAAGCCGACAGCCGGTGAATGCCGGGTGTTCGGGATGGCGAGTCATCAGGTGGGATCACGGCTTAACGTCGGTTATCTGCCGGAGGCGCCGTATTTTTATCGTTATTTGAGCGGCACCGAGCTGGTCCGTTTCTATGCACGCATTTGCGGTGTGCCTCGTGAACGCCGCGAGGCGCGGGTGCGCGAGGTGATCGAGTGGGTGGGGTTGGGCGCGGCGGCTTCCCGGCGCGTGGGAACCTATTCCAAGGGAATGCTCCAGCGTATCGGACTGGCGCAGGCACTGGTGCATGATCCGCGGCTGATTATTTTAGACGAGCCTACCGCTGGGGTGGATCCGGTCGGCTCGGCGGAAATTTCCGAGCTTATCCTGCGGTTGAAGGCTCAGGGAAAAACAGTGCTCATCACCTCGCACTTGCTCGCCCAAATCGAGGATATCTGCGACCGCGTGGCGATTCTTGATCATGGTAAATTGATTTTGGAGGGGCGGGTTGCGGAGTTGGTGGGGCAAAAAGACCGGCAGGCTTTGATTGTAGACACGTTGCCGCCGTCGGAAATCGAGGCATTGCGGGCATGGCTTGCCGAACGTGGGCACTCGCTGGCGGACGTCGAGCAGCCGCGCGCCCGCCTGGATCAGTTGTTTTTGGCCAAGGTTTCGCGGCCTGGCGCCGGTGCGGGAAAAGGAGAAATAAAATGAGCAACTATTCCGGACAGGCCAAGGTGCCGTTTTCGTTGCAGCGATTGCTGGTGGTGGCGGGCAACACATTTTTGGAGGCGGTGAGGCAGAAACTTTTCGGTCTGTTGCTGTTGCTTTCCGTAGGTCTCGTGGTGAGCGCGCAGCTTTTTCGGGAGTTTAATTTTGGATCGTCGGAGCTGAAGTTTATCTCGGACTTCGGTTTTGGTGCGTTGGTGTTTTTTGGATCCACGCTCACGATCACGGCGACGGCGCAGTTGTTTTTCAGCGAAATCGAAAATCGCACGGCGCTGACGATTCTGGCGAAACCGATCTGGCGCACTGAATTCATCTTTGGGAAGTTTCTGGGGGTGTTCGCGGTGGTCGGCGCATTTTGCATGGTGACGATCCTGTTGTTGGCGGCGTTGTTGTTTTCGAGGGAGACATCATTGATGATGGCGCATCCGGAGGCGTTTGAACACGGGCGTATCATTCACTACGGTGACGTGTTCATCGCGGGCGGCCTTCAATGGTTGAAGTTTGGCGTGCTGGCGGCGTTGACGCTGGTGGTGGCGACTTACTCCAATACGAATCTGTTCACGGTGATCATGGGCTTTTTCGTGCTCGTGGTTTGTCACTTACAATATCTCGCACGTGACGCCTATCAGCATGTCGGTTCTCTGCCGTTGCAGGCCGGAGTGCGGTTGCTCGGATTGGTTTTCCCGAACTTTCAATTATTCAATGTTACCGACCGGGTCGGGGCCGGGGTTGGACTGGATTATGTGGTGGTCCTGCATGTCGCGGGTTACGCACTCATCTACATCGGCGTGGTTGGCGTGCTGGCGGTTTATAGCTTTCGAAACCGTGAGATTTAGCGCGATTGATCTTCGCGGGCTGCGCCCGCCCCTTGTGGTGGTCGCTGTGCTGGCGGTGGCCGGCGTTGTCACGCGCCCGCTTGAAAACCCCGCATGGCAAGCAGTGCGCGCCGAGCAACCGGCGCTCAGGCTGGAGTCCATTCAGAGTGCGCTGGGGCAGGGGGTGACGGTCGGCCTGCTCGGCGGCTTTCGTGCGATCGTGGCGGATTTCTTTTGGATTCGCGCGAACGTGGTATGGAGCGACTCGAATTTGCCGGCGACACAGACATTAATCAAACTGGTTACAGCGATTGATCCGCGTCCCCAGTTTTTTTGGATCAACGGCGCCAACATGATCGCGTATGATATGCCTCAATGGCGGATTATTGAGGCGGGCGGCTACAAGGTTGTTTCAGAGGTCGAGCAGCAGCGTTTTGATCGCGAGCAGTCGGCGATTGCGTTGCGGCTGCTGAAAGAGGGTTTGGTTTATAATCCTCACTCGGTGGCCATCTATGTTTGCCAGGCGAACATTCAGTTGAACCGCGCGAAGGATATCGCCGCCGCGGCCGAGTCTTATCACATGGCGGCCCTTCAGCCGGGAGCTCCTTATTTTACAGAGCGCATCTACGGTGAACTGCTTAAGCGGATGGGCCGCAAACGAGATGCCTATCTTTGGCTGAAAAAAATCTATCCGGCACTCCCCAAGCCACGGGATTTAGGGCATTTTACCCAATACCAGATCGAAACAGCCATGGCAGATGTGGTGCTTGAGCGAATCAGGGAGTTGGAAAAGGAATTGAATATCCCTGATGGGGATCGGGTTAAGCCTTGATTCTACGGGAAATCAAAGTTTTAGGCTTGCGCGACTTCTGTAACAATAAAAGTTTATCAACTTACTAAACATTAAACGACGAGATGGCAGACACCCACTTATATCCTATTTTTGACCGCGTGCTTGGAAGGGCCGAAAAAGAAGCCCGCCTGCAGCAGCGCGGACGGGTGATCTGGCTCTATGGGTTATCGGGTTCCGGCAAGAGCACACTGGCGATTGCATTGGAGCGCCGTCTGCACGCTGAGGGTGTGGCCACGCATTTGCTCGACGGCGATAATGTCCGCACGGGGCTCAATCGGGATCTCGGTTTCACCGATGCTGATCGCTCGGAAAATATTCGCCGCATTGCGGAGGTGTCCAAGCTCTTTGTTGAGGCTGGTATAGTGGTGATTTGTGCCTTCATCACTCCGCAGCGATCCCACCGCCAGCTGGCACGCAGCATCATTGGTGATGCCGATTTTAGTGAAGTTTACGTGGCGGCGTCGTTTGATACGTGCGCCCGCCGCGATCCCAAGGGACTTTACGCCAAAGCCAGCGCAGGCGGCGTCAAGCAATTTACCGGTCGCGATTCTTCTTTTGAGGTTCCTGTTTCTGAAGACGGAGCGTTGACCATCCAGACTGAGGCCGAGACGGCCGAGGCCTCGTTGGTCCGCCTGCACTCCGCTGTGTTTCCCCTTATCCAATTCCAGTCATGAGTTCTTATAATCTCACGCACCTCGCTCAACTTGAGCATGAGGCCATTTTTGTCATGCGGGAAGTCGCCGCCCAGTTTGAGCGGCCTGCGCTGCTTTTTTCGGGAGGCAAGGACTCCATCGTCATGGTGCGCCTCGCGCAAAAAGCCTTTGCCCCGGCGAAGTATCCTTTCCCTCTCGTGCATGTGGACACCGGGCATAATTTCGACGAGACGATCGCTTTTCGCGATTATCTCGCCAACGAGACGGGTGGTCGTCTGATCGTCCGTTACGTTGCCGATTCCATCAAAGCCGGCCGCGCCCAAGAGGAAAAGGGTCCGAATCCTTCGCGCAACGGTCTCCAGACGATCACGCTCTTGGACACGATCGAGGAGTTCCGTTTCGACGCGTGCCTCGGTGGCGCCCGCCGTGACGAAGAAAAAGCTAGGGCAAAGGAACGGTTCTTTTCGCACCGCGACGAGTTTGGCCAGTGGGACCCAAAGAACCAGCGCCCCGAGCTCTGGAATCTTTTCAATGGCCGTAAAAACGTAGGCGAACACTTCCGCGTATTCCCGCTTTCCAACTGGACGGAAATGGACGTTTGGCAATACATCGCCCGTGAAAACCTCGCCATCCCGTCGATCTACTTCAGCCACGACCGTGAGGTCGTGAATCGCAACGGTGTCCTGCTCGCGAAGTCGCCGCACATCACGCTGCTTGATGGTGAACACTACGAGACCAAGCGCGTGCGTTACCGCACGGTAGGTGACAGCACCTGCACGGGTGCCGTGGAGTCCGACGCGTCGAATCTTGGCGAAGTCATTCAAGAGGTCGCTTCCGCCCGACAGACCGAACGCGGCACCCGTGCCGATGACAAACGCTCCGAAACTGCCATGGAAGACCGCAAAAAGGCGGGTTATTTCTAAGCCGGTTAACGCTCCGAATTCATCTCCAGACTTTCAGCTCACATGTCACACACCGACCAGCATTACCTTTCCATGGACCTGCTCCGTTTCACGACGGCAGGCAGCGTTGACGACGGCAAATCAACTTTGATCGGCCGTTTGCTCTATGATTCCAAAGCCATCTTTGACGACCAATTGGAAGCCATCGAGCAGGCGACCGAGAAGCGTGGCGAGGAGCACCTGAACCTTTCACTGCTTACCGACGGTCTCCGAGCCGAACGTGAACAGGGCATCACCATTGACGTCGCTTACAGATACTTTGCGACCCCGCGTCGCAAGTTCATCGTGGCGGATACTCCCGGCCATATCCAATACACGCGCAACATGGTGACCGGCGCCTCGACTGCCAACCTCGCCATCATTCTCATCGATGCGCGCAAAGGTGTCATCGAGCAGACTTGCCGGCATTCATTCATCGCGTCGTTGCTGCGCATTCCCCATGTGGTGGTATGCGTCAACAAGATGGACTTGGTTGATTGGTCTGAGGCTCGCTTTAACGAGATCGTAGCCACCTATACCGAGTTCGCGTCCCGCTTGGAGATTCCTGATGTCAAGTTCATCCCCATCAGCGCCTTGCACGGGGATAATGTCGTGGATCGTTCCGTCAACATGCCATGGTATCAAGGCAGCCCGTTGCTCTATACCCTGGAGACCGTTTACATTGGCAGCGACGCGAACCATATCGACGCGCGTTTGCCGGTGCAGACTGTTATCCGCCCCAACAACGATGAGCATCACGACTTCCGCGGGTTTGCCGGTCGCGTGGCTGGCGGCGTATTCAAGCCCGGTGATGAAATCATTGCACAGCCCTCGGGCCTTACTTCGACCATCAAATCTCTTCACGGTCCGGATGGCGAGCTGGCTGAGGCATTCGCTCCCATGTCCGTTGTGGTGACTTTGGAAGACGAGATTGATGTTTCACGCGGGGATACCATTACAAAGACCAACAATCCGCCACATGTTACCCAGGATATTGAGGCGATGATCTGCTGGTTTTCGGAGAAAAAACTTCAGCCCGGCGGCAAATACATCATTCGGCACACGACACGTGAGTCGAAATGCGTGCTCAAGGCGGTTCGCTATAAGATAAACATCAACACACTGCACAAAGCGGAAGGTGATATCGACATTGGTATGAACGACATCGGCCGCATTTTACTGAGGTCGGCGACCCCGCTCATTTGCGATCCTTATCAACGCAATCGCAGCACCGGCAGTTTCATCCTTGTTGACGAATTCACCAACGCCACCGTGGCGGCTGGGATGATACTTTGACATCGGACATTGAAACGCGTTGATGGACAGGACATTTTATAATCACACGTGATCGTTAATTTTTGGCTGCTTCCCATTGCGGTTGTTTTGCTCTGGTTTCCCAGGCAGTGGCTTCGTTTGGGGGTCAAGGTCATCCCGTTGTCTCCTCGCCACGCACCGACCGACAAGGATCTGAGGGACGCCAGGGACATATCCCTTCGGCTGCGTGATGAGCTCGTGAAGCCGCGCAACTGGATTGATTTTTCGCGCGCGGTGACTGGGAGCATCGGAATATGTTTTGTTTGCTTTGATGTGCAGCCGGACGCGCCAAGAAATACAGGGGATCTTATTTTCGGCATCCAGTGTGTGGTGCTTTTGACGGCGGTTGCCATTCAGACGATTCGCTTTCAACACCGGCTCACATTGGTGGCCCCGGTTTTTTTTATTCTTGGTCTCAGTTTTGGTTTGCTGGGATGGCAGGCCGCGGTGTTTGCCTGCGTTACCATCTGGGTGTTGAATTTATTGATACCTTCCCCGGGATTTTTTCTCATGGTTTTTGCGGCACTTGAAGTGCTTTTCTCCCGGCTGCTTGCCGGCGGCGTGCCGGCAAAACTCGTATTGCTGGCCGCAGTGATTGCGACCGGTCCAGTGATATTTAGCGCCATGACCAACCGCCGCCTAGTGAAGCTTAACAGGAAAAAACGAAACAAACCGTTGGGCACGTGAACTCATGGGACCACGGGATCGTCAAGCGGCATGGTTGATTTGGATGGATGCCGCCCGACCGCGCACCTTGCCGGCGGCGGTTGCTCCTGTGTTGGTCGCCTCGGCTCTGGCCTTGCGCGATGAGTTGCTTGACGCGCCGGCAGCCCTCGCCTGTCTCGTCTTCGCCTTGTTGATTCAGATTGGGACCAATTTTGCGAACGACTACTACGATTTCATCAAGGGAGCGGACACTGCTGAACGAGTAGGTCCTCGTCGGGCTGTGGCGGCCGGACTTGTGAAGCCGGTTGTTATGAAACGGGTGATGATTGCTGTGTTCGTGAGCGCTTTTCTTGCCGGACTGACGCTGTTGAGCTACGGGGGGTGGCCTTTGCTGGTCATTGGCGTGGCGAGCATCGCATGTGGAATCGCCTACACTGGAGGTCCCTATCCGTTGGGCTATAACGGATTGGGCGATGTGTTTGTTTTTGTCTTTTTTGGGCTCGTCGCGGTGAGCGCCACTTATTTTGTGCAAACCGGGTTGGTGACCGGCGAAGTATTGGTGATCGGTGCCGGTATTGGTGCATTGGCAACCAATATTCTTGTGGTGAATAACTACCGTGACGTTGAAACCGATGCGAAGGCCGGCAAGCGCACACTGGCTGTCCGTTTTGGCCGCCGGTTTTCCCGCGGCCAATTTGTTTGCGGGCACATTGTGGCCTTCTTGGCGGTGCTGATTGTGGGGGGGCACGGCTGGAGAATGCCGGTGGTCGTCGCCGTATTGGCGGCAACAATGACCGCCGGGGTTTTGCAGACACGAAGATTAAACCGCGCCCGCACTCCGTCCGAGTTGATAGACTTGCTCGGATCAACCGGTCTGTATCTGGCTCTTTACGCGGTATTGTTTTCCGCCGGACTTTTATTTGGGTAATAAAAAACCCGCCACTGTGAAGTGGCGGGTTTGCTGAAGATAAAAATCTCCAGTTGGGCTGAATTTCGTGAGACTGCTCAGATCTTTGCGAGCAGCTTTTCCTTGAGGGCAGCCTTGGGCATCATGCCGACGAGGGTTTCGACAAGCGCGCCGCCCTTGAAGAGCAGCATCGTCGGAATGGCTCGAACACCGTATTCGGCGGCGATGGTATCGTTGTCGTCCACGTTGACCTTTGTGATCGTCACCTTCCCATCGAGCTCGGTGGCGAGCTCTTCAAGGATTGGGGCGATGGCTTTGCAGGGCCCGCACCAAGGGGCCCAAAAGTCCACGAGGACGGGGGCCGGAGAGGCGATGGCCGTTTTGAAGGTATCGGAGTTGAGGTGGGCGATTTTATCGGACATTGGATATCAGCGTTTCAGGTAAATGAGGACGGAAAAGGCTAGCGTGACGACTGCCGCGATGCCGGCAACGACGGGCAGAAAGGCGGGAATGTCAGAATCGGATTCCTCGATTTTTGGCATCGGGGAAACGAATTTAGGGGCTGAGGGCAATTTGACGACCGAGGGAGAGATGGCGGGTTTGGAGGGAGAGGATATGATCTCTTCGTCAGGGGGGGATGAGTCTGCTTGAACGGGCGCAACAGGTTCGGGCTTGGGCGGAAGCTTAAGCGGGGTCTGGCCAGGGATAGGGCGGTAGTCGGAGTTATCACTCATGGGGTTATCGGGGGGTTGAGTTGTGGACGATCTCGGCGAGTTCGCGCGGATCGATGGTTTCGAGGTGCTTGTCGCGGCGCTTCAGCTCTTCAAATGTCTTTAGCGTGGTCTCGGTCATGCGTCCGTGGGTTTCATCGGAGCCGCCAACGAGAATGAATTGATCGCCTTTGGTGATGCGTTTGTGGCCGTCGGTGTTGTCCAAGCCGACTCCGAGCAAGCCGGCGGTCCCTTTGGGGGCTTTATGCGTGGATTTGGTCGGTTTTTGGCTCACGAGGAAAACGTGCTGGCTTCGGCTGGTGTTTCAAGCGGGTTTTCGATTTTGACGGGCTCATCTTCGCGGACGTCGCAAACGATATCGGTAAATGCCTCGTCCTGCCGCACGCGCAGCTTGCCGAGGCGCGTGAGTTCAAGCACGGCCAGGAAGGTCGCCACCAGCACACGCACCGTGATCGGCCCGGTGAAAAGTTCTGAAAAAATGAATGTTTTGCGGGTGCGAGTGAGCTCCAGGAGCTCCTCCATCTTGTCGGAGACGGTGATCTGCTCGTCTTGAATCTGACCGACGACCAGTTTTTCGGCGAGGCGACGGAGCACGATGTTGAACGCATTCCAGAGCTCGATACGATCGCCGTTTTTAAGTGGACGGTCGGAATCGTGGTCGGCCAGTGCGGGCACGTGGCGTGCAAGCAGGTCCCGTTGAAAAATGGCGAGCTCGTCGAGCTTGGAGGCGGCTTCCTTGAATTTTTTATACTGAAGAAGTTGGTGGACGAGCTCCCAGCGAGGATCCATCTCGTCTTCACCGGCATCGGGGTCGACGGCGGCCTGGCCGCGGGGCAGGAGCATGCGGCTTTTGATTTCCATCAACGTGGCAGCCATGACGAAGAATTCGCCGGCGATCTCCAGATCGAGCTGCTGCATGGAATGCAACACGTCGATGTATTGGCGGGTGACCGATTCGATGTTGATGTCGTAGATGCCGATCTCGTTTTTCTTTATGAGAAAAAGCAGGAGATCGAGGGGGCCTTCAAAGACCGGAAGCTTGATACGGTAATCTGCGTCGGGAACCACGGTTGGGAGATGGTTGGCGGCGGACGGTGCGCGGCAATGAAAAACTAACGCCGGCGCAGCGGGGCGACGTAATAGCCGTCCGTATTATGCGCGGATGGAAGCAGGGTGCGCGCAGGAACCTCTGAAAGCGCCATGAAGTCGGAATGCGCACTCAGGAAGCCGGACACGATATCCTCGTTTTCGCAGTGGCTGAGCGAGCAGGTGGCGTAGACGAGCAAACCTCCGGGGCGAACATGGCGGGCGAAACGTGCGAGCAATTCATGTTGGAGAAGCGCGGCTTGTGCGATGGTCGCGGGCGTGGTGCACCATTTTAGGTGGGGGGCGCGTCTCCAAGTGCCGGTGCCGCTGCATGGTGCATCCACGAGGACGCCATCGTAAAGCTCGGTGGAAGCGGGCGCTGAGGAGCGGATGCGGATATTGGCCAGACGGGCGCGGCGAGCTCGTTCGCCGAGTTCATCGAGGGCAGCATGGCGGATATCGTATGCATCCACGCGGCCATTCGATCCGATGAGGCGGGCGAGTTGCAGGGTTTTCCCGCCGGCTCCGGCGCAGGCGTCCAGCCAGCGACCGTCCGGGAGCGTGCCTGCGTGGTGAAGCAAAAGCTGAGAGCCGAGATCTTGAATATCAATGAGGCCGTTCTGATAGGAGTTGCTCGTGGTGAGGTCGGCCTCGGTCAAAACCTCGAACGCCGAGGGGAGCACCGCCGAAGGACGAACAGGCCAGTTTCGCTCGGCAAACTCGGCGAACACGGGTGCCGGATCGTCGGTTTGCAGCCGAACCCAGAGTGGAGCGCGGGTGTTGATGACATCGACTTCGGGTGCAACGAGCGACGCAGGACAGTGTTCGCCAAACCAAGCGGGTATGAGCGCCGAGGCATCGACGCCCAAATGCGCGGCTTTGGCTGCGACCGAATCGGGCAGAGCCGGCCAGCCTGAGGTCCATTCGTCACGAAAGACGCGGGTGGCTGGCGTTTGGGAGGAAAGCCATGCGGTGGACCGGATGGCTTTGTCCTCGGACACGGCGAGAGCAGACTCTATCCAGGGAAGGTGCCGGAGTGCCGTGTAAAGGAGCTCGCGATATAAACGCCGGTCACGGCTGCCAAAGCGTTTTTCACGGGCAAGCAGTTGTTGAAGACGCGCGGGTAGATTGCGGTCCGTAGCAATGTGCGGACGGAGCGCAGCGAGAAGCGCGAGATAGACGCGGCCTTGGCTGGCTGCGGGGGAGCGGCGGACATCGTCCATCAGGCGCGGGGTTTAGAACTTGGCCAGCTCGACCTTTATGCTGAAGCCAACGGAGCTCTCACGAGAATCGCCTTCGCTGAAAGACAGGAGATAGCTGATAAACCAGACATTGCGGATGTTCTGGCGCAGGCCGTAATCTTGCCGGGTGAAGCGGCTTTTCTGGGAGTCGTAGGCGACCATGCCGATAGCTTCGTAAACTTCATTGAGGAAGTAGTGGAGTTCGGCGGTGTATTGTTGAAGGCCGTTGACAGGCACGGGCAGGGCGCCGGCGTAGGATTGATAGGTGCTGCGTTCGAGATAATCGGAGCCCAGGCGCAAGGACCAGAGATTGGCGTCACGGAAAGTCACGCCGGCGTTCAGTTCACGCAGGCGCATGTCATCGGGCGTGATGTTCTGATAGAGGTCGAACTGAATCCAATTGGCGGGCTTGATCAAGAGTTCGGTCTGGATGGCCGAAAACCTGGCTGCCCCCTGCGGGTCCAAGCTCCAGTCGGTGGCGGCATTTAACTCCACGAGATTGCGCGAACCGTAGGTTTTGTCGCGTGTTTGGAGTGCGTTGTCCAAGCCGATACGGAGGGTGTTGGTTGCTTTGAGCGTATCAATGTCGCGACGATCACCAAGACCGAGCGGTTGCAGGTAGGTGGTGAAGGTGTCGCGGTCGATCGGCGGAATGTAGCGCTGGCCTTTGTCGGCCTGCGGAATGTAGCGGTAGGAAACGTAAGGGGTGACTTCGTGACGCAGGCCGTCGATGCCCCATGTCTCGTTTTTATAATCGTAGGTGGCGTTGGCGTGGAGTTCGGCATCAAAACCGATTTCGCCAAGCATGCGGGCGTAGTCATCACGACCTGCCTGAGCCTGGTCGTAGTAAGTGAAGCGTGCACCAATCACGGGTTTGATGGAAAGCCATTCACGGGGTGTGAAGGGGCGGGTCAGTGAATAATAAGCATCGAGGCGGTCCGTGGTCAGCGTGGGACCCGCCACGATGGCGTTGGTGGGTTCGGCGTCACTCAGGACGGCGAAGCTGGCGTTGAAACGGTGATAGATGCCGGAACCCAGCTCGACGGGAAGGCCGTCGAAGCGCACTTCGGGCAGGCGTTGCTGGACGGCCTCGTAATTGTTGGGCTGAAAGCGGGTGAAGGCGGATACGACGTAGTTGTCCGCAGTGTAGGTGCCTTCGAAGAAATTGTCGGGCTCCTGCACATTGCGGTAATCATCCGGACGGAAATCGCGGACGATGGCTGAATCCGACCAGTAGTTGACCTCGCCAAGCAATGACAGGTGTTCGCCGATGGTCTGGTAATGTTCCCATGACACGAAGCCGCGATCCTCGGGGATCGGATGCAGGAGGACATCGGTGCCGAGGTCGCCGTGATCGTTGATGTATCCGGTGCTCAGCTTGCCTCGAACAGTCTGGTTGTCGTCCGAAAATTTGTATTCCATGCCCGGGCCAATCAAGACACCTCGATTGGTGTAGAGCCCCAGGTCTCCGCCCAGTTTCATCGAGGATGAAACGGGTGCCAGCAATCCCAGTTCAAGGTAGCCGCCGAGTCGCGAGCTGACCCCGGCGCGCGCGGTCATATAGGAGAAGAGAGGATCCTTGATGGATTGATTGTAGGAAGGGAGCGGGATGGGGGTAAACGAACCCACGCCGATGTGTCCGTCGGTCGCCTTAACACTGGTCCCGATCGCGTAGGAGAGTTTGTCGGCTTTCAGGGTGGGCGTTAGGATATTCGGGTCGGAAAACGTAAGCACGGCATCGTGGATGATGAGAGATGTCGGGCTGCCTTCCGCCGAGCTGCCGGAAATATAATAGGGAGGGGTGCCCGCACGTGCATTTTTGACGGTGTAGGTTCGTTCCGTGAGATTATAGGTCAGATCGTCGGCGAGCAGGCGCTGGGTTCCGCGCGTGAGCGAGACATGGCCAATGGCGTGTGCAACCTGGGTCTTTGGATCGTAGTGGATCTCGTCGGCCAGCAACAACAGGTTGTCGTAGGTCAGCCGGGCGCCGCCTGTGAACACGGTTTCCGTGTCGGTTGAGCTCGTATTTGGGGCCGAGATTTTGGGGAGGACGATTGCTCCATGGAGGAGCGAAGCGCTGGCGATGAGAAGGACGGGGAGGAGGCGTCGGGTCACGATGGTCCGCAGCTAAGGCGGCGGATTCGCAGCAAGCAAGCTCCCACTGGTGCACTTGTTTATGAATGCGAGAAAGCCGCGGACTGGCGCACTTTTCGCTTTCAGGGTTCCTGTAAACCTCACATCGTCGCGAACCGCGCTCGATTTCCCACTCATGGCCCGATCCTCCGTCTCCCGCAAATCCACCGCTCTTAAAGAACTAGCCCAGCTCCGGACTGAAATCCGCGCATTGGGCTCCGCACTCGGGCGGGTGATCACCCAGATCGAGGGGCCGGCCACGCTCGCCACCGTCGAGCGCCTGCGCACTCTGGCGAAAGCCAGCCGAGCGGGGGATGAGGCCGCCGCTTCCTCTCTCGGGGAAACGGTAGCCGCGCTTACGCCTTCTGAGGCCTTCAATCAGGCGATGGCCTTCACGCTTTATTTCGAGCTCGTCAATCTGGCCGAGGAAAACTTCCGCATACTGCTCCTGCGCCGGCGCCGTGCGGCGCGACTCGCCGCCGATCCGAAGTCATCCGAGGCCCGGCCCATGCGTGAAACGATCGAGTCGGCCATCATCGAGCTTAAGCGCCGTGGCGTTGGTAGCGAGGCCATGCAAAAGCTGGTGGACAGCATTGCCATCGAGCTTGTTTTCACGGCGCATCCGACTGAATCGAAGCGCCGCACGTTGCTCACAAAACTGCAGCGTCTGGCGGAGATCCTTCGCCAGCGTGGGAATCCCGAGGGTGGTGATCTTACCTTTTCCGATCCCGCTTTTGTCGAGCGGGAGATTGCATCGCTTTGGCTGACTGATCGCAGCCGCGTGGCCCGACCTGAAGTGGCTGACGAAGCCCGCACCGGCCTGTGGTATTTCCAGACCGCACTTTACCAGACACTCCCTCGTTTGCATGCCGACATGGAGAGTGCGTTGAAACTTCATTATCCCGATGTGAAGGCGCCTGCCCGTTGGCTCACCTTTGGTTCGTGGATCGGAGGAGATCGCGATGGTAATCCCAATGTCACGGCCGCGGTAACTTCGCAGGTGCTGGGGCTCCATCGCCGGCTCGCGCTTGAGAAATTGAGCTGCGCCGTCCGCGACCTTTCCCGCACGCTCACGATTTCAGACCTTCGGGAATCGGTTTCGCCTGCCGTCCGTCGCCTCTTGAAGGAGGGACGGCATTTGTCCAAGCACGTCGAGCGATTGGGCAGCCGTTACCCGCACGAACCCTACCGGCTTTTGCTGGGAGGTCTTCGCGAGCGTCTGGGTGCGGCTGTTGCCGAGACGGAGGCCGCACGGTTGGATGAGGCCGGCAAGGATGCGGAGTCACCGCTTCCGGTTGAGGCGGTGAGAGAGACTTTCGATGTGATCAGCGCCAGTCTGAAGGCGGGCCGCAGCGCGCTGCTTGCCGAGGGCGAACTCAGGGAGGTTCAGCATAAATTGGACATATTTGGTCTCCATACCGCACGGCTTGATCTGCGCCAGCACTCTGCGCATCACGAAAATGCGGTCGCGGAACTCATTGACCGGTCAGATTACGCCAAGCTCGATGAGGCCACCAAGTGCACGCTTCTTGCCGAGGCGCTGGCCGGTGCGAAACTTCTGGGTTCAGGTGCGCTCGGAAAGCTTTCCTCGGCAACGCGCAACGTTCTAGATCCTCTGCGCGTGGCGACCCTCGCGTCCGAAAAGTTCGGACCCGATGCGTTGGGTATTTACATTATCAGCATGACCGACGCCGTGTCGGACATTCTCGAAGTCGCTTTGTTGCATAAGCTGACCGGAGCGTCGTTGCCGATCGCGCCGCTTTTCGAGACTCTGGACGATCTCAATCGTGCGCCGGATATTCTGGCCGCGCTTTTCTCGCATCCCAGTTACGCGCCGTTGCTGAAGGCTGCGGGACGGCACCAACATATTATGTTGGGTTACTCGGATTCCAACAAGGATTGCGGTTACTTCACCGCCACGTGGGCTCTTTATAAAGCCCAGGAAACCATCGCAGCCGTCTGTCGGGCAAACGATGTCCGTGTCACCCTCTTTCACGGTCGTGGCGGTAGTATTGCGCGCGGCGGCGGTCCGGCCGCGAAGGCGATTCTCGCGCAGCCTATCGGTCTGCGCGACGGTGGCATCCGCGTGACCGAGCAAGGCGAAGTGCTTTCCACGCGTTACCACGATCCGGATCTCGCTCATCGTATTCTTGAACAGATGGCTTACGGCGTTCTTCTCGGTTCTCAGGCCGCGCAAGCTCCGGTTGCCCCGCCCGCCGAATGGATCGAGGCCATCGAAACGATGAGTGCCGCTGGATTTGCCGCCTACAAGGCGCTCGTCCACGACGATCCGGAGTTCCTTGCGTTTTGGAAGCAGGCCACGCCCATCGACGAAATCAGCAATCTCAAGTTTGGCTCGCGCCCGACTTTCCGTCGAAACACCACCAGCGTGGAGGATCTTCGGGCGATTCCGTGGGTGTTTTCCTGGATGCAGAGCCGCTTTAATTTCCCTGGTTGGTATGGTCTTGGCTCGGCGTTGCACTCGATTCTGCGCAAAGGTCCCAAAGCGCGCAAACTTCTCCGGCAGATGCATGCCGAGTGGCCGTTTTTTCAGACACTCATCGACAACGCCCAGCTCACCATGCGCAAGGCTGACATGGGTATCGCCGCTCTTTACGCCGGGCTTGTCGAGGACGCCAAGATTCGCGCACGTGTGTTTTCAATTCTGACCGCCGAATTCGAACGTGCCGAGCAGGCCATTCTCGCTGTAACCGGTCAGAAGCAGCTGCTTTCGAGTGAGCCTGTTCTTTTGAAATCGGTGCAACTGCGAAATCCGTATATCGACCCGCTTAATTATATTCAGGTCGAGATGATCGGTCGCTTGCGTGCGGGCAAGCTGAGCCGGGCCGACGAAGAATCCACCCGGGCCGTGGTTGAGCTGACCATCAACGGAATTTCCGGCGGGCTTAAAAACACCGGTTGAAAACTTCCGGCCAGTTCGATTGTCGGTCGGGTGAAGGCTGTTTTCCATGCGCCTGCATGCGCATGGAAATGCTTGGCTTCAGGCTGTTTTCAGAAAACGCGCTCTGGACGTGGTCGCGCTCCATCAACACACTTTCATCAACCCCAATCCAATCGTGATTATCACCCCCGACGAACTCTCCTCATTCATCGACGCGAAAAATTCAGCTCCGCACGATTTCTTGGGGATGCGTCCTCACAAAAAGGGGAGGAGCCAGGGAGTGCTTGTCCGCGCTTTTGTTCGTGATGCGAAAACCTGCGAAGTGGTCGATCTTGCCAAGGGATCGGCGGTCGAGATGCAGCTGCTCGCGCCGGAGGGTTTTTTTGAAGTCTTCATTCCCAGGCGCAAAGCTGTCTACGCCTACCAACTGCGGGCTACCATGCACAGCGGTGAGATCCGGCAGTTTTACGATCCGTATTCCTTTTTGCCGACCTTGGGAGAGCAGGATCTTTACCTCTTCAACGAAGGAAACGAGCACCGGATCTATGAAAAACTGGGCGCGCACATTCGCACTTTGGGCGGTGTCACCGGAGTGTCGTTTGCCGTTTGGGCTCCCAGCGCCGCGCGCGTTTCGGTGGTGGGTAATTTTAATCATTGGGACGGGCGTTATTTCCCGATGCGGCCGCTCGGAGCATCCGGAGTGTGGGAAATTTTCATTCCCGGCCTGGGGCAGGGTGAACTTTATAAATTCGAAATTCTCGGCCAGGGCGGAAGTCTTCGGGTAAAGACCGATCCTTACGGCACCTATTTCGAGGCGCCTCCTGGCAACGCCTCCATCGTGCACGACCCGCGCAAGCATCAATGGAACGATTCCGCCTGGATCTCCCGCCGCGAAGCCGGCGCGGGCGCCATTGATCGTCCTCTTTCTGTTTATGAAGTCCATCTTGCCTCGTGGAAACGCAAGGTGGAGGACGGCAACCGGGTGTTTAGCTATCGTGAACTCGCTCCGATGCTCGCGGACTATGTGCTTGAGATGGGCTTCACCCACATCGAGGTCATGCCGTTGGCCGAACACCCGTTCGACGGTTCATGGGGTTATCAAGTCACGGGATTTTTTGCACCGACCCAGCGTTTCGGCACGCCCGATGATTTTGCGTTTTTTGTCGATCATCTGCACCAACGTGGCATCGGCGTTATCCTGGACTGGGTGCCTGCGCATTTTCCCCGCGACGCTTTTGCACTCGCGGAGTTCGACGGCACCCATCTTTACGAACACGCCGATCCGCGTCAGGGAGCGCACTCGGACTGGGGCACGCTTATCTTCAACTACGGACGCAATGAGGTCCGCTGCTTTCTCGTCGCAAACGCACTTTCGTGGCTTGATCGCTACCACCTCGACGGCCTGCGCGTCGATGCGGTTGCCTCGATGCTCTACCTCGATTACTCGCGCAAAGAGGGCGAGTGGATTCCCAACAAATACGGTGGCCGGGAAAATCTCGAAGCCATCGAATTGCTCCGTCAGACCAACGATCTCGTCCACAGCTATTACCCCGGCGTGCTGACCATCGCAGAGGAATCCACGGCTTTCGCGGGCATTTCCAAGCCGGTGCGCGACGGCGGCATCGGGTTCGACTTCAAATGGAACATGGGGTGGATGCATGACACGCTGAAGTATTTCCAGAAGGAGCCGGTCCACCGGAAATGGCATCATAACGACATTACGTTTGGCGCGCTCTACCAGTATACGGAAAACTTCATCACGGTTTTCTCTCACGACGAAGTCGTGCATGGCAAAGGATCCATGCTGCACAAGATGGGCGCATGGCACATTCCAGAGAAGGCGGCCAACCTGCGTGCCCTTTACGGACATATGTGGGCCTGGCCGGGCAAGAAACTTCTCTTCATGGGCTGCGAGTTCGGGCAATCGCGCGAGTGGGCCTATGCCGGCCAGCTCGACTGGCATCTTTGCCAGTATCTCGACCACGAAGGCATCCGTCTGCTTGTGCGCGATCTAAACCGGCTTTACGCCTCGGAACCGGTGCTCAGCCAAAACGATCTTAATCCACATGGTTTCCGTTGGATCAACGCGCACGATGCCGATGCCAGTGTTCTGTCATACCTGCGCATGGATGCTTCTCAAAAAACGATCTTTGCCGTCGTCGGCAATTTTACGCCAGTTCCGCGCAAAGATTTCCGCATAGGCGTGCCCCGTCAGGGTTGGTGGAGCGAGGTGCTTAACACCAACAGCCAGTATTACGGGGGAAGTGGCATTGGAAATGGCGGCGGCCTGAACACGGATGGCATCATGGCAAATGACTTTGGCCAGAGTCTGAATCTCAACCTGCCGCCGATGAGCACGACGATCTTCAAGTGGACCGCGGAAAGCTGAGAATTGTTGGTGCGCCCGCGGTTATTGAGCCAACAATTCCTGGGGAAGAATCACTTGAACTTTGTTGTTAAAGAAAATGTCCGAAATGACCAGGTTGCCGCCGCGGGTTTTATAGAGATCAAAATACGCCCAGAGAGGTGCGCGTTCGTAATAAAGGACCACGTAATAACGGGTGACTCGCGAGGTGATCACCACCTGTCGCAACACCTCGCCATTTTCAAATAGTCCATAAGTGGTGTCGGCCTGTTTAAGGGAGAGCAGTTCGCTTCGCAGGAGAGTGTTTCGGTCAAGAAGCGAGTTTTGAAGCCAGACTTGCAGTGCGGAATTGAGTCCGCTTTGGGCATAGGCGTTAAAGCCCTGATTTATCAGATCGGGAACCGGCGTCCGGTTTTGTGCGTGAGAAGCAGGAACTGCACACAGAAGGGCTCCGATTATCGCAACAACGGTGAGTGTTTTCATGGGATTGAAGCACAAGCTTCAGGAATATGACGCTGCTACCGGCTTCAGGTATCGTGAGCCTGCGATACAGGCTGCAGCCCTCCTTATCCTTATCAACCAATGAGGCTTTGAATTTTTCCGGCGAGTGCGGTCGAGGCTTCGTCGAGCCAGCGCCGGCCTTTTTCCTCGGTGGCGAGGGTGGCGTTACCCATCACGCCACTTTTTGAGATGTCGCCGGTTTTCCACGCAAACACCGCGGGAGCGGCTTCCGGACGTAGCAGGCCGGGATCGTCAAGGCGGGCGGGGTATTCACACACCGCCCGGTCCATTTTCACCAACTCGGGTGCGCCTGCCAGCATAAGCGAAGTTTCCCATTCCCCGGCATGAAAACCGAAGGCCGCTTCCTGAGGTGTTTGCTCGGGTTTATAGTAACCGCTTAAAATTCCGATGCGCAAATCGAGCGACATCTGGAGTTCTCGGACGGTTGAGACAAGCACCGTGCTGTTTCCTCCGTGGGTATTGAGGATGGCGATTTGACGAAAACCAAGCGCCTTCAATTGCGTGGCGAGGGCGGTCAGTTGTTGCCGCAGGGTTCGCGCGGTAATGGTTACCGTCCCAGCAAACTCCGCATGTTCGATGCTTTTTCCGTAGGTGATCGGCGGAGTGACGTAAACCGGCGCTGTTTCTGAAAGCTTTGGCAGGGCGTGCGCAAGCAGGAGTTGTCCAAGCATGGCATCGGTGCCCAAGGGAAGGTGGTGTCCGTGCTGCTCGATTGCACCGGTGGGAATGATGACGAGAGCGTTTTCTTTAAAGGGTAGTTCCGCGATCTTACGCGTCGTGAATGCGCCGAGGTAACGTGTGCGATAGGCAGGACATGCCGCAGCCTCTACAATTGATGCAGGATTGGCGGCCATGCGGGCATTCATTCCGTGGTGAGCGGAAATCTCGCATAAGAGGGATGCCAATTGATCGGCCGCACTGATGAGCAAGGCTGCACCATCCAGCGATGAATCAAACGGGACGAATGTCGGTTGCGCATACCGTCCCGGCCTAAAATCGGCATCACGGATGTCGGAATCCACAGGTGATGATTCCGGAGTAACTCTTGCCAGCCATGCGACTGTCGCTTGGGTTTTTGCGCGATGCGGATCGGTCGGATGAAAGCCCAAGCCGATTCCGGCGCCGCTTATGACATAAAGGTAGATGTCGAGAGAAACGCGCGCCTCGAGAGCGGCGGTTGAAATCAATTCCGCGTTCCATGGGCTGGTGGTAAACAACACCAACTTCTTAAAACCGGCCGATTTAACGCTCGTGGCGATTTCGGCGAGGCTGGCCAGAGCGGTCTCGGCATCAACACCGAAGAAAGTGTGGGGATAAGGCGCCAGGCAGAGGCGAAGCGGTGGAAGCACTATCAGGGGCATGTCCGCAGGCAGTGCGGTCATGGCTGAGTTGAGCACAGAAGACCCCATGATTTCCTCGGCATCAAGGGGAAGGCCCATGCCATGATCGGCAAATCCGTGCACCGGGAGGATCACAAGAACGTCATCCTTGTCAGTGCGAGCGGCCAGTTCGCTCCAAGCTTGGTGTGCCCAAGCAAATGAGGAGTTGGCATCGGCCAGCCTGAAAGCGGTCATGTTGCGCACGCTAGAAGTCTTGCGACGGCGCGCGAGTGCTTTTTGCGTGTAAACACGATTGCACGGGTTGCCATCCGAGAGTCCTCTCCGTTTCTTCGAGTCCGCTTGATCACCCCTCCTGTAATTCTTTGGTTCCGTCAGGATCTGCGTCTTCAAGACAACGCGGCCTTACACGCTGCGCTCGCCCGAGGCGGGCCTATCGTGCCTGTCTATATTTTAGACGAGGATGGAGAGGGGGCGTGGCCGGCTGGTGGCGCAACTCGGTGGTGGTTGCATCATTCGCTGGCCGCGCTTGACGCTTCATTGAAGGCTCGGGGCTCGGGTCTGGTGATTGCACATGGAGAAAGCGGGAGTGTTCTCATCCGGCTCATCGCCCAAACCGGTGCAACCGCCGTGTATTGGAACCGACGGTATGAACCGGCCATCATCGAGCGTGATAAGAGCATTAAAGCGCACCTAGCTGCTTCAGGCGTGGAAGCGAAGAGCTTTAACAGCGCACTGCTTTTCGAACCGCACACCATCGCCAACAAACAAGGAGGCCCGTTTCAGGTATTCACGCCTTTTTGGCGACATTGCCTCACTCAAAATATGCCTCTGCCGGTGGTCATCAAGCCAGGCCCCATATCCTCTCCGTCATCCATGCCGGAATCGGTGGCGTTTTCGGATCTGGGTTTGCTGCCTGCGCTCAAGTGGGACTCGGGGTTTTATGATACATGGCAACCGGGGGAAACGGGTGCGCAGAAACAACTCAAGGCTTTTGTGTCTCAGGTGATGTCCGAGTATGAAGATACTCGTAATCTGCCTGCTGCCGCCGGCACTTCGCGGCTATCACCTCATCTTCATTTTGGCGAAATCGGACCGCGTCAGATTTGGGCTGCGGTGCAGTCGCTTTCCAAAGACAGCGGAGTCTTTCCGCCGAGCCGTGGGGCGCAGGTTTTTCTGACGGAAATCGGCTGGCGGGAATTTGCCTATCACCTGATGTTTCATTTTCCCAAGACGCCGACCGAGCCATTGCGAGAAGACTTCAAGGCGTTCCCTTGGGCGAAGGATCCGGGTGGCGTCAGACTGGGTGCGTGGCGAAAAGGTCGCACAGGGTATCCTATTGTGGACGCGGGTATGCGCGAATTGTGGCACACCGGCTGGATGCACAATCGCGTGCGGATGATCGTGGCGTCATTTCTGGTAAAACACCTGCGGCTTTCCTGGGTTCACGGTGCCGCGTGGTTTTGGGACACCCTTGTGGACGCCGATCTGGCAAGCAACACACTCGGCTGGCAGTGGAGCGCCGGTTGCGGGGCGGACGCTGCGCCGTATTTCCGTATCTTTGCGCCAGTATTGCAGGGTAGGAAATTCGACTCCGATGGCGATTATGTGCGGCGGTGGGTGCCCGAATTGGCGAAACTTCCGACGACATATGTTCACGCGCCATGGGAGGCGCCGGCCGGCGTGCTTGCGCTGGCGGGTGTCAGTTTGGGGGACAATTACCCTGAGCCCATCGTCAATCACGGGGCCGCGCGTGACGAGGCGCTTGCGGCTTTTAAAAGTATCAGGCAGGGACGGACTGCTTCATGAAGCATTTTTCTTTTTCCATGCGGACGCGCATCAGTCAGCCGGCTGCCAAGGTTTTTGCATGGCACGAGCGTCCCGGAGCCTTGGAACGGCTGGCGCCGCCGTGGCAAAAACTGGAGCTGCTGGCCCGCAGCGGAGGCATTCGTGATGGTGCCACTGTCAGTCTCCGGACGAAATTCGGTCCTTGTTGGATCCGTTGGGACGTGAAGCACTCCGATTATGTCGAAGGTGTCCAGTTTCGCGATGTGCAGGTGCGGGGGCCGTTTTCCTCGTGGGAACATTTACATCGTTTCGAGGCGGCGCCAGGTGGCCTGGCGGAATGTTTTTTGACGGATGAACTTACTTATAAATTGCCGGCGGGCATGTTGGGTCGGATCGCGGGCGGCAGATTTGTGCGGGCCGAGCTTGAGCGATTATTTGCCTATCGTCATGCAGTGACCAAGGCGGACATCGAGAGCACTGCACGGTATGTCTCGGTGAGACCGTTGAAGTTTCTTATCGCGGGCGCATCGGGTTTGGTCGGACGTTCGTTGATCCCATTTTTGCTTACGCAGGGGCATGCAGTCGTCCGCCTCGTGCGACGACCGGCGGTTGCGGTGGATGAAATCACTTGGGATCCGGCGGCGGGAGAGCTCTCTCCGGACGCATTGAAGGGGGTGGATGCGGTTATCAATCTTTCGGGTGAAGGGGTGGCTGATAGTCGCTGGTCGCCGACGAGAAAAAAGGCGATTCTTGACAGTCGTGTGCACAGCACGCGCACATTGGTCCGAGCGATGGCTGCACTGACCCGTGCCCGGCCGTTTGTCTTTATCTCGGGTTCGGCGACGGGGTTTTATGGTGACAGAGATGACGAGATTTTGGATGAAAACTCGTCGCCGGGTTCCGGATTTCTAGCCGGCGTGTGTAATGCGTGGGAACGCGAGGCGTGCGAGGCGGAGGCGTTGGGTATTCGCGTCGTGCGGTTGCGCACGGGAGTGGTGCTGACTCCAACAGGCGGAGCGTTGGCCCGGCTTCTTCCGGTGTTTTTGTCGGGCTTGGGCGGAAGGTTGTCCACGGGAAAGATGTGGATGAGTTGGATAGCGATGGATGATCTTGTGGGTGCGATTTATCATGCGGTGCTCGATCGACGTTGTGACGGTGCGGTGAATGCAACCGCGCCGGCTCCGGTGACGAATACAGAGTTTACGAGAGTGCTTGGGCGGATTTTGAGGAGACCTGTCATCGTTCCTGTTCCGAGTGTGGCCTTGAAGGCGGTTTTTGGCGCAATGGCCGGCGAGACTCTGTTGGCAAGTGCGCATGTGATGCCGACGAAATTACAGTCTGCCGATTATGTATTTCGATATGGCCAACTTGAGGATGCGTTGCGTCACTTGTTGGGACGAACCCATTTGATCGATTCATGAACGACACGATTATCGTCGGAGCCGGACTTGCAGGACTTACATGTGCCCGTCGCCTGCATGAAGCAGGTAGAGACTGTCTTGTTCTGGAGGCTGACGATGGCGTGGGAGGTCGCGTGCGGACGGATTTGGTGGAAGGGTTTCGTTTGGATCGTGGATTTCAGGTTTTGCTTACAGCGTATCCAGAGGCTCGACGCTGGCTCGATTATGAGGAGCTTGATTTCAGGACATTTATCCCCGGAGCCTTGGTAAGGGCGGTCGGCGGCATGCATCGTGTCTCGGATCCTTTTCGGCGGCCGGGCGAGGCTTTGGCTACGTTGCGTGCGTCAGTGGGGACGCTTTCGGATAAATGGCGTATCGCCACGCTGCGCGCAAAGTCGCAACGGGGAAATTTGGATGATCTTTTTCAACGCACTGAAACGACTGCATTGCGGGCACTGCGCGCGCATGGATTTGGCGACCAGATCATCGAACGTTTTTTGCGGCCGTGGTTGCGCGGGATTTTTTTGGAAAACGATCTGACCACCTCCAGTCGGATGCTCGAATTTGTATTCCGCATGTTTGCCGCTGGGGACACGGTGGTGCCTGCCATGGGAATGCAGGCCATCCCGGAGCAGTTGGCGGCCGGATTGCCGTTGGGCGCGGTCAGGTTGCGATCACGAGTGGAATCTGTCGGAGATGGGCGCGTGCGGCTGGCTTCCGGTGAAGAACTTACGGCCAGGCATATAGTGGTGGCGGTTGATGGAACTACAGCCTCGCGCTTGGTTCCTGAAATACGCATGCCGGACTGGCGTGCGACCGTGACGGTTTATTTTTCCGCCCCGAGAAGTCCGGTGGGCGAGGGTATGTTGGTTCTTAATGGCACGGGAGATGGAATGGTGAACAACCTTACGGTCATGAGCGATGTAGCTCCCGAATACGCTCCTCAAGGAACGGCGTTGATCGCGCTTTCCGTGATAGGTGATCCGCCCATTAATGATGCCGAGCTCGTGGAGCGCGTGCGCGCTGATATGATAACATGGTTCGGAGCTGAAGCGCTCACTTGGTCTTTGCTCAAAATATATCGTATCCGCCACGCGTTGCCCGTGCAATCTTCGCTTGTTCACCAGGTGGTGAAGCCTTTGCGTCCGGGGTTATGGGTTAGCGGAGATCATCGTGATTCGGCCTCGATTCAAGGGGCCATGACTAGCGGTCGTGAGACCGCAGACGCGATCATAATGGAACGATAAATTAATGATGAACAGTTGATTGTGTATATTTTAGTTCGTAATGCCAACTGGGGTAATAGCGTTTGATTGTAGGTGGGTGAACCTAGGCAAAATAGGCATTCCCCCTAGGTCGCTGGATAACCCTACTCACAATCTCTAGGTTACGGTTGCAGCAAAGGTAAGGTAATAGGGGTGGATAGATGGGGATACCACTCTCTGCACAGGAAAGTCGTTGGCTGGTATCTTGAAGCCCATGAACTTGGGATTAACCTTCAAACACCTGCTTCTCGCAACGGCGAGTTTGGTGCTGACGGTTGGTCTCAGTGCGGCGGAGAATCCCCGGTCGGCCGAAACATTTTCCGCCGCTCTCAATGATGCCCACGCCCTTATAGCCAATCGTGCAAACTTTCAGGTCGTGCGAGTCGAGGGTGATTCGATGCTTCCGTTTTTTGGCAACGGAGCCGTGTTGGTCGTAAAGCAGATGCCGGCGGTGAAACTGAAGGTCGGTATGGTGGTGGTTTACACTAACCGGTTTCACGAGACGGTTGCTCACCGTTTGGTTTCGCGTTCCGAAGCTGGTTGGCAAATTCAGGGCTACAATAATACCAAAGCCGACAGCACGCTTGTGAGTGATGCTAATTTGCTCGGGGTCGTCTATGCCACCTTTCACTCGGACGGCATGATGGATGCCTCGATGCTGGCAAGTATTTCGAATGGCACCACGTTGGCTCTTGCGGCCCCGGCACGTTGAGGCGGGTGTGAAGCGAAGCTGATAAAATCAGCTTTCCATCACTCGAGTGTGGGGTAAGGTGAGGAGTTTATGTCAAAAACCCTCATCATTCTGAAACCCGATTGTCTTGCGCAGAAGCACGTGGGAAACGTGTTTGATCGCTTCGAAAAAGCCGGTTTTGAAATCATCGGCACGAAGATGATCCGCCTTACGTCCGAGCTGCTCCGCGCTCACTACGCGCATGTGGCGGACAAGCCGTTTTATCCTGAGATTGAAGCTTTCATGAGCTCGCGTCCGGTGATCGTGGTCGCCCTGCAAGGTGACAACGTGGTCGCCAAGATCCGCGATTTGCTCGGCCCGACCGACTCGCGCAAGGCTGCCAAAGGCACCATTCGCGGCGATTTCGGCACCGAAATGATGAAGAATGTGGTGCACGCCTCCGACAGCGATGAGAACGCGGCCATCGAGCTCGCGCGTTTCTTCAAAGCGGAAGAGCTTTTTGCCTGAGTCGGAGCCCGCTTTTAAGCGGTAAAAAAGCCGTCCGAAAAATCCGGACGGCTTTTCTTCAAATTGGTGCCCCCACGGGGAGTTGAACCCCGCTTTAAGGATTGAGAATCCCTTGTCCTAACCGATAGACGATGAGGGCGTCTGACGAAGCGGGACAGAGTTGGGCTTTAGGGACGCGCGTCAAGCGTTGGATTTAGTAAAAAAGATTCCTGTCCAGACTGCGATATTGGATGGCTTCGAGCAGGTGGGCGGATTCGATGCGGTCGGATTCGGCCAGGTCGGCGATGGTGCGTGAGACCTTGAGAATGCGGTCGTAAGCTCTGGCTGATAAGGAGAGCTGTTCCATGGCCTGCTGTAGAAGGTCGCCCAAGGTAGAATCAATTGAGCAGTATGCGCGGATTTGCGCATGAGTCATGCGGGCGTTTGCGGACGTGCGTGTGCGTTTGAAGCGTTCGAGTTGGCGTCGGCGCGCGGCCTGCACGCGAGTGCGGATGGCCGCTGATGATTCACCGGGTTTTTCGTCTCGAAGTTCCGTGATCGAAAGCGCGGGAGCCTCGACATGAAGATCGATGCGATCAAGCAGGGGCCCGCTGATGCGGGCGCGATAGCGCTGGATTTGCGTCGGAGAACAACGGCATTCGTGCTTGGTATCGCCCAAATAACCGCAGGGGCACGGGTTCATTGCGGCGACAAGCATGAAGCTGCATGGAAGCGAGACCTTGCCAGCGCTACGGGAAATGGAAACGACCCCGTCTTCGAGCGGCTGTCGCAGTACCTCGAGCGCGCTACGCTTGAATTCGGGTAATTCGTCGAGGAAGAGCACTCCGTGATGCGCCAGGGAAATTTCTCCGGGGCCCGGAATGGTGCCTCCACCTAGCAAGCCGACGTCAGAAATGGTGTGATGGGGCGATCTGACCGGCCGCCGGCCAAACACTTGTGCGCCGTCCATGGTTTGTCCCGCCGCGGAATGAATACTCAGGATTTCCAGCGATTCATCGAGAGTGGGATCGGGCAGGATGGCGGGAATGCGTTTTGCGACCATCGATTTGCCGGCTCCGGGAGGGCCAATGATAAGCAGATTATGCCCTCCTGCGGCGGCGACTTCTACGGCGCGGCGCAACGCGTGCTGGCCTTTGATTTCCGAAAAGTCGCCGATACTCACTTCCGGATTAGGCGTCGAGGAGGTGACAGATGAGGGTTCAACAGGGTTGAGCGTCACTTCGCCGGTGAGGAACCGCACGGCCTGATCCAATGAATTGACCGGATAGGCGGCGACGCCTTCGACCAAGGCCGCTTCCTTGGCCGAAAGAGGCGGCAGCAATACGCCGCGTTTGCCGAGTTTGCGGGCGAGTCGTGCGATGGCGAGTGCGCCTCGCACCGGACGTGTCGCGCCCGAAAGACTGAGTTCGCCTGCTATGAGGTAATCGGAAGTGTCGACGCTGGGTATTTGTTCGGTGGCGACGAGAATGCCCAGGGCGATGGGCAGATCGTAGAACGGCCCCTCTTTTCTCAGGTTGCCGGGAGCGAGATTAATGGTGGTGCGGGTGCGGGGCGCTTTAAACCCGCTGTTGCTGAGGGCGGAGAACACCCGGTCGTCGGACTCCTTGACGGCTGCGTCGGGCAGGCCGACCAGGATTAATTTTGGTTCACCGGTTTCGCCGGAGTTGACCTCGACATGCACCAGCTCGGCATCGATGCCTTGAAGGGCTGCAGACGAGATGGTGGCTAGCATGGCTCAGGCGGTGATGGAGGCGGTGCGCAGCGCGATGGTGCGCATGTTGTTTTCGATTGCGTCGACGTAGGGGTTGGTGCCGTCGGGGGTGTTCAGGAATCTGTAAAGTCCCATGAAATCCTTCTCAAGTTTGGGACGGACAACCTGAATCCAGAACGCCGGGGTGCTGGAGATCAGTCCGGCGGCTGTCTGAAAAGTTCGGCAGTCGAGTGGGACACCGGAAAAATCATCGCTCTCGGAAAATTCATTAAAGAGCAATTCGAGCTCATCCGGATAATCGGCCGCCGCCATCTGGCCGAGATAATCGGCAGTGGCGACCGCGCATGCCAGCGTCTGCTCGTGCTTGCTGTTGAAGCGGAGTCGCATGCCATTGGTCGAGGGGCCGGTGTTGCGAATGATACCCAGCACTATTTCGATCTCTTCGGTGCTTAACCCGAGGGACGGAAGATATGATGAGGCGAGGGCGCATCCACGCAGAACATGGCAATAAGTGTATTTTGCGCCCGTGCCCCGTTTGTCCGAGCGTAATTTTAAATAACCACTGTCATGAAAAAGAGCCGCCGTAAGCCCCAGTTCGAATTGCCTGAAGGTGACAGGGGTGGTGACCGCGTGCTGGCGGGCGGCGATAATATCCACATAGGCGATCGTCACCTGCAGCGTATGGCGAAGGTCATGATATTTAAGATCATTGGCTGCATAATCCAAATAGCCGCCCGTAAAAAGAATTTCGACCTCCTTAAATATCCTGCTGACGTAATGAGGGGGGGATTTCGGGAAAAGTTGAGAGGCAATGTTTAACGTGGCCTCTATGACGTTGCCTATGCGTGTGGTGTCAGTCGAAAGAGGCATGCCTTTAATGGACTCGATCCGTGAAAATGGCGGTTGTGAGAAACGCTTGCGAAGCGACCTGCGAGTAATGATTTGCGCAAGCGGCGGGCAAGCCCAATCTGTTGGCCACCATTACCTCAATCGCAATGATTCTTGGACTCACCGGCAGCATGGGCGGCGGCAAAACGACGGCAGCCAGGCTTTTTGAAGCAGAGGGTTACCTCCGGATTGATTCCGACGCACTCGTGCGCGATGAACTGCTCACGTGTCCTGCTGTCATCAGGGAAATCAAGACGCGGTTTTCTGACGTAATAGATTCGGAGACGGGGCAGGTCCAAAGATCCGTATTGGCGGACTATGTTTTTGCCGATGTTTTGGCGCTCGAATGGCTTGAGGCCATGATACACCCCAAGCTTTACGCGCTTTGGCGTGAACGTATTGCGACGGCCCCCGATGCCCGGTGGATTATCGAAGTCCCGCTTCTTTTTGAAAAAGGGTTGGAAAATTGGTTTGATTTCACCGTCTGCGTATCGACATCCTCAAGCCATCAACTCGCCCGGTTGAAAGAGCGCGGAATCCCGAAAGCGCTCGCCGAGCAACGAATTTCCAAGCAATTGCCCTTGGCGCAGAAACTTGAAAGAGCCGATTTTGTATTATCTAACGATGGCACGCCTGAAGCCCTGCAACAGCAGGTGGCTTGGCTTGTTCGATCACTAACCCGCTTGGGTTAAACAGGTTGTCTGCTCTATGCTCCTGCGGGAGTTCCCTCGTCTTTTATATCCATCATGGAAGAATCTGATTTAAATACCACCCCGGCGGAAAAAACCGAAGCCGGCAAGGCCAAGACCAAACGTCCGCGTGCGGCTTCAACGGCTACGGCCCGTCCGCGCGTCACCCGTGCGAAAAAAAGCAAGGCTTCGACGGCCAAGGAATCTTCATCTGCAGAAGAGACACTATTTACAGAGCCGGCCGCTGGAAGTTCGGTGCAAGACCACAAGTTTGAGTCCGAATCTCAGCCGGTCGTCCGTGACGAAGTGCCAGCCGTCGCTGAACGTGCGGTTTTCATTCCGTCCTCGGAACAGCAGGTGAACACCGAAACGGCTCCCGCGTCGCCGCATAACGATAGCGCTCCTTCCGCTTCAAACAGTGGCCCTTCTGATCAGCCTGCGCATGGCGGTTTTCAACAGCCGGTCCAAGGTGACGATGATCGCGGTCCTTGGTGGAAGCGGAAAAAAGACCGGAAGAAAAACAAGTGGCAGGAAAAACAACAGGGGAGGTCGGGGCATCATGCTCCGCAACATCCTCCGCAACCGCCACCCCCGGTTTTTGTGCAACATTATGGTGATCTTCCTGATCCCGCCCGATTCTCCGATCTTGCGGCGCTTGATGCACTCTCGGCCGAATTGCTGGCCGGCAACGGAGACGAGCCTATCCAGCTCGACCATATCTATGCGCTAAATCTTTTTGAGCTTATTTCCTTTGCTCGTAAAATAGGGGTCGTCGTCGAGGGGGCGCCCAGTCGCATTCAAGTGCTGGATGCCGTCCTCAAGCATTCATCGGCAAATCGGATACCGTTGATTGATCGTGGATGGATTGATCTGACGGACAAGGGCTACGGATTCATCGTTCACGAACAGGTGAACTATCGCCTGTATCCGGAAAATTCCTATTTGCCTGAGGCATTGATCAAACGCTACGGCCTCAAACGCGGCCATCAGGTTGATGTCGTTTTGCAGACGCCGCAGGGCGACGACCGTTGTCCGGCTGTTGTTGGCATTCGCTCTGTCATGGGACTGGCGCCGGGGAGCATCGCAAATATTACACCGTTTGAGGAACTGGTGCCTTATTACCCGTTGAAACGCATTCTCCTGGAGGCGCCCGAAATCCATAAAGATATCTCGATGCGCGCGATCGATTTGCTCACGCCCATCGGTTTTGGGCAGCGCGGGCTTCTCGTTGCTCCGCCCCGCACCGGGAAAACCGTGATTCTGCAAAGTATTGCCAACTCGATCAGTCATAATTTTCCCGAGAAAAAACTCATTCTTCTACTGATCGACGAACGCCCGGAGGAAGTGACCGACTTCCGTCGTCACACCAAGGGAGAGGTAGTCAGCTCGACCTTTGACGAGGCTCCCGAGAGTCACGTTCACGCTGCCGAGATGGTTATCGAAAAGGCCCGCCGGCTTGTGGAGCTCGGCGAGCATGTGATCATTCTGCTGGATTCCATCACACGCCTCGCTCGCGCCTACAATGCCCTGGCCGCCAACTCCGGGAAGATCATGTCGGGTGGTGTCGAGGCGACTGCCTTGCAAAGGCCCAAGCGCTTCTTCGGATCGGCCCGCAATATCGAGGGGGGGGGCAGCATCACCATCATCGGCACGGCGCTCATTGATACGGGGAGTCGCATGGACGAGGTGATCTTCGAGGAGTTCAAGGGCACGGGCAACATGGAGCTGCATCTTGATCGTGGGCTTTCCGACAAGCGTATCTTTCCGGCAATCAACATCGATCGCTCGGGCACGCGCAAAGAAGAGCTCATTTATCATCCTGACGAGATGCTTCGTGTTTACGGACTTCGGCGGGCCATGCAGGGAATTCCCCCTGTCGAAGCGATGGATATGTTGATTCAACGCTTGAAGAAAACCAAAACTAACGCGGAATTCCTTATGAGCCTGAATCGCTAGGCTCTCCCCTGTAGTAAAACGCCCATTACCTAATCGGCCAAACGACCATCCCCACCGTGACTTCCGCCGACGACTTCGTCATACAACTCGCCCTCGAAAAGGGCGTGCTCACCCAAACCCAAATTGATGCAGCCCAAGGGCGCATTGATGCACACACGGATCTCACCACCGCTCCCCCTAAATTGGTGGATGTATTGATCGCCGACAAGGCGGTGGAGTCCCGTCAACTCAGCAAGCTGCTGGCTGATGAGTTCGGCATGCCTTTGGTCGATCTGCCCAATCTCCGCGCTCCCGATGCGGATGCCATGTCGGTCCTTCCCCGTGCACTGGCCTCCCGCTACATGGTATTCCCCCTTTCGAAGGAGGGAAATGTGCTGAAGCTGGCGATCAGCGACCCGTTGGATGTCGATGCGATCGACAGCTTGGGGCATGTGCTCAAGCTCAGTATCGAGCCTTCCCTTGCCCCGGCTGATGAGATCAAGCGCACGATAGACCGGTTTTACGGCAAGGACGAAGCCGAGCTCAATGCCATGCTCGGTGATTTCTCGGTGGGCGGTGGCGATGCCGATGGTATCACGACTATCGCGGCCGAAGGCGCTGACAATGTGGATGAAGGCGATGCGCCCATTATCAAACTGGTTCATCAGATTATTCTGGAGGCCATTCAACGACGCGCATCCGACATCCATTTGGAGCCATTGGAAAAACGTTTTCGTGTCCGCTACCGCATCGATGGCGTGTTGTTGGAAATCGAAAATCCACCGAAGCGTCTCCAACTTTCCATGATCTCGCGCTTGAAGATCATGGCTAACATCTCGATTGCGGAAAAACGCATTCCACAGGACGGCCGCATCCAGATCAACATGGCGGGGAAGCAAATCGACTTACGTGTATCCTCGTTGCCCACCGCCCACGGTGAAAGCATCGTCATGCGTATTCTCGACAAGGAGGGACTGCAACTCGGTCTCCCTGAACTCGGTTTTTTTAGTGATGATCAACAGGTGATCGAGCGTCTCATTTCGCTTCCTGACGGCATCATGCTCGTGACGGGGCCAACGGGCTCGGGTAAGACGACCACTCTGTATTCCTGCCTTCACTTTATCAACAAGCCAGACCGCAAAATCATCACGGTGGAAGACCCCGTGGAGTATGTGCTTGCGGGCATCAACCAAGTGCCGGTGCGACATGAGGTGGGGATGACGTTTGCCTCGGCCCTCCGGGCCATGCTTCGTCAGGCGCCGAATATAGTTATGGTGGGTGAAATTCGAGATTTGGAAACGGCTGAAATCGCAATCAACGCCTCGTTGACCGGCCATATGGTGTTTTCAACCCTCCATACCAATGACGCTCCCGGTGCGATCACCCGTCTCATCGACATCGGGGTCAAGCCGTTCCTTGTGTCCACCTCGTTGCGCGCAGCCTTGGCCCAACGTCTCGTGCGCAAGATATGCAAACAGTGCAAGAAGCCCTATACCCCGGATTCGAAGGAGCTTCGTTCGCTCAATATCAACGCCCAGCAGGCGGCCTCGGCCACCTTCATGCACGGCGAAGGTTGCCCCAATTGCAATGCAACCGGCTTCCGTGGCCGTATCGGCATTTTTGAAATGTTTGTGGTCAACGAGGAAATCCAGCGTATGATTTACGACAATGCCGGCACCTCGAAATTGCGTGAAAAAGCCCGTTCACTTGGCATGCGGACCATGCGTGAGGATGGCGTCCGCAAAGTTACCTCCGGGCAGACAACCATTCAGGAAGTGGTCTCCATCACGGTAGGCGACGCCAACTAAGATTTCTCCGGATTAAATCATGAGCTATGAGATGAACGAATTGCTTGAGCTGGTCGTCGATCAGGGCGCTTCGGATCTCCATATCCAAGTGGGCCAGCCTCCGACGCTCCGCATGAGCGGAAGCATGGTGCCGATCGAAGGTCCGGCGTTGACGCCAGCGGACACGGAGAAGCTCATGCTTTCAATCACTCCGGACAACCATCAGCAGAATGTTAAACTGAACGGCGGCGCTGATTTTGGTTTCGCATTTCTCGACAAGGCCCGGTTTCGCGTGAGCGTTCTCAGGGCCAAGGGCAGCTACGGTCTCGTTTTGCGGCAGATTCCCAATAAAATGTTCGGACTTCGGGATATCGGCCTTCCCGATAAAATCCGTGAGCTGCTTTACCGTCCGCGCGGATTGATTCTGGTCACGGGCCCCACCGGCTCCGGCAAGTCCACGACACTCGCTTCGATGGTGAATTACATCAACGAGAACAGAGATGGACACATCATCACGATCGAAGACCCCATCGAGTATTACCACGGACACAAACATTGCATCGTGACCCAGCGTGAAGTGGGCGTGGATGTGCCGAGTTTTTCCGAGGCCATTCGTCGCGCCTTGCGTCAAGATCCGGACATCGTGCTGGTGGGTGAAATGCGCGATTTGGAAACCATCGAGGCGGCCATCAGCGCGGCCGAAACGGGACATCTTGTTTTTGGCACCCTGCATACCAATGGCGCGGCGAAGACCATTGATCGTATCGTCGATGCGTTTCCGGCCAACATGAAGGACATGATCAGGACGCAGCTCGCATCGTCCATCGTCGCGGTTATCTCCCAAGTTTTGTGCAAAAAGGTGGGCGGAGGGCGTATCGCCAGCTACGAAATCATGGTAAATACCACCTCGATCGCATCGTTGATTCGCGAAAACAAAACCTTCCGTATATCTTCTGATATTCAAACAGGGGCGGCGCTTGGCATGATCACCCTCGATTCGCACCTCATGGGTTTGGTCAATCGCAACCTGATTTCTGCAGACGAAGCTCTCGAAAAAGCCCAAGACAGCGCTGTTATGCGCGAGAAGCTTCTCGCGATGGGCGCCCAGCTTCGCCAAGTATAATTTTCACCTCATCAGCTTTCCCCTCGGCACCGCCGTCACACCCCTATGTTCGAGAGCCACAGCCAAGCCATCCTAGAACTTTGTCGCGACCAGCAAATCGTCGCACCCGCAACCCTCAGTGATCTCAATGAAGAGCACAAGGCCACCGGCAAGCCTCTTGCCGACCTGCTCATCGAAATGGGCATCGTTGAGAAATCGGTGCTTTTGAAGAAAATCGCCGACCAGCTGGGCTACGAATATCTCGATGGTTCGCCGGGTGATATCCCGGGCGACGTGATCGCGGCCGTGCAAGGCAGCCTCGCCCGCATGTATGGCGTGGTGCCCATTCGCATGGATGCCCAGAGCATTGATCTGCTCGTAAGCGATCCATTCAACAGTCAAGTAATCGACGATCTTACCTTTGCGTTGGGAAAAGACATCCGTCTTGTCGTTGGAGATCCCGTGAGGGTCGAGGGTATGCTCAAGCTCCATTACGGAGATGATGAGACTACGATCGACGATCTGCTAAAGGAAATGTCCAGTGAAGACCATGACGGTCTCGGTGGAGGAGGGGAGAAGGAGCTGTCCGAGCATGATCTGGAGGCCATGGCTGGCCAGACGCCCATCATTCGTTTCGTAAATCTGGTCATTGGGCAGGCCATTCGGGACAAGGCCTCTGACATTCACTTCGAACCGTTTGAGCACGAGTTCAAGATTCGCTACCGTATCGACGGAGCTCTCTACGAGATGGCGCCGCCACCCAAGCATCTGGCCTTGCCAATCACGTCCCGTGTCAAAGTTCTCGCAAATCTTAACATTGCCGAGCGCCGCGTTCCACAAGACGGACGCATCAAGCTCACGCTCGGCGGCCGCGCCGTGGATTTGCGTGTTTCCACGCTGCCAACCCAATTCGGCGAATCGGTGGTGCTTCGCGTGCTCGACCAGTCTGCCGTGCAGCTTGATATCAGCTCCCTCGGCATGCCGACGGATGTGTTCGAGGGTATCAATGAAATCATCCAGCGCCCCAACGGTATTTTTATCGTAACCGGGCCGACCGGTTCGGGTAAGACAACCACGCTTTACAGTGCCTTGCGCGTTATCAATACCAGCGACCTCAAGCTCCTTACCGCGGAGGATCCCGTTGAGTATGAGATCGAGGGCATCATGCAGGTTCCGGTGAATCACGCGGTGGGCCTCACCTTTGCGGCTGCGTTGCGCTCCTTCCTTCGCCAAGATCCCGATGTCATCATGGTGGGTGAGATTCGCGACTTGGAAACGGCTCAAATCGCCATCCAAGCTTCGCTGACCGGTCACTTGGTCTTGTCTACTCTACACACCAACGATGCTCCGGGGGCAGTCACGCGCTTGGTCGACATGGGCGTGGAACCGTTCCTCATCGCATCTTCGTTGGAGGCCGTGCTGGCCCAGCGCCTCGTGCGTCGCATTTGCAAGAACTGCCGCACGCCCTATGAGCCGCCGGCCGCTTTGTTGCAGCAGCTGGGGATCGATCCGGTCGACATTGGCAACCGTGAGTTTTTCTACGGCCGTGGCTGCGAGCATTGCAGCGACAGTGGTTATCGCGGCCGCATGGGTGTTTACGAGTGGCTGCGCCTCAGTGAGGCCATTCGCGATCTCGTTGTTGAACGAGCTTCCACCATGGTCATCAAACAGAAGGCCTTGGAGCAAGGCATGCGCACGCTGCGTGATGACGGTCTGCGTGCCATTTTCGATGGAGCGACGTCCATCGAGGAAGTCATCAAGTATACCTGATGACACCGCATCTCCGATGTGGACTCTGTGTTAAATTTCAACATCCTGAATCTTAGACATGCCCTTACCCTATGCCCAAATTTACTTATACCGCTATTGAGTCGGCTTCCGGAAAAGAAAAACAAGGAACGGTTGAAAGCGCCACGCCTGAACAGGCATCGAGCGACTTGAAGGCCATGGGCCTGTTGCCCACTTCGTTGACGGCTGAAGGCGCGGCGAAGGCTCCCAAAAAGGACACACGCAAGGTTGGCGGTCCCACGATCTCAGCCGCCGCCAGCACGCCGAAACGCAAAAAGAAAGGCGGCATGACCATCGGCCGCATTATCAACACGGCCGGCCTGGCTCTTTTCACCCGCCAGCTTGCAACCTTGGTAAACGCCGGCATGCCGATCATGCGCAGCTTGGAAACCCTCGGTCGCCAGGAAAAAAATCTCCCGTTCAAAGATGTCATCGAAACCCTCGTTGAAAACATCCGTTCGGGCGGTAATTTTTCGGATGGACTGCTTCAGCACCCCAAGGTTTTCGACCGTCTTTATGTAAACATGATCAAAGCCGGTGAGGCTGGCGGCGTGCTTGGCACGGTGCTCGACCGCTTGGCCAAGTTCATGGAGAAATCGGAGAAGATCAAAGGCAAGGTCAAGGCGGCCATGACCTATCCTGTCATCATCGTGTTCGTTGCCGTGGTAATTGTCTCGGCGCTCATGGTGTTTGTGGTGCCGCAATTTGAAAATATTTTCAAAGGCTTGCTCAAGGGTCAGTCCATGCCTGCGCTGACTCTTGCGGTCATCGGCGTGAGCAATTTCGTCAAGCACAACATCCTCGTGACGCTGGGAATCCTGTTTGTTGTTTATTTCGCATTCAAGACCTGGCGCAAGACGAAGAAGGGCACCTACGTTGTTGATTGGTTCCTCATCAAATCACCGGCGATCGGGCCGCTTTTCCTCAAGGCTTCCGTTGGCCGCTTCACCCGCACGCTCGGCACGTTGCTCGCCTCGGGCGTTCCCATCCTGCAGGCTCTGCTCATCACGCGCGATACCTCGGGCAATGTCCATGTCGCCAATGCGCTCAATCTTGTGCACGACCGGGTGAAGGAAGGTGACAACGTCGCCAAGCCTCTTGAATCGACCAAGGTGTTTCCGAACATGGTCAGTTCAATGATCGAGGTTGGTGAAGAAACGGGCGCCCTTCCTGAAATGCTTAATCGCGTGGCCGACACTTATGATGACGAAGTCGACAACGCGGTTGCCGGTCTTACATCGATCATTGAGCCGATCATGATTGTTTTTATGGCCGTCGTGGTAGGAACCATCGTCATTGCTCTGTTCCTCCCGATCATCGGCATCATCAAGGGCATGACCTGATCGGCCGCGTTTTATGATTCACCAAAAAGCGAGGGTCTAATCACCCTCGCTTTTTTGTTGGATAAATTAACTGAAGCCGATGTTCGTGGCGCAGCTGCTAGACGACGGGTTTTGTGAGCAAGACCGTATTGAGTCCCGGCAGACGCTCGGAAAATTCATCATGGTCGTTGGCCTGTCGCAATGACCGCTGAACCATGCCCATCTTGGCATCAAGGTTATCGATCATCGAAACAAAGACGGCCTCCGGGGTCGCCGCATAGACGGCCGCGCCCCATTCGGGTTCTCCCTGATGACTCAAAATGATGTGTTCCAGTCGCTCCAACCGTTCCGCATCAAGGCGCGATTTGATGCCTGCTTTGCGGGCGAGTTGATATCCGAGCACGACATGGCCTTGAAGGATTCCCTTGCGGCTGCGTTTTGTCGCCAATGTACCCTCGTATTCGACGGTCTTTCCGGTGTCGTGAAGGAGGATGCCGGCCATGGCGAGATCGGCATCTACTTCCGGATAAAGCGGGAGGAGTGCCTTGCAGGCACGGGCCATGTGGACGGTGTGTTCGAGCAGACCGTGTCGATAGGCATGATGCATCGAAACCGCAGCGGGACTCCAACGGAAAGCTGCCCCGATGTCCTCGAAGACACTCCTCACGGTCATGCGCAGTTCGTCGTTCCCGATGCTTTCCACGAATTTTTCAAGGTCGGCCCATAATTCGGCGGCCGGTTCTGGGGCGACCTCGACCAGATTGTCGATGAGGCCCGGGGCGGCCAGTTCCTCTTCGCTCAGGATCAGGACCTTGAGAAGCTTGGGTGAAAGCCGCCCCTGATAATAGTCAACGCGGCCTTCGACACGAAGCACGCCGCCTTCTCCTGCTGATTTGATCGCATCAAAAACCGCACCATCACTGAAAACAGTGCACCCGAACGAACCCGTGCGGTCGCCGAATTCCACCACAAGAAATGGGTTTCCGTTGGAGGCGGTTTTGGCCGCCAGTTTTTTGAGAACGAGGATGCTGACGAAGGCCTTGCCCGCCGCCTCGTCTAGAGCCTTGAGTTCGCGGACGGAAAGAAGAGGGAGTTCGTCAGACATGGGAATGCTCAGGAATATTTTTTAACGAGCTTGGTGAAATCCTTGAATAAAGGATGGGCTGCGTCGTGAAGCAGGGCGTAAAAAATTGTCTCACTTGGGAGCAGGTGCACACCACTGCGGGCCAATGCGGACAAGCAGGCGGCGGCATCGTCTGGGCGGCGGGCGCTCACTGCATCGGTCAACACGGTAACCTGGGTGTTGGCCTCAAGTGCGCCGAGGGCCGTTTGATAAATGCACACGGAGGTTTCGAGTCCGCACAAGATCACGTGTTCAATGTCCATCGTGCGAAGCGCATCGCGAATGCCGTCATCCGCGAAAACCGAGAAGGTGTTTTTCGCATAAATCCCCGCTGTCGGAGCCAGTTTGACGAGCTTGGGATCGGTGCCACCGAGTTTTACGGGCATTTGTTCAGTGAACGCCACCGGCAGTCCCAAAGTTGTCGCGGCCTCGATCGCGAAGGCGCAGCGCTGCCGTAGTGCGTCTCCATGGGCAACCGCCTTGATGAAGACCGGCTGAAGATCGACACAGAGCAGCAGAACCCCGGGAAAGGATGAAGGCGTGTTTGGCATGATTACGGAAAGTAGCGCCGGCGGGCCTTGACTTGCACGAACCGTTTTTCGGGAAGGATGTAGGCGGTGAGATGGCCTCCCATCACACAAGCCGTGTCGATCCCCACGGACCATTTGAGCTTATAGATTTCAGGACGCGGGGTGTGTCCATAAACGACAAAAGGGGGGCCGTTCCAGAGATCGGCCCAAAGGGGGGACTCGGGCGATTCCGCGCGTTTGGCAGGGTTGCCGTCCTTGTCGACGACTTGGATGCGTGTGACCACCGCGGCCTGCTGGCGTTGCCACGGTTGATCGGGGAGAAATCCACCGTGCACGAAAACCGTGTTCAACTCTTCGACGTAATGGGTGAGCGGCATCGCCTCCAAATACGTCCAGTCCTCGGGACGCAGCTTGTCGAAGGTTTCGGCGTCGGCCTCTTTGTTATTATAAGGGGCCTTGGCGCGACGATAATTCAACAAACGCAGCTCGTGATTGCCTAGAAGCGAGATCGCCCGGTGTTGCTTGGCGAGGTCGATAACACGGCAGCTGTCGGGCCCGCGATTCACCAGATCTCCGAGCAGAACAAGTTTGTCATCCTTGGTGGGGGAGAGGCGTTCGAGGAGTTCGGCAAACTCCTGATGACACCCATGGATGTCGCCGATGGCGATAAGACGTCCGTTCATTCGTGCTGGTGCGTAAATTTGCTAGCGTCTGCACCCCTTGGAAGTAAACAAGAAAGCCCATGGAACTGAACCTGCAGCCGCTCGCATCCACCTGTCATGTCACCGGTCAGACATTTAAGGAAGGCGAACGTGTGGTCAGTTTCCTCATCCGTACCGAGACCTCCGTAGAGGTTGGCCGTTATGATGTGCTTGAGTCGGCCCAGGGAGAGTTCACGCCTGCCGGTTTTGTCGCCTGTCGGTGGGCCCATGTGTTCAAACCACGGAAAGCGGGTGAAAACCCCGAGCGGGAACTCAAGCTTACGGCCGAAAATCTTTTTGTAACCTTGGCCGACCCTGCGGTGGAATTGGCTCCGGAAAACGAGCGGCTCGTTCAATTCCTTGCCCTCATGCTGGAGCGCAAACGCCTTTTGAGGCCCAAAGGACGTAGCGCCGACGGCAATCGTGCGGTTTACGAGCACGCGAAGACGAAGCAGCTATACGAGGTGCCAGCCGGTGAGCTAAACCCCGAGTTTTTTCTGTCGCTTCAGGAACAGCTCAGCATGTTGGTTGGCGGGCCTAAAAAAGCCGAGGTTGTCACCACTCCGACTTCTGCGTCGGCTCCAGGAGCGACCGCCTGATCGGGTCAGCGGCGGACCGGCAGGTTGTGCTCGGCAAGAAAGCCCTTCACCTGCGGGATGGTGAGTGTGCCGAAGTGAAAAAGGCTGGCCGCAAGCACGGCGCTGGCGTGGCCTTTTTCGATAACATCTGAAAAATGAGAAAGCTCGCCGGCTCCGCCGCTGGCGATGACGGGAACAGTGACGGCATCGCTCACGCTACGGGTGAGTTCGCAGTCATAGCCGATTTTGGTGCCATCGCGGTCCATGCTGGTGAGAAGGATTTCGCCGGCGCCTAGTTCTACGGCGCGTCGTGCCCAATCGATGGCGTCAAGTTCGGTTGGGTTGCGGCCGCCGTGGGTAAACACCCGCCATTTTTCCTGACCGGGCTCGCGGCGTGCATCTATCGCGACCACGATACACTGTGCGCCAAAGCGGCGAGAAGCGTCGGTGATGAGCCGGGGGTTTTTGATTGCCGAGGTGTTGAGCGACACCTTGTCGGCGCCGGCCTTGAGCATCTTTTCGATGTCCTCTACGGAACGCAGGCCGCCGCCCACGGTGAGGGGCATGAAGCATTGCTCGGCGGTGCGTGCGACGACGTCGTGCATGATGCCACGGCCGTCACTCGACGCTGTAATGTCCAGAAACACCAGCTCGTCGGCGCCCTGGGCATCATAGGCCTTGGCGCTGTCCACCGGATCGCCCGCATCACGAAGCTCCTGAAACTTGATCCCTTTCACCACGCGACCGTTGGTGACGTCGAGACAGGGAATGATGCGTCTGGAAAGCATGTCTACGGGAAATGACGGATGAAGAATATCAGACTGTGCTCATATCCCTCATCGGTCATCGGCCAGGCGTCAGCCGTCGATGTGGGCGACGTCCGGTTCGAAATTCACGGCGAGGTGATAAGACTGACCGGGGCGCATGATGAGCGGATGGTCACGCACGAGATGCTGCAGATAGTGGATCTTGCCGTAGTTCGTGCGATACTTCGGATCGGCACTGACGACCTCGGTCTCCTGCCATACGCATTGAAAGTCGTCTTTCTGGACCGTGCAGCGATGACCTTCGGGGCCGAGCGCGAGGGCTCCGTTGACGTGGTATTTTGAGTGCGGGGCGGCGATGGCGAGAACGTAGCGGAACTTCGTTAGCTCGACCTGTTGTTTGACCGTGTAGATGAACGTGCAGCTGATCTTCGGACCGGCGAAGTTCCACTGGACCTTGACGCTGCCAAGGCCTTTGAGGATTTCCTCCGAGGTGTTGATGAGTTCCGGCTGCTCGTATTTGAAATAAAAGCTGTTCTTGAGGCCGAGTCCGGTGACGCAGTTTTTGCCGTAGAAGGCCGGCAGGGTGACCTGCTCGGCGCCGGCGACATTGAATGTCAGCTCGGGCAGCATGATCGGCATGTAAATGTTGTTGGGCCAGTCGAACACTCCCGGGCAATGCGGGAAGGGGAGCGAGTCGCTGGTCAACGAGGTGCCGGAACTGATGAGCGGAATCTGCGCATGCAGTCCGCTTTCGGCGTCGCGATAAAGAAAGAGGCCCTGTTCCTTGCGGTTGGATTTGTCGAAAATAACAAAACGACCGACGGTGCGGGCGGACTCGGGTTTGGCGCCGGCGGGAACCTGCACGGTCTTGGCCAGACGCGACCATTGCGACAGGTAGCGTGCGGCGTCGAAGTTGGCCATGCGCGTGGTGTGATGGCCGTAGGCGGTGCGCTCGTCGTCGCGGAGATCCAGGAAGCCGTGTTCCTGATCAAGGTAGGTTTGGTAGAAAAACACGAACAGCCGGCGCAGGACGTCGAAGTATTTCGATTTTTGTTCGTCGAGAATCCAGCCGTCACGCAGACCTTGCAGGATGAGTGAGATGAGGTGCATCTGGCCATAGGCACCGGCCGCTCGGCCGAACGCCCAGCCAAGTCCGTCGGCGCGGACAAGATCTGGGACGATTTTCAGGTATTTTTCCGCGTAGGTGCGCAGGGTCGGAAGCTTGCGGTCGCGCACGCCGCTGTTGGCGTGCAACTGCAGGGCGGAGCGGACAAACACGAAGGTCATCACGCCGTAGAGATTGTAATTGCCGCCGAGTCCCGTGGTTGAGTCGTCGAAGAAACCGTTGGAGCTGGTCTGATTGATGCGGTCGACCATGCGTTCGATGAGGCGCGAGGTCTCATCTTTTTTGGAGAGGCCGAAGCTGTAACGGGCGACCGCCTTGGCGATGTTGAACGCCTGCCAGTGATTGTCGTGATCGCTGCGGTGGAGGAGTTGTTTGTCGATGCGGACTTGGGTTTCCTCAACGAGGCGTTCCCAGACGGGATTGCGCTCCTTGGACGGACCGAAGCAGAGAAGGCCGAGGGCGGCGTAGGCGAGACCGTTCTCGCTGGCCGGTTCGGTGAACATCTGCGCGGTGACGCAGCGGGCCGTGAGGTCGATGAGATCGTAGCCCTTCAGGGTGGTCTCACCGGTGGCGCGGTAATACTCGCCCAAGGCGTAGGCGACGTGGCCCGGCTCGTCTGAGCGCGGCTCTTCGCCGGGAGCGGGCAGGATGGTGCCGTCGGGCTGGATTGAATCAAGGTTGTGGCCCAAAATAGAGCGGGCCATGTCGAGACATTGCTCGGAAAAACTATGCATGCGTAAAGGGTTGCGGTCTACAAGTCACCGTTGCCCGCACCTCGCGAACAACAGAAAGGTAAGTTTGTTCAGGTTTTTGGCGGGTGGAGCAAGAGGGAAGTTTCCTTTTTGCCTGCTATGTCCGCAAATGACCTGTCATAGGGTCAGCGATGGGCGTAAAAAAGAAAATATGCCGCGGTCACGCCGGCTGCCAATAAGGCGAGCATGATGCCAAATGCCAGCAGACATCCCTGTTTGGTGGCCTTGGGGTCGTGGCGTTCGGTTTGCGAGTAATCAGCCAAAAGTGCATCGGCATCCGTAATCGTCGTCGGAGCGACCGAAGGAGAGGGGGGCGGAGGCCTTGAAGCCGGCGCCGCCACGATGGGCTGGCCTGAGGATTTTGCCGTCTCGATGGCTATTTCTTTTTCAAGCCAGGCGAGATGTTCGCGCAACAATTCGTATTGGCGGCGTAGATCCTGATGGCGATCACTCATGGCAACCGAACGATAGCGTCCGCCGATATGAAATGCTGCAAAACAAAAAAGCGCCGAGGATGACCTCGGCGCTTGGATTGAAAGCGATGTCTTTGGGCGAAGCCTTAGACGACGTTCACCTTGCGATGAACCTTGTCGAACTCGACAACGCCGTCCTTGAGCGCGAAGAGCGTCCAATCGCGACCGATGCCGATGTTCTTGCCTGCGTGCATCTTGCTGCCGCGCTGGCGCACGATGATGTTGCCGGCGATCACGGCCTGACCGCCGAATTTCTTGATACCAAGACGCTTCGAGTGGCTCTCGCGTCCGTTGCTTGTTGAACCTGCACCTTTTTTATGGGCCATGACGTTTTATCTCCTGTTTTAGATTGGTGGGATCTCAGGCCTTGATGGCTTCGATCTTGATGACGGACAGTTCCTGGCGGTGGCCGCGCTTTTTCTCGTGGCCCTTGCGCTTCTTCTTTTTGAAGACGATGACTTTGTCGCCGCGCTTGTTTTCGAGGATCTTGGCGGTTACGGAGGCTCCGGTAAGGGTGGGGGTGCCAACCTTGAAATCAGCACCTTCGCCGGCGGAAAGAACGTCAGTGATTTCGACGGTCGAGCCTGCTTCCGTGTTCGGGTAGCGGTTTACAATGAGAATGTCTCCCTCGGAAACAGCGAACTGCTGGCCTTGGGTTTTGATGGTCGCTTTCATAAATAAAACGTCGAACTAAGAGGTTTTGGATGCATGCACGCAAGGAGATATTTGTAGAATTTACAGGGTGTCGACGCGGCGCGGTCCGAGGGTGATTAATTGCTGGAATTAGGTAGCGCGCTGCTGCTGATTCTTTCAATGTTCTATGACGTGAATACCCCCCGCCTTTTTTGTAAGCCGGCCGTATGGCTGGCATTGAGTGCCATTGTTTTCCCTGTTGCCGTGCATGCGCGCATAGGCGAAACGCAGGATGCACTGGAAAAACGCCTGCTTCAGCCCGGATTGGGCAAGCTTTTCCCCCGCACGTCCGACTCATCCAAGGACAAGGATAAGGACCGGCCGAAAAAAAGAGAGGATGACCCCTTGAAGGATATCCGGGCTTTTTTACCGGCGGAAACCCATGAGATGGTTTATTGGAAGTCCGCCGTCGCCAACCAGCTCAGCAATGAAACGGGGTGGAAAGTGGATGTTTTTTACATCGGTGGCCGCTCGACCCTGGAGGCCTACAAGCGGGTCGGGGATTCGTTGAGCGAATTCGAAATCCGTGGAATCTTAAGCATCAATCGCGGGAACTCCTCTTGGAAAAAAGTCAGCAATGATGGCGGTGGCGTGAATGGCATCGGCTACGACTACGAGCTAGAAGATGGCTCGATGCGCGCCAAGCAGCAGGACAGCTGGATCATCGTTTTTGCGACCAAGCTGGACAACTATGTCATGCAACAACAAGTGGTCGCCAAGGCGGAGCGTGATCTCCTGCGCGAGCAGCAAAAGAAAGAGCAGGCCTTAAAGGCCCCTGAGAGTGTTGCTGGATTCTGACCTTCAACGCGGATTTGCACAAAAAAGCGCCGGCAAAACATGCCGGCGCTTTTTTATGAATGAGAGACTTGGCTTTAAGGCTGGGCCGGTTGGGCTGGCGTCGCCGTTTCGGAATTCAACATGTCGATGTGCATGTAGTAATGTTCACGGCGTTTGTAGTCGGCCGGGAAAACCGATTTGTTGAGCAGTATGCGTTTGGCGGCCTGTTCTTCCAGTTGCTGCTGCGCCTTGAGGGCGGCGAGGCGGGCGGCTTCACGATCGGCAAGCTCGCGCTTCTCTTGTTCGACTTGAGCCAGTTTGAGCAAGGCGTCGCGACGGGCGGCGTCGGCGATCGCGGCATCTTTTTCTCGGAGTTCGGCCAGGCGGCGGGCTTCGCTGTCGAGTGATTCTTTTTCCTTGGCCAGGCGGATGCGCTCGGCGTCGGCGGCAGCGGCGTCTTTCTCGGCGGCGAGGCGGGCGGCTTCGGCGGCGGCCTGATCGGCGCGCAACTTTTCAAGCTGCAGTGCGGATGCTTCGGCGTCTTTTTGGGCCTTGAGTGCCGCCAGGCGGTGAGACTCGGCTTCGGCTTCAGCCTGTTTGGCGGCTTCGGCCTGCAAACGATCCTGTTCGGCTTTATCCGCGGCCTCGCGCTGTTCCGCCATGGCTTTTTCAGAGTGCTGCTTGTAGAGCCTGAATCCGTAGAAAGAAATCAGGGCCAGTAAGATAAGCGCAGTGGCGACGATGATGTTTTTTTTCATATAAAAGAGAGGGAGTTTAGGACCCGAATCGCCGCAAAGGGTTCATGACGAAGTCCGTTTGCCTTTCTTTGCTGGAGTGACGGCCACGCAAGGCAAGGCAAACCCAACGGATTGAATCGAGGGCCGAACTTTTACGGAAGGCCCTTCCTGGCGCCGGGTCACCGTTTGTCCGATGATTTCACGAAAATATAATCGACCAGGAAACTTGCGCCGAAAAGACCGCTGAGGGTGCGGATGTTGCGCATAGCTCCGACGACGCTGGAGAGCGGGCTGGCTGACGGCTCATGCACTTTTACGAGCATGAAGCATGACAGCAGTGCGAGTATGGGCATCACCAGAAAGACACTGTGATAAACCGCGAGCGCGTTGCTGCCGGTTAGCATGTGGCGCAGCACCACTCCTCCAATGATCGGGGCGACCGCCGTAACCAGCGAGGTGACCGCCAAGTTGACACTGATCGCGACCGTTTTTGCCTTGGGCGGGATGACTTTCAATTGGATGTTGAAAAGCGACAGCGCAAAGCCCGCGTTCACGATGCCGCCAAATATCCACATGCCATAAAGCAGCCAGGCGTTGCCCGGAGTGATGATACACCAGAGTAAATTTTCCAGCTGCCAGATGATCATGCAAAACAGCATCACCGGCTTGTTGCCAAAACGATCGGCCAGCACACCCCAAGCGGGCGAGGAGAGTGCCCCGCCAAGGCTTGCGAGCACAATCAGTATGCCCACGTGTTGAACGGAGAATCCCAGGCTGTTATACATGAAAAGAGGGTAGAACGGGCCAAAGCAGCTCGTTGCAAATCCCCATCCGGCTCCGTAGGCCACAAGCCATAAAAATGCCGGTGTATGGATCAGCGCCCTCAGTTGTGCGCTCGACGAGGTCTTTGCTTCGATTTGAGAAACCTCTGTCGTGCTTGCTTTGATGCCCTGCTGGAACAGCACGGATGCGACCCTCAGCAATATAGTTCCGATAAGCAGCCACTGAAATGCGCGCACGGATCCCGTCAGGTGACTGATCAGCAGACTCGCCGAGATGAGGGAAATCACCTGGGCGGTTTGGAGCAAGCGGTTGCGCCGGCCGAAATATTTGCCACGCAGGCGCACGGGAATCCATTCCTGCACCCAGGATATCCAGCTTACACCGGTCAGGGAGGTGATGATGGCGGAAACGGCAAATATGGCCAGAAACCACGGTCCGCTTTCTCCGGGACGATCAACCGGAAGAAAAGAAATCATAAGCGTCAGCACAACCCAGCAAAGCGCCTGCAGCGCGGAGGATGTCACCGATACTCCCTTGGGTGACAGCCGGGTGTTTATGAACGGCATCAGAAACGCCTGTGCGAAATTCGCCCAAAAGGGCAATGAGACAATCAGGCCGTAAAGATCGGGCGGGAGGTGAAACCGTTCCACCAACAGGGCTGCGATGATGAAGTTGCCCGGTTGCACCAAGTAGACGATCGGAGTGGCCGCAAGACCGTCATAGGTGCACAGACGCAGATTGCGACGGAGTGAAGAGGCTGGCATTGCAGGTGGGGGCGGGCCTTGGTTTTAAGAGCACCATCAAATCCACATGTCAGCCGTAATAGAAGCCAAACTCGTCCAATCGGGAAATACGGTGGCGTTGGCCCGCATGCTTCTGGGGAAAATTTTGGCGACGGTCGATGCCGGCGGGGTTTCCCATAGGGCGCGTATTTGTGAAACCGAAGCTTATCACGGAGAGGATGACCGGGCCTGTCATGCCAGTCGCGCACGCACGGCGCGCACCGAGGTGATGTATAAAGAGGGCGGCGTGTGGTATGTTTATCTCTGCTATGGCATTCATGAGATGCTTAATCTCGTCACGGGGCCGCGCGAACAACCCTCCGCCATTTTGATTCGCGGTGTTGAAGCGGTTTCAGGGCCGGGACGCCTTACTCGAAAATTCGGGATTGATCGCCGCTTCAACGGGCTCGCGGCCACGCCGGAAACCGGCCTGTGGATTGAGGATGATGGCTTTCGGCCGCCGGCCAAAGCCGTCTTCGTCACACCGCGTATTGGAGTGGATTATGCCGGTCCGGTACGGGCGGCCAAGCCGTGGCGTTTTTATTACACGCCGGAGATTATGGGCCGGCCATCGCCAGCTGTGGGTTCACGGGCTCGGTGTGGGCGGTGAGCAGGGCCACGGCGGTGCCAACCTGCAGTTTTACTTCAAAGCGCAGCGGCAGGTGTTCCGCGTCGTCGGCGATCCACACGCGAACCTCGCCGCCCTTGCGAAACATTCCCTTCGGCTTGCCCACCATGCGGGGTATCAGCAACAGAGCGGATTTTTTCCCGCCCGCCGTGCTTATCTTTTCGATGCGTTCGGCGGTGATCTTCAGGTGATAGAATTCATCGTCGAATAAAACCTGCACTTCGCGGGATTCACCCGGAGTGAGGTTCCAGTAACGGGCTTGGATGAGCGCGGTGATAAAATCCGAAAAATGTCCCTCGGGAACCGCGAGGGTCGTGCTCCGCTTGGGCTTGATGTAGTCGGTGTAGACGGCCTCCGCCTTCTTGTAATCAAAAAGGATGGTCGCGTCGGTTTTGTCCGATCGTGCCTTGGTCGTGGCGTGCATCTCAAGCAGCCGGCCGTCGTGTTCGTCGAAAAACGAATCCCCGGTGCCATCGAACGGAAAGATCAGGCGGATCACGCCGCGGGTGCTTGTGCGGGTGGTGATGTGCAGACGTTCGAGGCCTTCAGTGAGGTCGTTTGTGGCGGACAGCGTGATTTCGCCGGCTCCGAAAAACGGTCCCCAGCTCACATGGTAAGTATAGCTTTCACCGGCACGCAGGGCCCCGGCAGACTCCGCTCGCAGCGTTGAAACCATGGCGAGACCGAGGAGGATGAGGCGAAAGATCGTCATGCCGGTATTAGTGGGACGGGCTGGCTTGGGGTAGGTTCCACTCCATGGGTGGATTCAACTCTGGGCGTCCAGCGAGTATTTGCCCGGTCCGGTAAATAGCAGCCCGAGGCAGACTATGGCCATCGCCGCCGGATGGGCGGCCGCGTCCCAGCCGCCGAATGGATAATACTTCCAGATCGCCGCCACCGTCATCGTCACAAACAGCGTGAGCGCCGCCGGACGATGGGCGAAGCCGATCATGAGTAGCAATCCGCCCAGTGTTTCCGCCACGCTCGCCGCGAGGCCCCAGCCGGTGTAACCGAACTTGATGCCAAGGTAACTCACCGCCCGTCCGATCGATTCCCATTTGTCCGGTCCGCCGGCGAGCTTGGGGAAGCCATGGACGATCAGGAACAATGCGCCCACACCCAGGCGCATGACGAGCAGGCCGAGGTCGGAAAACGAATCCAGTTTTTTCCAGCTAAGGTTCATCGGAGTAACCCCAGCACACCAAACCCGAATCCAAATAACAACACTATGCCGACCACCCACCAATACCACGCCAGTCCGGCCACGCCCCGCGGTGTCGATGAGCCGGCGGTTGCGGACGCATCGTCATCGAACGCCTCTTCAGGCAGGTCCAGGCCGTCGTAAAGCGAAGTCTCTCGCCAGCCGGTCCTTTCGTCCGCGCCGCATCCGGGACAGGCGTGCGCGCGGCGAGGGATGACTGCGCCGCATTGTGCGCATTCTTCCGGCGGTTGCGGGGTTTCACGGCTCATGGGAGCAACGCGCTCAAACGGGCGGTTCGTGCCTGAAGTATTTTCGTTTCGCGAGACGCCACGCCGTCACAAAAAACGCCGTCAACGGAATCGCGAGCACCATGCCGAGGATGCCGTTGAGTGCCGTTCCCCAGAAGAAAATAGCCACGATGATCGTGACCGGATGCAGTCCGGTGCGATGTCCCATGATTCTGGGGGTGAGGAACCAGCCCTCGGTCATCTGCACGAGGCAGAAAACCAAAAGGACTAGCCCGACCAGATGGGGCCCGCCGCCCGGTTGAAGAAACGCCAGCGGCAGGGCGATGCTCAGACCTATGATCGTGCCGAGGTAGGGCACGATGTTGAGGATGCCCAGTGCGAGGCCGATGAAGAGACCGAACTTCAGGCCGACGACGGTGAATCCGATCGCCAGCAGCGCGCCCATGATGAGGCCGATGAGAAGTTGTCCGCGAAAAAAGGAGACAACGATGGTGATGAACTCACCGACCAGAAATTCGATGTCTTCGCGCAGATCCGGTTTTAAAAATGGCAGGTGTTTGCCGAGGTTTTGCGTCGGCTCACGGCTGGAAAGCAAAAAGAAGAACAGGTAGATCGGCACGACTGCGAGGTGCGTGATGAATTCGAAAATCGTGATCACGCCAAGACCGGCCGATTTGAGAGTGGGCAGTGCGTGCTGAGCCATCTGACTGGCTTCCTCCAGCATGCTGTGAACGATTCGGTTGACCGTTTCGTTCTGCATCTGGTTCCGCGCAAGCGTGACCCAGTCGGGGTAGTGCAGCTCTACGTAATGAAACGCCCGAGTCCAAAATGTGGGCACGAAGGCGATAAAATCCAGCACCTGCTCGACCAGAGGAGGCGTGATCAGGAAAAGCATGCCCGCGACCAGCAACACGAAGCAGCCGTAAAGCACGATCACCGAACTCAGGCGCTGAAGCTTCAGCTTTGATTCGAAAAGTTCCACGATCGGACGCATGATCAGCGCCATGATTCCGGCCACCGCCAGCGGCCAGAGCACGCCCGACAATCGGCCCACCAAAAACGCCAGCACCCAGATCACACCGACAAGCAGGACCGTCGATACCGCCAGCGCGATAAACCCGATCGCAAATCCCACCAACCGCAGCTGGCTGGCGCTCAAGAGGCGACGCTCTCCGTTCGGTTCTGATTCAAACATGGCCCCGACAACACTACGGACATCCCTCGGAGGCCAGCCGAAAGGCGCGTCTGCCGCCTTGCGTTCGCCGTGGTTTGGATAACGTGTCGATTGCGCACATGCAGGCCGCGACCCACATCCACGTTAAAGGAGCCCGTGAGCACAACTTGAAGAACCTCGAGTTGCGCATCCCGCGCGGCAAGCTCGTGGTCATCACCGGCCCGTCCGGTTCCGGCAAGTCCTCGCTCGCCTTCGACACCATCTACGCCGAGGGCTACCGCAAATACATGGAGTCGCTCTCCACCCAAGCCCGCCAGGTTCTTGAGCAACTCAAACGTCCCGACGTCGATTTTATCCACGGCCTGTCCCCCGTCCTTGCCATCGAACAACGCACCGGCGGTGGTTCTCCCCGCAGCACCATCGCCACGGTCACCGAGATCGCCGACTACGCGCGTCTCCTCTGGGCGCTCCACGGCGAGCAACGCTGCCCCAAGGACGGCGGTCGCGTCATCTTGCGCTCTCTCGACGACAACATCGCCCGCGTCCTCCGCGAAGTCCCCGGTGAACGCATCATGCTCCTCGCGCCCGCCCTGCGCGCGAAACCGGCCGTCCTTCGCGACGAACTTCCGCGTCTCCGCCAACGCGGCTTTCAACGCGTCAGGCTCGATGGCGAGATCAAGAATCTCGATGAACCCAATCTCATTCCTACCGGCACCGGCTCGAAGGAACTTCAGGTCGATCTGGTCATCGACCGTCTTGTCGCCAGCGCCGATCAGCGCAGCCGCCTCGCCGACTCCCTCGAGCTCGCCTTCCGCGAGGGCAAGGACCGCGCCATCCTCCTCGCGCAAAAATCCGCCGATGCCCCCTGGCGCGAACTCACGCTCAGCCAGTCGCTCGCCTGTGAGATCTGCGGCGACACGTTCGAGAAACTCACCCCGCGCCACTTCTCCTTCAATCACACCGAGGGTGCGTGCGGCACCTGCGGCGGCCTCGGCCGCAAGCTCCGCTTCGTCCCGGAGCTCGTCATCGCCGACCCCGAGAAATCCGTGCGCGGCGGCGCCATCAAGCCGTGGCGCATCGGCGGAAAAAACCTCATCATCAAGCACAACGCCCAGCTCAAGCAGCTCGCCGAGCAGCTTCCCTTCGACGCCGATACTCCGTGGAAAGACCTGCCGGAGTCCGTGCGCGACACGTTGCTCAACGGGGCGGGGGAGCGCCTGTTTGCCTTTAAGCTGAAACGCATGCGCGAGCCCAAGGCCATGCCGTTTCCCGGCATTCTCGCCGATCTGGAAACGAGCTGGCGCGACACCGACAGCGACGGCTTCCGCGCGCGCCTCACCACCTTCATGGTCAGCGGGGAGTGTCCGGAGTGCCACGGCACGCGCCTCAACGCTCGCAGCGGCGGCGTGCGTGTCGCCGGGAAAACCATCTCCGAGTTCTTCGCCCTCGACGTCGGCACCGCCCACGCTTTTGCCAATTCCCTCGTCGCCACCCTCGGCGAGAGCGACGCCCTCCGCGAGATCGTCACGGGTATCGAGCAACGCCTCCGCTTCCTCCTCGAAACCGGCCTCGGCTACCTCACGCTTGAGCGCGACTACGACACGCTTTCCGGCGGCGAGGCTCAGCGCGTGCGCCTGGCTACCCAGCTCGGCATGGGGCTCATGGGCGTAATCTACGTCCTCGACGAACCCAGCATCGGCCTCCATCCGCACGACAACCAAAAACTCCTCGACACCCTCCGCGAGCTGCGCGACCGCGGCAACACCGTCCTCGTGGTCGAGCACGACGAGGACACCATGCGCATCGCCGACGAGATCATCGAGCTAGGCCCCGAAGCCGGCACCGAGGGCGGACAACTCCTCTTCCAAGGAACGCCCGCCGCCCTCATCGCCGCATCACCGCAGGTCTCGCGCACCGGCCCCTATCTCGCCCGCAAGATCCGCGTCACGAAGGACGTGAAGACCAAGAAGAACGACGGCACCTTCCTCACCGTCCGCGAGGCCCGCGCCAACAATCTCCGAGATGTTGATGCGCGCTTTCCCGTCGGCCTGCTGACCGTCGTCACCGGTGTGTCCGGCTCCGGCAAGAGCACGCTCGTCAACGACGTCCTCGCCGCCGCTGCCGCGCGAAAACTCAACGGCGCGAAGTCCATTCCCGGCAAGCACCGCCACATCGAGAACCTCGATCTCTTCGAGAAACTCGTGCAGGTGGACCAGTCGCTCATCGGCCGCAGCCCGCGCTCCAATCCCGCCACCTACACCAAGCTTCTCGACCTCCTACGCGATCTCTTCGCGACCGTGCCCCTCGCCAAGGTCCGCGGCTACAAGGCCAGCCGCTTTTCCTTCAACGTGCGCGGCGGACGCTGCGAACGCTGCCAGGGCGACGGCGTCATCAAGCTCGACATGCAGTTCATGGCCGACGCCTACGCCCCGTGCCCCAGCTGCGACGGACGCCGCTTCAACCGCGAGACGCTGGAAATCCTCTTCCACGGCAAATCCATCGCCGACGTCCTCGACATGACCGTGCGCGACGCCATGCAGCTCTTCCGCAACATCCCCCGCGTGATGGACAAACTGGAGACGCTCAACGCCGTGGGCCTCGGCTATCTCACCCTCGGCCAGTCCGCCACCACGCTCTCCGGCGGCGAAGCCCAGCGCCTCAAGCTCTCGCTGGAGCTGAGCAAGCGTCAGCAAGGAAACGTGCTCTACATCCTCGACGAGCCGACGACGGGACTGCACTGGGTGGACATCCAGCACCTCATGGACCTGCTCTTCAAACTGCGCGACGCGGGCAATACCCTGATCGTGATCGAGCACAACCTCGATGTGATCCACATGGCCGACTGGTTGATCGACCTCGGCCCCGGCGGAGGCACCGCCGGCGGAGAAATCGTGTATGCAGGCGACCGCGCCGGGATTGAGAAAGAACCCCGCAGCCTTACAGGACAGGCGTTGAAAAAGTGGGGAGCGGCGGGAGCGAAGAGCTAAGAGTTTCGGAGTTTTTAACCACTAATGAAATCCGCCAACGGGCGGATTTTCTGGGAGTAGTTTCGGCCAATGGCCTTCACGATAGAGCGGAGGAGGGGCGGTCGATACCGCCGGGATTTCCATCAGTGATGATGGGTGCCCATAAGTGGTTAAACTCTGGATCGAGTCCGGGATTCCGAACTTAGCGGCACTTAGCGTTTATTAGCGGTTCAGCTCCGTTTCAGCCCGAGCCGATCAACCAGCCGGCGGCGAAGACGAGCAGACCGCCGACCACGATTTGGAAAATGGCGGAGAGTAGAGGGGTGTCCATGTAGCGCTTGCGTATCCAGGCGATCACTCCGAGTTCCACCACCACCACCGCAACGGCAATGGTCGTGGCCAGATGGAAATCCTTCAGCAGGTAGGGCAGGGTGTGGCCGAGGCCGCCGAGCATCGTCATGAGTCCGCAGACGACTCCGCGAATCCACGGCGTGCCGCGTCCGCTGAGCTTGCCGTCGTCGGATAACGCCTCGGCGAAGCCCATGCTGATGCCGGCGCCGACCGACGCAGCGAGGCCGACCTTGAACGTGTCGAGCGTGTTGCCCGTGGCGAAGGCGGCGGCGAAGAGAGGCGCGAGCGTGGACACGGAGCCGTCCATGAGTCCGGCAAGTCCGGGCTGGACGAAGCGCAGGACGAAGAGGCGTTTCGCGGCGAGGTGCTCTTCGTGGAGTTTGCCGGAGGCGCTTTGCTCGCTGTCGATTTTTTCCGCGGTGGCTTCGTGTTTCTGTTCTTCCTGCGCGAGGTCGTTGAGCAGCTGGCGGATGCCGGCGTCGGTCGTGCGCTGGGCGGCTTGTTCGTAGAAACGGCGCGCCTCGATTTCCATGAGGGCGGCCTCGCCGCGCGCCAGCTCGGGACGGAGATTGAGCGCGGTCCAGGACGGACGGCGCTTCACGAAACCTTGCACATCCTGGCGCCTGATGAGCGGGATGTGTTCACCGAATTTTTGCCGGTAGAGCTCGGTCAGCCGGTGCCGGTGCCCGTCCTCCTCGCCGGCCATGGTGGTAAACAATTCGGTGGAAGCGGGGAAGTTGGCACGAAGGGCTTCGGCGAAATCCCGGTAGATGCGGCTGTCTTCCTCCTCGGCCGTGATCGCCAGTGCGAGAATCTGCGCCTCGTTAAGATCGCGAAAATACATGATGGCCGATGGCATAACCATCGTCCGGCGACACGGCGAACCGATTTAATCGGCGGCGTTTTCAGATTTTTGATTTCCGGGCGGGCTGCCTGAGTGCCGGAGGTTGCGGACGGTTAAAAGCCTGCTGGGCATGATCGAGTTGGGTGAGCGCTGTTTTTACGGCGACGGCGGCTTCGGGCGAATAGCTGTGAACGTCGTCGGCGATGGTCGCCAGGGTCACGCGAATGATCTGCAAATCCTCGTCGAGGACTTGCCGGTGGAGTGGGGAGTCGGGGTCCATAAAAGAGTTTTTGGACGTCGATTTTGAAAAATGGTTTCATGGCATTTCCAACTCGCCACAGGAGAGTAAAATCCGCGGTCGTTTGTGAGCGTCACACGATTTTCAAGCCACCCTTCGCCGGGCATAACCGACAATAGCCTTGTTGCCGCCGGAGCCGGCCGGTAGCCCTCACGCATGACGCCTACCCGGCAGGGCTCCTTTCATCTTTTTCGCTTCAAGGGTATCAATGTGTATCTGCATTGGTCCTGGTTTCTGGTCGCGGTTTACCAGATTTCGGCGCGGAGCGGCACCTATTCGACACCCGTTTGGATGGTGCTCGAATACCTCGCGCTCTTCCTGATCGTGCTCATGCACGAGTTCGGCCACGCGCTGGCCTGCCGGCAGACGGGTGGCACCGCCGACCAGATCGTGCTCTGGCCGCTCGGCGGCGTTGCCTACGTCAATCCGCCGCAACGCGCCGGCGCCACGCTTTGGAGCATTGTAGGCGGGCCGCTGGTCAACATAGCACTGATACCGGTGCTTTGGGGTTTGATCTACCTCGGCCGTGTCAATGGCTGGAACCAAAGTCACCACGACTTCTTCCTGTTTCTGCACATGATGGCACTCATCAACAAGTGGCTGCTTATCTTTAATCTCATGCCGGTTTTCCCGCTCGATGGTGGCCAGATCCTGCGCTCGCTGCTGTGGTTTCCCTTGGGCCGCGCGAAGAGTCTGCTGGTGGCGACGACCATCGGCTTCATGGGCGGTGCGGTGTTTATCTGGATGCTGTTTGCCAACATGCAGGGCGCGACTATCAGCCAGCTCATCTGGCCGCTGGCATTGGTCGGCTTCCTTCTCATGAACTGCTGGTCGGGGTTCAAACATGCCCTTGCCCTGCAAAAACTGGCCAAGCTTCCCCGCCACGCCGATTTTGACTGTCCGTCGTGCCATGCCGCGCCGCCGGAAGGATCATATTGGGGCTGTTCGCAATGCGGGAAGGGTTTCGATATCTTCGCAGGGAGAGGCGTTTGTCCGCATTGCGGCGCCGCACACGACATGGCCGTTTGTGTCGATTGCGGAGTCCGCAGCGCCATCGATTCGTGGCGTATGCCGAAGCTTTGACAGCTGGGAGTTTTACCCTAGACCCTTGGCTGTTTTCTCGTGATGCGATTTATCAGCCCTCTTGGCTTTGTTTTGGTTCTGGCCGCCCTGCTCGGCGCAGGCGGTTGCACCATGCCGTCGGGAAAACCGCGTCCGCCCGCCCAGCAGACCACCACACGGACTCCCCGCGGATATCATCCGTTGGAGGTGAACAATGGCTGTTTCGTCGAGTCGGTGCACTTTTGTGATTTTTATGGCGCCCGTCAGTTCGGCGGACCGGATGGCTGGGCCCGGGTGTTGGAGTGGAGCGACCAGAAAAATGAAAAGACCATCAGGAGCGGTTACGCCGTCGCCGTATACACGTGGAAAGAAAAACTCTGGGTCTACGACATCAACCACGGCTTCCGGTCCCTCTCGGCGCCTGTTGGGCAGCGCCTCAAGCTTGCCGCGGTCACCCCGCAGATTGTGGACAAGTATCCCGATATGAACCCCGTGCTCATGCGGTATCTCGATGACGTTCCGCAATCTCCTGCGAAACTTCCGCCCGACTACAAACAAGGTGTCACGACCATGGATCTGGACGATGCCCTGCATGTCGCCGTGGCGCTCGGCAAGTTCCGGCCGGTGCGTGTGGTGGAGTTCATCGCACCGCGCGATTCCTATCTCCGTCCTTACGCCGCCGTCGTGTTCAAATACGGCACCCGGCTGTGTATCTACACGTCATGGACAGGCACGCGCGTGGTGGACGCTCCTCCGCTGGCGAGCATCGATGATCTCGATTTGGTGCAGTCCCTGGTGCTGGCCGTTTTTCGCAACGCCCAGCAGATAAAATGGTTTCAGCCGGCCAAGACCGTGGTGATTCAGTGAGGGGATTACCCAAACGGGGTGGCGGTTTAAATTAAATCGGCTAGGTTCGCGTATCGTTTCCAAACATCTGCGGTCGGAGATTCGTGTAACCTCAACCCACATCCCCATGATTCCTTTCTCCCCACGCGTCCGGTTCTTTCCTGCGGCAGTCGCCGCCTTTGTCGTATTCGCGGCAGCCGGCCGCTCCGCCGACATGCCATCCATGCCGATGACCGCCATGCCTGCGCACGCCTTGATCAAGGCTGCGGTCGTCGTGTTGCAGCCCACCGCCGGCAACGACGTCCACGGCGTCGTGCGCTTCACCCAGGTCGGTGACGGCGTGCACGTTGTCGCCGACGTCACCGGCCTCAAACCCGGTGAACACGGCTTCCACATCCACGAATACGGCGACCTCACTTCCACAGACGGCACTTCTACCGGCGGACACTTCAACCCCGCTCACCAACATCATGGCAGCCCGGCCGCCGCCGAGCATCACGAAGGCGATCTCGGTAATCTCAAGGCTGACGTCACCGGCCATGCGACCCTTGATTTTGTGGATGCGAGCCTCGCCCTGAACGGTGCCAACTCCATTCTGGGACGCGGAGTAATCGTCCATGCCGATGCCGACGATCTCGTGTCCCAGCCGGTGGGCAACGCCGGCAAGCGGGTCGCCGCCGGAGTCATCGGCGCCGCCAAGGGAGAGTAATACGGGCGGGAGCTCCGCTCCGGCCTTGCGGTCGGCCAGGCTTGGCGAAAACCTGCGCCATGCCCGCGACGATTCCCGCCATCGTGCACCTCGATGCCGACGCATTCTTCGTCTCGGTCGAGCTCGCGTTGCAGCCGCAGTATCGCGGTAAAAAAGTCGCCGTGGGCGGACGCGAGCGCGGCATCATCGCCTCGGCCAGCTACGAGGCCCGCGCCTGCGGCGTTTACACGCCCATGCCGACCACCCGCGCGCTCGCGGTGTGCCCCGACCTCGTCCTTTTGCCGCACAAAGGCGACTACGGCGCCGTCTCCCGCCGCATGTTCGACCTCTGCGAAACCCTCACGCCCTACGTCCAACGCAACTCCATCGACGAAGGCTACCTCGACCTCGGCCCCTGTGGTTTCCACACCGCCGCCGAGGTCGAAGCCGCCGTGCGTGCCCTGCAAAAACGCATCTGGGACGAACTCCAGATTCCCGTCTCCATGGGCATCGCCACCAACAAGCTCGTCTCGCAGATCGCCTCCAAGCTCCGCAAACCTCGCGGCTTTGTGGTCGTCCCTCCCGGCGACGAAGCCGCCTTCCTCGCGCCCCTCGATATCGGAAAACTCCCCGGCGTCGGCACCAAGACCGAGACGACCCTGCAAACCCGCGGAATCTGGAAAATCCGAGACCTCTTCACCAAGACCGACCGCGAACTCGAAACCCTCCTCGGGCGCGATTGGCAATCCACCCTCGCCATGGCGCGCGGCGAAGACGACCGCCCTGTAAATACCGAACACGAAGACGCCAAAAGCTACTCCCAGCAAGAAACCTTCAAAAAAGACGTGGCCGACTTCGCCGAGATTGAGCGCACCGCCAAAGGCATGATCGACGCGCTCTTGCCGGCCATCCGTGCCGACGGCAAACGCGTCCGCACCATGACCGTCAAAGTCCGCTACGGCGACTTCACCCAGGAGACCGCCGGCAAAAGCCTCCCCGAAGCCAGCGACTTGGAGCAGCCCTTTTACCCACTCGTCTCTGTCTTGCTCCGCCAAGCCTGGACCAAACAACGCCCCCTTCGCCTCGTGAGCGTGCGATTTTCGGGCGTGGAAGACGGCGCCCGCCAACTGGACCTCTTTGCCGCGACCGACGAAAAACGCCGCAAACTCGCCGCCGTCCTCGACCAGATGAACCACGGTGGCAAAGCCCTCCGTGTCCAACACGGACACCAACTCCCGCCCAAGAAAGAGTAGGGCCGCCTCCGCATCATTCTCTTTCTCGTAATCGTTCTCATTCTCTCGTTCCGAAGTCCGCCTTTCCGCGGTAGGGCGTGATCGCCGGGTGCGCCGAATCACAATTGTTGTAAGTAATTGCCGTTAAGAATTGCAGCTGAGTGCCGGACCTGCGCCCATGCTCACGGCATGAGACATCCGCGGTTGCCCTTTTCCGGACGGAATCATTCAGGCGACCCCGCCGCCGCTGAAACGTCGCCCCACGCGTCGGTTTTGCCTGTTCGGCCTTATCTTAAAAGCTGCACCCAGTCATGGATGAACGCCGTTTTCCGCTCCTTCGCAAAGCTGCACTCAGTGCAGCCCAATAATACTGTTGGGTAAAAAATGAAAATTTTCGCACGCATATTCTTCTGCGTATGTTTGCTTTCCCCATTGGCAAGTCGCGCTGCGACTGCCGAAGGTAATCTCACATTTACTCGCCCCGGCGACACGGGTCTTCTGAATATTTTTCCTGTCACCGTAATCTTAGAAGGCCAAAAAGCATTTACGATTATCGGAGAGCGCTCGGTTACGATTCGTCTTCCTGTCGGAAAATATAAAGTCAAAATTCAATCATCCGATCCATACAGTCCTAGCGATCAGAGCATCGCATGGAAGACTGGTCCGGTCGAAGTCGTTTTATCAAAAGAAGGTTCAGAATATATTATCGAAGGAGCCGAAACCAATAGCGGCTACGATCACTGGGAAATCAGAAAGAAAACGGAGCCCAACCAGTCGCCAGAGCCAACGTATATGCTTGTCACGCCGACTGTTTCGCACCCGTCGCGCTACGCATCGGTTCATCTTTAACGTTGGGCAATATGATCACTAAATTTTCAGTTCTCATACTCGGCGTGGCATTATCAGGAAATCTCACGGTTTTGAAAGCCGCAGAACCAACCACCTTTCCGAATTCGGAAGTCATATTGAGGTCATTGGTCCAAGAAAAAACAGAATCTCCTACGAATCATCTCTATGTGAGTCCGATCAAGAAAATCGGAAATGGTTCGTTTGCCTGGGTCTATTGGAAAGAGAAGCGCCAACTAATTCTATGGGAGCCTTTTGATTCGGGAAAATGGAAGTTATCGTCTTCGCGAAGGATCGTAGATTTAGATAAGGATGTTGTTCCTACTATCGACGATATTAAGGGAAGCACATACCTAGTGGATAAAAAATGGGCCTGCACCACGATTGGGGACTGCATGAAGAACGGAAAAGAATACATCATACAGAAATGAAAACCACGGAGCCCGCATCGTTACAGACAATGATCACAGTTGCCACGTGTCGTGCCGCGCACGCCCAGCTCCAGCCGTGGTCATGTCTGATCTAAAACGTTCGGCAAAGTTATGAGCCTTCCTTCGACCTATCATCCGTCCAAAGACCAACTGGTTGACACCCGAGAAGAAATCGATCCCGCAAATGTTGCAGGTCCGTTCTATGTGACTACGCAGTGCATCATCTGCGGGCTTCCACCGGAGACGGCGCCCCGAAGTATTTCATACGATTGCGACTGCAAAGGTCCGCGGACCTGTCGCTTTTTCAAGCAGCCGGAGACGCAAGAGGAGTTAGACCGTGTTCTGGAAGCAATGTGGGGGTCATGCGTTGAAGCGGTTCGGTATCGAGGCACAGATGCCGAGATTCTTAGGCAGATTGAAAAACGGGGTTTGTCGCACCTAGCAGATGCAGTTACAACGAAATGAAAATGGAGCCTAACCAATCTTGTCTGATATAAAGCGGTGGGTAAAAATGAAAACTAAACATATCCTTATCTTTAGTCTCGTAATCATCAGCACATTTTTGGCTGGGCGTGCATTAGGTCGATACCAATCAAATCTCCGGGTTTACGAAAATCTTCCTGAAGCTGCTAAAAAAGAATTTCACGGCATGTCGAAAGAGGAACTTTCACGTTTGGTAACCCAAATAAAGACATACGGGGACAATACAGTTACTGAATTATCATTAATAGATTTATTCAGAGCGACCACGGTAGTGCACGTCGAATCAATACAGAGAAAAGGGGATGAAGCAGTCCGGCGATATATTGAAGAAATAAAACAAAAGTTTCTGTCTAGTTATCAGAACGGTTCTAGTAATTATGGGGAATGGAAGAAGGTTGCCGACGGGTTAGCATTAAAATTAATGAAAGAAAAAACGGAGCCAAACCAGCCGCCAGAGCCAACGACTAAGGCTATCACGGATGCTGTTGTGCACTCTCCGCGCCAGCCCTAGTTGCGTCTCGCCTAAAATGTTCGGGAAAATAAAAATTTATTTATTCGCCAAATCGATCCCTGAATTAAGAAATTTTTCTTCAGCGGAACGGAAATGTATTACAAAAACCTGTTTCCCTGGCCGTGTTATTAAAAACGAAAAGTGGGTGTGGGTGGGTGTAATTATCCATGTCATATTATTTTACACAGGACTTTTCGTTGGCATTAAATTCAATCATAAGCTTCTGGGTTTATGCATAGGAGCCGCCGTCGGAAGCGTTGTTTTCCTTCATTTTTTTCATCTAAGTGCCCGTCCACATATTCAACGCTATCTGCAAAAGAACGAAAGGGACTAACAAGGTGCCAGAGCCAATGCATGTGACTTTCACGCCAGCTGCTTCGCTCCCGTCGCGCTAAGCATACGCTTTAACGTTAGCTAAAATACTAAAATGCATTTCAACGATCTTCCGCGTCCACAAAAAAAAGCCTTGAGGAAACTGGCCTTCAAAAGAAATAAGGCGATCAAGTGGCATATGATATTTATCGTCATTTTTTCTATTTTCACGGCTACGGCGATTGCATCCGCTCTCTATCCCGATCAAGAAAATTTGACTGGTCGCGAGATTACTAGGGGAATCTTGGAATTGGGGTTTATGTATTGGGGTTACCTGTCAATTTTACAGCCTCGCATCGCTTCTGAAATTAGAAAAATCAGAAATGAGCTCTAGGCCAGTCATAGGTAGCTGCCCAATATATGCTGGTCATGTTGTCTGCTTCGGGCCTATTGCGACTAGTATTCATCTTCTAACGTTGGGTAAATGAAAACTATGACTTCTGGACGCGTAAAACAAAGCAAGGCCATTTCGGCTGTCGGATTTCTCGTCGGTTTACTGTTTGTTGCGATCGGTATCGCGGGCGTCACACCCACTTTTGGCTTTTTCGGCATAGTGTGGACTGCGGTTGCCGGCATTATCGCCGCCTATCACGGCTACGCACTATTTTCGGACCGAGGGGCATCAATGTATGAAATTCAAATAGATCAGGGAAAGAATGGCGTTCGCACTATAGATGAGCGTTTGCGCGAACTTGAAGGTGCGAAAAACAAAGGTATCATTACGGATGTGGAATACCAAACTCAGCGGGCTAAAATTATTTCTGAAATATAAAAACTCAACCAGCTGCCTCGTAGCCAATGTGTGCATCTCTCTTTACTTTCCTGCGTGATCACGTAGGGCGCAGAGACTGAAATTTAAAACTCTCCCTAAAATGAAAATTTATACCATCAAAATCCTGTTTGTATTTGGTGTCGGTGCCGCATGCAGCTGGCCGGTCTTGGCAGCGGACACGTATCAACCGGCGTATAATCCCCAGATCACCGTGCAGGTGGAAGGGGAGATTGTTTCACTGGCGCGAGGTTATGCGGCGGCTTTCGCGCAGCTCCCGTCCGGGGCCAGATACATTATTGTGAAAGGCAAGGACGGCCCGGTTTATCTGGGCAGCGTCCATTCCGTCAAAGCCTTGGACGGTGTTTTATTGATCGAAACCGACAGCGGCCTGTTCCGCGCAATCAGCGCAAATACGATCGTGAGTGTTACCAACGAAAAACCAAAAGCATGAAGGCCGTGGCCACAGTTTTTATTTTTTGCGCGGTGGGTCTGCACGCGGAACCTGGCGGTGCCACGGACTTGGTTCCTCACTTTGAGAGTGCCGCCAAAGAGAAACTTAAAATACCCGAAAGCCAACCGACGACGGTTGTGATCACGGCAAACCCTTCGTTCCTGGACTACAGGCCGCCGGCCACGATTCCTCTGGAGAAGCCAATCGAGAGGAAATAGCCAGCGACTGCACGGCGCGGTTCGGCCATCTTCCGATTTTATCTGGGATATTTTTGTTCAAAAGTCCCGAGTGCGCCGAGCGCTTGGGCAAAGGCGCCGCCTTCGAGCCATTGTTTCGCTTTGGCGTCGCCCTTCAGGGTGGCGTCCCAGAAGGCGAGGGAGCCGGAGCAGACGAGCGCTTGAAACGGGGCGTCGGTGGAGCGCTTCTTTGTGAGGCGTCCGGAAAAGACCATATGGTCGCCGCCTTTGAAGGTAAGCAGACAGGCGGGTGCGGCTCTCGCTTGGTCGTAGGGAATGCGGCGGTCCTTGGGGTCGCTGGCACCGCCCATTGGGTCGACATCCTCGGTGCCGGTCATGTGAAAGACGGGGATGCGGATGCCGGCGTAGGCGTCGGGGAGTCTCGGCTTGGGGGCGCTCATGGCGATGGCCGCCTTGAAGCGCGGGTCGTAGCCGCCTGCGGGATGATCCGGCGTGATCGTGGCGAGCGTGGTGTAGGCGCCGAAGGAGTGTCCGGCCAAGCCCACGTGTGCGAGATCGAGCCGGCCGTGGAGCGGAAACGAATCGTCGGATGCGCACGCGGTAAGACGGTCGAGAACAAAGGATACATCGCGCGGGCGGTTGCGGGCGTTGGAGGGATTGGAGACGGCGCTTATCATGGCCTGCATGGGATGGGGGGAGTCCTTCCATACGGCTTCATCACTGCCGGCGTGTTGCAGGTGAACGCTCACATAACCGTGCGCGGCCCAATATTCGCCCAAATAGGAGTAGCCTTCTCGCGAGCCTCCGAGTCCATGGGAAAAAAGAATGACGGGGCAGGGAGTGGTGGTGTCGGCCGGGTAGTAGATTTTAACCGGAACGACACGGTTGTTCCGGGCGGGATCCCGCCACTCGGTTTCATAGGTGGAGATTTTAGGAGACGCATCGGCGGCGTGTCCGATCAGAACCAGAAGGCCCGTTAACAGGCCGAAACAGAAAAGGCGCGACAGGGTCATTTGCCTTACTAGACGTCCAAAGGGGCGGACGGTTTCGGCGACACGCCACGGGGAGCGGCGTGACCATGAGAAAGCGTTTGGTTTTCTCGCGGTTTCGTGTCCCCTTGCAGGACTCATGACGTCTTCGGATCTTCTTTCCCGCATCGATGCCGGCAAACGCGCAGTGCTCGCCCAGACCGGGCTCATGCATCGCGATTTCGGACATGTGAAAAGCGAGTGGAAATATGACGGCACGCGGGTGACCGCCGCCGATGTGGCGATCTCGGAGGCAATCTTCCGCGAGCTGGGTGCGCAGTTTGACGACGATTATTTCAGCGAGGAACTGGCCGTCACGGAGGCGCCCATTCCGCTGACCAGGCGTTTTGCGTGGGTGCTCGATCCGATCGACGGCACCAACAACTACGCGACGGGAATCCCCTACTGTGCGATCTCGCTGGCGCTGCTGGAAAACGGCCGGCCGGTTTACGGGATCGTCTATGACATGGCGCGGCGCGTGTTGATTCACGGCGGCCCCGGTTTCGGCGTGCGGGATGGCGATCAGGTCGCGCAGGTGAAGGCAACGGTGCCGAATCCGCAGAGCCTGATCGGATTTCACAGTCCCTACGACAAGGTATTCGCGCAGCACGCGGCGGTGCTGGTGGAGAATTTCAAGATACGCGGGCTCGGCAGCAGCACGCTGCATCTGGCCTACGTGGCCGTGGGTCTGCTCGAAGGCACGGTCGATCACAACGTGCGCATCTGGGACATCGCGGCGGCGGTGCCGCTGGTGTGGGCGGCGGGCGGCGAGGTGCAGTTTCTCAACGGGGAACAATTTCCCATGACCGTCTTTAACCTGAAGATGAACCGCATCCAGTTCGTCGCGGGCAACGCGGCGATGTGCGCGCGACTGCGCGCGTTGTTAAAGGCGTGATCGAGCGGCGGATTTTCGGGGGCGGCTGATGCCGCGTGTGTGGCTTGTTTCAGGGCGCAAAAAAACGGCGGCCGGTGAAGGCCGCCGTCGGGCGAAAGCTTAGACCGTGTAGGTCTGCAGCGGCACCGGGTCGAGGACCTTGGTGTTGGGCATCTTGGCGGTGAGCTGTTCCATGAACCAGGCGCGGGCGGCAGGATCACCGTGAGTGAGGATGACGGCGCGAGCCTGGGTCTGGACGGCGAATTCCAGCAACTCTTCGCGGTCGGCGTGGCCGCTGAGCTCGAAGCGTTCGACGCGGGCCTGGACCGTGGTTTTCACGTTGGCGGTGGCGAAGAGGAACTCGTCGCCATGCTTGGCCTGCAGGAGGTGGCCGCCGGGTGTGTCTGGATCGCAATAGCCGACGAAGCCCACGGTGTTGCGCGCATGGCCGATGAGTCCGGAGGCGAGCGTGTAGCTGGGGGTGCGCTCGACGAGCATGCCCGAGCTGATGATGTAGAGGGCGTTTTGCTTGGGATCCTCGCCGGCGACCAGCTTGCGCGGGGCGGGTTTGATCTTGAGGTCCTTGATGACGCCGCGGCTGAACTGCACGTCCTTCGTCTTGCGGGAGATTTCGTCGAAGTAGTCGGCGAGGTCCATGCCGAGACCGGCGGCGAAGATGGGGCAGTCGACGAGGCGGCCGAATTTGCGGGCGTCGTGGAGGATCGAAAGAACCTCCTGCATGCGGCCGAGGGCGAACACGGGAAGGAGGAACGAGCCGCCGCGCTGGATGGTGTCGTTGATCGAGGTGATCAGGCGGTTGACCTCGTTGACGCGCTCCTTGCCGATCGGACGCTCGGTGGTGCCGCGCGTCGTCTCGATGCAGATGGTGTCGAAATGGCCGGCGGGGAACTGGGCGCCGAGGAGGGTGCGCTGGTTTTCAAAGAGGACGTCGCCGCTGAAGAAGAAGTGGCGGTGTTTGTGGTGGATCTCGACGGCGGCGGCGCCGGCAACGTGGCCGGCGCGGTGAAAGATGATCTCCAGCTCGTCGTTCTTTCCGCGGATCTTCTTCACGTGGCCGAAGGGCAGACCGACGATGCGCGGGGCGCACTTGTCGATCTCGTCGTGGGTGAAGAGCGGGTAGTCGGGGATGTTGGCCTCCTCCTTCTGGCGCATCATCACGTTGGCGGAGTTGTGCAGCATGCGCTCGATGAGCATGCGGCTGGACTGCGTCATGAGGACCGGAGTGTTCGGGTGCTGGCGCATCGCGACCGGCAGGCTGCCGATGTGGTCGAGATGGCAATGCGTGATAATGATGAGATCCAGATGGACGTCTTTGATGGGCGCGAGGTCAGGCGTGGCCAGGCGACCCGCCATCTTCGGGTTTAACCCGCAGTCTATAAGGATGTTTAAGTCGCCAATCTGCACATGCATGGAGTTGGCGCCGATACCGCCGTTGCGGTTCAGATCAATGAGCTTCATTTAGAATCGGTCATCAGGTAGCACGCGGCGGACATGCGCAAGCGCAAGTTTAAGCTAATAAACGGGGGCCTTATGACCGCACGAGGGCTCAAACATCGCAGGGGCCGGCGGCTTCGTCCGGCACGATCATTTCAAAAGGCGGCAGAATAACGTGGATACGCCGGCCCAGATCGTCGACTCCGTGGAAACTTCCACGGGTGCGCGCGTTGCAGCCGGTGATGTGGTAACTGTTGTAGGAAAACTGTTCGCCGGGGGCGAGGCGCGGGGTTTCACCGACGATCTTGTCCCCTTCGATCACGAGCTGGCTGCCGTCCTCGTGCTGCACGACCCACTTTCGTCCGAGCAGCGTCACGGTGTGTTCGGAGCCGTTGTGCAGCGTGACGAAGTAGACGAACGCGTGCGGTTTGTCCGGCGGAAGCGTTTTTCCTCCGTGGTGGTAGACGAGTTTGTCGAGGCGGGCGGTGAGACCCGGTAAGGCGAGCGAAGCGGACACAAGGCGTAAGGAACGCAGCGCGCGGACGTTTGCAACTGCGGCGTTGCCTGCGATGCGGACGGCCCGTCAACGTGCACGGTCATGACGCTGGCGGATTATTTGGGCGTGTTTCTTCTCGGCTTGCTGGGCAGCGGGCACTGCATCGGCATGTGCGGACCGTTCGCGCTCGCGGTCTCGGCGGGCTCGGCCAACGCGACCGCGATGATCGCCCGTCAGGCCGCCTATCAACTGGGCAAGGCGACGTCCTATCTCTTCATCGGTGTGGTGTTGCTTACGTTGACGGATGTGATCGGGGCGCGCGATCCGTTGATGGGTTTCCAAAATATTCTCGCCGCCCTGGCCGGCACGGTGATGGCTGCGGCCGGGCTGGCCTATGCGTTCGAGTGGCGGCTGCCGCCGATGCTGGCGCGTTGGTGGCAGGGGAGTGCGGTTTGCGGTGCGATGTCCGTCCTGTGGCGTTCGCCCTCGCTCTTTAAAAGCCTGCTCATCGGCTGGCTCAACGGCTTCCTCCCGTGCGGCCTTTCACTCACGGCCATTTTTTACCTGGTGAATTATGGCAAGATCGAGGCGGTCGTCGCGGGCTCGTATGTGTTTGGTCTCGGCACTCTGCCGGGATTGCTGCTCTTGGCGTTCGCCGGACGGAAAATCAGCTTGGAGTCACGACGCTGGCTCATGAGGGCGACGGGCGTGGCGCTGGTGGTGTTTGGCGTGCTCACCGTGCTGCGAGGCAATCCCGCAGTGGAGATGTGGTTTCACCAACACCTCATGTTTGGCGGCGGCATGGGTGGTGAAAGTGGACACGATCACCAGCATTGAAACGACGGTGGGCACCGCCACCGTTTGGCGTGAATCGCATAAAATTCACCCCTCGATACATCCATGCCAGTTTTACCCGTCCGCCGACTCTCCTTCGGCAAGTGCCGGAAAGAACCCGAACATGCGTGATACTATCGTGCTAATGGATGGTCCTTTTGTTAAGGATTGAGCCCTGCCTATTATGCTAGGTTAAAAGGAACCCCCAATGTTTCCCCTTGGTCCCTATTCCGGCACCCCCGCCGTGAAAACCCCGTTTGCCGCTGCCTCTTCCGGATTTGTCGACGCTCCGGCGCACGCCCGTCTCCACGCCCATGTGCACGGCGCGCACACACAGGCTGGCGTTCGGTAAACTTTCGTCCTTCTTCCCGAGTCCGCTTTAACCTCCAGTTATCTATTTCCCATGTATAAAACCCTTCGATTAAAATTAGCTCCAACCGTTGGAAACCTCCTGTTTCTCGGTGCGGTTGCACTGGCGCCGGTCATGGGCGTCAACACCGTGTCGGCCCGTGTCGAGTTCGATCACGTTTTCGCTCCGGCCGAGGGTTATGTGAAGGCGCCCGAAAAAAAGTTTCGCGACGACATCTGTCTTAACGGTTCATGGCAGTTCCAACCGGTCGCCCTCCCGAATAACTTCCACGAAGGCCGTGATCCGGCCCCGGCGCTTCCGGCTGCGACGGCCGACGGTTGGGAGAAGACCCCGCTGCGCGTGCCCTCGCCTTGGAACGTAAACACGTTTGCCGATGAAAAAGGATTGGGCGGCGATTTCCGCACCTATCCGAGCTATCCCGATTCCTGGGCGAAGGTCAAAATGGGCTGGATGCGCCGCAACGTCGATGTGCCCTCCGCTTGGAAAGGCCGTCGCATCCTGCTGCATTTTGATGCGGTCGCCGGCGACATTCAGGTTCTCGTCAACGGCAAGAGTGCAGGCGAGCGCTTCGATATTTTTTTCCCGTTCGATCTGGATGTGACCGACCTCGTCAAAACGGGCGGCTCCAATGAAATCCTCGTCGGCGTCCGCAAGGCCTCGTTGTTCGACGAAAACGGCAAATACGGCCGCCGCACCTATCAGGGCGGCTCTTTCTGGGGGCAACACGCCGTCGGCATCTGGCAGGATGTTTCGCTCGTCGCCGTGCCGGTTGTGCATGTCGCCGATGTGTTCGTTCAGTCCTTCGTCGATAAGGACACGTTGAAGGCCGAAGTCACCCTCCGCAACGACGGTGCATCGGATATCAACGTCGCCGTCGGCGCTTCCGCTTATGGCTGGGTTTCGTTGGCCGGCAAGGATGTGATCTCCGCTCCCGAGCCCAAGTGGGAACTGGCTCCCTCCGCATCGTTGAGCCTGCCCGCTTCGTCCGTCACGGTTCCCGCTCATGGCGAAGCGAAGGTGATGCTTGAGCAGAAGGTCGGTTCTTCGCTCAAATACTGGACTCCGCAAAACCCGAATCTTTACGGCCTCCTCGTCGACGTTCGCGCCGGCGACCAGCCTGTTGATCGCAAATACACGCGCTTCGGTTGGCGCCAAGTCACCCTTAGCGGTTCTCAGATGCTGCTCAACGGCAAGCCGATCTCCCTCACCGGCGAATCGTGGCACTTCCTGGGTATTCCCCAGATGAGCCGACGTTACGCCTGGGCCTGGTTCAGCGCCATGCGTGATGCCAACGTAACCGCCGTGCGTCTGCATGCGCAGCCCTATCCCGAGTTCTACCTCGATGTGGCCGACGAGATGGGCATTTTCGTCCTCGACGAAACCGCCATCTGGGCGAGTGACGGCGGTCCGAAGCTCGACAGCGATGTCTTCTGGAAAGACACCGTCAATCACGTCGCCGAGCTCGTCACCCGCGACCGCAACCATCCTTCCGTCTTTGGCTGGAGTGTTTGCAACGAGGTGAAGCCCGTCGTGCAAAACGTCTTCCACGGTCCGCAGGAGATGATGGACACGCTCGTGCATTACTACGGCATTTGGGCCGACACCTGTCATCGCCTCGATCCGACCCGCCAGTGGATCTCCGCCGACGGTGACGATGACGGCCAGGGCACGTTGCCCACCTACGTCATCCACTACGGTGACGCCGGCACCATGGAACGCGCCGCCAAGACCGGAAAGCCCTGGGGCGTGGGCGAGGCCAGTGGCGCCTACTACATGACCCCCGAGCAGTCCGCCAAGACCAACGGCGAGCGCTCCTACGAGTCGTTTGAAGGCCGCATGGAAGGCATCGCGATCGATTCCTACAATCATCTCCTCAACCAGAAGAAATACGCCGGCAGCTACCGCAGCGTGTTCAATCTCGTGTGGTATGGCCTTCAACCGCTGCCACTCGGTCTCGCTGACACCACCCGTCCGCCGGAGATCACCGACGGCGTGTTCTTCCCGCCGTTCGTCGAAGGTCAGCCCGGTGTCCAGCCGGAACGCCTCGGCCCGTATTGCACGACATTGAATCCCGGATACGACAAGTCGCTGCCCGAATATAAGACATGGCCGCTCTTCGATGCCATCAAGGATGCCAACGCCGACCCCGCGATTCCGTTGCCCTGGTCGGCCCCGGCCGACTTGAATGCCAAGCCGCAGCCCGTCGCGAAGGCGACTCCGGTCAAGAGCCTCGCGATTCTCGCCGGCGCCGGCGGCAAACTCGAAAGCGAGCTCTCCGAGTCCGGCGTTCCCTTCGACACGATGAAGCCCGCGAACCTTCCCGAACTGCTGTTCGTGGACGGCCGCACTCCGCCCGAAGCCTCGGCCCGCGCCACGCTCGGCCGCTTGGTCCAGGCCGGTGGCACCGTAGTGGTATGGGGTGTCGCTAAGGACACCCTTGATCAACTCAACGCGCTTCTGCCTGCGCCTCTTGAGCTGACTGATCGCAAGAGCTCCTCGTTGCTGCCCAAGACCGACGATCCCGTCATCGCCGGCCTGAAGCCCTCCGATCTCTACTTCTCCGAGCTCAGCCCGGCCATTATTCTTGATGGCGGCCTCGGTGGCCCGCTTGTCGCCAAGTCCACCGTGCTGCTCGAAGCCTGCAACACCGATTGGCAGCTCTGGAACAAGCGCGCCGAATACGCCAAGACCGCCATGGTCGTGCGCTCCGAACGCGAGGCCAAATCCTCCGGCGCCGCGCTCATTGAACTGAAGATCGGCAAGGGTCGCTTCCTGGTCTGCAACCTCCCGGCCGACCCCAAGCTCTACAAGGGCCAGCAGATGGTTCGCCAGCTCCTCGAAAACCTCGGGGTTCCCCTCAAGCCTCCGGTCGATGTGGGCGAGCCGTTCCTCAAAAACGGCAAGCTCGTGCGCGTGCTCGCGGTCGGTCGCTTCTCGGCCGCCGACGGTGGTGCGGACAAGGCTTTTGTTGATCCGTCCAAGGGGTCTTCTTTCCGCAAGAACGTAAGCGTTGGAGACAAGCGCTGGAATGCGATCACCGCTGAGGACGAAACCTTCGATCTGCGTCGCGATCCGGTCAACGGTCCTGGTGATAACGCCGTCGTTTACCTGAGCATGTGGGTGTTCAGCTCCAAGTCACTGGACAACCTCCTCCTTGAGCCAAACATGCCCAAGGTCGACCTCAAGCTCCACACCGGCAATGCCGTCGAACTCTTTCTCAACGGCAAGAGCATCCTCAAGACGCCGGCCGGTGGTGACACCGCACAGGCCTCCGCGCTGCCGCTCCAGCAGGGCTGGAACAACCTCCTTGTCCGTCTCGTTCACGGCAAAGGCGCCGACAAGCTCAAGGCCGAGCTCGTAAGCACCCAGCCCGAGTTCCTTCGCGAACTGAAGTCTTCGCTTCAGAAGCCGTAAGTATCTTGCAGTCCCGGAGAAATCTACGGATTTTTCCGGGACTGCTTTTTCTCCAAATCCGGGAAACCCTTCTTCGACTCACTTTTCGCCCCCATGCTTAAATCCTATATCATCCTCATCACGTTGATCGCCACACTCGGCGGTCTTCTTTTCGGATATGACACCGCCGTCATATCCGGTGCCGTCGGAAGCCTCCGTGCTTACTTCATCGATCCGCGCCACCTGGGCGATGCCAACGAGGCCAACTCGTTGCTCGGCTTCATCGTCTCCAGTGCGCTGATCGGTTGTATCATCGGCGGCTCCATCGGCGGCTGGGTCAGTTCCCGTTTGGGCCGCAAGCGCGGTCTGATCGTCGCTGCGGTGCTCTTCTTTGTCTCGGCGCTCGGCTCGGCTGCTCCCGAGGTTTTCTTTGCCCCGATCGGGCAGGGCGGCGCGGACTACATCTGGCACTTCGTATTCTATCGCGTTCTCGGCGGCATCGGCGTCGGCCTGGCTTCAATGCTTTCGCCGATGTATATCGCGGAAATCGCCCCGGCCCGTCTGCGCGGCAATCTCGTCGCCTGGAATCAGCTGGCGATCATCTTCGGTATGATCGTCGTCTACTTCGTCAATTACGCGATCGCCCGTCATGGCAATGGCGATGAGTGGCTCAACCACACTGGCTGGCGCTACATGTTTGCCTCCGGGGCCGTTCCCGCCGGCATCTTCCTGCTGCTGCTCTTCTTTGTGCCGGAAACCCCGCGTTATCTCATGATGAAGGGCCGTGAAAAGGAAGCCCGCGTCGTCCTTTCCCGTCTCGTCACGCCGGAAGAGCAGGAAAACGAAGTCCGCGACATCCGCGCTTCGCTCGCCAGCCACACTTCCAGCAGCATGTTCTCCTACGGATTCATGATCATCGCGATCGGCATCCTGATGTCCGTCTTCCAGCAGTTCATCGGCATCAACGTCGTGCTTTACTACGCGCCGGAAATCTTCCGCAGCATGGGCATGGGCACCAACGCTTCGCTGCTCCAGACAATCATCGTAGGCGCGGTGAATCTCGTCTTCACCGTCGTGGCCGTCGTCTCGGTCGATCGTTTCGGTCGCAAGCCGCTCCAGATCATCGGCGCCCTGGTCATGGGTGTCAGCATGGCGGCCCTCGGCTGCGGGCTCATGTTCCAGGACACCGGCTACTTCTCGCTCACCTGCATGTTGATTTACATCGCCGGTTTCGCGGTTTCGTGGGGCCCGGTCACCTGGGTGCTCCTCAGCGAGATCTTCCCGAATCAGATCCGCGACAAGGCCCTGGCGCTCGCCGTGGCCGCCCAGTGGATCGCCAACTACATCGTGAGCTGGTCGTTCCCGATTCTTAACGACAATCCCTCGCTGGTCGCGAAATTCCACCACGGTTTCCCTTATTGGGTCTATGCCTTCATGGCCTTCCTTGCCGCTTGGTTCACCTGGAAGCTCATCCCCGAGACCAAGGGTCGCACCCTTGAAGACTTGGAAAAACTCTGGACGAAGCGGGCGTAAGCCAGGCTGTTGATCCGTTAAAATCCTCCGCGCCGGCGATGCCCTTGGGTGTCGCCGGCGCGGCTGTTTGCGGGTGTTCGCACTGAGTGCTTGCCACTTAATTTTCCGAGGCGCACAAAAACCCTTTCCCTATGCAAAAACTGGCCCTTCTTTCGGTGAGCGACAAAAGCGGTTTGGTGGACTTCGCCACCGCCCTCGTAAAGCAGCACGGCTACAAGCTCCTCTCGACCGGCGGCACCGCCAAGCTCCTCGCCGAAAAGGGCCTGCCTGTCACCGAGGTCAGCCAGCACACCGGCTTCCCCGAGATGATGGAAGGCCGCGTGAAGACCTTGCACCCGAAGATCCACGGCGGCCTCCTTTGCCGCCGCGACAAGGCCGACCATCTCGAAGCCGCCAAGGCTCACGGCATCGACCTTATCGACCTCGTTGTGGTGAACCTTTACCCCTTTGAGCAGACTGTCGCCAAGAAGGACGTTCACTTCGAGGAAGCCATCGAAAACATCGACATCGGTGGTCCCTCCATGCTGCGCAGTGCCGCCAAGAATCACGAGAGCGTCACCGTGGTCGTCGATCCCGCCGACTACGCCAACGTGCTCGCCGCTTTCGCCGCGCCCGCCACGTTGCCCGCCCTTCGCCGCAAGCTCGCGCTGAAAGTTTTCCAACGCACCGGCGCCTACGACACCGCCATCGCCGCCTATCTGGAGAAGCAGGCCGAGGAGCCCGATCTCGCCGCCCTCAGCGGTTATCCCGAGAAACTCACGCTCTCTTACAAGAAGGCCCAGTCTCTCCGCTACGGAGAAAATCCGCACCAGCAGGCTGCTCTCTACGGCACGTTTCACGACCACTTCGAGCAGCTTCAGGGCAAGGAACTTTCCTACAATAACATTCTCGATATCACCTCGGCTACCTACCTCATCGGCGAATTCGAGAAGCCCACGCTGGCCATTCTCAAGCACACCAACCCCTGCGGCGTCGCCTGTGCCGACACGTTGGAAGCCGCCTGGGAAAAAGCCTACGCGACCGACCGTCAGGCGCCTTTCGGCGGCATCATCATCGTCAACCGCACCCTTGAGGCCGGCCTCGCGAAAACCATCTCGGAAATCTTCACCGAGGTCATCATCGCCCCGCGCTACACCGACGAAGCCTTGGCCATCTTCGCCAAAAAGAAAAATCTCCGCCTCATGATCGCCAAGGAAGGCGTCGGCGCCGACTCCCTCTACGACGTGCGCTCCGTGATCGGCGGTCTGCTCGTCCAGGATCGCAACAAAGTCCTTGGCAATCCCCGCGACTTCAAGGTCGTCACCAAGCGCCAGCCCACGCCCGAGGAGTGGGACAGCATGATGTTTGGCTGGCGTGTCTGCAAACACGTCAAGTCCAACGCCATCGTCTACGTGCGCGACGAGCAGACGCTCGGAGTCGGCGCCGGCCAGATGGCCCGCGTGGACAGCTCCCGTATCGCCGTGTGGAAAGCCGGCGAGGCCAAGCTCGATCTCAAGGGCTCCGTCGTCGTGTCCGAGGCGTTGTTCCCCTTTGCCGACGGCCTCATCGCCGCTGCCGAGGCAGGCGCGACCGCCGCGATCCAGCCGGGCGGCAGCGTGCGCGACGAGGAAGTCATCAAGGCCGCCGACGAACGCGGCATGACAATGGTCTTCACCGGCCTCCGTCACTTCAAACATTGAGCAGGCAGGTTCCATCCGGAACCGTTGGGCGCTTTGTGGGTCGGCTCGGTGCAGGGCGCAGAGGGAATTTCCTCTCTATGCCTTGCACTCCCCAATGAATCATCCCACGCATGAAGAAGTGGCGCATTACGCCCATAAAATCTGGCAGGACGAGGGTTATCCCTCCGGCCGTGACACCGAAATCTGGCTGGAAGCCGAACATCTTTTGGCGACCGAGTTAAAGGAACATCACCGCGGACATCCTGCCGCCGCCGACTCGTCACATCCATCGCTCGGTGAATCCCACAGCGCCCATGCGCTCGCCGAAAGCGCCTCGGAACGACGCAAAGAATCCTCTGCACCGATCGTGCCTCATAAACTGGCGCCGAAAACAAGGCCGCCCGAGACCGGAAAACCTCTTTGGAGCAAACCGCACGGCTCCTGAGGCACCGGGCAGGCTAAAGCTTGTCGCCGAAACGGATTTTTTTGGCGGCTTTCTTTTTTTCGGATGACGACGGAATGCCGATGCGCGGATCGCGTGCGCGCATGAGCTGCACGAGCCGGCGTGCGTCGCGTTCAAAGGTCTCGCCACTCTCCGGCAGGTAGAGCCACTTGCCCAGCACCGGATGCTTGAGCAGGGCGGGGAACTCCGCGCGCAGGCTCTCCTGGTGTTCGTGAAACGTGCACACCAGCACTCCCTGCCAGGGTTCGCCTTGTGTCGTTAGAAAAAGCTGATGCTTGCCATCAAGCATGATCGTTCGTCCCCCGAACCACGCTTTCAGGGCAAACGAAGGCTCCCCGGCCAGTGGATCAGCCAGCCACTGGAGCGGATGCTCTGCTTTGACAGCCCGGGGTCGAAGCGAAGACGCGCGCTTGGTTTTCATAAAACGTCGGTAATTTTGATCTAAAGATACGCAGATGCAAAGATTGCAGTGAGAGCTTTGACTGCAGACTTCCCCCGAGGTGGACATGATGGAGGAACGCATTTCAATGAAATGTGTCGGGCATGACGTCCGCCATTCTTCCCATTCCCTAAATCCACCGAAAACATGAATGCTCTTCCTCCCATTGCAGAAACCATTTCCCAAGGCGGCCGCGCCGGTTCAGTCGAAACGTCAGAGGCCGGCTTCAATATTCATTTCAAGGCACCATCGCCGGACAACAGCCAGGGCCTCACGCCTGAGCACTTGTTTGGCGCAGCTTGGGCGGCGTGTTTCAATGGCGCGGTCAAATACATCGCCAAGGAGTCCGGCCATGCCGACGAGGGCATCACGGTCACAGCCCGCGTGCAGCTTCACCCCGAAGGTCCGCAGCCGTTTTCGGTGGAACTGCTCGTGAGCATTCCCAACCTCGACGAACACAAAGCCGAGCACGTTCTGGCCAAGGCCCATGCGATCTGCGCCTACTCCAAGGCCACCAAGGGCAACGTTGCGGTGAAGATCACATTGGACTGAGTCCCCCGGCGCCGGAGCCTGCAGTCCATGAAGGCATGAAAAAGCCGCCGATACGGACGGCGGCTGGAATTGGATATTCCGACTCGATTCCTCAGCCCTTTTTCTTGGCCTGCTTGGCGAGCTTCTTCTCCTTGGGGGTAAGGAGAGGCTGCTTCTTGGTTTGTTTTTTTGAATCTTGGTTCTTGGCCATGGTGTGTCTGTCAGTTGGTTGAGTTGGGTCACGCGAAGCCGGCGCTGCAAAGAGCGGAGTGCCTGCGGGACGGAGTCGGAATAACCGGCATCGCGCACGAGGGCAATCGCCATCGATACACAGGGCGGGGCATCGCAAGATTGAATCCGGTGTTTTTCCAGCACAGCCTGACGACCATGCACCGACTGCTTCCTTTTGCCCTCCCATTCGTGGCCGTCCTTCTTTTGGCGGGATGTGTCACAAATCCCGAGACCGGTCGCTCACAGCTCATGCTTGTGTCGCCCGGGCAGGAAGCGCAAATGGGCCTGGCTTCGTTTACGCAGATCAAGAAACAGGAGAAAATTTCCACCGATCCCGCGGCCAACGCACGCGTAACGCGCGTGGGCCGGCGCATTGCCGCCGCCGTGGGCAGGGAGATTCCCAACGCCCAATGGGAATTCGTGGTGTTCGATTCGCCCCAGGTAAACGCCTTCGCGCTGCCCGGAGGCAAAGTGGGCGTTTACACGGGATTGCTCAAACTGGCCTCAACCGATGACGAACTTGCGATCGTGATGGGACACGAGATCGCACACGTGACTTCCCGTCACGGGGCGGAACGCACGTCGCAAAATTACGCCATTGCCGGGATCGGGGCACTCGCCGCGATTGGAATGGAGGCCAAGGATGTCGACCCGGCGAAGCGCAACATGGTCCTCGCCGCTTACGGGATCGGATCGCAGGTCGGGTTTGCGCTTCCTTATTCACGCCTGCACGAAAGCGAGGCGGATGGCGTGGGCCTGCGGTTTGCCGCCGGCGCCGGCTATGATCCCCGGGCGGCGGTGGTGTTTTGGAGAAAAATGTCCGCGCAAAGCGGAGCTAAACCTCCGGTCTTGCTTTCCACGCATCCGTCGGATGCCGACCGCATCCGCAATCTTGAACAACTCGCCCCGCGCTACATGGCACTCTACGAGCAGAGCCGGGTGAAATATGAGTGACGGACCGTTTTTGCGTTCCGGCAAGATTAGGGCTGGCCGCCGAGACACGAAAGTTCGTTTGCCGTGTAAGGCTGCTCGGTGCTGACAGAGTGCCGGTTGTCGAGTCGACGGGTGAAATCGAGTGGATCGCCGATGCCGATGGTGCCGCGCGCGATTTGATAGGCCCAGACTTGAAAATAGGAAAGCGTAGCCGCGCCGTAGATGGTCGAGAAAGCCCCGTCCACCGCATCCTGCCCGCACGAGATCTTGATGCGGCCGATGCGCGGCACGTGAAAACGCGCGTCGGTGGTGAACCAGTGGCCTCCGAGATAGACTTCCGCGTAGGCGTGATAGTCCATGTGATTCTCGGGATCAGGCACGCCGATGTCGGGCATGTGTCCGGTGACGTAGCGGGCGGGGATGTTGAAGGTGCGGTTGAGGGCAATGGCGAGGTGCGCAAAATCGCGGCACACTCCATAGCCGCGCTGGAGCACGTCCCACGCGGATAGATCGGCCCGGCCGGACAGGTAGCGATACTCAATGTTATCGTGGATCCACTTGCTGATCGCCTGCACGCGCGGCAAGCCGTGCTCGACCTGACCGAAGGTTTTCCATGCAAAATCGACAAGCTTGTCCGAATCGCAATACCGGCTCGGTAACACGTAACGGAGAAGTTCGGGCGGCAGTTCACCGATGGCATCCGGGAACGCGGCGGGCAGGTCGTGATTATCGGGGCGCGAGGAGATCGCGACGATGGCATCATGCCGGACGCAGTGAGTGCCTTGCTTGAGGTTCAACCGCAGGACGCTGTTCCCGTGACTGTCGGTGAATTTATCGGCGGCAAGATCGTCACCAAGCGCAAGCGCTTCGAAGATGACGGTGTGATTACGGTCGGGCCTCGGCTGCAGGTTGAGCAGCAACGAAGCCGTGCCGGTGACTTCGTAGACGAGACTGCAGCCGACTCTTACGGTGATATCGAATGATGGCGCGGGAAGGGGAGGCATCGGTCGCGCAGCAAACCTCAGAGGAGGGCGATTTCCTCCGCCGTGGGGAGGGTGTAACTGATCTTGCCTTCGGCTATTTCGCGAAGCGCGGTGTCTTCGAGGGAAAGTTTCTCAAGTGATTCCACAAGGGCCCGACTGCCACGCCGAAGCTGTTTCACACGCGTGGAGACGATATTGACGAGGATGTTGGGATCATCGACGACTTTCAGGGCTGCTTTCAGGTAATCATCTCTCATGGTGGAAAAGGACGGTGGTGTGTTTGGACGGAGCAGCACGTGGTTCGCGGCTGAGGCGGCTATTCTAAAAAAGCTCCGGCCGAACACGATGTATATCCATCCAAGGCTTCGAAGAAGGAGGTGTGCGGGTTACGCGGCCAGAGGGTTAGAACGATTTATTTAGCCGCGAATCCAGGATTTATATGACGGCGGATGGATCAAAACCGCGTTGAGTAAAACCGATTGATCAGAGATGGCTGCGTTTTCCCGCTAGCGCATGGCCGGCGAATGCTTCACCGTTTTGGCATGTTTGACCCTATTGAAAAGCTCAAGGAGTTCATCCGTCATCCCAGCGTTTCCGCCGATCCCGCGTTCAAGGCGGGCATGCAGGGAGCGCAGCATTTTGTGGCCGATCTGCTCACGTCCATAGGTTTTGCGGTGGAAGTCGTGAAAACCGATTTGCATCCCATCATTTTCGCAACGCGCGGTGACAACCCCGCATGGCCGCATGTGATCATCTACGGGCACTACGACGTGCAACCGGCCGATCCGCTCAATCTCTGGCAATCTCCCGCCTTCGAGCCGGAGATCCGGGGCGGCCGTCTTTACGGACGCGGCTCGGCCGACAACAAAGGACCGCTCATGACGCACATTTCCGCCGTGGCGCGCCTGTTGGAACGCCGGCCCGATCTGCCGCTGCGCATCACCTTCATGATCGAAGGAGAAGAGGAAATGGGCAGTCCGAGTTTCGCTAAATTTCTGGAAACCTACAGCGGCCGGCTCAAGGAGGCTGACTTTGTTTTCCTTTCCGACACCGGCCTTCCAACAGAAGACCAGGTGGTGATCACCTGCGGGCTGCGCGGACTGGTGCTGTGCGACGTGGTCGTGACAGGAGCAAAGGGCGATCTGCACTCCGGGTTGCACGGCGGCGTGTTGCGCAATCCGATACAAGCGGTTTCGGAATTGTGCGCTTCGTTGCACACGCCGGATGGACGGGTGGCCATCGATGGTTTTTATGACGACGTCATGCCGGTGGAGCCGTGGGAGCGTGAGCAAATCGCCAAGCTCGGCGCGGACACGGAAGAGTATAGAAAATTTCTCGGTATCCCGGCGTTTCATACTCCACCGGGCTACACTCCGTTCGAAGCAACCCGCGTGCTGCCCACGCTGGAGTTCAACGGCATCGGCGGAGGTTATCAGGGCGAGGGCACCAAGACGGTCATCCCGAGCAAGGCCTTCGTCAAGATCAGCTGCCGGCTCGTCGCCAACCAGACGCCTTCAAAAATTCGCGACCTGCTTTACGCGGCGATTCGCGCACGTATGCCGAAGGATGTGACCTACGAGATTATCGGCCAACACGAAGGCACGCCGTATGTGGTGGTGCCGCCCGACCGCTCGAATACACCGAAGAATCAGTCGCCGGTGCTGGCCAAGGCGTTTCGCGCGGCGGACAAGGCGATCACGGATATCTTCGGGAAGCCGCCGCTTTATCTGCGTGAAGGCGGCAGCGTGCCGATCATCGCCGATATTAAACGTGTGACCGGCTTGGACTCGGTGATGATGGGGCTCTTCCTGCCTGAGGACAACCTGCATGCGCCCAACGAGAGCTTTAATCTCAATGTGATGAAGCGCGGTATGGCTGCCTCGGAGAAGATTCTCGAAGCCGTGGCGGGAAAGTAAGTTCGTTTCCTCCGGATCACGCGGACACAAAAAAGCCCCGGATTACTCCGGGGCTTTTGAACGTCACGGGGACGAAGATTATTTCGTGAGAACAACCAGTTCTACGCGGCGATCCTTTGCCATGGTGGCGTCGTCGGCCTTCTCGACGGCATCAAGGCTGCCCTTCGAGAGGGTTTCGATCTTGTCGGCGGAAACGCCGAGGGTGAGCAGATATTTCTTGGCTTCGTTTGCACGACGGTCGCCGAGACCGAGGTTGTATTCGGAAGTGCCGCGCCAGTCGCAGTGACCTTCAAGGAGAAGGCGGAACTCGGGATGCTCGCCGAGGTATTTCTTGGCGTCATCCAACTTGGAGCGTTCGGAGCCCTTGATGCCGGACTTGTCGAAATCGAAATACACGGCTTGGAGAGCGGTGCGATCCTGACCGTCGGGATTGAGCGAGCTATTCATGGCGCCGAGACCGGTGCCAGGAGCGAGACCACTGTCGGTCATGCTAACATCGCCAGGGTTGATGGCATTGCCGTTGGGTCCGAGCACGGTGGCGCTTGGATCCGGGCGTTTGGGTTTTTTAGAGCAGCCTGTGAGGACGATGGCGGCGGTGATGGCGACGAAACAGAGTTTCTTAGTGAACAGATTCATGGGTTGGGAAATTGCGACGTGTTTGACCTTATTGTTCAATCGTTTTGGGTCGGCAAGTTATTTAACTCTCATCGCGTCAAAACCGTGTCTTCCCCCGCCCAATCCGCCTGTTTCTTGTTCGACAACGGCTCGTTGCGCGCGGAGTCGACCCTCAGCCTTCGCAGGGCTGCGCTTGAACTCGAGAGAGAGTTGGGCAGGCCGGTTCAGCCGGTTTCACTGCTGCATTCCTCGGGTGTGGCATCCGATCTTCTGGATGGCCAAAAGGCGCGGCTGCTTGAAACGGCGCTTGGCGACTACTTTACGGGCCGGCCCGACGGTGAAGCCGTGCTTGTGCCGCTGTTTTTCGGCCCGAGTGCGGCTTTGACCGATTATGTTCCCGGGAGGATAAAAGCGCTCAAGGTCCGTTTTCCACGAGCATGCGTCCGTCTGGCGCCGCCGTTGGTGGATGTGCGTGATGGTGGTGACTTGCGGGTTGCCATGATTCTTGCCGACCAAGTGCGAATACGGATTCAGACCTGCAACTGGAACAGGCCGGCGGTTGTCCTGGTTGATCATGGTTCACCGCAACCGGTCGTGACGGCCGTCCGCGACCATCTTGCCATGCAAATGCACGCCATACTCGGCGGGGAAATCACCGGGTTGACGGCGGCATCCATGGAGCGGCGGCCGGACGAGCTGTATGATTTTAACGAGCCGTTGCTCGCCACCGCGCTGAGCCGGCCTCCCTTGAACACGGGCAATGTGATTGTGGCATTGCAGTTTCTATCCCCGGGGCGTCATGCGGGACCGGACGGAGATGTGGCGCAAATTTGCGCGGCCGCGCGCGATGCAACCCCCGGGCTGGTGACGGCTATGACTGAGCCGATTGCGGGCGACCCACGACTGGCGATCATTCTGGCGGAACGTGCGGGGCAAGCGGTTCCTCTCTGACCGGCCCTCGCGGGACTCTGCCAACTCAGAGCGGATTTTTCTGCTGCTCGATCAGTCCCACTTCAAGCGCATAACGGGTGAGGCTTGCGACATCATGGAGGTTGAGTTTGCGCATGAGATTGGTGCGGTGGTTGTCCACCGTTTTAACGCTGATGCCCAGCTTGGCGGCGATTTCCTTCGTGCTGTGGCTTTCGGCCACGAGCTGAAGAATCTCGCGCTCACGGTCGGTAAGAAAATCGGCGGTGGTGCTGGCCGCGGGATTGGCCACGACGTTGCGAAGAAGTGACGCGACGGCCGGGCCGAAATAGGTGCCGCCGTTGGAAACAGTTTCGAGTCCCTTTTTGAATTCGAAAAGGCCGGCGGTTTTTTCAACGAAACCGTGGGCGCCGGCCTCAAGCATCTCGCGCACGAGGACCGGATTTTCGTGTCCCGAAAAAACAAGCACGCGGACATTCTTGAGCTGCTTAGAGAGACGGCGAAGCAGATCCACGCCATTCAGTCCGGGGAGTTTGGCATCAAGCACCAGCAGGTCGGGCTTCACCTCGAGGCAAAGACTGAGGGCGCCCTGGCCGTCGCCACTTTCGCCCACCAGTTTGTAATTGGGATCCAAGCGGAGAATTTCCACGAGCATCTCCCGGATGGCTGTCTGGTCTTCAATGATGACAAGTCGTTTCATGCAGGCTGGACGGAGGTTATGAAGTGGGTTAGATGTGGGATATCATCAACCGTGCTTCGGATAAGTAGCGTGTCGTTTCGCCGACGCGATATCTTTTTCGGGTTCGCGAGGTATTTCTCCGTGTCCTACATCCTGTTTAAAAGCCCCGGATCGCCCAACGCACGTCTGCGATCGCTGTCAGTTATTCGATTTTTCGCCTGTGGGCTGCTGCCGGCCTTGCTGTCGGGATGCGCGAATGCCCCGGTTGATCCGGCAGACAAGGCCGTGCCCGCTACCGATATCGGGCGTATGCAGGCATGGAAGGATGCCGAGGCGGTGGCCGCGATGGGAGAGGGGCGCATGACGGTGATCGGCGCCGGAGATTCCATGCTGCCGGTGTATGGCGAGGGGACGGTGCTCGTTTTAAGTAAAATTGATTTTGCGGCGCTGCAGCCGGGCATGCAGGTCGCCTATATGAACAATGGCGGACGGGAGGTCGTGCATGTGCTCGTGAGCTACGAATCCTCGGCCAATGGCTGGCGCGTGCGCGGCCTTAACAACGAGACGGAGGACGGAGCTCTTGTGACCCCTTACAATTTGATTGGCGTGGTCTACGCGTCCTTCGCACCCGGCGCGGGGATGCGGTGACTTATCCGTGATGCTCCAGTGGTGGGTCGACCGGGATTCGAACCCGGAACCAACAACTTAAAAGGATGCTGCTCTACCGTTGAGCTATCGACCCCCGACACTGGAAGAGGGTTTGAATTGGTTTCGCACGTTCGTTTTGGCAAGCGTTTTTTCCCCTTAAAAACCTTTGCCCATTGACACTTTCTGTTCGGAGGGGACGTCTACTGTTGTTCGTCTTTTGACAAATCCATCCATCCGGCCCGACAGCCCCGTCAAACTTCGTATAAATTTTGGGAACAATCCAAAAATACGCGCATCATACTTCCTCTGAACTTATGTCCACGAAAGCTCAGGAAGTAGCCTTAGACCGCCTCCTTGTTGATCGCTTTAAAAACGGCGATGAAGCCGCCTTTAACGAGATGGTAAGCCGTTATTGGGATCGCATCTATGGCATGGTCCACCAACTTTTGCGCAACCAGCAGGATGCCGAGGAAGTCACCCAAGATGCTTTCATCCGCGCCCACCGCGGTCTTGTGAATTTTCGCGGCGACTCCGCTTTTTCCACGTGGCTTTACCAAATAGCCACCAATCTGGCCCGCAACCGCTACTGGTATTGGTGGCGGCGCAAACGCGATAAGACGGTGTCTTTCGACCAGCCTGTCAGCGATGACAACGACACCCCTCTGTCCGAAGTATTTGCCGCCGAGGTCGAGACGCCCGGCGACATCACCGTGACTCACGAATTCGTGGATCGCATTGCCGCCGGCATGGACAAGCTGAGTCCGAAACACCGCGAGATTTTGATTTTGAGAAACGTTAAAAATATGGCCTACGAGGAAATCTCGGGAATCCTCGGCATTTCCGTGGGCACTGTAAAAAGCCGCATCGCCCGTGCCCGTGAAAGCCTGCGTGCCACGATGGGGGAGGACTTCAAGTGAAAGAAAATCGCTTTATCGAACTGCTAAACCTCTACGTTGATCACCAGATCAGCGCGGAGGAAGCCGCCGAACTCGAGGCGGAAATCCTGCGCAGCCCGGAACGTCGCAAGACTTATCGCGACTACTGTCGCATGCAACGGGCCTGCGGGATGCTGTTTGACCGTGAACGTCAGGAAGCCCCGGCGTCGTTCGCGCTCGAAAAATCCCTTCAGGAAACCGAACGCAAGATCGTGGGGCGCCCCGGGCGGCGCACAAGCGGCTGGGGCACCTATACGGCGGCTTTCGCCGGCGTAACCGCCATGGCCGCCTGTCTGGCAATCGTTCTTCTGCGTCCGGGGTCGGCTCCGGTTTCGATTGATGGCAACCAGGCTTCCGCACCGTCTGCTCCGTCGGCCGCCGTTCCGTTTGTCGTGCAGCCAGCCACTCCTGCGGTTCAAACCGTCGCCTTGGCGTCACGTCCCGCGGGTTTTCAGACCGTTTTCACCGGACAAAATTCGATCGTTGCCCGCAGTGACGAAAGCACCTCGTCGGATCGCGCCGGCACCGACTGGATGCAACAGGTGCAGCTGCCTCCCGTGCAGCGCGTGTTGGTTGACAATACGCTTTTCGAGACGCGGCCGACCTTGCAACAGGACAACCGTGTGTTCCGCGGCAGTCACCCGATTCAAGGCAACGTCGAATTCACCGCCTTTCAATTTCAGCGCTAAGCTGGACGAGCGCGATTCCGGCCGCGTATCGCATTCACGAAAGCCTTCGTTTTTTCCTCTTCAGGAACCGAGGGCTTTTTTAATGAGCTGTTCTGTTGTGGCTTTGGGGCCGAGAGTGAGCAGCGAGCGCCGGACAGACTCATCGGCATCCGCGGTCTTGTAGCCCAGCGCGGTGAGGGCAAGCACGGCATCGCGGATGCGACTGTCGGCCGGCGCCGACTGGCTGCCATCGGGCGAGCCGCCTGAGGAAAGGACGGATTCGGACGAGCCGGTGGCGCCAACCTTGGCCCGCAATTCGATCACGAGGCGTTCGGCGGTTTTTTTGCCGATGCCCGGGCATTTCGCGAGAGTAGCGATGTCGCCGACGCGGATCGCGCTTTCGAGCGAAGGCAGGGAGAGCTTGCTCATGATGGTGAGTGCCATCTTGGGGCCCACGCCGGTGACATGTTCGATCATGAGTCGGAAAAAATCGCGCTCGGCCGGAGTCGCGAAGCCATAAAGAGTCTGCGAGTCCTCGCGATAAATCACCAGGGTATGCAGCTTCACCGTCGAGCCGGTCGCGGGGAGTTTTTCCGCGGTGGTGACGGGAATGTTCACCTCGTAGCCGAGCCCGTTGAGCTCGATGATGGCGTGCAGCGGCGTGGCGGCGACGAGCAGGCCTTGGATCGAAGTGATCATTTATTTCAAACCAAGCACGTCCTGCATGTCGTAGACGCCGGGGTTTTTGCCGGCTATCCACTGCGCGGCCCGCACCGCGCCGCGCGCGAAAATGCCGCGATCAGAGGCTTTGTGCGTAAGCTCCAGGCGTTCGCCAAGAGCGGCAAACATCACGGTGTGATCACCGACCACGTCGCCGCCGCGCAACGAGTGGATGCCGACTTCGGCGGAAGTGCGTTCACCGGTGATGCCTTCGCGGCCGTGGCGGAGGGCGTCGGCGGAAAGCTTGCGTTCTTCGAGGATGATTTCCAACAGGCGAGCGGCGGTGCCGCTGGGCGCGTCTTTCTTGAAACGGTGGTGCATTTCGACGACCTCGGCGTCGTAATCGGAGCCAAGCACGGACGCGGCGCGTTGCGTGAGCGCAAAGAGGAGATTCACGCCGACTGAATAATTGCCGGACCAGACGCACGGAACCTTGGCGGCTTCGGCGAGAAGGTGTTTCTTTTCCTCGGCGGCGTGGCCGGTGGTTCCCATGACGAGAGGTTTGCCGAGGGTGGCGGCAAGTTTCACGACCTCGGCGGAGATCTTGTGCGAGCTGAAGTCGATGATGACGTCGGCCTGCTTCTTGATGCCAGCCGCCAGATCATCGCCCGCATCGATGGCGGAGCTGATGACGGCGCCGGCTTCAAGGGTGGCGGCGGTGATGGCCTGGCCCATGCGGCCACGAGCCCCGATGAGAGCGATGCGAAGGGGCATGATTATTTTTTGAACGCCGCAAGGACGCCGAGGAGGGTTTGTTGGTTTGCCGGCGTCATCTCGCACAGGGGAGAGCGAACCTCGGACGAGCCGATGATCTTGGCGCGCTGCATGCCCACCTTGACCGGCACGGGATTGGGCTCGATGAAGAGCGTCTTGAAGACGGGATAGAGCTTGCGATGAAGCTTGGTCGCCTTGGCGGACTCACCCGCGAGAGCGGCGTTGACCAACTCGACTACTTGCTTCGGGTAAAGATTGGAAGCGACGCTGATCACACCCTCCGCGCCGACCGAGATAAAGGGCAGGGTGAGGCTGTCGTCACCGCTGAGCACGGTGATGTCTTTGCCCAAGGCGTGCTTGAGTTGGTCCACGCGATCGATGGAGCCGCCGGCCTCCTTGATATAACGCACATGCGGATATTTGGCGCGCAGGCGTTCAACGACCGGCACGCTGATCTCGATGCCGCAACGGCCGGGAATGGAGTAGAGAATGACGGGTTTGTCGGTCGCCTCGGCCACGGCGCTGAAATAGCGTAATACACCCTCCTGGCTGGGCTTGTTGTAATAGGGAGCGACCACGAGCACGGCATCCACGCCCGCGGCCGTTGCCTGCGCGGTGAGGTCGACCGCTTCCTGGGTCGAGTTGGAACCGGTTCCGGCGATGACCGGGACGCGGCCACGGGATGCCTCGACGACGGCTTTCACGACATCGAGGTGTTCATCGTGTGAAAGAGTGGGGGACTCGCCGGTCGTGCCGACGGGCACGAGCCCGTTGATGCCGGCTTTTATCTGAAATTCCACCAGCTTAAACAGATCGTCATAGGCGACGGCCTGATTCTTGAAAGGCGTTACAAGGGCGGTGATGGTGCCGGTAAGCGGACGGAGTTTCATGGAGGGTTTACGGAAGATACCTTGCACAGCAGGGCACCCCACTTTAGCAAATTCGCAACGTTTTTCATCCACTTTAACCCATGGCGCTTAACACCGAAATATTCAACGATCTGCTCAAACTCGCGGTGGAAAGCGGCGCGAGTGATATTGTAATCAAGTCAGAGAAACCCGGCTATGTCCGTCTTTCGGGGCGGCTAAAGCCGGTCGACATGGATCCGATTTCGGCGGCCGAGGTTCGGGAGTTTGTCGATACCTTTGTGCCGGTCGTTTTCCGCCAGCGCTGGGAGGACGAAGGGCAGGTCGACTTTGCCTATGCAGCGGAAGGCGTCGGTCGTTTTCGCGTCAATGCCTTCCATCAGCGTGGAACCGGCAGTATCGTTTTCCGTCACATCAAGAGCAAGGTGCCCACGTTCGACGACTTGAAGCTGAATGCGGACCCCATGTTAAATTTGGCCAAGTCCAAGGACGGCATTCTGCTTATCTGTGGTGCGACCGGCTCGGGTAAAAGCTCCACGCTTGCCGCCATGCTCAATTGGATCAACCAGAACATGGACAAGCACATAGTTACACTGGAAGATCCTATAGAATATACGTTTACGGATGAAAAATCGGTTTTTCAGCAACGCGAAATCGGTCTCGACGTGCCTAATTTCGAATTGGCGATCAAGTCGGTCCTGCGTCAAAATCCCGACATCATTCTGATCGGTGAAATGCGCGACCGGGAAACCTTCGAGACGGCGATCTCGGCCGCTGAAACCGGCCACTTGGTGCTTTCAACCATGCACGCCGGCACGGTGGCACAGGCTCTGACTCGCCTGTTTGAGTTTTTCCCTCCCGAACAACAGGTGCAGGCTCGTCGCCAGATATCGGGCACGATCCGCGGCTTCATCTGCCAGAAGCTCATCCCGGCGATGGAGGGTGGCGGTCGCGTTCCGGCCAACGAAGTATTGGCTGCCGACTCCGTGGTCAAAAATTTGATTCTCGAGGGTCAATTCGAGAAAATTCAGGGCATTCTGGAAGGTGGTGTCGATTCGGCCAGTTTCTCCTTCAATCGCGATCTCTACCGTCTCGTCAAGGCGGGCACGATCAGCAAGGCCGAAGGTCTGCGCTTTTCACCGAATCCGCAGGCGCTTGAGATGAATTTGAAGGGTATTTTCTTCAAGTGACCGTTGTCGTGGCGGAAGTCCGCCGCGCCCCGCCCGTTTTAGTGCTTGGTTTCGGCATGGGCGGGCTTTAGCCGTGTTCCTTTACTCACTATGGCCACAGCACTTATTTTCTCCGGACAGGGCGCCCAAAAAGTCGGCATGGGCAAGTCGCTCTACGAAAATTCCGCGACCGCGCGCGCCCTCTACGACGAGGCCAACCGAGTGCTCGGCTGGGACCTCGCGAAAATCTGTTTTGAAGGTCCCGAGTCCGAACTCACTCAAACCAAGGTCTGCCAGCCTGCGCTGTTCGTGCACGGCCTCGCCGTCCACGCCATCTTGAAAGAGCAGGACAAACTCGCCGACGTGAAGTTCGCCTTCGGCCTGAGTCTTGGCGAAGTGACCGCCCTGACCGCCGCCGGGGTGTTTGATTTCGCCACCGGCCTGAAGGTCGTCGCCGAGCGCGGTCGGCTCATGCAGCTCGCCTGTGAGCAATCCACCGGAAGCATGGCCGCCATCCTCGGCGAAGAGCGCCAGACGATCTACGATCTCTGTGCCGCCTTCGACATCGAAGCCGCCAATTTCAACGCCCCCGGCCAGATCATCGTCTCCGGCGAGAAGTCCAAGGTCGAGGCGGCCGTCGCCGCCGCCAAGGATCGCGGCATCAAGAAGGTCATCCCGCTCAATGTCGCCGGCGCCTACCACAGCCGCCTGATGGAGCCCGCCCGAGCCGCCTTTGCCGCCTATCTCGAAGGCATCACGTTCAACGCCCCCCAGCTCACCGTTTTTACCAACACCACCGGCCAGACCGTATCCGAGCCCGCCGCCATCCGCGAGGCGCTCGTGAAGCAGATCGTCTCGTCCGTGCTGTGGGAAGATTGCATGCGCTCGGCCGTCGCCGCGGGCGTGACCAGCTTCCTCGAACTCGGGCCGGGCGGGGTGCTCGCCGGACTCGCCAAGCGCACCGACAAGGCATGGATCGTCAAAAGTCTCTCTGAGTTTGCCGATTTGGGGGCTTGAATGCCGCGAGGGGGAGCCACACGCTCACCCCTTAACTCTCTTTAACCGCATCCGCAGTCCCGCCTTTCGGGACTCCCTGTCAGCCAGCCCGCATGGACGTTCTTCACACTCGTAATTTCTGCATCATCGCCCACGTCGACCACGGTAAGACGACGCTTTCCGACCGCCTGCTGGAATACACCAACACGGTCGCCCAGCGCGTGCTCACCGCCCAGCATCTCGATGCGATGGACCTGGAGAAAGAGCGCGGCATCACCATCAAGAGTCATCCGGTGACGATGCTCTACACCGCGAAGGACGGGCAGGTTTACCGGCTCAACCTCATGGACACGCCTGGCCATGTGGATTTCTCCTACGAAGTCTCGCGTTCGCTCGCCGCCTGCGAAGGCGCACTTCTCTTGATCGACGCCGCCCAAGGCGTCGAAGCCCAGACCGTGGCCAACGCCCATCTCGCCTTTGGTCAAAACCTCAAGGTCATCCCGGTCATCAACAAGATCGACCTGCCGAGCGCCAATCTCGAACTCTGCTCAAAGCAGCTCGAAGACATTCTTACGATCTCCGCCGAGGAAGCCATTCTTGCCAGCGGCAAATCCGGCATCGGTATTCAGGACATCCTCGAAGCCGTCGTCGAACGCGTGCCACCGCCGCGCTGGGCGGATTACCCGCAGACACGCGCCCTCGTGTTCGACTCCCTCTACGACGCCTACCGAGGCGTGATCGCCTACATCCGCGTGTTCTCCGGCTCCATCAAGGCAGGCGACATGATGATGCTCATGAGCAACGGCCAGAAATCCGAGGTCAAGGAAGTCGGCGTGTTCATGCCCAAGATGACCAAGACGCCCCTTCTCGAAGCGGGCTCGGTCGGCTACATCGTCACCAACGTCAAGGACACCGCCGACATCAAGACCGGCGACACCATCACCATCGCAAGCAAACCCGCCACCGATGCGTTGCCCGGTTACAAAGAGGTCCGTCCGATGGTTTTTTGCGGCCTGTATCCGCTTGAGTCCAACGACTACGAAAAGCTCAAAGCCGCGCTTGGACGCCTGCGCCTCAACGACGCGGCGTTCATGTATTCCTCGGAAAGCTCCATCGCCCTCGGTTTCGGTTTTCGCTGCGGCTTCCTCGGCCTGCTGCACATGGAAATCATCCAGGAGCGCATCCGCCGCGAGCACGACGTGGACATCATCTCCACCTATCCGAGCGTCGTCTATCACGTGAAGCCGCACAGCAAGCCGGAGATCGACGTCGACAATCCGGTGAACCTGCCTGATCCCGGCACCATCGAGTATATCAGCGAGCCCACGATCAAGGCATCCATCCACATCCCCAACGACTCGATGGGCGACATCCTCGCGCTCGTCATGGAAAAGCGCGGCTCGGTCGAGCACACCGACACGCTCGACGCCAACCGCGTCATGTTGAGCTGCATCCTTCCGCTCAACGAAATCCTCGTCGATTTCAACGACCGCCTCAAATCCGTGACCCACGGCTACGGCTCGATGGACTACGAACTCGGAGACTACGCGATCGCCGATCTCGTGAAGATGGACATCATGATCAACGGCGATCCCGTCGACGCCTTCTCCAGCATCGTCCATCGTGACAAAGCCGAAGGGAAGGGTCGTGTGCTCTGCGAAAAGCTTGCCGACATCATCCCTCCGCAGATGTTCAAGGTCGCCATCCAAGCCGCCATCGGCGGCAAGATCATCGCCCGTGACAACGTTAAGGAAATGCGCAAGGACGTGACCGCCAAGTGTTACGGCGGCGACATCTCCCGTAAACGAAAGCTCCTCGACAAGCAGAAAGAGGGCAAAAAGAAGATGAAGATGATCGGCAAGGTAAACATCCCTCCCGACACCTTCATCCAGATTCTCAAGAACTAAAAGACAGGCGCGTTGTCATCGGCACCGCGCCTTTTTCTTGTCCAGCGCCCACTCATCCCAACACCATTCCACTCGTGCTCTTCGGACTCTTTGATTCGGTCGAAAAGAAAATGCGGACCAATGCCGCCAACTGGCTGGAGCTGTCCGAAAAGGTTTACAACTATCGTCGGGATCTCATGTCCGACGGGGAGCGCGGTTCTCTCCAGCAGGCCGCCGAGACCGTCCGCCAACAGCTGCGCGCAAAGGCGGATTCCAGCAAGCTGAAGCTCGGCATCGAATCCCTCGAAGCCGTCCTGCGTCGCGTCGGCGGCACCCATTATCCAAAATCGAGCTGGACCGAGAACGTGGAATTTTTCCTTGTCGCCGCCATCGTGATACTCGGCGTCCGCGCCTATTTCATCCAGCCGTTCAAGATTCCGACCAATTCGATGTGGCCGAGTTACTATGGCATGACACCGCAGGTATTCGAAAAACCCACCGACGAGCCGGGCTCCCTTGAGAGGGTGTTCCGGTTTGTGACGCTGGGAGCAAAACCCAGGCATGTGGTGGCGCCAGCCAGCGGTGAGGTCTCCATTCCTGTCGTGGAAGTCGGCGATGACCAGGCCGTCATTCCCTACAATACGGTTCCCGGGAGGAGCTGGCTGATTTTCCCGGCCAAGTTCAAGGAATACACGCTCTTTGTCGACACACGGCCGGTTTCGGTGCGCGTGCCCGCCGATTTTGATTTTGAGTGGTTGATCCGCGATGCGTTTTTCCCCGGCTCCAAGAAAGTGCGCGCCGGCACGGTTTTGGACCAGGCGCTCAAGGCTCAGGCTAAAACCATCACCATCGGCGATGGCCGGATGCGGCTCTTGCTTACCGGCAAAAACGTGGAAGCAGGCGGCAGCGTGCTCTCATTTGATGTTCTCACGGGAGACCAGTTGTTCGTGGACCGGCTCAGTTATAATTTTGTGCGCCCCAAGGTGGGTGATGGCTTCGTTTTTCACACCGGCAACATTCCGGTTCTTAGCCAAACGCAGGGAGACCAGTATTACATCAAACGCCTCGTGGGTATGCCGGGTGACGTGATGGAAGTCAAAGAGCCGGTGCTTTATCGCAATGGAAAGCCCATTACCGGAGACCCCGCCTTTGGTAAAAACGCGCAAAGGGAAGGGAACTATGACGGCTATTTCAACGGCCAGCCCGATAGTCGTTATCCCAACGCCCAACTTTTTGCCGGCCAGACGATCACGGTTCCCGCGCGTTATTATCTGCCGATGGGTGACAACTCCGCGAACAGTCTCGACGGCCGTTATTGGGGCTTCGTCAAAGACAAGGATGTCGTCGGGCGTCCGCTGTGCATTTATTATCCATTCAGCAAGCGATGGGGGCCGGCGCCGTAAACAGGCACTGTCACATCACAAACATCCGATGCATCTCATCCGTTTCCTAAGCCATTATCAGCCAGCCTTAGGCTGTCATACCTAATCGCACAATAATTATTAGTCATCAGAATCAGGATACGGATTTGCGCGGATTTTTAAGGTTCGTTTTGTAGCGCCGGATCATGGCGAGTGCTTCCCAGACTTTTTCCGCTGGGATTTCAGAAAGCGCCGTCAGATAGACGCTGGCTAAATTGTTATTCGTATGAAAACCGAGCGCCTTGCGCTGGTCTTCGAGACGCAGCTGCGTCTCATCAGAGCAGAGGACTTTAAACTGGGGTTTCTCAGCGGCCATTAGACGCGTTCCCATGTCCACCCGAGGTATTCACTCATGAAATACCATTGATATTTCGTGCCGATGGCGCGGGCTCCGCCACGTTGAGCTTTACAGGCACGGTTAAAGACTTCTAGGCCGTTCAATTCCAGCATCAGCTCAAGGGCGAGGATGCCAGATTCGCTAACGTGCTCCTGCCCGTGCCAGATGGCTTGAATCTGCGGACCTCCGTTGCGGATTTCGAGAGCGAGGGCGGCGAGGCGTTCAAACAGACGGCGGGTGTCGGCGTAGACCTCGCGACCGCGCCCAGCGGTGACGATGACAGCAGGGACCAAGAGACGCGAATACCCGCCGAGCGTTGATGGCTCGGCGGGCACTTCACGAATGATGGCGGCAGGCAGTGACATTAACGCCCGATCTCCAAGGCGGCTTTTAGCCGCTTCAATGCACAAATCTGCGAAGAAGCGACGGGCGGCGGCGTTTCAGTGGAGGGCGTTTCGGCGGCGTAGGCGTCGGCGGAAAGGAATTTTTTAACGGACAAAGCTGCCTGCCTCCCCAGCTCGGCAGTTGCTTTGTCCGTTATCTTCGCAAGGGCGAGAAGCTTCTCGCCCTCAGCGGCGTGACCCAACTTTTTAAGCAGGGCGGGCAACACTATGCGGATGGCAAAATCCGCGAAGTGGTATGCACGCGCGCGCTCGACCTGAGGGGTCGATTTCGAGCCGACGATTTGAGGAATGAGGGCGACCAGCTTTTGACGGTTTTCCTGATTCCAGCTATCGTTACATTTGATAACGAAGCGACGAATGACAGGGCAGGCGCATTTCGGGGAATCACAGAACTTATCACCGGCCAGCCAAGCGACGGCCTGCATAGCGCACATTTCTTTGCCGGGGATTGAGCCGGGGCCGGACTTTAAAACAACCCCGTCGAGGCGAGGGTCGGTAGATTCAACAGTTGCAGAGTTCATATTGGAAAGCCCGCCACCGCCGAGGTCTTGGCTTTCCAGAACCAAGAGCACTCAGCGGCGCGGTAGCTTTATGGGCTATCCAGCTATTCAAGCTTGGCAAGTATTTTATGCCCTATGAGCTTTTTACGCTGTCAGATTCCCGCGTGGGCAAGATTTCCGCGAGTAATCGACAGGTTGGGACCGTCATACCCAATGAGGCCGTTGACGTCATAGACGCACGCCGCGCAGGGCAGAGCATGACGCGGAGCAAATACGTCTCCCTTATCATCGCCCGATGGCTCGCGGACGGGTGTCCGGCTGTAAATGATGCCGACCGCGCCATAAAAACACTCAGTGGCATTCAAGCAAAACAGTCTCGCAAGGCGAGTTAGCGGACATTATCCAGTTTCAACTTTTCCTACCATGAAAACGATTACAACCCTGATCCTCGCCTTATCACTCGCGCTCGGCTTCACCGGCTGCGCCACACAGAACAACACCAATGGGCCGGTTTCCCTTGGCGGGGACACATGGCTGATCTCCAAAAACAGCAAGGCGGGTATCTTCGCCAGCGCGGACAGCCTGCGCTCGGAAGTGGTCGCCGAAGCACAGGCTTTTGCAGCGGGGCAGGGGAAACACGTCGAGGTGATTTCCGCGCACTACGATCCAGCGGCACCGGGGCGTTTCCCGTCGTTTGAATATACCTTCCGGCTCGTTCCCTGAAAATGGTTCCGCCCGCGCTGTCGGCGTGGAGCCGTAGGCGCGGGCGGGTTTGTGTGGGCTTAGAGCCGGCGCGTTGTGCGCCGGAAGGGTCAGGTATTGGGGACAGTGATGGAGCCGGTGCCGAGGTTCGCCAAATCCCCTTCAAAAAGGGTGACGCCGCTCGGTTGATCGACAATCGTGACGCTGCATGTGTGCGTGGTGTCGCCCGAAGTCACGACGACTTGGAAATCATAATTTCCGGGCACGAGGTAGGCATCGGCAGTTGATCCGGTGCCGAAGCCGATGACGAAATCAGAACCGAAGGGAACTGAGGCTATGCCAAAATTCCAAGTCACCGGCTCTCCCCAGTAGTCCAAAATCGTAATCTTGATATTACGGGGAACGGGGGGTTCAGGATCAGGCGGGGGATCGGGCGGCGCGGGCGCTGGCAAGGCACCAAAGCCGCACAGGTTGGCGCCAGTGACGCCGGCAACGGCAATCAGAGCGCCGAGGCGCCGGCAGTTGCTTTGAATCCGAGGGTTGGGCGCGGCGGGAATGTTTGCACCCCATACCGGAGCCGGGCGGCAGGTCGCACTCATGGGATCAACCGGCCAGCTTTGCGGCACGGGAAACCTTGGCGTGCAGCCACGGCGCAAGGTTGGTATCAAGCGCCTGTATGGGATTAGTGCCGCCGTTTATATCGTAAACCACTTTGCCGAGCGTGCCCGGCGTGATCCCGTAGATTTTGGCATAGCCCCAGAGGACAAAGAGGAGGCCGGCAACGCCAAGGGCGGCGAGGCGTTGCACATTGGCGGCGTGCTCGGCGGCGGCGGCGGCGATAAGGGCGGTGTCGGATGCCTGTTTCGCGGCAATGGCGGCGTCCCTTTCTTTCGAGAGCTTGGCGGCTTTTTCGTCGGCTTTTTCGTAGAGTCGGCGGGCTTCGTCAACTTGGCCGGACAACACGGCGTTTTTTCGCCTTTCCGCTTCGATTAACGCGGTCTGATCAGGCGCCGGCAGGTGGGCGAGGGCAAGGGTCGATTCTTGAGAAATAAACGCCTTTACCGGCGATTCCGGCGCGGTGCCGTTGGCCTCGGCAATCTTGACGACGGATGCGGCGGCGTAGGAGGCGCGGGCTTTGTCGGCTTGGATCAAATCGGCGGTTGTGCCGGCAGATACAGCGGCGCGGTGAGATGAGCCGGGGAAAAGGGACGGCTTAAGCAGGTAGGCGCCGGCCGTGACAACGGCCATGACGAGAAGCACAGGGATAATGGCAAAGGCGCGTGTTTTCATTTTGAAGAGGCTTCTTTTTTCCATTTCCAGAGGGTGTAAAACAAACCAGCGGCGGCGCAGGCGGCGGCGAGGATTTGATCGTAGTGGCCGATGACATAGCCACCGGACGCACCAAGCAGGGCGAGGAGTTGAGCTGAATCCGGCGTTTTCATCGTTTGATAACTTTTTTAATGAACGAATCCCGCGCCGAATTTTTCTCAAAAAAGAGAATGATCCCGACGACAACCAACGCTGGAATCGCCCACTTAGCGGCGTTTGCGACGGTGAGGATGCCGGAGCCTACACTTTGCGCGGCATCGGCGAGAGGTTGAAAGGTTTCCGTGCCAAAAGCACCCCAATCAAAAGAGGCGTCTTCAAGGGGGGAGAACGTCTGCGAGGAAACACTGTTTGCGATGGAGATTTCCGTCGCGTCAAACTGTGAGGAGTTCGCCAAAATATAAGCGGCGAGCGCCTTATCGTAGGCAACGCGCTGTTCGTATGTCCAATCAGACGGGGTATTGCTTAACCCCATTTGAGCGCGGACGGTGGCGATAGCGGCCTGTCTGTTTGAAATGATTTCCTCGGGGGTCATGGGGTGAGGATCGAAGCGAACTCGTCATCAGTGAGTCCAACGGCGGTTTTCAGAGCGGCGGCGTTCTCAACAAAAAGCGCGTCGTCTGTGCGAATTTCCTGCGCGTCGTCCCAATCGGCCTGCGCATGGGGGAGGGCGGCGAGGGCGGTGTTGAAGGCGTCCTCTTTTCCCATCGCGCGGAGCTTCCGGCGAATGCCGAGCTTGGAGAGTTTCAAAACCACAAGGGCAGGGGACGAGAAAATCGCGGCCATTTCGTCGGCGGTTGGGTCAACGGCAGGGGTTTGCTCGCTCACGAAAACGCGCAAATTTGCGCTCACAAGCGGCGCGTTCTTGTAGGCGGTTTTCTTGAAATCAAACCCGTTGTTTTCACTGTGTGAGATTATGTAAAAAGTTTTCATTGCTTAGAAGGGGTAACCCGGAATCACGCGATTGCTCGAAGGCGACTCCCCGCCCGTCGTTCCGTCTATCGACATGTCATGGAAGTTTTCACATGCATAAAACTGGTAGGCGGAGCCAGATAACCAGATGTCCCGCATGCCGGAAAGATTCGGGGCGTAACACCCATCCAAGAAAATGTCTCCATAAAGCCCGTAAGACGGGCCGTCGCCGGCTTCCAGTGTCACCGCGTTGTAAAAAACAGAATTCCGCGCCCGTATATTCGTTGAATTTCCCCCGAAAGATGCGGGGTATGAACCGACGCCGCCATTGGCGACAAAGACTCCGTTTTGGATACAGTTTTCAATTGTAGCCAACTGCCCACTACCGCCATTTCCCCCATAACCATCATTGCCGTTTGCCTGCGTGCCCGCGCCGCCCGCGCCGGAATACCCGGCATCTCCACCCGTGAGTCTTATTTCCCCCAAGATGGCATTTGTTAATGAAAGGACGCCAGAGGCGCCACCTTGCCCGCCGTCGCCGCCGTTGCCGCCATAAGAATTTTCTCCGGTAGCGTTTCCACCAGCCCCACCATTTCCGCCGTTGCCTCCAGTCAACGTCACCGAAATTTCAACGGTTTTATCAGAGAAAAGATTCACACTTGGGCTTGCAGACCCCGGAAGACCAGATCCAGCGGCGCCAGCATATTCATTATCAAGCGCCGTGTCTGTTCCATTGGCTCCGTTGGCGCCGTTGGCGCCTATGCCGGTGATCAAAAGCTTTGAAAGACGATCTCCTTTACCGGTCACAAAAATGGCAGTGTTCCAATCCGCCGAAAGATCAATCGACCAACTGCCAGAATTTACGCCGAGGTGAAGGGCGTATTGGTAGGCGTCAATCACATTGGCGGCGGCGAGCGCTCCGTAAGCCGCCTGCGCAGTCAGATATGGCAAAGCAGGGTTTCCGATGGCGGCGGTCTCGTCATCACCCGAAAGGTCAACAAACGCCGTTCTGGAAATTGAAATCGGTGCAGCCGCAGCCATAGCCCGCGCCGCCAGATCAAATGCAATCGCGGCCTCGGCGGAGCGAGGCGGGCGGGGCATCCCAAGCGCATAAAGTTCTTCGAGACGGGCAACAGATATGCCGGCGATTGGTTGATCAGACATGGCTTTTAGTATCCGAACGTTATTGCGCGGATTGATTTTCCAGCTTCTTTGTGACGAATCCAAATCGCGGCGGAGGTGTTGATTTTCACGAATCCGCCCACGTCTTTGGTGGCAAAAATATTATGGTCGGGTTTTTCCGCTCCGCCGCCGTCCTTTCCCCAATAGGCGAGCGCAGCGGCATCGGTGGAAAGCCATACCTCGGCGCGGTTGGTGTCGGCATCCAGTAGTTTATACCACACATCCACGACGACGGCGGCGCCGTTCTCTGTTGAGACAGCGTCGCCGATGACAGAAGGCGTCTCGGCGCGGAGCATCGGAGCGACTTCGTTTTGATAGACGTTTAATTTGTTATCAATCGGAGCGCCCTTTCCCGTCTTGATTAAGACGGTGAGAGGGATCGTCGGGTCGATATTCCAAATGCGAATAACCTTGATTTCAAAATCGGTCGGGAAGGTGTCGCCGGTCGCGAGGTCAGACGGCATGTATGGGCTTTCATTGATCGAAACCATGAAGCGCGGATGCGATGCGCGGGCGATATACCAGTAATTACCCAAAACTGTGTCGAAAGCGACGGCGTTCAACTTGCCGGGCTCAATAACCGTTTCAGGCGATACAAAAAAAGGAGGCAGTTTCATGGCTTAAGAGCGCGGACGTAGGATGAGCAGGACGCCAAGCGCGAGCGCAGCGGCGAGGGCGGGATTGGCTTTGATCCAAGTTGTCAGGCCGGCGCCTGAATTGGCGGCATCGCCGGCCAGCGAAGGGGAATTAAGCGACGAGGAAAGCGCATCGCGTAGCGTCGTCAGCGTGCCAGTCGATAGAGCATTATTGGCCTGCACAGTCGAGTTGATGGCGGCGGCGCTTTTGTCCTGAAAGGCGGAGGTGGCGTCGAGCACCTTGGAAACAAGAGCGGCGTTGGAATCGAGCGCGTTTTTTACCGTCGCAGCGTCGATGGAATTAACCGTCAGCGCCGCGCCACTCGTCGCCTGAAAACCGCCGAGCGCGTTCTGGCTGTTCGTCGCGCCAGCATCGAGCAAAAGCGCGGAATCCGAAACAGATTTCGAGCTGTCCTTGATGTCGGTCTTTTGAGTGTCGCCCATGTTATTTTTTCCCTTTCTTCAAAGCGTAAGCGGCACCGAGCAACAGGACGGTTGCGGCGGCTGTGATATAAACCCATGAAGGAATCGCTGCGGCCTGAGTGCCGCTGTTGGGCGAAAAGGAACCGTCAGCAGACGCGGACGAGGTTGCATTTTGCGCGGCGTTTTTGATTTCGGCGGCTGTGCGGTAATTAATTTGACCGAAAATCTTTGAACCGCTCGACGGGTTCACGCCGGGCTGTGCAGCGGCGGCGGGTGCACCTGATCCCCCGCCACTCGGCGAGGAGAGGGCGGCGGTCGCCACGCCAGCGGCGGCGGTGCCTATGGCAACCCATGCCATTAGACAGCCTCCTTAAGATTAAGAGCGGGGGTGGGCATTGATTGGATTCGTTTTTCGTGGGCTTTGAAGGCCGGACTTTTTTCGATGAAAAGGGATTCGATCTTTACGAGGTCGGTCTCGTCGGTCGGATGGACATTCACCCAACGCATCTCTGTCAGCGCATAAACCGCCTTCCGGCTGCCAGCGGATGACGGGAAAATGCAAGGACCGGTCAGGGTCTTAAGCTGTCCGTCAACCAGCGCCTTGCCGGTGCCTTCCATAAGAAAATTCAAATGGTCGGTCGTGTGCTTGTGGCCGATATAAAAACCACCGGATTTCAAAATGGCCTCTCGCGCATAAATGCCGGATGAAAAATGGTGATTTACCGGAACGTCGATTGCGGGCGAGTCGAGCAAACAGGCTTCCATCCGGTCGAGTCCTTGAACCGACAGAGCGAGGGCGTTTTGGATTTCGGCATCACTGAGGATCGACGCCGATTTCCAAAACCCCTTACACCATGCGAGGGCTTTTAAGATTTTGCCCATTTTAGAGAGCGTTACCGCTTACTGACCAACCGCACTGCAATGATACCAAAGGCCAGCACTGCCACACCGATAGCGACCTTGCCGTAAATAGGCAGGGCGGCGAGTTGTGCGGACAGCGAGGAGGCCGCGGACGGCTGTGCGAGAGCGGTTGGGGCTGTGGGCTTGGCCGGCGTCTCGGGTTTCTTTGCGGTGAGGTTGTTTGCAATCGCGGTTGTTACCGGACTGCTCAACAGGGAGCCGAAAATATCACCAAAACTCGACAAAGCGTTTTGC
>DATJHQ010000004.1:0-11128 GCA_035493815.1 Rariglobus sp.
GCCCGAATGGCGTCCGGACGGTGAAGAGTGCGGCGAAGGAAAGTTTCACGCCTGCTCGCGCACCTATTTCTGCGACGAATTCCGCAGCACCGCGGGCGACCGCTACGTCGCCATTGAGGTGAAGGTTTCAGACCTGCACGCGTGGACGGCTCCGCAGTATCCGCACAAGATCGCCTTCAAGGCCGGTCGCGTGCTCTTCGAATGCGACAAGTTCGGGAAGGAGGTGAAATCGTGAGCGCCGTCCTGACCATTGCCGGCCTGCAACAGGCCCAGATCGCCCTCGCCCCCGACGCCTTCGAGCGCCGCGAAGACATCCTTGCAACCACTCGGTCCGTCGTGGCCGTGGCGGATGCGATGGATGCGGAGATCGCCGCCGATGCGCTCAAGCTCGTTACCGGTCTCGTCAAAGAAGTGGAGTCTGCCCGTGTTGAAATCGGAAAGCCGGTGCTCGAACTCACCCGGCAAATCAACGCCAAGGCGAAGGATTTCACGACTGAGCTCGCGACTGAGAAGACCAGACTCGAACGCATCCTGGGCGACTATCAGGCCGCCGAGCGCACCAAGGCCGACAAGCTGCGTCGCGAGGCACAGGAAGAAGCGGACCGGTTGGCGCGTGCGGCAGAGAAAGCCGCACTCGATGCCGACCGCGCGACCAACTCGGGCGATGCCGACCGCACGCAACAGGTGGCAGCTGCTGCCGAGACGAAGGCCATCGAGGCCCGCGTTAACGTGGCGACCATCGCTCCGACCGCACCCGCCGGTGTCGCCGTCCGCCAGAACTGGAAATTCGAGGTCACGGACATTGTCGCCCTGTTCAAGGCGCGTCCCGACCTCTGCGTCATCGAACCCAACAACGCGGCGATCCGCGCGCAGATTCCCTACAACCAAAAAATCCCGGGGCTCCGCATCTGGCAGGAAGCCAAGGCCAGCGTCCGCTAACTCAAATCCCAAGGGCGTCCGTTCGCGGTGTAAGTCCCTTCAATTCTACCATGTCCAATATCAATCCAGGCCGCTACACGGCCACCGTTTCAAAAGCCGATGTCGGCGAATCCACGAAGAAAGGAACGCCCGGTGTTTTCTTCACGTTCAAAACTGAGGATGGCGAAATCGACGGTGCTCTCTGGCTGTCCGAAAGAGCCTACGAGCGCACGCTCAACACCCTCCGCGAGTGCTTCGGCTTCAATGACGATTTCGCCTCGCTCGCCCAGCAGGTCGAGGGCCGCGAGTGCTCAATCACCGTCGAGATGGAAGCCGACGAGAAGGATCCGAACAAGGAATGGCCGCGCGTGAAATGGATCAACCCCATCCGCGCCGCTGCCAAACCCGTCGCTGGCGGCTTGCTCGCCAAGCTCACCGCGCAGGCTCGCACCATCGCCAAACCCGCCGGGATGCCGGCGCCTCAGCCGAAAGCCGCACCCGCTGCGCGTCCGGCAGCGGCTCCCAAAGCTCCGACGGGTCAGGGCGAGATCGACGAAGACGTTCCATTCTAACCCGCAATGAGCACCACACCACAGATTACTGACGTGCACCGTGCGCTTGTTAAAGCCATCATTCGAGACCTTAGCATTGAAGATGGCGCTAAACTTCTCGCTGAGCACGATGCCAGGAAGAGCGTGCAGGTATCGCAAGACGGTGCGTCGTTGATCGCTCGTGAACGTCGCCGCGGGGTCGAGGTCGAGGGTTATACGGCGGCACATGATGCCGAGCATCGGCACGGGCAACTGGCAGCGGCGGCAATCACCTACGCCGATGTTGCGTTGGTGCGCATAACCTATCTGCCCGAGGCGCAGGAACGAGAGATCACGGAGATCATGGCGAACCGTTGGCCGTTTGAGGAAGAGTGGTTCAAGCCCGCGGTCGATCCCGTGGACAATCTGGTGAAGGCCGGCGCGCTCATCGCAGCGGAAATCGACCGTATCAACCACGCGAAGGGCGCTTCATGAACCTCCGCGACTACCAGCAACGCTGCGTGGATTTCCTCGCCCCCCGTAAACGCGCCCTGTGCGTGGTTCCGGCCGGCGGTGGCAAAACGATCATCGGCGCGTCCGCGCTGGCGGTCGCTGTGCAGCCATGGGACCTCATCGGCTGGGCCTGCAACACACGTGAGCAGGTGGAGCAGGGTGGGGCCGCGTTGAAAGCCGCCGGCGTGACGCCTGCATGGGTTCGGTGCATCGCCGGACTCACTCGCGAGGACACCGCGTCCATCGACTTCCTGATCGTTGATGAGGTTCACCATCTGCCGGCGGCGAGCTGGGCACTCGTGACCGATGCTTGCCAAGGTATCATCTGGGGGCTGACCGCAACGCCGAAATCCGGCGATCCTGATCGCGACTGGCAGTTCAATCGCTTTTGGGGCGACGGCAACACGATCAAGGTCACTCGCGAGGAGGTCATGGCCGGCGGCCACCTCGCACCCGGGCGCGTTATCATTCTCGACCTCGACCAACAGGGAGAGTTCGACGCGACAATCAACGCTGCTGCGCAGATCGAGTCTTTGAAAATGGCGCGTCGCTTCCCGGCACTGGATGGCGGCGAGCTGTTCCGTCGCGCACAATGGCGGGTGACGCTTGATCTTCTGATCGAGAACCCCGCCCGCAACGCCGCTGTCGTCGAGACGGCGCGGTCGGAGATGATCAAAGGTCAGTCGGTGCTGATCCTTGTTGCTGAGGTCGAGCAGGGGCAGCGCTTCTGCGACAAGATCGAGGGCGCGGAGCTCGCGCATTCGAAGATGGGGGCGAAGAAACGCCGCGACGCCATCGCTCGATTCCGTGACGGCACGCTCCGCTGTCTCGTCGCCACGTCGCTCGCCGACGAGGGGTTGGACGTGCCTCGCGCGTCGGTGCTGATCCTCGCCACTGCCGGCCGCTCTGGCGCCAAGCTCGAACAGCGGACGGGCCGCGTGATGCGCCCGCACGAAGGGAAGGGCGTCGGGCTCGTCTATGACTTTGCAGACCAAGGCGCGAGCATGGCGCGGTCGCAGGGGTTGGCCCGCCGCCGCGTTTACAAACAGCTCGGCTATTCAATCGAAACCTCCGCCTACATCGCCGCATGACCTTCCGCGACCGTGAACGCCAAGACCAGATAGAACGCTGGGCCGCGCATGACCGGCGCGAAAATCAAGCCCGCTGCTGTGATTACCCATACGAAATATGCCAGCCGCCCACTTCAACACCATCACCGGCGCCGACTGGCGAATCTTCCTCATCGCAGCCCGTAAGCGGCGCGCCTCAACCCTTGAACGAATTACCCAAAACTTTCCTTTGAAAACCTCCCCCGAAAACTTCCTCAAATTCTGCGCGACAATGGGCCTTCCGGCGCCGGTCGCTGAACATCAATTCGAGCCCGCGCGCCGTTGGCGGTTCGACTGGGCGTGGCTGGATTCCAAGATCGCCCTTGAAATCGAGGGCGGCGTCTGGACCGGTGGCCGTCACACGTCCTCCGCTGGCTTTGCGAAAGACATGTCGAAATACAATCGCGCGTCCGTGCTCGGCTGGCGTGTCCTCCGCGTGCAACCCAAAGAGCTGCTGACGCTCGCGACGGTGCAGATGGTGAAGGAGGCACGTTGCGCATGATCGACACCTATCTCGATTTCCTCCGCGCGAAGGTCCCGCAGGCCGAAATCTGCGGGTTTGAGCCGCCTTCCGCTCCGCACGTTTCTCTCATGCCGCATCAGCGCGATGTCTCGGCTTGGGCCATGCGCGGCGGCCGGCGGGCCGTGTTTGCAAGCTTCGGTTTGGGTAAGACCCGCATCGACCTTCAAATCGGCAAATGGGTTGTTGAGAAGACCGGCGGCAAGTTCCTGATCATCGCCCCGCTCGGAGTCCGTCAAGAGTTCACGTTGAGCGACGGGCCGGCGATGGGTGTCGAGATGGAATACGTCACCTGCGACGCCGAGGTGCAGGCATCGAAGTGCTCGATCTTGATCACGAACTACGAGCGCGTGCGCGATGGCGGGATCGACCTCGATCAATTCGCCGGTGTCGGTCTAGACGAGGCGAGCGTGCTCCGCGGCTATGGCACCAAGACCTACCAGGCAGCTTTGAAGTGGGGCCGGAAGGTCAAATACCGCTTCGTCTTCACCGCGACCCCGTCGCCCAATCGCTACAAAGAGCTGATCCACTACGCCGCTTTTCTCGGCGTCATGGACTCGGGCGAGGCGCTCACGCGGTTCTTCCAACGCGACAGCGAGGACGCAGGAAATCTCACGCTCTACCCGCACATGGAGGCGATCTTCTGGGCGTGGGTGTCGTCGTGGGCGTGCTTTCTCCAGAAGCCATCCGACCTAGGGCACTCCGACGAAGGCTACGATCTTCCGAAGATGCAGGTGCATTGGCACCGCGTCGCCGTGGACCACACGAAGACGTGGGGCCAGTCCGATAGCTGGGGGCAATACCAGCTCCTCGCCGACGATGCTGTGGGCCTCGCCAAGTCTGCCGAGGTGAAGCGCGACACCATCGACCTGCGGATCGCCAAGGCCCGCGAGATCATCGCCGGTGAGCCGCTCGGCAAGCATTGGCTCATCTGGCATGACCTCGAAGACGAGCGCCGCGCCATCGAGAAGACCATGCCGCTGGCAAAGACCGTCTACGGCTCGCAAGACCTTGAAGAGCGCGAGGAGCTGATCATGGGGTTTTCCCGCGGCGAATATAAAAAGCTCGCAACGAAACCGATCATCGCCGGCAGCGGCTGCAACTTCCAGCGGTTTTGTGCCGACGCGGTGTTCCTGGGCGTGGGCTACAAGTTCAACGACTTCATTCAGGCGATCCACCGCATCTACCGGTTCGGCCAGAAGCGGCCGGTCAACATCCACATCGTCCACATGGAGTCCGAAGACGGCGTCGTGGACGAACTGAAAGCCAAGTGGCGTCGCCACGACGAGCTGATGGCTCGAATGACCGAAATTCTGCGCAAAAACAAACTCACCAATCTCACGACCATGCAACTCACCCGCTCCCTCGGCTGCGACCGCGACGAAGTCTCCTCTGACCGTTTCCGCGCGATCCGCAACGACTGCGTGATCGAGCTCCAGACGATGCCCGCCGACTCGGTGGACATGATCTGCACCTCGATCCCCTTCGGCAACCAATACGAATACTCGCCCTCGTTTAACGACTTCGGGCACAACGCCGACAACGCCGCGTTTTTCAAGCAGATGGATTTCCTCTGCCCCGAGCTGCTGAAGGTGCTCAAGCCCGGCCGCATCGCAGCGATCCACGTGAAGGACCGGATCCGGTTCGGCAACGTCACCGGCGACGGCTTCCCCATCGTGGACCCGTTCAGCGACCACACGGTTCAGGCCTTCACCAAGGCGGGTTTCCGCCTCATCGCCCGCATCACGATAGACACGGACGTCGTCCGCGAGAATAACCAGACGTATCGCCTCGGCTGGAGTGAAAATGCTAAGGACAGCTCCAAGATGGGCGCGGGGATGCCGGAATATGTCCTCGTGTTCCGGAAGCTGCCCAGCGACACGAGCGACGGCTATGCCGACCTGCCGGTGACCAAGTCGAAGGCGGAATACACCCGCGCCGACTGGCAGATCGACGCCGCCGGCATCTGGCGCAGCTCCGGCAACCGCCTGCCGGATCCCGAGATTATGCGCGGGATGACGCACCCCGAGCTGATCGCGCTGTGGAAACGCCATTGCCTCGCCGGCATCTACTCGCACGAGGAGCATGTCGCCACGGCGAAGGCCTTGGAGGACATGGGGCACCTGCCGAGCACGTTCATGCTCTTCGCCACGGTGAGCCGGAACAAGGACATCTGGAGCGACATCTCCCGCATGGTGACGCTCAACACGAAGCAGAGCGCGGCCGGCCGTGAGAAACACGTCTGCCCGCTCCAGCTCGACATCATCAAGCGCCTGATCACGCGCTACACGAACCCCGGCGAGATCGTGTTCGATCCGTTCATGGGCATCGGCTCGGTGGGCTACCAGGCGATCAAGCAGGGCCGCATCGCCATCGGCACCGAGCTCAACCTCGAATACTGGAAAGACTCGGTCGGCTACATGGAGATGGCCGAGCGCGACGTGGACGTGCCGACGTTGTTCGAAATGGCGGAAGTTGGGTCGGTTAAAATCAAAGGGACCGCCGCTTGAAAGCTATCGACCTATTCGCTGGGCTTGGCGGATTCTCCGAGGGTGCGCGAAATGCCGGCGTGCGCGTTGTTTGGGCCGGAAATCACTGGCGCGCCTCCGTGGACATCCATCAAGCGAATCATCCCGATACCGCCCACGAATGCCAGGACCTCAATCAAGCGAACTGGCACGCCCTGCCAAAGCATGACCTTGGGCTCGGCTCTCCTGCCTGCCAAGGCCATACCCGAGCGCGGGGCATTGATCGTCCGCATCATGACGCCTGCCGCTCGACCGCCTGGGCGATCATCGCGTGTGCCGAGGTGCATCGTCAGCCTTTATGGGTCGTTGAAAATGTGCCGGAATTCCTGAAATGGGCTCTCTATCCCGCATGGAAACAGGCGATGGAAGCGCTCGGTTATTCGGTATCTCCGCACATCGTCGATGCGGCTGATCATGGCGTCCCGCAAAATCGCGTCCGCGTTTTCATCATCTGCACCCGCAGCCGTTCGCCGCTTGTCCTCAATCTCCCGAGGCGCCCACATGTCGCCTTCGACTCGTGCATTGACGTGCTCTCATCTGGTTGGTCCGCGGTCGCGACAAAATGCCCGAATACCCGGGCCCGTGTCTCCGCTGGCCGGCGCGTTCACGGCCGCCGTTTCCTGATCGCCTATTATGGAAACGAAAAAGGCGGGCGTTCGCTGCAACGTCCTATTGGCACGATCACCACCCGCGACCGCTATGCCCTGATCGAGGGCAACGAAATGCGGATGATAAACGTCGAGGAATACCGCCGGGGTATGGGCTTCCGACCCGACTACAAACTTCCGTCAAGCTCCACCGTCGCAAAGCACATGCTCGGTAATGCCGTCTCTCCCGTCGTCGCCACCGACATCATCAATTCTCTCAAAGCCGCAGCCTAATGTCACCCACACCAACCCCATCTTCAATCGGTCGCACGCCGCCGCACAGCATCGAAGCCGAGGAATATCTGCTGTCCTGCTGTTTCCTCGACGGCGCCGAGGTCGTCTCGAAGTGCATCACGGCTGAGATCGTGCAGGCGTCCTTCTACATTCCGGCCAACCGCGTGATCTACGGAAAGCTGGTCGAGCTCTACAACAAGGGCACGGCCATCGACCTCGCGATCCTTCAGCAGGAGCTCGACCGCTCAAAGCTGATCAAGGAAATCGGCGGTTACGCCTACCTCGTCCAAATCAGCCAACGTATCCCTACGACCGCGCAGGCGGATTATTTCATCAGCAAAATCCGCGAACTCCATCAGCTCCGCGATCTGATCAACACCGCGACCAAAGCCGTCGAGGGTTGTTACACCTACTCCGGACCCGAGGATTTCGAGAAGATCATCAGCCCGTTGCGGACGGTCTCCGACAGCAAAACAACTATTGGAGAGAAAATGCGCGAGACGATGTTGAATTTCGCCAAGCCGCCGAAAGAGCCGCAACCGCGCTGGCTGATCGATCATAAGCCGGTCTGCACGCCAGGGAACCTGACCGCAATCGTCGCGCAGGCAAAATCCGGCAAGACGGCCTTTATCGGCGCGTTCATCGCGGCGGCAATGGCGGCGGAATCCGAACGCCAAGGCGTCGAACTCGAAGGGATCGATACGTTGGGCGTGTCGGCCAATCCGCCGTCCGACCGCGTCCTGATCCACATCGACACCGAACAGAGCCCGTTTGACCACTTCCAGACGCTCCGGCGGGCGGTCGCACGGGCGAAGCTCACGGCGGCGCCAGCGTGGCTCTGGTCGTTCTCGATGGCAGGATGGGGGGCGGCTGACCTGCGCCGAGCCCTCGCCGAGTCGTTGAAGCGTGCCAAGCGCATGAATCTCGAAGTGTTTGGCGTCATCTTGGACGGCGTGGCCGACCTTTGTGTGGATGTGAACGACGCCGAGGAATCGAACGGGCTGATCGCCGAGCTTCACGCTCACGCCATCGCGGCCAACACCCCGATCATCTGCGTTGTCCATCGGAACGAGGGTGAAAAGGCCGATAGCGCGGCGCGCGGGCATCTGGGCAAGCAGCTTGCCCGCAAGGCAGAAACCAATCTGCGGATGGAGAAAACGGACGGTAAGACGGTGGTTTTCAGCGAGCGCAACCGCGGGGCGCCCATCCTTGAAAAGGACGGTCCGTGCTTCGAATGGAGCGAGGAGAAGGGGCTACACGTCACGGCAGCGACGGTTGGACGGTCGCGGGCGGAGGCGAATAAAGAGGAGCTTCAGGCGCTTGCCGAAGAGGTTTTCGAGGGCGGAAAGCAACTCACCTATACCGACGCAAAGGAAGCCATTCAAAAGGCACGGGGATGCTCGCCGCGGACCGCCGAACGCCACATCAAGCAACTCAAATCCGGTGGCATCATCATCCATTCCGGAGCCGGAAAACACGCCCTTAAATCATGAATTTAAATCTGCCCAACACCAGCGGTGAGCCACGCGGCTAAAACGATCCGCACGCAGTCAGGGCACGCATCCGCGTTGGGCTCTGGGCGGTGGTTAGGCATCCGTAAATAATCGAACGAAAACAATCTATGGCTAAAATAACACAGCAACCTCAGATAAAACTCGAAATCACCTTCACGGTGAACGAAGCAGAAGCGCGTGCCCTCGATGCCCTCGTGGGTTATGGCTCCGAAGGATTCCTCAAAATGTTCTATGAGCACCTCGGATCACACTACATGAAGCCGAACGAAGCCGGACTGATCTCGCTTTTCGAGAGCATCCGCCGAGACGTGCCGCCCATCCTCTCGCGCACCGACGATGCCAGAAAAGTGTTCTCTGCCTAACGCGGAGATCAGACACGCGAACCCGAACACCAACCCCGCCGCGAGCGGACAATAACCATGAAAAAACCTGAACCTGTGAGCGTTGTTTCTGTAGCGACTGGTTCTCTGGCTCGTGAGCCGCTGACCGAAAAACAAGCCGACAACCTGATGGCTCTCCTAGATAACGCCCGACGACTGGAAAAGCTGAGCGCGGAGGAACTCGTGAGCGAATGCCTCGGGACTGCCGCCGCTGACTACGCAATCGTGACAGAGCTCATGAATCGCGTGCTGCCGGGGTGGGCTGACATCCTCGCGGATGACGAGCCAGAGAACAATAGAATCACCGACACCGGAAAATGAACGTAAGGCGTAAGTCACTACACCGTAGCCGCAACGCTAAGCTCTGGAAAAAGCGCGCAAACCAGCGCGCGGCCAAGGAGCGCAAGCGCATGGAGCGCGTGAGGTTTGCGGCGTCCGATGAATACGCCGACGGCACGAACGCCGAAGCACCGGCGTGGCTTGCCTCGCAGCCCGCTACCAAGTCCAAGCCTTCCGGCTTCCGCATTACCATCGTCTGCCTCGACGACGGCGAGCACGCGTCCTTCACCACCAATGTCGGTCCGTTCGGCCTCACCATCGCTGCAACCGATTGCGGCCGCCGCGTCGCCTCGGTCATCACTCACTACAAACCCATCAAATCAATAATGATCCACCGCCAACCGTCATTCAACCGTCACGCTACCGTCAAGGCCGGTAGCTTACCGTCAACCGTCAACTACCGTCCCCCTCTAAAGAGGGGGGACGGTTTATTGACGGTAACGGAGCGACGGTAAGCAGAGAGCAACCGACAAACCTAAATCATTTTAAAAACAATGACACCCGAACAAGAAATCCGCCAGAATGCCGCTGACCTCATCAAGGCGCACGGAAACGAAATTTACTGGGCCGAGCATGACGCCATGCGAGGCCAACCATGCGACTCGTTAAATCTCAGGAAACTTGTTTCACAATTGCTCGCCCTGTTAAACGACCGAAAACGCCCAAGCATGACACTTGAATGTCTGCGTATCGCCGCGGGCTTCTCCCATGCGTCTTACCAAAGTCTCGGAAATACATTTGGTGTTACCAAAGAAGCCATCCGGCTTCGTATCCATGCGTTTACCGAAGCCCTTGGCCTTCCTCCCACCGGCAATATCCAGACCGATCAGGAGAAACGAGTTTACTCGTCGAATGGTAAAAGGCCAATGCCCACGGATGTTACACTATCCTTTCTTGATCCAGGCATGACGAACCAACAGTGGAGGATCGCATCTGGATTAAAGGAGCAGAACTTTCTCCACCACCGACGGGCACTTGAATTCGAAGGCAGGGTAAAAGTTAGAAATAAGCGTTATTACCCATCCCCCTGCCCCCAGGGGGTGAAGGAATCTTTTACAACTAGGTATTCAGAAGGGCGTTAAGTCCCTCGCACCATTTTTATGAGAATCAAAAAAATAAAAAAACGCGCGCTGGCAGAGGTTTACGACAGCGTAAAAGCTGCAGCGAGTGCGCTTGATCTACCGATTTCTGTTTTGAAAAAAGCAAAGGGTGCTGGATGCCCAGCATTCCGAGGCGGGCGGGTTCATGTTGCGGACTTTAAAAAATGGCTGAAAGAAAATCCGATTGATACGGCTGGCGGCGGTGATTTGCGCGAGCAAAAGCTGGCGCAGGAGGTTCGCCGGCTGACAATCGCGAATGACGCCAAGCAGCGAGAGCTCGTGTCCCGCGCGTGGGTTGTAGAGCGATTTCAGCGCGCCGGCGGTGAACTGCATACTCTTCGTGCCAAAAGCGAGGCGGAGCATCCTCTGTTGTTCGCTGCCGCCTGTCCTGGTGCCGACGTTGCGGCCTGCCGAACAATCCTACGCGGTATATGGACTGACGTATTTAAGCTGATCGACGGAATGGGAAAACACTTCGATGAGGGCGCTCATGTTAGACCGTCGAATGCGGGAGCGCCTCTTGACGCAGAGCCATTGGTTGATGGCTCTGCGTCAGCAAAAAATTGATTTAGCGCGTGCATGGCGAACGGCTTTTTCTCCGCCTGATCGCCGCCCGATTCCGGTCTGGGGTGCGGAGCACGTGGAGCTCCCTCCAACTCTCAGCCGGACTGGAAAATTCAATCCCAGTGTTTCCCCTCAATTTGCCGGTCCGTTCGCGGCCTTAAAAAGCGACAGCGTTCGAGAAGTCTCGATATTAAAACCCGTCCGAGGTGGCGGAACACTTATCGCCGATGTG
>DATJHQ010000005.1:0-9377 GCA_035493815.1 Rariglobus sp.
GCCCGAATGGCGTCCGGACGGTGAAGAGTGCGGCGAAGGAAAGTTTCACGCCTGCTCGCGCACCTATTTCTGCGACGAATTCCGCAGCACCGCGGGCGACCGCTACGTCGCCATTGAGGTGAAGGTTTCAGACCTGCACGCATGGACGTCGCCCCAGTATCCGCACAAGATCGCATTCAAGGCCGGTCGCGTGATCTTTGAATGTGATAAATTCGCGAAGGAGGTGAAATCGTGACCGCCGCCATCCTCACCCTTAGCGGCCTGCAACACACGCAGATCGACCTCGTGCCAGCGGCGGTCGAGGTTCGGAACAACCTGCTCGCCGAGGCCGCTGGAATTGTCTCCATCGCCGACCCGATGGACGCCGACGCAACAGCGGCGGTGCTGCGCGACATCGTAGCCCAATTGAAGGACTGCGAGAACGCCCGCGAACTCATCGGGCGTCCGGTGTTAGACATCACTCGGAAGATCAACGCCACGGCGAAGGATTTTTCGGCGGGCCTCGAAGCCGAAAAAACGCGCCTCGGTCGTCTGCTCGGAATCTACCAACAGGCCGAGCGCGACAAGGTCGCCAAGGCCCAGCGCGAGGCTGAGGCGGAAGCCCGCCGCATCGCCGAGGAAGAAACCAAGAAGATACAGTCCGCCGAAATCGAGCACGGTGCGGACTCGCATCAGGTCGAGGTCGCCACGAACGCGGCGGTTGACCGCATCGCCGAGGCGCGTGTTGCCGTGGCGTCAGTCGCTCCGGCGCAGCCGTCAGGAACCGCCGTCCGCAAGACATGGAAATTCGAAGTGCTCGACATCAAGGCACTCCACGCAGCTCACCCCGAACTCGTCGTCCTTTCGCCCAACACGGCGGCAATCAACGCCGTCATCAAACAAAACCAAAACCTGCCCGGGCTCCGCATCTGGCAGGACATCCAAGCCAGCGTCCGCTAATCTCATCATGCCACTCATCAACTCAGCCGGCCGCCACGCGGTCACCGCCAAGCAAGTTCAACTCGGGCAGTCCGACACCGGAACGCCCTTCGTCCAGATCGCCTTTGAGGACGATGCCGGAGCGGCCATCACCGGATGGCTCTACCTGTCTGAAGCCGCCTTCGAACGCACCGTCGCGGTGCTGCGCGAGGTGTTCGGCTTCGACGACAACTTCGACACCATCGTCGGCCAGGTCGAGGGCAAGCGCTGCTCCATCGTCTGCGAAAACGAAACCTACCAAGGCAAAGAGCGCCTGAAGGTTAAATGGATCAACCCCGAGGGCGGCGGCGGTGGCGCTCCGGCGAAACCGCTTTCGAACCAGTCGGAGCTTTTAAAACAACTCACCGCGAAGGCCGCTCGCATCGCCAAGCCTGCCGCAAAGGCACCCAACGCCGCGCGTCCGGCTCAAACGCCACGCCCTGCGACGGCCCAGAAACCCGCGCCGGCGGCATCCGAAGATGAGCCGTTCTAAACGCATCCTTCTCGCCGTTCTCAAATTCACCGAGCGCGTTTTCACCGCCATAACCTTCGCCGTCATCTCACTCCGCTACCGTCTCGATCCAGAATCATGAGCCTCCGTCCTTATCAAAACGAGTTTATCGCCGCCACGCTGGGCGCGCTGGTCGAGTTCGACCGCGTGCTCGGAGTTGCTGCGACAGGCGCCGGTAAAACGGTCATGGCCGGCGAAATCGTTCGCCGCGCCCTGCCGATTGGTCCGGTGCTTTTCTTGGCCGATGCCAAGGAGCTCGTGCGACAGGCGGCGGATAAGCTCACGACTTGGAGCGGCGTGGTGGCGACGGTCGAGATGGCGAGTGAACAGGCGCAGCCGGGTGACCAGCTCGTCGTGGCAACAACGCAGAGCATCGCTCGTCGTCTGGAGAAATGGCCGGCGGATTACTTCGGCCTGATCATCATCGACGAGGCGCACCGCAACACGCTCGGGGCACAGGCCCAGGCGGTGCTCGGCCACTTCGGTAAGGCTCAGGTCATCGGCATCACGGCGACGCCATTCCGTTCGGACAAGCAACAGCTCGGGACGTATTTCCAGACCATCGCCGACGTGGACTGCGGCCTCGTCCGCCTCATCCGCGAAGGCTACCTGTCGAAGATCACGATCAAGAGCGTGCCGGCGGGCATCGACTTGAAAGGTGTTGGAACACGGGCCGGCGACTTTCGCGAGGATGAGCTGGGCGCGGCCATCGAACCGCACATCGGCACGCTGGCCCGCATCGTGGCAGAGCATGCGGCGGGGCGGCGTATGGTGTCGTTTCTCCCGTTGCGTGAGACTTCCCGCAAGTTCGTCGCCGCATGCAACGCACTCGGCCTGCGCGCGGTGCACGTTGACGGGGAAGATCGCGAGGGGCTGACGCGGTTTCGCTCGGGCGAATTCGACATCATCAGCAACGCCAGCCTGCTCACGACCGGCTGGGATGAGCCGAGCGTCGATTGCGTCGGGGTGTTTCGCCCCACGAAGTCGCACACGCTCTACTCGCAGATGGTGGGGCGGGGGACTCGCATCCATCCGGGCAAGACGGACCTGCTGTTGCTCGATCCTCTCTATCTGGCCGACAGCGGCCTCGGCCTGATTCGTCCGTCGCGGCTCATCGCCAAGACGAAAGAAGAGGCCGAGGACATGGACAAGGCCATCGAGGAAGGCATGGAAATCGACCTGTTCGAAGTGCAGGAGCGGGCGCAGGCCGACCGCGAAAAGCGAATGCGGCAAAAGCTGGACGAATCGGCGAAGCGGAAGTTTCGCACGGTCGATGCCATTGAGTTCGCGTTGTCGATCGGTGACGATGCGCTCGCCAGCTACGAGCCGGAGGCGGCTTGGGAAATGGATGCACCGTCCCAGAAACAGCGCGAGACTTTGGAGAAGAACGGATTCGACCCCGACCGGGTGAACACGCGGGGCCTCGCCTCGCAGATCATGGATAGGATTTTCACGCGGCGCAGCTACGGGCTGGCGTCGCCCAAACAACTAAAATGGCTGATCCGCATGGGTCACCCCTCAGCGGCTACCGCCACATTTGAGGAGGCCAGTGACTTTCTGGGCCAGAAATTCGGCGCAAAAAATAAAGCAGCATGAGCATTACATTTCACGCACCAGGAGAACCCAAAGGACAGCCCCGCCCGCGCGCCTTCGCCCGCAGGATGGGAAGCAAATTCGTCGCCCGTGTCTTTGACTGCGGCACGGCGGAAGGCTGGAAATCACAGATCGCGGTCGCGGCCAAGCCGCACGCACCCGACATGCCCTTCGGTGGGCCAGTCATGGTGTCTATGCGGTTCTGTTTCGCTCGCCCAAAGTCGCACTACCGCACGGGTAAAAATGCCGCCATCCTTCGGGACACGGCGCCGGACTATCACACGTCGAAGCCCGACGCCGACAACTTGGCAAAGGCCGTCTTGGACTGCATGACGCAGCTCGGCGCGTGGTGGGGCGATGATCAGCAGGTCGCACAGCTCAACGTCGAGAAGTGGTGGGCGAGCGGCCATAGGTTGCCCGGCTGCTACATCACCGTGGACGCGATTCGGGAGGTGGCATGAACGCCCCGAGCGGAGGACAACTATGAAAAAAACCTGCAAGCCCCGAGCGTTCTCTGTGGCGCCTGGTTCGGCTCCGTGGCTATCGCCTGATAGCGTAACAGTAACCGAACAATGCCAAGCCGCGTTGCGCTGTGGCGGGCCGGTTGGGCGGTTCGATGCTCGCTATCATGCGAGCCGAAATCGCGGAGCGTGCGCCCGCGACACGAACCGACCATGCGCAATCTGTGGGTGGTCCGCACACATGGCCATCCATGACGAGGGCAGCCGCCACGTCGCGGGATACGGTCACGCCTATTCGCCCAACACCGGCGATGTGCCATGCGGCCCGCAGACCGCGCCCGTTGGCACTCCTGCGCAGACCAAGTAACATCCATACGCATTGGCACTGGCGCATGGTTCTGCTCCGTCCCAACCAACTCTCAAACAAATGCTCACCTCACAATTCCAAGTAAAACTCACGAGCGGGGAAGACGTGCCCGTCTCGTGGTGCGACTGCCACGAGTGCGGAAATACTTTCATGGTGCCAACAGTGCCGGAAAACGAACCGCGCTACTGCTGCTACTGCGGCATTAAATTTCAAAAGTGCGACACCGCCGACGGGGAGACTCGCCGCTACGATCCAAGCTCCGAATGACCTCTTTGCAGAACAAACAAGATGACCAACGCCCCTGAGAATACGGCTACGACGGAGCCAGTCGCGCCCGCCAATCCATCACCGCTGAAACCCGGACGGATAGGGGCGTTGGGTCTGGCGACTGGTTATGCCTGCTGTTACGCCATGCTGATACCAATCGCCGCGCAGCATGGCTACGCGCTGGCAGTCCACGGCTCAATGACGCGCGACCTCGACCTGATCGCCGTGCCGTGGACGGAAGAGGCAACCGACGCGCTGACGCTCGTGAAGGCGCTCAAGGATGCCATCGGCGGAATCACGCACCACAGCGAGATGGACCACTACTATCCGACGTGCGACCCGACGGAGAAGCCGCACGGGCGGCTCGCCTACTCGCTGCACTTCACGAATCGCGGATGCGAGGGCGCATACATCGACGTGTCTGTCATGCCGCGTCTTTCTTTGCATAACAGTGATTCGGCAACGTCGCGTTAGATATCAGAAATCATAAATGCCTATGCAAACGAAGGATGAAGTTTTGGCGGTTGTCTCTAACAAGGTTCGCGTGCGGGGTTTCGCGCTGCGCACTGAAGAAGCTTACCGGTATTGGATCGGGAGATACTACGACTTCGTCTTGTGTCTGCCCAAGGCGCTGACATCGGAACAGCGGGCCGAGGCGTTCATCACCCATCTGGCCGTGAAGGAGGATGTGGCGGCGAGCACACAAAATCAGGCGTTTGCCGCGCTGCTTTTTCTCTACAAGGACGTGAAGGGCCAGCCGCTCAAGGAGGTCAATGCGTTGCGGGCGAAGCGGCCTGAGTATGTGCGCGAGGCTCCGTCTCGGGATGAGGTGAAGCGGTTGCTGGGTGCGCTTGTAGATACACCGTTGGTGCCGGCGGGATTGCTGGCCCGACTGCTTTATGGCTGCGGCCTGCGCGTGTGCGAGCCGCTCGACCTGCGGATCAAGGACGTAAAGCTGGCGGACAGCCTGCTCCATCTGAGGGGTGCGAAGGGGATGAAGGACCGCATGGTGCCGATTCCGTGCAGCCTGATCGAGCCGTTGAGAAAGCAGATCGAGCGCGCGCGGAAAGTATGGGAGTGGGATCATGATCACTTGCCGGTGGTGGGGGTTTCGTTGCCTCATCAGCTCGCGAAGAAATATCCCAATGCGCCGTATGACTGGGGTTGGTTCTGGGTTTTTCCATCGGGGAATTATTGCGAGCACCCTCGGGTGCCTGGATTGACGGTGCGCTGGCGTCTTCATGAGGCGGCGTTGCAGAGGACCGTATCGGATGCGCGGCGCCGCGCGGGGATCGCCACGCGGATCACGCCGCATGTGTTGCGGCATGGATACGCCACGCACTCAACGGAGGACCCGCGCACGATCCAACAGGTGATGGGGCACGCCCAGCTTGAAACGACGATGGGCTATATTCACCGCACGGTCGCAACGGCGCGGAGTCCGCTTGAGACGCTCTGATGAATTTAACTTACGAACAATTCCGCGCCCGTCTCTGCGAAGAAATGAGCAAGACAAAAGGCGATACGTTTACCCCTTGGATGATCGAGGTCGGCTATCGACCCGACGACAAAGACATGGGCTTTCGCCGTTGGCAGGAACTTACCGGAAGCACACCCAAAGAAACTCAATCAACCTTTCTCGAATCCTTTCAATCCAACCTATGATTTCACGAGTCCCATCTGCCACATCCACGGCCTGCACAGACATCACGGTCGAAGCCGCCATCGCCGAAATCACCGGCGACCTGCACGCCGCCGCAATCCTCGCCATCCGCGACGCCGTTGACCTCGGACTTGACGACCAAGCCGCCACGCTCAAGCGCAAGCTGCCGGGCCTCCTATGGTGCGGTCAGTTCGCCCGCCGCGCCGCCGCCGGCCTGCAAAGTCGCTCCGGCCTGATCGTCGCCGACCTTGACGACATCGACGACCCGCGCGGCCTGCGTGAAATCATGGTGTTCGACGATCACGTCTTCGCCGCGTTCATCAGCCCGTCGGGAAAGGGGCTGAAAGTCGTCTTCCGGTGCAGCGCCGAGGCCGACCACGCCGCTTGCTTTCTGTCGATGGAGGCCCACCTCCGCGCCCGCTACGGAATGACGCCAGACCCTTCCGGCAAGGATGTTTCCCGCCTCTGTTTCGTGTCACACGACCCCGACGCCCACCACAACGCCGAAGCGGCTCCGTTGCCATTGGTTGACGCGCCGGCGCCCGCTCCGGTCACTGCCGAGCCTCCCGCCCGCGTTGCTCCGGTCGAGGCCGACATCAAGCCCGGCGACGATTTCAACCAGCGCGGCGCTCCTCAAATCCCCGACACGCTGCGCTCCGCAGGTTGGACACAAGTCGGCTCGTCGGAAAACTGGACGCGTCCGGGCAAGAAAAGCGGCGTTTCCGCGACGTGGAATCACGGCGATTGCGAGGCGTTGAAGGTCTTCACATCAAACGCCCCGCCTTTCGAGGCGGGCAAGGCTTATGGGCCGTTTCAGGTGTTGAGCCTGCTCCGGCACAACGGCGACTTTGCGGCCTGCGCGCGTGAGCTGCGCGGGCTTGGATATGGAACCCAGCGCCAGCGTCTCTCCGCCGCGTGGGAGCCGCCCGGCATTGAGGGGCTTGGGCCGGTTGAAACCCCGTCAGCCGAGCCCGGCACCGAGGCCGTGCCGCACAGGGAAACCGAAGAGGAGCACGTCTTGCGGTTAGTCAACGAGCGGGAATTCAATCCCGACCTTCCGCCGCCGCCGTCTCGCCCCATCTTCATGCTGGGAGGGGTTGTCATCAGCACACCGGGCAATCTCACGGCAATTACGGCGCAAGCCAAGGTCGGGAAGTCGGCGCTGGTGTCTTCGTTGACGGCCGCCGCCATGACACCGCCCGACTCCGATGCCGACTGCCTCACGGCCCAGGCGTTCAACCAGCACGGCCATGCGATGATCTATTTCGACACCGAGCAGAGCCCGTTCGACTTCTGGCAGGCCATCAACCGCGCTCACCGACGGGCAAAAGTGCCCGTCGCTCAAAAGCCCGGCTGGCTGCGCGCCTATTCCATCGCGGGTTTCCCGGTCCGCCGGATGCGTATGGCACTCCGGCTCAAGATCGAGGAAGCGAGCATGGAGTGCGAAGGCGTCTTCGCTGTCATCATCGACGGCGTCGCCGACTACGTGGCCGACGTGAACGACTCCGCCGAGTGCAACGATTTCGTGGCCGAGCTCCATGATTTGGCGATCCGTCACGACTGCGCCATCATTTGCGTCATTCATAAAAACCCCGGCTCCGAGAAGGTGCGCGGTCACCTTGGTTCGCAGATCGAGCGCAAGGCCGAGTCGAACCTGAATCTGGAAAAGGACGGCGAGGTCACCGTGATTTCGTCCAGCAAGCAGCGCGGCGCTCCGATCAATAAAGATACTGGCCCGCGTTTCCAGTGGGACGACGTCCAGAAAATGCACGTCTCGGTTGCTGTCGGCGAAGCCATGACCAAGGCCACGAAGAAGCTCGTTGACCTGATCCAGCTCGCCGAGGCCGTTCTCCAACCCGGCCAGACCATGACATGGCGTGAGGTCATTGCGGCGCTCACAGAGGCCCGCAGAAGCCCTGCCGGCGCGCCTACGCAGCGGACTATCGAGCGTTGGCTTTCCTCAATGATTGCAGCCGACGTCGTCCAGACATCGGGCGGCAAATACTACCTAAATTCTAAGCTCAATCTGGCCGCATCCTGAACCACTACCGACAACCGACAAACACCGTCAAATGACGGTTAATGTCGGTGACGTTACCGACACTACCGACACTACCGACAATCCACCGTCATTTGACGGCACCGTCATACCGACATGGCCCCCCCTATATATAGGGGGGCCTAGTGTCGGTGAAAAAGACGGTAACAACCGACATGACGGTAAAAACCAAAATGCCCACTCAAGCCACACTCACTCTGAGCATGTAAGTTATCATCAGCTTTAAAAAATCAAAATCATTTTAAAAACCATGACACCCGAACAAGAAATCCGCCAGAACGCCATTGACCTCATTAAAGCGCACGGCCCAGAAATTTACTGGTCTGAGCATGACGCCATGCGAGGCATCAATGCCGCCAGCCAAGTTCAGCTAAAGGCAGTCGTTAGCCGAATCCTCAATCTTTTGGCTGATCGTAAACGTCCGAGCATGTCGCTCGATTGCCTTCGCATTGCAGCCGGCTTCTCAAGCCAGTCGTATCAATCCGTCGGTGATTGTTATGGTGTGAGCAAGGAGGCCATAAGCCTGCGGGTTCATGCCTTTACCGATGCTCTCGGGCTTCCGCCGGCTGGTCGGATGTATTCGCCCAAAGAGCGTGCCGTTTACCAAAAAAACGGGCGAATTGTAAAAACTAGATAGGCGGGGGGAAGGAATCTTTTTACAACCCGTAATTCAGGAGGGCGTTAAGTCCCTCGCACCATTTTTATGAGAATCAAAAAAACAAAAAAACGCGCGCTGGCAGAGGTTTACGACAGCGTAAAAGCCGCAGCGAGTGCGCTTGATCTACCGGTTTCTGTTTTGAAAAAAGCAAAGGGCGCTGGATGCCAAGCATTCCGAGGTGGGCGGGTTCATGTTGCGGACTTTCAAAAATGGCTGAAAGAAAATCCGATTGAAGCGGCCGGCGGCGGTGATTTGCGCGAGCAAAAACTGGCGCAGGAGGTTCGCCGACTGACCATCGCGAACGATGCCAAGCAACGCGAGTTGGTCAGTCGCGCGTGGGTCGTGGAACGATTCCAGCGCGCCGGTGGTGAGCTGCATACCCTTCGCGCCAAAAGCGAGGCGGAGCATCCTCTGTTGTTCGCTGCCGCCTGTCCTGGTGCCGACGTTGCGGCCTGCCGAACGATCCTGCGCGGCATCTGGACCGACGTGTTCGAATTGATCGACGGAATGGGTAAGCATTTCGATGAGGGTGCTCACGTTAGGCCGTCAAAGATGGGAGCGTCTCTTGACGAAGGGCCATTGGTTGATGGCTCTGCGTCAGCAAAAAATTGATTTAGCGCGTGCGTGGCGAACGGCTTTTTCGCCGCCTGATCGCCGCCCGATTCCGGTCTGGGGTGCGGAGCACGTGGAGCTCCCTCCCACTCTCAGCCGGACTGGAAAATTCAATCCCAGTGTTTCCCCTCAATTTGCCGGTCCGTTCGCGGCCTTAAAAAGCGACAGCGTTCGAGAAGTCTCGATATTAAAACCCGTCCGAGGTGGCGGAACACTTATCGCCGATGTG
>DATJHQ010000006.1:0-23218 GCA_035493815.1 Rariglobus sp.
ACTCCAGGCAAAGGCATGCGTGTTCGAATCTGTCACTAAGATCGGTCGCACCCACTTGATGGACGCTACTCCGGTTACCCTTGGTCAGGAGTTTTCCGGCTACGCCGCGCAAATCGCCAAGGCCGTTGAGCGTACCGACAAAGCGATCATCGCCCTGCGCGAGCTCGCCGTCGGCGGCACTGCGGTCGGTACTGGTCTCAACTGTCATCCCGGTTTCGCCGAAAAGGTGGTCCGGATTCTCAGTGAAGAGACCGGCATCACCTTTATCGAGGCGCGTAATCACTTCGAAGCGCAGGCGGGCCGGGACGACGCCATCGAAGTGGCGGGCCACCTCGCGACCATCGCTGCGAGCCTCACCAAGATAGCCAACGACATCCGCTTGCTCGGTTCAGGCCCGCGCAGCGGACTGGGCGAGCTTCGTCTGCCCGCAACCCAACCGGGCTCCTCCATCATGCCCGGCAAAGTGAATCCGGTGATGAGCGAGATGCTCGTGCAGGTGTGCATCTACACGCAGGGACTTTCGCAGATGGTCGTGTTGTGCGGACGCGACGGGCATTTTGAACTCAACGTCACGATTCCGCTGATCGCTTATGCCCTGCACGAAGCGATTCATGTGCTGGCGAACGGGGCGCGCCAGTTTGCCGATGCTTGTGTAGAAGGCATCGAGGCCGACGAGGCGCGCTGCCGCGAGTTGGTGGAGCGCTCCCTGATGCTCGTGACCGCGCTCAATCCTCACATCGGCTACGACGCGGCCGCCGCCGTGGCGAAGGAGGCGCTGGCCACTGGAAAAACACTCAAGGAAATCGTGCTCGCGAAGGGCTTGATGGATGCGGCGACGCTCGACCGCGCGTTGGAGCCTCTCAGCATGACGCGGCCCGGTGAAAGCGCACTGGGCGGAGGAGGCTGATTTTATGGTTCACCAAGTCACCCTATCCATCGAATCGCGCGGGCCCGGAACCCACGAGATCACCGACGCGGTTGCCCGTGAAGTGACACGCAGCGGATTCACGTCCGGCGTCGTCACGGTGTTTTGTCAGCACACGAGCTGCTCCCTCGTCATCATGGAGAATGCCGATCCGACGGCGCGCCGGGATTTGGAGGCGTGGCTTGATCGGCTCGTGCCGGAGAACGATCCGCATTTCGAGCACACGCTTGAAGGGCCGGACGACATGCCGAGTCACATCAAGATGGCGCTTACTCGCACGAGTGAGAGCGTGCCCTTTGCGTCGGGCCGTCTCCTGCTCGGGACGTGGCAGGGGATTTTCCTGTGGGAACATCGCCGCCACTCACACACGCGGCGCGTGGTGGTGACGGTGATCGGCGCGTGACGGAGGCGTCTTAGTGTTTGCCGTTGGCGGCGGCGGTGACGCCGCCGGGGAGGCAGGCGCCGCAGCCGTTGACGAAGAAATCGTTGCCCTTGTTGTCCACGAGGATGAACGCAGGGAAATCCACCACGTCGATCTTCCAGATGGCTTCCATGCCGAGCTCGGGATACTCCAGCACTTCGACTTTTTTGATGTTTTCCTTGGCGAGGATCGCGGCGGGACCGCCGATGCTGCCAAGATAAAATCCACCGTGGGTTTTGCAGGCGTTGGTGACCTGCGCGCTGCGGTTGCCCTTGGCAAGCATCACCATCGAGCCGCCGAGCGATTGAAAACCGTCGACATAGCTGTCCATGCGACCGGCCGTCGTGGGGCCGAAGCTGCCCGAGGCGTAGCCTTTGGGCGTCTTCGCGGGACCTGCGTAGTAAACGGGGTGGTTTTTGAAATAGTCGGGCAGGCCCTGGCCGGCATCGACGCGTTCCTTGAGCTTGGCGTGGGCAATGTCGCGGGCGACGACGAGCGGGCCGGTGAGAAGCACGCGGGTCGTCACGGGGTGTTTGGACAACTCGGCGAGGATGGCGGGCATCGGCTGGTTGAGGTCGATGCGCACGACTTTGTCGTCTTTGAGGGTGCGTTCGCCGGCGGGGATGAAGCGGCCGGGATTGGTTTCCATCTTTTCGAGCCAGATGCCGTCCTTGTTGATCTTGGCTTTGATGTTGCGGTCGGCGGAGCAGGAGACGCCGAGGCCGACGGGGCAACTGGCGCCGTGACGGGGGAGGCGGACGACGCGGACATCGAGGGCGAAATATTTGCCGCCGAACTGGGCGCCGATGCCGCTGGACTGGGCGATTTTGAGGACGAGTTTTTCTGCTTCGAGATCGCGGAAGGCGACGCCGTCGGCGGTGCCGCTGGTGGGCAGGTGGTCGTAGTATTTGGTCGAGGCGAGCTTGACCGTTTTGAGGCAGGTTTCGGCGCTGGTGCCGCCGATCACGAAGACGAGGTGATAGGGCGGGCAGGCGGCGGTGCCGAGGTAGCTGAGTTTTTCGGTGAAGAATTTTTCGAGGCTCTTGGGGTTGAGGAGAGCCTTGGTTTCCTGAAAGAGGAACGTCTTGTTGGCGGAGCCGCCGCCCTTGGCGACGAAGAGGAATTTATACTCGGAGCCCTCGGTGGCGTAGAGGTCGATCTGTGCGGGGAGGTTGGTGCCGGTGTTGACCTCTTTGAACATGTCGAGCGGGGCGGTCTGCGAGTAGCGGAGGTTTTCCTTGGTGTAGGTCTCGTAGATGCCTTTGGAAATAAACTCCGCGTCGTTGGCGCCGGTCCAGACCTGCTGGCCTTTCTTGCCCATCACGATGGCGGTGCCGGTGTCCTGGCAGAAAGGAAGGATGCCCTCGGCGGCGATCTCGGCGTTTTTGAGGAGGGTGGTGGCGACGTAGCGGTCGTTGGCGGAAGCTTCGGGGTCGTCGAGAATGGCGGCGACTTGCGCGAGGTGTTTCGGGCGCAGGAGAAACGAGGTGTCGCGCATGGCTTGCTGGGCGACGAAGGCGAGGGCTTCGGGGTCGACCTTGAGAATCTCGCGACCTTCGAAGGTGGCGGTTGATACGCCTTCCTTGGAAAGCAGGCGATACTCGGTGTCATCGGGACCGAGAGGGAAGGTGTCCTGATACGAAAACGGGGGCGTAGCCATGCGGACAACTTAGCCACAACTCCCGCCTCCCGGACGACGAAAAACGCCGGGACGCGTAAAAATTAGCAAGATTTGCGCGGGTCAGTAGTCCGCTGCGTAAAGCGGGTGGATTTGCTCCGTCCGCCTTGAACTCAGACGATCTTGAGCTTGGGTAGATCCTGTCCGTCCACGAGGCCGACGGGTTTGCCCTTGGCATCGACGACGATGAGGTCGTCGATTTTGTGGGCCTCGAAGAGATTCAGGGCGTCCACGCCGAGGGCGTCTTCGGCGACGACCTTCGGCGAGCGGGTCATGAACGTAGTGACGGGTTTTCCGAGGAAGCCTTCGCCGGTGAGTGCGCTGCGGCGGAAATCGCCGTCGGTGAAGATGCCGGTGAGTTTGCCCGTTTTCGGGTGGACGATGGCGATGCTGCCGCTGCGGGCTTTGGTCATCGCGAGGATGGCGGCCTGCGTGGTGGCGGTTTCGGGGGCGACGGGAAGGCGGTTGCCGCTGCGCATGATGTCTTTCACGCGAAGCAGGAGCACGCGGCCGAGATTGCCGCCGGGATGGTATTTGGCGAAGTCGTTGCGAGTGAGGCCACGGGCGGCGAGTAGGACCATGGCGAGAGCGTCGCCGAGGGCGAGGGCGGCGGTGGTGCTGGCGGTCGGGGCGAGCTTGAGCGGACAGGCTTCGCGCGGGACGTTGTAAACGAGCTTCAGGTCGGCGTTTTTCGCGAGATCGGAGGCGGTGTTGCTGGTGAAGGCGACGATGCCCACGCCGAAGCGCTTGAGCGCGGGGATGAGGCGGAGGACTTCCTCGGTCTGGCCGCTGTTGCTCAGGAGGAACGCGAGGTCGCCCTTGCCGACCAGTCCGAAATCGCCGTGGAGGGCCTGGGTGGCGTCGAGAAAGCAGGCGGACAGGCCGATGCTGTTGAAGGTGCCGACGAGCTTTTGGGCAATGTGGGCTGATTTGCCCACGCCGCTGAAAATGATCTTTCCACCGGCCGCGGCGGTGGCTTCCACTCCACGGGCGACATCCACGAATTTCCGGTCGAGACCCTTGGCGGTGGCGGTGAGCGCCTCTTGCTCGATCTTGATGCAGGCGCGGGCGCGATTGAGGGCGGTTTTGGGGTCGATGGCCATTTAGAGTTTGAGTCGAAAGTCTGTCTGCGAGACTTAGGAGCAACGTTTCTGCGTTCAATCCCATTTCCTGTCGTCGATGAGGCTCCGTTTTCCTTTCCTTTGCTTGTTTGCGCTGGCCGCGCTGCTTTTTGTCGCGGGCTGCGAGCGCTCCGCCGACTCCCCGTTTACGGCTGAAGTTGACGATTCTGATTATCGTCGGGGCAAGGAACTCCTGCGTCAGGGGCGCAACCAGGAGGCGTTGGTGGCTTTCCAGAAGGTTGTCGAAAACCGTGGTGACGATGCCCCTGAATCCCACCTCGAACTTGGAATCCTCTACCAGCAGCACATCAAGGATCCGATCACGGCGATCTACCACTATCGCAAGTTTCGTGAGCTGAAACCCAACTCTCCGCAGGCGGATCTCGTGCGTCAGCGCATCGACGCCGCCACCCGGGAGTTTGCCCGCACATTGCCCGCGCAGCCTTTGGATAACCAGATGGAGCGGCTCGATCTCCTTGATAAGCTCGACCAGCTCCAACGCGAAAACGCCCAGCTCAAGGACCAGCTCATCGCCGCGAAAACCCAGGCGGTCAATTCGCCGCGTCCGGCGGTTTCGCTGATCTCCCCCGATACTTCGGCGCCGTTGGCGGTAAATCCCGACTTTTCGCCCATTGCGCCCGCACCCGATCCAACGCCCGTCCCTCAACCGGTGCCGCAGTCGTCGACTCCGGCTGTCTCGCTCAACCGTCCGGTCTCGCCCAGCGCGGTCACGAGCGGCCGCAAACACACGGTCGTCAAAGGCGACACGCTCTTCAGTCTCGCCCAGCGTTACTACAACAACAAGTCGCGCTGGCGCGACATCTACGCGGCCAACCGCGATGTGATGAAGAGTCAGAACGATCTGAAGATCGGGATGGAGCTGAAGATTCCGCAGTAAGCCAGCCACGTCGTCACATGCCGCGCACTTCCCGCCGCACGTCGGTCTTCACCGAGTCGCTCATTCGCGAGATGTCGCGCGTCGCCGCGCAACACGGTGCGATCAATTTGTCCCAAGGTTTTCCCGACGGCGATCCTCCCGCCGCGCTCGTGCAGGCGGCGAAGGATGCGATGGACGCGGGGCGCCACCAATACGCGGTGACGTGGGGTTCACCTGAACTGCGCGACGCGCTGGCCGCCAAGCTCACACGCTTTACCGGTCTGCCGGTCGATCCGCTGCGAGAGTTGGTCGTCACCTGCGGCGCGACCGAGGCGATGCTAGCCGCCGTGATGACGGTGTGCGATCCGGGCGACCGCATCGGCATGTTTTCGCCGTTCTACGAGAACTACAATGCCGACGCCATTCTCAGCGGGGCGACGGCGGTGCATGTGCCGCTGCATCCGCCGCAGTATGGTTTTGATCCGGCGGAGCTGCACGCGGCGTTTGCGACGGGTGGCGGGTTGAAGGCGTTCATCCTCTGCAATCCTTCGAATCCGTGCGGGCGTGTGTTCACGCGCGAGGAGTTGCTGCAGATCGCCGCGCTGGCGGAGGAGTTCGATACGTTTGTCATCACCGACGAAGTCTACGAGCACCTCGTGTTTGACGGACGAAAACACATCTATTTCGCGATGCTGCCGGGCATGGCCAAGCGGACGCTGAGTGTGTCGTCTCTCTCGAAAACGTTTTCCATCACGGGCTGGCGGCTGGGTTACCTGCACGCCGCGCCGGAGATCATCGCGCAGGCTCGCAAGGTTCACGATTTTCTCACGGTGGGCGCGGCGGCTCCCTTGCAGCATGCGGTGGTCGCGGCGCTGGGCTGGGGCGCGGATTACTACGAAGCGTTGTGCGCCGAATATCAGGCGCAGCGCGATGTGTTGCTCAGCTATCTCGACCAGACAGGACTCGCTTATACAAAGCCGGAAGGCGCGTATTTCGTGATGTTGGATATCTCGCCGTTTGGATTCGCGAGCGACGTGGAGTTTTCGCACTGGATGGCGAAGGAGATCGGCGTCGCTCCGGTGCCGGGATCGAGTTTTTTCGCCAACGGAGAAAATCGTTATGTGCGGCTCAACTTTGCCAAAAAACCGGCGACGCTGCACGCGGCGGGCGAGCGGTTGCTCAAGTTGAAGCGCGGCTGAGCAACCATCATGACGTCTCATCCGGCCGCTCCCGAAGTAGTCACGCTGACGCTCAATCCGGCGATCGACCGCACGGTGACGATTCCGAACTTTTCGACGGGCGCGGTGAATCGCGTTACGCATTCCGAAGATCGTGCGGGCGGCAAGGGCATCAACGTCGCGGTGTCGTTGGCGACGCACGGGCACCGGGTCGCAGCACTTGGTTTTTTGGGAAAGGACAACGCGGATGTGTTCGCCGAAGCTTTTGCTGCTCTCGGCATCGAGGATCGCTGCATCCGGCTGGCGGGCGCGACTCGTGTCGGGATCAAAATCGTCGATCCGGTGGGCGGACAGACGACCGATATCAATTTTCCGGGACTGGCACCTGCTGCGGCTGATCTCGTTGCGCTGCGCGGACAACTCGCCGCGCTTTCCGGAGGCTGGTGTGTGCTGGCGGGCAGTCTGCCCCCGGGCGTTGAGCCAGGCATCTATCGTGAGTTTATCGCCTCGTTGAAGGCTCGCGGTGTGCACACGTTGCTCGACACGAGCGGCGAGCCGTTGCGCGAGGCTTTGCAAGCCGCGCCCGACATCATCAAACCCAATGTGCACGAACTTGAAGCGCTTTTGGGCGAACGGTTGTCCACGGAGAAGGCCGTTGTTGCGGCGGCCCGCAAGCTGGTCACTGGCGGGGTGAAACTTGTCGTGGTTTCACGCGGGGCGGAGGGAGCGTGTTTTGTTACTGCCGAAGAAGCGGTGAGCGCCGTGCCGCCAGCGGTGGAGGTGCGCAGCACGGTGGGCGCGGGCGATGCGATGGTGGCGGGCATCGTGGCCGCCCGGCTGCGCGGCTTGTCCCTTGGCGAAGGTGCCCGGCTCGCGACCGCATTTTCACTGGCCGCGCTCACGCAGGCGGAGTTGGAGACTTTTCTGAAGCGGGTGCGGATATCTCCTGCTTGAGCCGCGTTTCGTAATGGGATCGCGCCGCTGAGGCGGCGGGCTGCTACGGGGAGAGCTGCAGGCGCTCTTTTTCTTCAAGACACGTGCAGTGGTGACGAGCGAGTTCTTTGAGCTGTTCGGTGGTCTGAGATTTCACCCAGTTGTAACGGTCTTGAAGGGCTTTGCAGCGCATCGGGTTCAATGGACAGTCAGGCGGGTTGTCTTGCTGCAAGGGGCAGGCAATCGAGAGGCCGACGACATAGGCAATAAGTGCCTCACGGCCTTCTGGGGGTTGATGAATCATTCGTGAAGTGATTTTTTGAATAAGAAATAAACCCGGATGGACGAAGCGGCGATGCTTTAAACCAGTGACGGCAGGTTTTATGGCTTTGCGCGGATTGGGTTGTCGGCCAGTTTGGGCGGCGCATGTCGGCGCATCCATCTTTTCGCGAGGCGTTACGGTTTTGGCTCAAGCTGGGGCTCATCAGCTTCGGCGGGCCTGCGGGGCAGATCGCGATCATGCAGACGGAGCTGGTCGAGCGAAAAAAATGGATCGGGCAGGAGCGGTTTCTTCACGCGTTGAATTTTTGCATGCTGCTGCCGGGCCCCGAGGCGCAGCAGCTCGCGACTTACTGCGGCTGGCTGTTGCACCGCACGTGGGGCGGGATCGCGGCGGGCGTGTTGTTTGTGCTGCCGTCGGCGTTGCTGTTGTGGGGATTGAGCTACGTCTATGTCGCGTATGGCGCGGTGCCGTGGATCGCGGCGATTTTCTACGGGCTGAAGCCGGCGGTGATGGCGATCGTGTTTGCGGCGGTGCTGCGAATCGGAAGCAAGGCGCTCAAAAACGGCGTGATGTGGGGCATCGCGGCGGCGGCGTTTGGACTGATCTTTTTTCTGAAGGTGCCGTTTCCGGTGATCGTGTTTGGCGCGGCGGCGATTGGCTTTGTGGGAGGGCGGTATGTGCCGGGAAAGTTTGTGTTGGCGTCCGGTCACGGAGCGGCGGGCGGACACAAGGGAGAACGTGCGGTGATCGACGATGCGGCGGAGAGCGAGGCGGTGCGTCCGACCTGGGGGCGGGCGCTGCGGGTGATCGCGGTGTGCGGGATGTTGTGGGCGGCGCCGCTCATCGTGGTTGGGTGGTGGCAGGGGCAGGAGGGAACGCTCGCGCAGGAGGGATGGTTTTTTAGCAAGGCGGCGATGGTGACGTTTGGCGGGGCTTATGCGGTGCTTCCGTATGTGGCGCAGCAGGCGGTGGAGACGCATGCGTGGCTGGCGGCGCCGCAGATGCTCGATGGGCTGGCGTTTGCCGAGACGACACCGGGGCCTCTGATCATGGTGCTCCAGTTTGTGGGCTTCATGGGAGGATTCCATCATCCGGGGGTATTGTCGCCGTTGGTGGCGGCGACGCTCGGGGCGATGATCACAACGTGGGTGACGTTTGTGCCGTGCTTTCTGTGGATTTTTCTGGGGGCGCCGCATGTCGAGCGGTTGCGCGGTCAGAAGTTGCTGACGGCGGCGCTCAGTGCGGTGACGGCGAGTGTGGTGGGCGTCATCCTGAATCTCGCGGTGTGGTTCGGCTGGCACGTGCTGGTGCCGGCGGGAACGTGGGCGAGTGTGGATTGGTTCGCGCTGGCGGTGGGCGCGGCGGCGTTTGTGGCGCTGCACCGTTTTAAGGTGAATTTGATCGCGGTGATCGCGGCGAGCGGAGCGCTGGGGTTGGCGTGGAGCTTGGTTTGATCGGACCGAGCCACGGAGGCCGGATTTTCTGGGAGTGGTCTCTCGCAATGCTCCGGTTGGGAAGCGGAGGGGCGGCTGATGCCGCCGGGGTTACTGGGCGACAGGCTTCAAGTGGGTATTTAGGAAATCTTCGGTGAGGCGGAAGACTTCGGGGCCGAAGAGGGTGCCGTGGCCGCCGCCTTTTACTATGTGCAGGGTGCTGCGGTTGCCGGCGGCGCGGAGTTTTTCGTCGAGCAGTTTGCTCTGGCCCACGGGGACGGTCTGATCGGCGTCGCCGTGCACGATGAGGAAGGGCGGTGCGCCGGCTTGCACGTAGGTGATGGGGCTGGCGCGACGTGCCAGGCCGGGGTTTTTCTGAATCGCGCCGCCGAGGAGTTTGGCTTCGGGGGAGTCGGGGGCGTCGTGGTCGAGGCGGGATTGCGGGCCGGACATGCTGCCCATCGTCAGAAAATCGGCGGGGCCGTAGAAATCGATGACGAGTTGCACGGCGCTGGAGGTTTTGAGGTTTGCGCCAACATCGAATTCGCGGGTTTTCCCGGTGACGCCGAGGAGGGCGACAAGGTGACCGCCGGCGGAGCTGCCCCAGGCGGCGAAGCGGTCGGGGTCGAGGTGATACTCGGCAGCGTGGACGCGCAGCCAGCGGATGGCGGCTTTGCAGTCTTCGATTTGTGCGGGGAAGACAGCGTCTTCACTGAGCCTGTAGCCGATGCTGGCCACGGCGTAGCCTTCACGGGCGAAGCGGATGGCGGGGCATTGGCGTTTGTCGCCGGATTTCCAGCCGCCGCCGTGAATCCAGATGATGAGCGGAAGCGGGGCGCCGGAGACAGCCGAGTCGGGAAGGTAGAGGTCGAGCTTTTGGCGGTCGTGGCCATGATCGACATAGGCAAGATCGCGCAGGGCGCGGACGCCAGGGGGGACTCCCTGCGCATGAGTTTGCGGAAGGAGTCCGGGGGTGAGGCTGATGAGGGTTATCGCGAAAAGCAGGAAAGCGCGCATGATCACAAGACGCGCGAGACGAGGCGAGTGTTACCAGTTGGACATCGCGTTGTTGATCTCGGTGAGCTGGTGCGAGCCGTCGCTTTGGGCGAGGATGCTGAAATGGCGGGCGTGAAAGGCCTTCAACGTGCTGCGGTGCGCGATGGTGATGTAGGTCGTATCCGGCAGCGTGGCGCGCAGGCTGAGGTAAAACGCGTGTTCGGCGGATTCGTCCATTGCGGAGGTGGACTCGTCGAGGAAGAGCCACTCGGGCTTGTGTAAAAAAATGCGGGCAAGGCCGACGCGTTGTTGTTCGCCGCCGGAGAGCATCTGCGACCAGTGGGCTTCTTCGTCGAGGCGGGCGGCGAGCGTGGGGGCTTGCGCGAGGGTGAGGGCGGTGCGCACGTCCTGCTCGGGAAACGTGTCGGGCGACGCGGGGTAGCAGACGGCGGCGCGCAGGCTGCCGATGGGGAGATAGGGACGCTGTGGCATGACCATGCACCGGAAGGGCGCAGGCAGGTGAACCATGCCTTGTTCGTAGGGCCAGAGCCCGGCGAGGGCGCGAAGGAGGGTGCTTTTGCCACAGCCGGAAGGGCCGGTGATGAGGACGGAATCTCCCGGAGCCAGACTGAAGGTGACCTCAGTGATGAGTGGACGTCCGTCGGGGCGGAAGAGGGCGAGGTTCTGCACTTCGAGGCGGTCGCCGGTGAGGCCGGAATCATAGATGCGGCTCTGGGTGGCGCGGAGTTCGCGGGAATGCTCGATACCGCGCACAAAGCCGTCGAGGCGTTGGGTGACGGCCCACCAGCCGGCGAAAGTTTCGAAGCTGTTGATGAAAATATTCAGGCTGCTTTGCACGCGGCCGAAGGCGCCGGTGAGCTGGGTCAGCTGGCCGAGCGAGATGATGCCCGCGAAGAAGCGCGGTGCGGAGAGCAGGAGCGGAACGGTGTCGGAGAGGCGGAAGTAAACGGCTTTGAAGGCGTTCAGGTGAATCTGCTTCACGAGGCGCGCGTTGAAGTTGCCCACGATGCGGCCGAAGCTGGCGCCGAGGGTGCGGCGTTCGGCGGGTTCGCCGTCGAGGAGTGCTGTGCTCTCGCTGTTTTCGCGGAGACGCACGAGGCCGAAGCGGAAGTCGGCTTCGAGTTTTTCCTGTTCGTAGGCGAGGCCGATGATGGGGCGGCCGACGCGACTCACGAGCCACGAGCCGAGCCACGAGTAGAGAAAACAAAACCACACGAGATGCCCGGGAATGGCGGTGAGGAAGGCCATCACGTTTTCGTAGGCGTGCCAGAGCCAAAGGTAAGTAGCGCCGAGCCAGGCGATATGCGTGGTGATATCCACGGGCGGCGGGCGGCCGATGGGCGTGGGCGGGCCTTCGGAGAGGTTCCAGAGGATGACGACAAAGGCGACGAAGCCGATGGCGGCGGAAAAGATCTGCATGAACAGATCGAGCGAGGTGAAGACGAAGCTGCGGATGTCTTCGCTGATGCGCTGGTCGGGATTGTCGCCGTGACCGGAGTCGAGTTGGCCGAGGTAGTGGGCGCGGTCACCGAGCCAGTGATCGAGGAAGCGGGCGGTGAGCCAGCGGCGCCAACGGATCTTGAGCGAGGAGAAGAGATAATCCTCGGCGAGCCAGAAGGTGATCGAAAGGAAGATGAGGCCGATCATCACCGCGCCGAGATGGATGAAATAACTGTAGTCGCCTTTTTGGACGGTGTTGAAGAAATCGCGATTCCAGTAGGACAGGCGCACGCCGATCCAGTTTTGAAGCGCAGTGGTGGTCAAAACGGCGCCGAGAAGGAGGAGGGCGCGCCATTTTTCCTCGGAGGTCCAGAAGGGCCGGGCCAGGGTCCAAAACAAACGAAGTTTTGCGACTAGGGCATGGGGCACGCCGGATGAGTAAGCGAAGAATAATTAAAAGGACAATCCCGCGTTGGGTAGGGTCGAAGCATGCTTCCTTGTCGGCTCCAGCATGTCATATGGGAGGGAATCTTTCTCTTTATTCTTTATCTTAATCTTTCTCTTTTTGGGCCCGTCGGTTCGATCCGGAGCCGACGAAAGATAACGAGAACGATTAAGATAACGAGAAAGGTTGCGGGAGTTCACACCTTCCAGCTTTGGAGGACCTTGATGTAGTTGGCGCGTTCGTGGGCGGAGGGGTTGGGGCAGTGCTTCATGTTCAGTGCGCCGCGCATCTGGTCGATGCTGCGATAGTCGTGGTCGTTCATCCATTCGACGAGGCCGTCGAGGAGCGTGATGATGGAGCGGGGGCCGAATTCGAGCGGGAGGGAGACGACTTGCACGGCGTTGGCACCGGCGAGGACGGCTTTGATCAGATCCTCGGCGGTATGCACGCCGCCGCTGCACGCGAGCGAGCCTTTGAGGTGGGGCGACAGAATGGACAACCAGCGCAGGCGGAGGAGCAGTTCGGAGGAGTTGGAGAGTTTGAGCCGGGGGACGACTTCCAGGTCGTCGATGTCAAAGTCGGGTTGGTAAAACCGGTTGAAGAGCACGAGTCCGGCGGCGCCCTGTTGATCCAAGGTGGAAGCGAACTGGGCGAGGGAGGTGTGGAACGGGGAGAGCTTCACCGAGACGGGGATCTTAACCGTGGCGATCACGCTGCGGACGATTTCCATGATGTCCGTTTCGATGAAATTGCCGGAGGTGTCGGGATCGGTGGCGAGCTGGTAGGTGTTGAGCTCGATGGCGTCGGCGCCGGCGGATTCGAGCTGGCGGGCGTAGTCCACCCAGCCGCCGGGAAGGCGGCCGTTGAGTGATGCGATCACCGGGATGGAGAGGGCGTTTTTAAGGCGCTCGAGTTTGCGGACGTAGGTGTCGGGCGTGAGCTGATATTCGTCGTAGCGTGGAAAATACGAGACGGCCTCCGGGTTGCTTTCGGCGGGAGTTTCGAGGTGGTGGAAGAGTGCGCGTTGCTCCAGCTCGATCTGCTCCTCGAAGAGCGAATGCATGACGAGGGCGGAGGCGCCGGCTTCCTCAAGCTGGCCGGCGAGAGCGATGTTGTCACAGAAGGGGGATGCCCCGATGACCACGGGGCTGCGAAGCTTGAGGCCGAGGTAGGTAGTGGAGAGGTTCATGGGGGTTGGGTTTAATCGTTCTCGTTATCTTTCTCGTTCTCCCGTTACGGAAATTCTCCCGAACCGAGAAAGATTAAGAGAAAGAATAACGAGAACGATTAGGATATGGGGGTGGCTGGTTCCTTGGCGGGTGCGGGGGTGGCTGGCGTCGGTGCGGCCAACTGCTGGTAGAGGGCGTAATGGGTTTTGATCTGCTCCTGGGCTTTTCCTGCGAGGAGTTCGGCGCGGGCGGGATCGATATTTTTGAGGATGCCGAAGCGGGTTTCACCGGAGGTGAACTGGGCGAGGGCGGTTTTTGGCGGAGCGGAATCAAGTTTGAACGGAGTCTGGCCTTGCACGGCGAGACGAGGGTCGTAGCGGAAGAGCGGCCAGTAGCCGGTATCGACCGCGAGTTTTTGCTGGGTGAGGCCCTGGCTCAGGTTGTAGCCGTGGGCGATGCAGTGGGAGTAGGCGATGATGAGCGCGGGGCCGTCGTAGGCCTCGGCCTCGCGGAAGGCCTGGACGGTCTGGCCGTCCTTCGCGCCAAGGGCGACCTTGGCGACGTAGACGTGTCCGTATTGCGAGGCGATGAGGGCGAGGTCTTTCTTCGCGGTGCCCTTGCCGCCGGAGGCGAACTTCGCGACGGCGCCGATCGGACTGGACTTGGAGGACTGTCCGCCGGTGTTGGAGTAGACCTCGGTGTCGAGGACGAGGATTTTGACGTTGGCTCCGGAGGCGAGGACGTGGTCGAGGCCGCCGTAACCGATGTCGTAGGCCCAGCCGTCGCCGCCGATGATCCAGACGGTTTTTTTAACGAGGTCGTCGGCGATGAGGGCGAGGCGTTGTGCGTCGGGCGTATCAATGGCGTGGAGTTTCACGCGAAGGGTCGCGACGCGGGCGCGCTGGTCGGCGATCTCGGCCTCGGTGCCCTGCGGGGCGTCGAGGATGGAGTTGGCAAACACCTGGTCGAGCATGGGTGCGAGGAGTTTCAGGAGGGTGCGGGCGTTGAGGGCGCGCTGGTCGGCGGCGAGGCGCAGGCCAAGGCCGAACTCGGCGTTGTCCTCGAAGAGAGAGTTGGCCCAGGCGGGGCCGCGGCCGTCGTTGTTCTTGCAATACGGCGTGGTGGGCAGGTTGCCGCCGTAGATGGATGAACAGCCGGTGGCGTTGGCCATGATGAGGCGGTCGCCGTAGAGCTGGGTGAGGAGCTTGAGGTAGGGGGTCTCGCCGCAGCCGGAGCAGGCGCCGGAGAACTCGAGCAGGGGTGTGAGGAACTGGGTGTTCTTCACGGTCGAGAGATCGATGCGGGTGCGGTCGGGTTCAGGCAGGGCGAGAAAAAAATCCCAGTTGGCGCGTTCGGCGGCGACGAGCGGAGGCTGCGGGGCCATGTCGATGGCCTTGTGGCGCGGGTTGGACTTGTCCTTGGCGGGGCAGACCTGGACACAGAGCGTGCAGCCGGTGCAGTCTTCGGGCGCGACTTGCAAAGTGTATTTGTTGCCGGGGAAATCCTTCGATTTGAAATCAGTGGATTGAAACGTCTCGGGCGCGCCGGCAAGGGCGGCGGGTTCGTAGAACTTGGCGCGGATGGCGGCGTGGGGGCAGACGAGGACACACTTGTTGCACTGGATGCAGAGCGACGAGTCCCAGGCGGGGATTTCTAGGGCGAGGTTGCGTTTCTCGAAGCGGGTGGTGCCGGTGGGCCAGCAGCCGTCGGCGGGCATGGCGCTGACGGGGAGGTTGTCTCCGTCGTTGGCGAGGAGGCGTGCGGTGACCTGCTCCACGAAGACGGAGGCGCCGGGATAAACGGGAGGGGGCGTCACGACAGCATCGGTGTCGGGCGTGGCGGGAAGAACCACCTTTTGCATGCCGGCGAGGGCGGCGTCCACGGCGGCGTAGTTCATCTTGACGATGGTGTCGCCTTTGCGGCCGTAGGTCTTGGCGATGGCTTTTTTGATCTGCGTGATGGCTTCGTCCTGCGGGAGAACGCCGGAGAGGGCGAAGAAGCACGTCTGCAACACGGTGTTGGTGCGACGGCCCATGCCGCTTGCCTGGGCGACGGCGGTGGCGTCGATCACGAAGAGGCGGAGTTTTTTCTCAATAAGCACGGCCTGCCATTCGCGCGGGAGTTTGGCCCAGGTGTCGGCGACGGAATAAGGCGAGTTGAGGAGAATGGTCGCGCCGGGCTTGGCGTAGCCGAGGACATCCTGTTTTCCGACGAAGGAGAACTGGCTGCACGCCACGAATTCGGCCTGCGTGATGAGGTAGGGCGCGCGGATGGGGCGGGGGCCAAAGCGCAGGTGGGAGGTCGTGACGGAGCCGGATTTCTTGGAGTCGTAGACGAAGTAGCCCTGCGCGTAGTTGTCGGTCTGCTCGCCGATGATCTTGATGGAGTTTTTGTTCGCGCCCACGGTGCCGTCGGCGCCGAGGCCGACGAAGACGCAGCGGCGGACATCGGCGGGTTCGAGATCAAACGAGGCGTCGTAGCCGATGGAAGTGCCGGTGACGTCGTCGATGATGCCGAGCGTGAAGTGATTGAGCGGTTCGTAGCGGGAGATGTTGTCGAAGGCGGCCTTGGCCATGCCGGGGGTGAACTCTTTCGAGCCAAGTCCGTAGCGGCCGCCGACGACGCGCGGGGAGCCGGCGAGGGGCGAGCGGCCTTCGGAGAGGGCGGCGAGAACGTTGAGGAAAAGAGGTTCGCCGATGGAGCCGGGTTCCTTCGTGCGATCAAGGACGGCGATGGCCTGGACGGTCTCGGGCAGGGCGGCGAGAAACGCCTTCACATGGAAAGGCAGGAAAAGGCGCACGGCGATGACGCCGGTTTTTTCGCCGCTGGCGTTGAGCCATTCGGAGGTCTCGCGGAGCGTCTCGATGGAGCTGCCCATGGCGACGACGACGCGGTCGGCCTCGGGATGGCCGTAGTAATCGAAGAGGTGGTAGCGACGGCCGGTAAGTTCGCCGAAACGCTGCATGATTTCCTGCACCGTGCCGGGGAGAAAAGTGTAGAAACGGTTTACCGATTCACGTCCCTGGAAATAGACGTCGGGGTTCTGCGCGGTGCCGTGGAGGGTGGGCTTGTCCGGGGTCATTCCGCGGGCGCGAAAGGCGCTGATGGATTTCTCGTCGATGATGGCCGTGAGATCATCATTGGAGAGCATCGAGATTTTAGACACTTCGTGCGATGTGCGGAAGCCGTCGAAGAAATGAATGAACGGCAGATGTCCCTTGTAGCTCGCCGCGTGGGCGATGAGCGCGAAGTCGTGCGCCTCCTGGCCGTTGTTGGAGCACAGCATCGCGCAGCCGGTGGCGCGGCAAGCCATGACATCCTGGTGGTCGCCGAAGATGGACAAGCCCTGCGCCGCGATGGCACGGGCGCTCACGTGGATGGTGAGCGGGAGGAGTTCGCCGGCGATCTTGTAGAGATTGGGGATCATCAACAGGAGACCCTGCGAACAGGTGAACGTGGTGGTGAGCGCGCCGCCGAGGAGACCGCCGTGGATGGCGCCGGCGACGCCTCCCTCGGACTGCATCTGCACGACGCGGGGAACCTGGCCCCAGAGGTTGGGCTTGCCGCCGGCGGCCCACTCGTCGCAGGACTCGGCCATCGCGGAGGACGGCGTGATGGGGTAGATCGCGATGAGCTCGTTGAGCCGGTAGGCGACGGAGGCGACAGCCTCGTTGGCATCAAGCGTGGAGAAAAGAGGGTCGGCGGACGAAGTCTGTTTCATTGGGCAAAACACCGATGGCCGAATCAATCGGTCGGGTGCCTGCCCATGATGCCAAAAAATGCGCAGCGGGGCTGCGCATGGGTTGGCGGAGGAAACGCGGAAATTGCAGACCGCCTGGAGCGGCGTGTGGCTCCCAGGGTTAGCCGGCGAAGAATTTCAGGATGCGGCGCATCGACTTCACGAGAATCTCGATTTCTTCCTCGGTGTTGTAGACGTAGAAGCTGGCACGCGTCGTCGAGGTCAGGCCGAGCTTGCGCATCAAGGGCTGGTTGCAGTGGTGGCCGCCGCGCAGCGCGATGCCGTCTTGATCCGCAAAGGTCACGACGTCGTGGGCATGGGCTTCGGCGAAGGCGAAACTCACCAGGCCGCCGCGCAGCTGGCCGGGCTTGGGGCCGAGGATGCGGATGCCGGGGAGCTCGGCCAACGCGGCACAGGCTTTCTGGCCGAGGGCGCGGTCGTGGGCGCTGATGGCGGGACGTCCGAGTTGATCGAGATAATCAAACGCGGCGTGTAGACCGATGGCGTCGGCGACGTTGGGCGTGCCGGCTTCGTGGCGCTCGGGGGAGGGTTTCCACGTGGAGGTCTCGTAGGTGACGTTGACGACGATGCCGCCGCCGGTCTGCCACGGGGGCATGGCGTTGAGCAGGGCGCGCTTGCCGTAGAGGACGCCGATGCCGGTGGGGCCGGCCATTTTGTGTCCGCTGAAGGCGAGGAAATCGCAGCCGATGGCCTGCACGTCGATGGGCTCGTGGCCGATGGACTGGGCGGCATCGATGAGGGTGAGGGCGCCGACGGCGCGGGCTTTGGCGCAGAGGGCGGCGGCGTCGTTGAGGACGCCGAGGGTGTTGGAAAGATGCGTGAAGGCGAAGAGCTTCACCTGCGGGGTGAGCAGTTTGTCCAAGGCGTCGAGGTCGAGGCCGTGTTCGGCGTCCGCTCCGACGATGGGGACGTATTTCAACGTCGCGCCGGTGCGGGCGGCGAGCTGTTGCCAGGGCACGAGATTGGAGTGGTGCTCCATCTCGGTCGTGAGGATGACGTCGCCGGGCTTGAGATTGGCGGGACCCCAGGACTGGGCGACGAGGTTGACGGACTCGGTGGTGCCGCGCGTGAAGATGATCTCGGCGGGATCGGCGGCGTTGATGAACTTGGCCGCGCGGGCGCGGGCGGCTTCGTAGCCGTCGGTCGCGCGCATGGAGAGGGCGTGGAGACCGCGGTGGACGTTGGAGTTGTCGCGTTCGTAGAAACGGGCGAGGGCGTCGATGACGCTGCGCGGTTTCTGGGTGGTGGCGCCGTTGTCGAGATAGACGAGGGGCTTGCCGCCGACGTGTTGGTCGAGGGCGGGAAAATCGATGCGGAGGTTGAGGGACAAAGACATGAGACGGAGTTTTTAACCACTAATGGAATCACCCAACGGGGCGATTCTTTGGGAGCGGCGACGGCCAATGGCCTTTGCGATTAAGCGGAGGCGCGGCTGATGCCGCGAAGTGTTTAGGAGGGCGGCTGTTTCAGGGCCTCGAGGGCGGCGTGCCAGCCGAGGGTGGCGCATTTGATGCGGGCGGGGAAGGCGTGGACGCCGGCAAAGGCGGCGAGGTCGCTGATCTCCTCGGGCGCGTTGCCGGTGGTGACGATCTCTTTGAATTCGTTGAAGAGGGTCTCGGCTTCCGCGGCGGTCTTGCCCTTCACCTGCGTGGTCATGAGCGAGGTGCTGGCCTGGGAGATCGCGCAGCCGGAACCCTCGAAGCCGATGGCGTCCACGCGGCCGGCATCGTCGAGATGGAGGAAGACGGTGCAGTTGTCGCCGCAGCTGGGATTGTCGCCGGTGGCCACGCGGTTGGCGGTCGGCGGCTTGCCGCGATTGCGGGGACGCTTGTTGTGGTCGAGGATGACCGATTGATAGAGATCGGTGAGGTCGGACATTGGTAAAACAACCAATGACTGAGGCCGGATGCACGTTGAAGGCAAATCTGCGGGCTTGTTTGTGCGGATTATCTCAGGGGGTAACTTGATTTTGCGCTCGCATGGGAAAAGGGTTGCGGCCCCTTTGGTGGGCAAACCTCAACCCCGTCGTCCGTATGAAAAGTGTTCTGTTACCCGTGGCTGTTTTTGCTTTGGCGCTGGCCCGTCCGTCATTTGCGGCTGATGCCGCGATTTCGGCGGCCACGGCCGCCGATCCGGCGAGCTACGTAGATCCGATGATCGGCACGAGCGCGCACGGGCATGTTTACCCGGGGGCTACGGTGCCGTTTGGCATGGTGCAGGTGAGCCCCGACACGGGCACGGGCGGCTGGGACTGGTGTTCGGGTTACCATTATTCGTCCACGTCGATCATGGGTTTCAGCCATACGCATCTGAGCGGCACGGGCATCGGTGATCTGGGCAACATCCTCATCATGCCACGCACGGGGCCGGTGCGGTGGGAGGCGAGGCCGAAGGCGGGTGAGGGTTATGCTTCGCCTTTCGATCACAGTAAGGAAGTCGCGCAACCGGGATATTACAAGGTGCTCCTAGAGGACACGCATATCACTGCCGAATTGGCGGCGACCGAGCGCGCGGCGCTGCACCGCTATACGTTTCCGGCGAGCGATAGCTCCCACTTCATCATTGATCTGAAACACAAGCTCGCGTCGGGCGGCACCAAGGACGCCGACCTGAAGGTCGAAGGCGACCGACGCATCACCGGCTGGCAATGCACCGACGGCTGGGCGAAGGATAAGACGTTTTATTTCGTGGCGGAGTTTTCCAAGCCGTTTGACCGCGTCGAGCTGCAGCTCGATGGCAAGGTGGCGATCGGAAGCGAAGCCCACGGAAAGGCCGTCAAAGGCGCCGTGCATTTCAAGACCAAGGCAGGCGAAGTCATTTTGGTGCGCGTGGGGCTTTCGGCGGTCAGTCTCGACGGTGCGCGCAAGAACCTCGCGGCGGAGATGCAGGGCTGGGACTTCGGTGCCGTAGCCGCCGCTGCACGGGCGAAGTGGAACGATGAACTGAGCCGCGTCTCGGTCGACGATGCCGACGTGCGGCTTAAGAAAATTTTCTACACGGCACTCTACCATACCATGATGGCGCCCACGCTCTACGACGATGTGGATGGCTCGTATGTGGGGGTGGACCGCCAGGTGCACAAGGGCGCGGGCTTTCACTACTACTCCACGTTTTCGCTTTGGGACACGTTTCGCGCAGAGCATCCGTTGTTCACGATTCTGGCGCCGGAAAAGGTCGACGATTTCGTCCAGTCGATGCTGGCGTTTTACCAGCAGTCGCCCGACCACAATCTGCCCGTCTGGCCGCTGTGCTCGAACGAGACGTGGTGCATGATCGGAAACCATGCGATTCCGGTGATCGCGGACGCTTACCTGAAGGGCTTCCGCGGTTTCGATGCGGAGCTGGCTTATCAAGCGATGCGCACCAGCGCGATGAGCGACGACCGAGGCTTGGACGACTACAAGGAGTTCGGCTACATCCCGGTTCGTGTGCAGATGAAACGCCGCGCTCCGACTGTCTCGGCGACGTTGGAATATTCGGTGGACGATGCCGCCATCGCGCGCATGGCCGCTGCGCTCGGCAAGAAAGACGATGCGGCGTTTTTTGCCAAACGGGCGCAGAACTTCCGCAACGTTTTCGACGCGAAGACGGGTTTCATGAGGCCACGTTATCCGGACGGGACCTGGTTGGAAACCTTCAATCCGAACCTGGTCGGCAGCTCCCGAAACTACACCGAAGGCAGCGCCTGGCATTATCTCTGGGCGGCGACGCACGACATCCCCGCGTTGATCGACATGCTGGGTGGCCGGGAGAAATTCATCGCGAAGCTGGACGAGTTTTTCTCCGCGCCGGTCGAAGGCGATCAGGCCGATGTCACCGGCCTGATCGGACAATACGCGCACGGCAACGAGCCCTGCCATCATGTCGCCTATCTTTACGGAGTCGCCGGCGAGCCCTGGCGCACGCAGGAGCGGGTGCGGGAAGTCATGACGAAATTCTACACGGATGCGCCCGACGGCCTGTGCGGCAACGACGACTGCGGGCAGATGTCCGCCTGGTATGTGTTTAGCGCGATGGGTTTTTATCCGGCCGACCCGACTTCGGGCATCTACACGATCGGCACGCCGCTCTTTTCTAAAATCACGATCAACCTGAAGCACGATGGAAAGGATCACCCCTTTGTGATCACGGCCAAAAACGTCTCTGCCGAAAACAAATACATCCAGTCCGCGAGCCTGAACGGTGAACCACTCAAGCATGATTGGATTGCCCATGAGGACATCGCCCGTGGCGGCACGCTGGAGTTTGTGATGGGCGACAAGCCGAATCACGACTGGCGGTAAAGAGTAGCGAGTGAGTCGAGGTTGGTTCGGCTCACTCCCAATACTCGGCCCAGCTGGTGGCGGTTTCGGTGAGGCGGACGCGTTCCAGGTGGACGGTCGATCCGATGGGATAGGTCGGGTCGCCGGGAGCATTGGCAAGGGCGGAGCGGATTTCTTGGAAGATGACGCGGGCCATTGCTTCGCTGGTGGGGTCCGTCTGCTCGAAGGGCACGATGCGGTCGCCGTAGGTGGAGCGGAGGGTGGCGAATTGCGGATCGGCGGTATTGAGCGCGAGGCTGTGGTCGTAGCGGGTGACGGCGGTTTCGATGATGTTTTTAAGCGCCTTGAAATCGCAGACCATGTCGCGGGCGTCCAAAGTGTCGGCGGTTAGCACGACTTCGACGGTGCGACTATGGCCATGGGGGAACTTGCACGCGCCGGGGTGTTTTGTGAGCAGGTGTCCGCTTTCGACGGTGAAGGTTTTGGCGATGCGGAAGGGCACGTGGAGGAAGCTGAGTTTACACCGACATCGCGTGGCGGCGTTCGGTGGCGGCGGGAGAGAAGTGCGCGTCGAAGCGCATCGCGACGACACGAAGAAGCGGGGTGCCCAGCTCGGTGACGCTCAGGCTTTGCGCATCCAGTTTCACGATGCCGTCGGACACGAGATCGGAGAGGGAGGCCAACTCGCGGGCGTAATCGACCATGATGTTGATGCCGGCTTCGCGGGCGAGAGCACCGAAGTCCAGGCGACGGTCGCACATGAGCCGCATGACGAGGATGCGGCGGCGTTTGTCATCCCCGGTGAGAGCGAGTCCGCGTTCGACGGGCAAGCGGCCGGCGGCGAGGGCGCCTCGATAGGCGTCGAAGGTCTTGTAGTTTTGACGGTAGGTGCCGGCGGTGGATGAAATGGAGGACAATCCGAAGGCGTAGAGCGAGGCGCCTGCGCGGGTGCTGTAACCTTGAAAATTGCGATGGAGGGTGCCGGCTTTTTGGGCGCGGGCGAGTTCGTCGTCGGGGCGGGCGAAGTGGTCGAGGCCGATGTCAATATAGCCGGCGGCGAGGAGGCGTTCGCGGGCCAGGGCAAAGAGGGCGAGTTTCGCCTCGGAAGAGGGGAGCTGGTTGCGTTCCTCGAAGATGCGCTGGGCGGGCTTGAGCCAGGGCACATGTGCATAGCTGAAGAGCGACAGCCGTTCGGGGTGCAGTTCGAGGACGTCGTCGATGGTGCGGTTGAGGGAAGCGGCGGTTTGCAGCGGCAGGCCGTAGATAAGATCGAGATTGAGCGAAGTCACGCCGGCGGCGCGGAGGAGGGTGGCGGCGGCTACGTTGAGGGAGTGCGGCTGGATGCGGTGGATGGCGGCTTGGACCTCCGGGTTGGTGTCTTGCACGCCGAGCGAAGCGCGGTTGATGCCGAATTCGGCGAGGGCGGCGACTTGCGGCTCGGTGAGCTGACGGGGATCGACTTCGACGCTGATCTCGGCGCCGGCCGCGAAAGTGAAGTAGCTTCGCACCATACGTCCGAGACGGCGGAGTTGCCCGGCGGTGAGAAAGGTGGGTGTGCCGCCGCCGAGGTGGAGTTGCTCAACGAGGCGGGAGCGATCCATGTGGGCGACAGTCAGGAGGATTTCGCGCTCCAGATCGTCGATGTAGGCGTCGGCCGACGCGCGGTCGCGGGTGATGACGTTGTTACAGCCGCAATACCAGCAGAGAGACTCGCAAAACGGCAGATGGATGTAGAGGGAGAGAGGGCGGTTTTTGGCCGAGAGATTGTCGCCGACGATCGAGTCGACGGCGGCCTCGTGATCAAAAGCGGCCGTGAACTGGGTTGCGGCAGGGTAGGAGGTGTAGCGCGGACCTGGAATCGCGTAACGGCGGATGAGATCTAGATCCAGCGGGGGAGTTCCGGTGTTGGGGAGGCAGGCAACGCCTGCGGGGACGGACAGGAGCGTGTGGGAGATCATGGTGGGGAGCGGGACGAGCGCTCGCCGATATAGTCGCAAAAAAGCCGCCTGCGTGCTGCGTGCGGCTTGGCGGTGACTACGCGGATTTTGCCATGGGCCGTCACGGTGGCCTCATTTGTAATCCCTGGATCGGGAGAAAAGCCATTTTTGGCCACCCCTGTCCAACAGGGGCCAATCGTAAAAATGGCGGAGAGGGAGGGATTCGAACCCTCGGTAGGTTGCCCTACACACGCTTTCCAAGCGAGCGCATTCGACCACTCTGCCACCTCTCCGGGAAGTGCTGCGTCCGGCCACCTTGTGGTGACGCGTCCGTCGGGC
>DATJHQ010000007.1:0-253988 GCA_035493815.1 Rariglobus sp.
GTAGACTCAAAATCTACCGACGAAAGTCTTGTGGGTTCGACCCCCACTCTGGGCACCATTTAAGCTAGGGGAATCGCAACAAGTCCTGTTACCATGAACACCAAAATCGATGGAACCCCGCTTTCATTGACGATTGCCGACACGGAAGTCGCTCGTCTGACACGCCTTTGCCGATATTCGCGGCCTTGGTATCCCGGGCTCAAACCCCATTCGACCGATCCCACGCCCGCCGGCCACGAGCACGAACTCCGCGCCAAGCTTATCCGCCAGATCCTGGCCGATGCCAGTATGGCGATTGAAGAAAAGATTTCCGGCATGTCCCAGGAAGATGCCACGGCCTTTGTCCGCAATTTTCGAATCGAAGTGAAAGCGGGCACGAGCCGGCCGGTGGCGCGTGAGAAGGCGGACCTTTCCGCCGTCGAAAAGCTTCTCAACGATCTGCCTGACGTCTGAGCGCGGGCCGGCGCCGGTTATCGGCCGCTGAAAATCAGTCGGCGCGAGAGAGGGTGTGGTCCTTTAAATTTATTTCCGGTGCCGCGTGGTTGCGTCGAATGAGGGATCGTCGAAAAAACCGCTTGCTTCCACCAAGGGCATCCGGCTTCCTGACCCCTCTTCCGAAAGTTCGGGCTGTAGCGTAGCCTGGTAGCGCGCTTGCATGGGGTGCAAGAGGTCGTGAGTTCGAATCTCACCAGCCCGACCATTTTCCCCGTTACGTCCAACGTAGTCAGATGACGTAAATCCTCATGAATGAGAGGAGTTAACGGAAATTATTGGATTTTTATGTTACGACTCAAGGTGACTGCTCGGGACAGGATTTGACCTGTTTGGCCCCCTGTTTCTGTGTGTTTTACTGTATCGTGCCTCTGCTCTGGCGACTGGTTTGATTTTTTTCATACGACGTTCCACAATATCGGAGTCCAATAGTCCCGTGTACAGTGGACGAGCGCCCAAACTAAGCCAACAGCGAACGGAGCGAATCCAACTGTCCATTTGGTGTCTCGATTTCTGAACAAGCGCACACATCGCTCAATCGCCCATCCAAGATTTAAGAGCAGCGTCGCCAGAAGCACGGGCCAAACGGTGCACACGTAGGTGATGCCATCTGCGCCATCCGCATCTTGGGGCCACTGCCGCTCTTCGATGTGCATCTGATGCAAAATCTTCAGGTAGAAATAAAGATAAGCGAAAAATAGGACGCCATTGATAAAATATGGTGCGAGCTTCTTCATTTCTTGCCGAACGTTTGAGATGGGCCGATGCCTATGGCTGGCGCGACGCCTGCGCAGCAGGAGGCGTGACAGCCATGGGCATCGGCTCTGGCGACTGGCTCGGCTCTTTTTTTCTGATTAGCTGGCTCTTTGTAAATGAATATTCGGCGCCCGATGTCGTCCAAATCCTAGCGCTGATATCAAAGCGTTTTTCGTCTTTTTCCTGAAAACGAACTGAGATCATTTCATCAAGATCGTGAATGCTCCAGAGCGTCGCCGCTCCGTGGCCAGACTCCCCGCGACAATGAGAAACGCCTGATACGGGACTGCTAATGATGACTGACCAATCTTCCGGGATCTTGTCGATTTGATGAAATGAAGCGCAAGTGAGAGTGATTTCAAACTGCTCGACTCGCTCGCCATCTTTTTTCTTTAGAGGCATATCAGGAAAGTGAACGGCCAGCACAAGATCGACCGGCGATTCAGCATGCATGAATACTGCTTCGAAGATCACAACGACGAGATATGCGAAAAACTTCATTTTTTTGCCGAACGTTGATTATGCCGCAGAGTGTCGGCATATCCAGTTTTGTTTAAGGATGATCTAAAATAGGTTATGGGGAAACTCTTCTGGAAACACGACCTTAGGCAATATCCCGCACAGGCCATCACCATTTGCTTGGATTGCCTTCTTGGATTTCGTCGCAGGGCACACCAACATGACGCCGTGAATCTTGATGGAAACTCCCTTGCGCCGTCGCCATGACGCCTGAAGAAGCGCTGACCCGTATCAACGTTTTGCGCGCCGAGCTCGCCACTCACGACGAGCGCTACTACCGGCAGGCGCAGCCGGAGATCAGCGACTTTGCCTATGATGCGTTGAAGCGTGAACTGGCGGAGATTGAGGCGCGTTTTCCGGAGCTGACCGCCGCAGAGTCACCGACCCAGCGCGTGGGCGACGATCGTTCCGAGGGGTTTGTCCGCATGAAACACCGGCTGGCGATGACCACGCTGGACAATACTTACGATGAGGCGGAATTGCGCGAGTTCCACGCGCGTCTCGTCAAGGCGCTCGGCTCCGACGACCTTGCCTACACGGTCGAGCCCAAGATCGACGGCGTCGCCGTGAGTCTCACCTATGAAAAAGGAAAACTCACGCGCGCGGTGACCCGCGGCGACGGCGAGGAGGGCGACGATGTCACCGCCAACGTGCGCACGATTCGCGGGCTGCCGCATGCTTTCAAGCCGGCGGACGATTTGTTGGCGGCGGTGCCGGATCTGATCGAGATTCGTGGGGAGATTTTTTTGCGCGACGAGGAATTTCATCGGATCAACCAAATTCAGGAAGAAGCCGGTGAGGCACTTTATGCGAACCCGCGCAATCTCGCGGCGGGCACGCTCAAGCAGCTCGACTCAAAGCTGGTGGCGACGCGGCGGCTGGAAATCGTGCTCTATGGTCTGGGCGCCTGCGAACCGGCGTCGTCGGGCTTCGATTCACAATCGTCGTTTCAGGCGCAGCTGCGGGTGTGGGGATTGCCCGTGGTGGAGAAATTCTGGTCGGTGCGCGGCATCGACGCGGTGTGGGTGTCCATCGGCGAGCTCGATGCGATCCGGCGCGGGTTTGCCTACGCGACCGACGGTGCGGTGGTGAAACTCGATCTGTTTTCACAGCAGCGGGTGGTGGGTTATCGCGGGGCGGGCCAGGCCGCGCGCAAGCTGTCGCCGCGCTGGGCGTGCGCCTACAAGTTTGCGCCCGACCGAGCGGAGACGCGCATCAACGCGATCTCCCTGCAGGTCGGACGCACGGGGGCGGTGACGCCGGTGGCGGAGCTGGAACCGGTGCTGCTCGCGGGCACGACGGTGAAACGCGCCACGCTTCACAACGCCGACGAAATCGCGCGCAAGGACGTGCGCGTGGGCGACACCGTGCTCGTGGAAAAGGCGGGCGAGATCATTCCCGCGGTGATCGAGGTGGTCATGGCGAAGCGCACGCCGGAGTGCGTGGCGTATGTTTTCCCCACGGAGTGTCCGGTGTGCGCCACGCCGCTCGTGCGCGACCCAGGCGGCGTGAAATGGATGTGTCCGAATCCGGAGTGCCCCGAAAAGGTGCGCCGCAAGATCGAACACTTCGCATCCAAGGCGAGCCTCGACATCGACGGACTCGGCGAGGAAGTCGTGGACCTGCTGCTCACGCGCGGGCTCATCAAGACGATCCCGGATATTTTCCGGTTAAAGGTGGAGGATTTGCTGCCCTTGAAAAAATCCGGCGAAATCTGGGCGGGCAATCTCGTCAATGGCATCGCGGCGCGGCGCACGGCGGACTTGTGGCGGGTGATCCACGGGCTGGGCATTCCGCAGGTGGGCGCGGCGTCGGCCAAGGATCTCGCCAAACGCTTCCGTTCGCTCGATGCCCTGGCGTCGGCCTCGCTCAACGATTTGGTGCAGATCGAAGGTTTTGGGGAAAAGACCGCCGAGGCCGTGCGCGTCTGGTTTGCCAACGAGGCCAATCGCGCGCTCGTGGCCGGTTTGCAGGCGGCGGGACTTGCGCCCACGCCTCCGGCCGAGGCCGCGGCGGGTGGCGCGTTGGCGGGGAAAACGGTGGTGCTCACGGGCACGCTGCCGACGCTGTCGCGCGAAGAGGCGACCGCGTTGATCGAGGCGGCGGGCGGCAAGGTGAGCGGCAGCGTTTCGCGCAAGACCCACTATGTGCTCGCGGGCGAGGAGGCCGGATCGAAATTGGAAAAGGCAAGGACGCTCGGCGTGCCCGTGCTCGACGAGGCGGGATTGAAGGCGTTGCTTCAGTGAGGATCGAGTAGGCCGCCTGCTTGCAGGCGCTTCGATGTGTTACTTCAGCCATTCGGGAAATGGGTTTTCGTTGTCGAGGAGGGGCACGAACCATGCGGCTTCTTCGTTGCCCAACCAAAACCAAGGCCAAACCTCGGTGGTGCTCACGAGCTTTTCGCGATAAGGATTGAGGTGCAGGTAACGGATCACTGATTCGACCGGATCGTCTGGGCGTAAACGATGTTCGTGGAAGTTTCCCTGCCAACTCATGTCTTTGGCGTGAAGAACGGGGTTGGTCTTTGATTTCAGGCGGGCAACGCAGCGTGAAATGGCCAGCGTTCCGGTTAATCGGACGAACAGATGAAGATGATCGGGCATCACTACGGCTGCTCGCAGTTGCCAGTGTCCGCTTGTTTCGATGGCGGTTATTTCCTGATGAAGGGCTGGCGCAATGGATGGCGTGTGCAGGCCGGTGAGCCGATCAGCGGTGCAGAGCGTCAGAAAATATGATGCGTTGGCCGCATGTGCTCGGTGGCGTCGAAGAGCCTCATCGCCATGTTTAGGGCGAAATCATGATCTTGAGTCGATATGGGTTTCGGAGCGCGAGCAAGCTCGCGGCCTACGGGCATTCTGACCTATTAAAGGCGAACGATGACTGACGACCAATTTCTCGACGACCTGCAGCGGCGGGCGTTCCGGTATTTTTTCGACACGGCGCATCCGCACACGGGCCTGATTCCCGATCGGGCGAAGGCCGACGGCTCGAAGCCCGGCGACATGGCGAGCGTGGCGGCAGTGGGATTCGGATTGACCGCTCTCGCGATCGGCGCGGAGCGTGGCTGGGAATCGCGCGCCGAGTGCCGGGCGTGCGCGGAACGGGTGCTTCGCACGCTGTGGCGCGACGTGCCGCACGAACGGGGTTTTTTCTTTCACTTTGTGGACATGCGCACGGCGGCGCGCGGCTGGAACTGCGAGGCATCGAGCATCGACACGGCCCTGGCGTGTTTTGGCGCGCTGTCGGCGGGCCGGTATTTCGGCGGGGCGGTCGCGGAGCTGGCGCAGGCGGTTTATGAGCGCGTGGATTGGGCGTGGATGACGGACGAGCGCGGGCTGATCCGTCACGGCTGGACGCCGGAGAAGGGCTTCATGCGCTGGAGCTGGGACCAGTTTTCCGAGCATTGGGGGATGACGCGGCTGGCGATGGCTTCGCCGACGCATCCGGCGCCGGCGAATGCGTGGACCGCGTGGAAACGCACGCCTTGGGTCGAGTATGCGGGCGAACGGTTTCTGCATCATCCGCCGCTCTTCGTGCATCAGTTTCCGCAGGCGTGGCTGGACTGGCGCGGATTCACCGACGAGGTGAGCAAGGTTAATTTTTTCGCCAATGCGTGCGCGGCGACGCGGGCGCAGAAGCAGTTCTGCCTCGATCTGCGCGGGCGGTTTCCCGGTTACGAGGAAAACGTATGGGGGCTCACGTCGTCGGACGGCGCGGCGGGCTACGTCGACTGGGGCGGGCCGCCGGTGAAGGCGGGCGAAGCGGATGCGCGGATCGACGGGACGGTGGTGCCGTGCGCGGCGGCGGGTTCGCTGCCGTTTGTGCCGGCGGATTGCACGGCGGCGCTGCGCGAAATGCACGCGCGCTGGGGCGATAAAATCTACGGGCCCTACGGTTTTGCCGATGCGTTTAATCCGGCCACCGGCTGGGTGGGCACGGATGTGATCGGAATAGACCAGGGTATCACGCTGCTGATGGCGGAGAATCTGCGGACCGGCTTTGTATGGGGGTTGATGGAGCGGTGGCGGCCGGTCTTGCCTCGGTGACGGATTCGGGCAGGCTGGGCGCATGATCCTTCATCGCTCTTTCGTGCTGCTGTTGGTTGCCGGCGCGGTTGTCTCCGCGCCGTTGTCGTTTGGTCAAACGGCTGAAAAGCCGGCCGCGGCTGTCGCGGTTCAAAAATTCGGCCCCTACGAGGCGCTGGTTTTCGACAAGGCCATGCTTTCCGACGTGAGGGTGGACGATAAGGGCGATATTTATCTGATGCTCCAGCCGGACCAGGTCGCGGCTCAAATCACGATGAAGATCTCGATGGAAAAAGGCGCGGGCTACCGCAAGTGGTTCACCGGCGACGAGACACTGGTCGCACAACAAAACGCCACCGGCGGCCGCACGGCGGGCGTGTGGTCGGACCGGATTCAGACGAGCGCAAATTACATTGAATACTGGGCGGGAGGAAAATGTTTCCTCCACCTGAAGAAAACGGGTCAGTGACGACATCCTTCCAACCGGCGGGCGGTCCCACGCGGGGCCGCTTCACCCGAGCGATTGCTTTCGCCCGGGGCCGGTGGAAACAGATCTCGCTGTTGGGCGTGATCGTGACGCTGGCGGTGGTGGCCGCCTATCACCGGGGGGAGTGCGATGATCTGCCGGATTTCAGGGCGATCACCGACACGAACGAGCGGAAGGCGGAGTTTATCGCGTGTCTGGTGCCGATGATAGAAAAGGCCAACCGCGAGATCATCCTCTCCCGCGAACGTCTGCTGGCGATTGATCGGGCGATGGCCTCGGGGATGACGGCGGGACCGGTGCAATGGAATTTCGTGCGCGATATGGCCAAGGGTTATGAAATGCCCGACCCGGTGGCGGCGGATCGCGCGGTGCTGGCGCAGGTGTTGCAACGGGTGGATGCGGTGCCGGTTTCCCTGGTGGTGGCGCAGGCGGCCATCGAGTCGGGCTGGGGGACGTCGCGATTTTCCCGGCACGGCAACAATCTTTTCGGAATGCGAACCTACGGCGGGGAATCAGGCATGATTCCCCGAGGACGCGCGCAGGGAGAAAGCTTCAAGGTCGCCGTCTTTCCGGGGGCGTGCGAGGCGATCCGGGCTTATATCCACAATCTAAACACGGATGAGCGCTACCGGGACATGCGGGTGTTGCGCGAGCGCATGAGGAAGGAGGGCACGGTGACGGGCGACCGTCTCGCCGACGGGTTGTTGCACTACTCGGAACGGGGGGCCGATTATGTCGGGGATGTGAAGGCCATCATCTCCAGCAACGAGCTCGGACGGTTCGATTCCTAGGCTGGCCCGACGGCGGGGCATAAAAAAGACCCGGTTGTGTGACCGGGTCGGGATGCTGACGCCGCGGGATTTTGCCCGGCGACGGATCAGAGGCCTTTTTTCTGAAGCTCGATTTCGAGAAGGCGCATGAACTCCTGGCCGTCTTCGGGGGTGGGGCGGTAGCCGGGCTGGCTGATCTTGGTGAAGCCGGGGCGGCCCTGCTGGTCGATCACCCACTTGCCGGTCACGCCGTCGCTGAAGGTGACTTCGCCGCTGGCGATGGCCCCGGGGATCAAGGTCACATTGTCCACGTTGAGGCTGACGCCGCCGGGGCCGGAGGGAGGGAGATCGCCGTCGGCGGGAAGGGCTTCGTCACCGGCGGCAGCCGCCGCGGCGGGCTTGGGCTGGGCTTTGCTCACGTCGCTGGCGTCGACCTTTTTGGGAGGGTCCTTGAGCTGGAGATTCAGATCATCGACGAGGAAGCGGACATCCATGTAGGTCATGGCGACGTCGAACTGCTCGCGGAGTTTTTTTTGGATCGTGGAGAGGTTGTCCCCGGCGGCGACCCAGCTGGAGACGGCGGCGGTTTGTTCGGGAGTGAGGCTCATGGGTGAAGACAATTGGGCCACAGGTTACACAGATTGGCGCAGATGGAAATGATCCAATCCGTGTTAATGCGGGGTTATCCGCAGTGAGCGCGCCGGAAACTCAGCGCGAGAGCTGCGTCCGGAGGAAATCGATGCTGCCGCGCGCGGTGGTGTCCTGCTCCATCATGTTGTCCACGGCCTTGCAGGCGTGGATGACAGTGCCGTGATCACGGCCGCCGAAGGCGTCGCCGATTTCCTGCAGGGAATGCTTGGTGAGCGTGCGGGAGAGATACATGGCGATCTGGCGGGGAATCGCGATGTTGTTGGGCCGGCGCTTGCTGGTCATGTCGCTGTGGCGGATCTGGTAGTGATCGGCGACTTTCTTCTGGATGATCTCGATCGTGAGCTGGTTTTGGGCCTGCTCCATGAGGACGTCCTGAAGGAGCATCTCGGTGGCGGCGAGGTCGATGGTCTTGCCGGTGAGGGTGGCGTAGCTGGCGACCTTGATGAGGGCGCCTTCCAGGCGGCGGATGTTCTTGGAGATGTGGTGGGCGATGAAGTTCGCGACATCGGCGGGGATGTTGAACTTCAGGGTCGCGGCCTTGGTGCGGAGAATGGCGAGGCGCGTTTCGAAATCGGGCGCCTGGATGTCGGCGGGGAGTCCCCATTCGAAGCGGGAGACGAGGCGGGCTTCGAGTTTCTGGATCTCGGAGGCGCGGCGGTCGCTGGAGAGGATGATCTGCTTGGACGACTCGAAGAGGTCGTTGAAGGTGTGGAAGAATTCTTCCTGGATGCGCTCTTTGCCGCTGAGGAACTGGACGTCGTCGATGAGAAGGACGTCGACGTGGCGGTAACGCTGGCGGAACTTGGTGAGGGCGTTCTCCTGAAGGGCCTGGATGAACTCGTTGGTGAATTTCTCGGTGGAGAGATAAGCGACCTTGGTATCCGGGTTGTTGCGGAGGATGGCGTGGCCGATGGCATGCATCAGATGCGTTTTGCCAAGGCCGGTGTCGCCGTAAAGGAACAGGGGGTTGTAGGCCTGCGCGGGGGCCTGCGCGACCGCCATGGCGGCGGCGTGGGCCATCTGGTTGTTGGAGCCCACGACGAAGGTCTCGAAGGTGTTGCGCGGGTTGAGCGTGCCGGTGTGGGCGCCGCCGCGTTCGTCGTTGCGGGCGTTGCGACGCGGAGCGGGTTTGGCGCGCGGGGCGGCCGTCTCGACGGAAGCCGGCGCTCCTGAGCGGGAATGGCGGGCGTCGGGGGAGGCTTTTTGGAGTTTTACGGTGATCTGGCGGCCCGCGGTGAGGCGGAGGCGCTGGACGATGAGATCAAGGTAGTTGTCGTTGATCCAGATGGCCGCGAAATCGTTCGGCACGCCCAGAACAAGGGACTCTTCCGTGGCTTCCAGACACACGATGGGCTCGAACCAAAGCTGGTAGACGTCTTCGGGGAAAAGCCCCTTAAAATCGCTTTTGACGGTTTCCCAGAGGGTAGGAGAGGTAACGGCTGAAGACATGGACAAATAGGAGGCGCGGCTTGGTATTATTCACACTCCACAGTCGGAGGTGGTCGGCACCACGTCATCACTTGCCAAGGTCCATACACCAAAGCCTGTCAAAAGAGGGGAGCGGATCATCAGAAAATGAAGGGAAGGCCGGTTGAGGCTTAAGAGATTGATGACCAGCGGTTTGTTTTGCAGCAAACAGGAGGGTGGAACACTGACTCGCGGAGGACGTGATAAAGAACCACCGAAACTGATCGGTTGAAGAGGACGGGAAGGCAATAACGTTGATGCGGAAAAGGGTTTCAAGAGCAACTTTCTGACAAGTTATTCACCGGCAGTTTGCGGATAAGTTTTTGAGTTTTTTTGTTGCCACAAAAATCCCTGTTTCAACTTGAAGGCGAAAATGTCACGGCCGTGTAACGGGAGAGATATTACAGGCGGCAATTCCCCTCTGAAAATGCGTCGGGGTGAGGGCACTACGCTGTGCCGGCGGCCAAAACGGGGGCTGTTTCAGAAGAGGTTACGCGACGGTAACAGGGGACGGATCGACCCATTTGCCGTGCTCTTTGATGAGGGCGATGAGACGCGCGTCGGCCTCGACCTGGGGAATGTTGTATTGGACGCAGTTTTTGCCGACGTAGAGATTGATCTTGCCGGGGGCGCCGCCGACGTAGCCGAAGTCGGCGTCGGCCATTTCGCCGGGGCCGTTTACGATGCAGCCCATGATGGCGAGCTTCACACCCTTGAGGTGGCCTGTCTGGGAACGGATGCGCTGGGTGGTCGTCTGAAGATCGAAGAGCGTGCGGCCGCACGAAGGGCAGGCGACGAACTCGGTCTTGGAGATGCGGGCACCGGCGCCCTGAAGGACGTTGTAGGAGAGCTTGGTGGCCCGGGCGGGGTCGGCTTCAGTCTCGATGGAGACGAGATCGCCGAGACCGTCGCAGAGGAGCGAGCCGGTGAGGATGGAGGCGTCGAGCAGCTTGGAGAGGAAGCTGGGATCGGCATGCACGGCGGTCTCGGTGGTGTTGCGAATCCAGAGTGGCGCGCGCGAGCCGGCGTTGCGCAGCTGCTCGGCGAGAGCCCGGTAGGCGCCGGTGTGGTGGGGGCGGATGAAGGGCTGGGAACTGAGGGCCGAGAGGGCAGAGGCGGAGCTCAGCGTGAACAGCAGGCGATCGTCGCCCAGGATGCGCAACGTGGGGGTGAGCGCGGAGAGCTGGGCGGCGGTGGCGGCGACGGCGAGGAACTGGCCGTGGGTGCGCGCGAGGTTGGCGAAGGCGGCAAGCGTGTCGGCTTCGCCGGCGCCGAAGCTGCGCAGCAACACAAGGGATCCTTGGTGGCCGGCAAGCACGGGCTGCAACTCGCCGACGGTGAGGGCGGGGGAGAGTTCCAACACGAGGAAGCGGTTGGCCGGCGTGGAGGCGGGAAGCGCGGTGAGATCGGCGGCCGAGGCGATGGGGACGAGCAGGCCTTCGGCGGGCGTGTCTTCAAGACGCGGGCCGGTGAGCTGGGCAATCGTCTCGGGCAACGAGGCGACGGAGGGCACGCGGACGATGACACGCGGAGGATGTTCGGGACCCACGGTGCAGTTTTCGGCCAGGGTAAGCGTGGTGGTTTCCCTCTTCGTGAAGTGAAACGGGTCGATGGCGTCGGCGAGGATTTCCGTCTTTTCGCCGACTGATTTCCACAGCGACATCGCTTTTTTTACGAGGGCCTGGGCGACGGGGACTTCATAGACGCTGTCCTCGGTGAGCGACACGCGGATGGTGTCGCCGAGGCCGTCGTAGAGGAGGCTGCCGATGCCGATGGCGCTTTTGATGCGGCCGTCTTCGCCGTCACCCGCCTCGGTGACGCCGAGGTGGAGCGGGTAGTGCATGTCCTCCCCGTTCATGCGGTCCACGAGGAGGCGGTAGGCCTCGATCATGACCTTCGGATTGGAGGACTTCATCGACAGCATCATCTGCTTGAAGCCGTGACTTTCCGCGATGCGGAGGAACTCCAGCGCGCTCTCGACCATGCCGAGGGGAGTGTCCCCGTAGCGGTTCATGATGCGGTCGGAGAGGGAGCCGTGGTTGGTGCCGATGCGAAGGGCGCGGCCGAGGGTTTTGGCGCGGAGGACGAGCGGGGTGAACGAGTCGTGGAGGCGCTGGAGTTCGCGGTCGTAGTCGGCGTCGGTGTATTCCTTGACGGCGAATTTCTTTTTGTCGGCGTAGTTGCCCGGATTGACGCGGACTTTTTCAACGTGCTCGACGGCCTCCATCGCGGCGGCGGGGAGGAAGTGAATGTCGGCGACGAGGGGAACGTGTCCAAAGCCGGCGGCGGTGAACTGCGCGCGGATGTCCTTGAGGCACTTCGCGGCCTGCACGTTGGGCGCGGTGATGCGGATGATTTCGCAGCCTACCTCGGCGAGGGCGATGGACTGCTTCACCGTGGCGGCGACGTCCTGGGTGTCGCTGGTGGTCATCGACTGGACGCGGACGGGATTGGAGCCGCCGATGCCGACCTGGCCGACCTTTACTTCGAGGGTTGGCCGGCGGACGGTGCGAAAACGGGAGGCGCAGTAGGACATTGTGAATGTGATCAAATGACCAATGGCGACCGACCAATGTCAAACTTCGGCGGGAAGTGCCGCCGCCCGCCGATCCTTAGGGTTTGGCCGGCGTGGCGGCGGGAGCCGATTGGGCGGGTGTTGCTGCCGTCGCAGCCGCAGCGGCTTCGGCCTTCTCGTTGCTATTATCGCGGAGCCAGCGGCGCAGGTCAAAGTTTCCTACATAGATCATCATGAACAGTAGGAGAACCATGAAAATGCTTTGCGTGGTGGCGATGAGTTGGACGGGAAGGGAGCGTCCGCGAAGCTTCGCAATAGTCGCAAAGAGCATGTGACCACCATCGAGCACGGGGATCGGCAGCAGGTTGAAAATGGCGAGATTAACGTTGATGAGAATCGTGAACCAAAGAACGAGACGGATATCGACCTGAGCGAGTGTGTGAAAGCCACGGACAATACCGATGGGGCCACTGAGCTTTGATGGACCGAGATCAGATTTGGGATTAAGGACACCTGTTAGCACCCGCCATGTCATGGTGACTTGATCGGTGAGTTGCTTGAAAGGAGATGGATGTAAAGTGATGAAGTTGCTGCGATACTGGACGCCTATGCGGTAGACTAGTTTTCCCTCTGGGTCTTTTTCCGGACGTGCAGCCACCGAAACAGTGAGAATCTGATCCCCGCGGCGGAGTGTCAGATGGATCGGAGTGGTTTGTGTTTTTTGGAGTAATTCGGCTAGCGCACCGAGTTGATACAGTGGACGTCCATCGACCTCGGTAAGAGTATCCCCTGGTTGTAGACCGGCTAGAGCAGCAGGGGAGTCGGGTGCGACTTTTTCGACTGTAAGATCATCAGCCGCCTCGATTCCGAGCATGCGAAATCCATCATCTCCAGCGAGGCGGGGAAGGACGGTCACTTGCTGGGTTTGGCCCGCACGGTCAATTGAGAGAACTGCTTTAGGATGGCCGTCGGCGGTTCGCCCCGAGCCAGAGGCTAGCGTTTGCATGAGGCTAAGCCAGTCATCGACAGGCTTGCCATCGACCGCACGAATGATGTCGCCTGGATGGAGATTGGCTTGTGCGGCAGGGCTTGGAACCACAGTGCCATCGGGCAACTTTAGTGTGTCTAGAATCGAGCCGATTTGAGTGGTATTTAACTCACTTGTGGTGGGAAGGCCGACACCCCATACGATGCAAGCGAGAGCCAAAGCGAAGAGAACGTTGCACACCGCTCCGGCGACCGAGACGATCATTTTGGTCGAATAGGTAGGCGCTGGGAATTTGGATATGTCGGTTTTGCTCTCGCCCTCGATGCCGCGCATGTCGGCGAGCTGGGGCAAGGCGACGTAGCCGCCGAGGGGAAGCCACGAGAGGCGGTATTCAACGCCGTCTTTGCCGTGCCACGAAAAAATCTTTGGGCCGAAACCGATGGAGAAGCGTTCAACAATCATCCCGCGTTTGCGGGCGGCGAGGAAGTGACCGAGCTCGTGGACGAAAATCGATCCGCCGAAGAAAATGACGATGAGCAGGACGGACCAGAGATTGGAAAGAAGGAGATGCAGGAGGTCCATAGGGAGCGGGCAAAAGGTGATGGGCTAAGGGCGAAGGGAAGATAGGGTGGCGGACGCGATGCGGCGGGCTTCGGCGTCGACGGCTAGGACAGCGGCCAAGTCGGCAGGTTCAAAAGAAGAGATCGTTTGCAGAGTTTTATCCACGACCTGCGGAATCGCAAGGAAGGGGATTTTTTGTGCGAGGAATGCGGCCACCGCGATTTCGTTGGCGGCATTGTAAATCGCCGGAGACGAACCGCCTGCGTGCATGACTTCGCGGGCCAGACGCAGCATCGGGAAACGGGCTTCGTCCACGGGGCGGAATTCCAGCGAGAGCAGTTTGGTGAGATCGAGCGGCGCATCCACGCCGGGCGCGCGAGCGGGGTGCAGGAGCGCGTGCTGGATGGGGAACGTCATCGACGGCGGGCAAAGCTGCGCGAGCATGGCGCCGTCGGTAAACTCGACGAGCGCGTGCACGATGCTTTGCGGGTGCAGCACGGCATGACACTGGTCGGCGCGAAGGCCGAAGAGGCACTGGGCTTCGATGAGTTCGAGGCCCTTGTTGGCGAGAGTGGCGGAATCGACGGTGATCTTTTGCCCCATCGACCAGTTGGGGTGCTTGAGCGCGTCGGCCACGGTGACGTGGGAAAGTTTCTCGGCCGGCCAGTCACGGAAGGCGCCGCCGCTGGCGGTGAGGATGATGCGCGAGACGTCAGCCGAAGGGTGCCCCTGAATGCATTGGAAGACGGCGTTGTGCTCGCTATCGACGGGGAGGAGTTTCGCGCCGCTCGCGCGGGCGGCGGCCATCACAAACTTGCCGGCGAGGACGAGGATCTCCTTCGAGGCGAGGGCGAGATTCTTGCCGGTGGCGAGCGCGGCCAGCGCCGGTTCGAGGCCGGCGGTGCCGACGACGGCCACGAGCACGGTGTCGGCTTCGGGGAGCTGGGCGAGGAAGTTGAGGCCGGCGAGGCCTCCGTGCAGGGTGACACCGGAAGGGAAGGCGCCGGCGGATTTGGCGGCGGCACAGGCGGCTTCATCGAAGAGGGCGACGTGGCGCACGCCGGGATGGGCACGGGCGATCTCGGCGAGGCGGACGTGATTCGAGTGGGCGGCGATGCCGACGAGTTCGAGTTTGTCGGGATGCGCGGCGATAACGCGCAGGGTGTTTTCACCGATGGAGCCGGTCGCTCCAAGCAGGACGATGCGTTTGCGGGAGTGTGGGTTGATAGAGGCTGTCATCGTTCTCGTTCTCTTACTCATTCTCGTTCTCTTGGGCTTATTCTCAATGGATGAGAACGAGTAAGAGAACGAGAATGAGAACGATTTTATAGCAGGCTGAACACCAGATAGCCTACGGGGGCGGTGAGGATCAGGCTGTCGGAAAGATCAAACACGCCGCCGATGCCGGGGATGGTCGCGCCGGAGTCCTTGGTATTGGCGCGGCGTTTGATGACCGATTCGACGAGGTCCGAGACGATGCCGAAGGCTGCGATGGGCACGGCGACGGCTGCGGCGAGCAGCGGGGTGAACGTGGCCGGAAAATAACCATACGAGCGGCAAAAATAAACGATGCCGGCGCCGAGCAGGGCCGAGGTGAGCAGACCGCCGGCGGCACCTTCCCAGGTTTTTTTGGGGCTGATGACGGGGGACATCTTGTGTTTACCGAAGGCCATGCCGGAGAGGAGGGCGCCGACGTCGCAGAATTTCGACACGGCGATCAGCCAGACGGTGAGGGCGAGGCCGGTGTGCAGGTGCGGACCGTTGATCAACAGGATGCGCACGAGGAACTGGAGCATGAACGGCACGTAAACGAGGCCGAAGAGAGTCCAGGCGAGCGATTCGACGCGGTTCTCGGGATTGCGCTCGCCGACGATGCGCACGGCGAAAACCACCGCGGCCAGTGCGAGCAGGGTCTCGGGCGTGAGCAACGGAATCTGCGCCACCGGAGCGAGCATGATCGCGGCGCCGAAAAGCAGGCCGAGACGGTCAAAGGGCGTGTGCCCCATGCGCCGGACCATCTGATAGAGTTCGCGCAGGGTGAGCGTGCCGACCAGCACGGTGAGCACGATGCCGCCGTGCTCCTGGAAGAAATACATCGTGGCGAAGATGATGAGCCAGAGGAGGACGGTGCTGAAGATACGTTTGCCCACGGAGAAGAAAGGGGGTTTGCGCGCGAACCTGTTTTTAGGAGGTCGCGGCGGGTTTGAGCTGTTCGCTGGTCAGGCCGAAGCGGCGTTCGCGTTTGGCGTAGATTTCCACGGCGGCGGAGAGGTCGGCCTTGGTGAAATCGGGCCAGAGCACGGGAGTGAAAACGAACTCGGCGTAGGCGGCCTGCATCAGGAGAAAATTACTGATGCGCATCTCGCCCGATGTGCGGATGACGAGATCGGGATCGGGGATATCCGCGGTGTTGAGGTAGCGGCTGAAGGTCTCCCACGAGTTGTCGTTGAGCTTTACTTCGCCGGCGGCGATGGCCTTGGCGTAGGCTCGGGCGGCGTCGACCACCTCGGTGCGGGCGCCGTAGTTGAGGGCGAGGACGAGCGTGTGACCGGTGAAGGACGAGGTGGCTTCGATGGCTTTTTCGAGGAGGATGCGAACACTGTCGGGCATTTCGTGGATGCGGCCGATGGTGAGCAGGCGGACCTTGTCCTTCACGAGGTTGGCCAGCTCCTTTTTGAGAAAATACTCCAGCAAGCCCATGAGCGCGCCGACCTCGTCCTGAGGGCGTTTCCAGTTTTCGACCGAGAAGGCGTAAAGCGTAATGTAACGGATACCCAACTCGCGGCTGGCGTTGATGATGGTGCGGACGGTGTCGACGCCGCGACGATGGCCTTCAATGCGGGGCAGGCCGCGTTGTTTGGCCCAGCGGCCGTTGCCGTCCATGATGATGGCGACGTGGGCGGGAATGGAGGCGGACGGGGATGGCATGCGGGCGGTAAAGGAGTGAGTTAGGGTGGCGCGGAGGGCTTTGACAAGCCGCCAACTGCGAACCTTCCGGCGGGGTTGACGCAATCCGGCGGCGGGCGGAAAATGAGCCATGAGCACAAAACCCCTGAGTCCCGATGAAATCGGCCGCGCCTTGGGAGGTCTTCCCGGCTGGTTGCTGCAAGGCGATGCGCTGACGAAGAGTTACACCTTTGGCAGTTTTCGCGAGGCGATGAGCTTCATGGTGCGGGTGAGTTTCGAGGCCGAGGCGCTCAACCACCATCCCGAGTGGACCAACGTCTACAATCGCGTGGCCATCCGCCTCAACACCCATGACGCAGGAGGGAAGGTGACGGCGAAGGATGTCGAGCTGGCCGGCCGTATCCAGAAAATCGCCTGGGTCGGGTGAGCTCGGAGAGTGCGGACCGTTTGCTCGGACCCGAGGTGGAGCTTAAAACAACCGGATGAGCGAGCGCTCGCCCACGTCGACGCGGGGATGACTTTCCGTCGCGGGGATCGGCAGGCTGCGGACCAGCAGGCCCTTGAGGTTGAAGATGCCGATCGCGGATTGGTCGCGCAGCGGAACGTAAAATTCGCGCGTGACCGAGTCGAAGGCGAGCGAGGCGAGCTGGACGGTGCGATCAAGGCTGATGGCGCCGAGGCGTTTGCCGTCGAGCGAGTAGGTCGTGACCTGGTCGAGGTCGCCGCCGCTCAGGATGAAAAAATGGTTGAGCTTCTGATCGTAGGCCACGCCCGAAGGCGCGCCGGTGAAGCCTTGCAGGCGGATGTCGCGCACGTGCTTTCCGACGAGGGAGGTTTCGACGAGAATGGGCTCGGTGGGGTGGGCAAAAAACAGGTGCCGGTCGCTGGAGCGAATGGCGAGGTCGCCGGCCCCGTCGGGCACGCCTTCGGCGGTGAAATCGTATTTGATCGCACGCGCGGGCCGGTCGATCACGCGGACGAAATTGCCCGGCACGATGCGCAGGAAGAGGTGGTCGGTGAACGGATCGTAGGCGAGGCCGTAGAGATTGTAGGCCGAAGAAAGGTAACTGGGGACTTCCGTCGTGGGCTTGCCCTTTGAGAAATCCAGGATGGACGCATCGGCCGTGGCGACGACGTAGGCGTGGTTTGGTCCGGGCGTGGAGCAACCGGTGAATGCGAGCAGACCGAGGGCGGCCACGGCGGTGAGAAAGTGCTTTCGCGTTGTCACGCGGGCGGCGGAGGCCGTTAGTCGCGGCATGAAAGTGGCGTTCATCAGTGGCACAAGCATCGTAAATTCGACGCAGTTCTCAGGGTGGGATGTGCGGAGCGTCGAGACAAAACACGGCGCCGTCACCTACAAGGCACACGGCGAACACGTCCTGCTCAACCGCCACGGGCCCGCCACGCCGCTCCCGCCGCACGCGATTAATTATCGCGCCAACATCCGTGCACTCGCCGATCTGGGGTTTCACGACGTCGTTTCACTCAACTCCGTCGGATCGCTCAAGCCCGACCTTCCGCCCGGCTCGCTCGTGTCGTGCGCCGACTACGTGGCGCTTCAACAGGGGCCGGCCACGTTTTTCGACGAGGAGCTCAAGGGCAGCGCACCAGGCATCGACAACAACCTGATTCCCCTGATCGTCGCCGCGCTGGCGCCGGAGTTTATGATTCAGACGGGTAAGGTTTATGTGCAGATGCGCGGGCCGCGTTTCGAGACCAAGGCGGAGATTCGCGTCATCAAAGACTGGGGCGATGTCGTCGGCATGACCGCCGCGCACGAGGCCGACCTGTGCCGCGAACTCGGCTTGCGCTACAACAGCCTCGCCATCGTGGACAACCATGCCAACGGCCTCGAAGGCACCGAAATCGATTTCGCCAAATTCAAAGACCTCGTGAAATCGAACCAAGCGAAGGTGGACCGGCTTTTCACGCGATTGCTGGAGATTTTGGGATAACTGGTTTCTTTTGCCGTCTTATGAAAATCGGCGTCATTGGTCTGGGGATTATCGGCGGGGTCTGGGCGCGGCATTACGAGGCCGCCGGCGTGCTGGCGGGCGCATGGAATCGCACGGCGCAGCCGGATTTCCCCCAATGGAAGGATTCCCCCGAGGCGGTCGCCTCGGCCGCCGATGTCGTCCAGATCGTCGTCGCCGATCCGCCGGCGGTGCGGACTCTGCTGGCGCGCATTTTGCCGGCGCTGGGTCCGGGGAAGATCGTGGCGCAGTCGAGCACCATTGACCCCAAGAGCAGTGAGGAATTTCGCCTGGCGGTGACCGCGCGCGGGGCCCGTTATCTCGAGGCGCCTTTCACCGGCAGCAAACCGGCCGCCGAGCAGCGGCAGACCGTGTTTTATCTGGGCGGGGATACCGGGCTGGTTACCGAGTTGGAGCCGCTGTTTTCGCTCGTGTCGCAGGCTCGCTTCCACATCGGCACAAACACTCAGGCGGCCACGCTCAAACTGGCGATGAACCTCAATCTCGCCGTGCAGATGCAGGCGCTTTCCGAAGCGCTGACCCTCGCGCGTCGCGCCGGTATCGGTGATGATGTGTTTTTCGGGGCGATGTCCAAAAACGCCGGCAGCTCGGGCCTGACCAAGCTTAAGGAACCGAAACTCCGGGCGGGCGATTTCTCGCCGCAGTTTTCGGTGAAGCACATGCTCAAGGACATGCGTCTCGCATCGGGCATCAACGGCTGCGAGGACTTCCCCGTGCTCGACACGGTGCGCGACCGTCTGGCCGCCGCCGACCGGGCGGGTTTCGGCGATGAGGATTTTTCCGCGCTGATCAAACTCCTCGCCTGAACGCGCGGGTCGTCAAAGGACGGTCAAAGCGGAAATCCCGTTTGCGCGTGAGGCGGGCACGGTTACGCTTCCGGTCATGAGCGACTTCGTCTCCGGTCCCGTGGTTTCCGATGCCCGCCAGATTCTCGAACGTTTGCGCACCAACATGCGCGTGACGATCAAGGGCAAGGATGACGTCATCGAGCAGGTGCTCGTGTGTCTCGTGGCCGCCGGTCATCTGCTCATCGAGGACATGCCTGGCGTCGGCAAGACGACGCTCGCCTATTCCCTCGCGCGGTCGATGGACTGCACTTTCTCCCGCATCCAATTCACCAGCGACCTGCTGCCGAGCGATGTCACGGGCGTGTCGGTCTACGACGAGCAGGAGAAGCGTTTCGTTTTCAAAAAAGGTCCGGTCTTCGCCAACGTGGTCCTCGCCGACGAGATCAACCGTGCGACGCCGAAAACCCAGTCGGCGCTGCTTGAAGTGATGGATCGCGCGCGTGTGACCATCGACGGCGAGGCACATGCGGTGGGCTCGCCCTTCCTCGTCTTCGCCACGCAGAATCCGGTGGATTACGAGGGCACGTTTCCGCTGCCGGAGAGCCAGATGGACAGGTTTCTCATGCGGCTGCACATGGGTTATCCCGAGGCGGCCGATGAACTGGAGATTTTGCGGGCTCCGCGCACGAATTACGACGGGATCGTGCTCAACGCCGTGGCGAGCCGTGACGACATCCTGCGTCTGCAGACGGTCGCGCAACAGGTGTTCATCGAAGAGTCGGTGCTCGATTATGTGCTCAAGCTCGTGGCGGCGACGCGCACGGAGGCCGAGTTCAAGTCGGGTGTTTCGGTGCGCGGCGGTCTCGCGCTCAAGCATGCCGCGCAGGCGCGCGCGTTGTTGCTCGGCCGTGATTTCGTGATGCCGGAGGATGTGCAGGCGCTCATCGTGCCGGTGCTCGCCCATCGACTGGCCTTGGTGCGACAGAGTCCGGATGCACTGGAGGAGCGCCGCGCGATCACCGCCATCTTGCGGCGCATCACGGCGGCGATTGCCACGCCGGTCTGAGCGATCTCATGACCGCGGTTGAACCAGTCTCGTCCGCCGTCTCCGCCGCGACCGATTGGTATGGAGTGGACTTTCGTGGCGGGCGTGAGCGTTCACACCGGTGGCGGCGTCTGCTGTGGTCGCTCATTTATCCGCAGCGCGGGCAGCGGATCCTGCCGACGGTGTCGGGCACGCTGCTCATCACGGTCGCGCTGGGCATCGGCATGGCGGCCTACAACACGTCGAGCAACATCCTGTTCATCGCGCTGTCGCTGTTGCTTGCGTGTCTGGTGTTCAGCGGCGTGCTTTCATGGTTCAATCTCAAAGGCGTGACGTGGCGGCTGCGGCTGACGCCACCATTGCGCGTAGGCAAGGAGCACGCGATCATGCTGGAGCTGCGCAACCGCAAGCGCGTGCTGCCCACCTATGGGCTGTGGTTTGATTTCAAGGCGACCGGTCTGGCCAAGTCCGTGCGCAGCACGCTGGGCGGCCGGCTCGATCCGCTCGGCGAGACGAAACTGGAGTGGACGCTGCGGCCGGAAAAACGCGGTGTGCTGACGGTGGAGCTGGTCGCGGTGGGCTCGTTGTTCCCCTTTGGATTTTTGCGCAAAGTCATCGGCTCGGAACTGCGGCGCGAGGTGCTGGTGTGGCCGGCGCCGGTGGAGTATCGGCGTTTTCCTCTGGTGTCATGGCGGCAGCCGGGGCTCGGCGAACAGAAGGCCGCGGCAGGACAGGGCGGCGACTTGCTGGCGCTGCGGCCTTACGCATCGGGAGACTCGCAACGCACGGTGCACTGGAAGGCGAGTGCGCGTCTGCGCCGGCTGATGGTGAGGCAGTTCGCCACGGAGATGCAGGCGGGTTTTTCGCTGTGGGTGCAGACCTCGGCGGAAACCTGGACGCGGCCGGAGCAGTTTGAGTTGCTGTGCAGTTTTGCGGCGACGCTGGCCGAGGATCTTTTCCGGGCGGGCAGGCTTACCTCGGTTGCGTTCAACGATGAGTCGTCGAGCCCCGTGCGCAGCGTGCGCGACCTGGAGCGGTTTCTCGACCGGCTGGCTCTGGCTGAAACCGTGGACTTGTCCTATCAACCTTCCACAAGCGCAGGCTCGGGCCGGCGCTTCAACCTGATGACCTTCGCGCCCGACGGGGCGCGGGGCGTGATCGCCCATGTCGATGGAAAACCGGCGGCCGCAACTTAGCCTTTCCGAGCTTCACCAGCTCAAGTGGCTGCTGGGCGGAATGCTCGCGGTGATCTCCGCGTGGACGGTGCTCTACATGGATGTCGAGGCGTGGGCGTTGCTCGCACTGGTGACGCTTGCGGTGCCGGTCGTGACGGTGCGTCCGGACTGGGTTGCCCGCGTGCCCCGTTGGATCGACCGGCTGGCGTTCCCGGTGCTGGTGGGGATTTTCGCGCTCGATATGACGACGCACTTGAAGGAGCCGATCGCGCCGATCATCCGGCTGGCCCTGATGCTGGTGCTTTACCGGGTGATCACCCCGCGCAAACGCCGCGACGATCTGCAGCTCATTCTGCTGGGGCTTTTCCTTGTGGTCGTGGGCGGGGTGTTGTCGGTCTCGATCGTGTTTGCGGCGCAGATCGTGGTGTTCACGGCGGTCGCACTGATTTTTCTTTTGGTCATCACGCTGGTCGATGCGATGGAGCAGGGTTTGCCGGTGGTCGCGGCCGCGGACGGACCGCCGGCGTGGATGTACGCGGGGTGGGGGCGACTGGGGCGCCGGCTGCGCGAGTGTCTCGACTGGAGGGTGGCCGCGCTGAGCGTGTTGCTTTTTGGCGGAGTGGTGGGGTTGTCGGCGGTGTTGTTTATGGCGATCCCGCGTTTCGATCTGGGCAACAGCCTGTTTCTCGACGGCATGATGTCGCGCAAGGCCAAGACGGGCTTCAGTGAAAACATCCAGTTCGGCGACGTGGTGGACATCCAGCAGGACACGGGGGTGGCGTTGAGTGTCGACGTGTCGGACCGCTCGAAGGTGCCGGCGGAGCTTTACTGGCGCATGCTCGTTCTCGACGAATACAAGAATCACAGCTTCGGCATGTCGCCGGTGCTCAAGCGCAGTCTGGATGATATTTCACAAAGGACGTCCCAAGTGCAGGGCGATGCCCGGTTGCGTGCGGACATGCCGGTGTGGACCTTTTATCTGGAGACCGGCACGAGCCGTTTTTTGCCGCTGCTGGGGGCTTTCTACCAGATCACGTTTGACGGACAGCAGGACGCGGCGTTCAGCCATGAGTTAAACCTCGTGGCGCTGCGGCGCACGCCCGCAAAGATGCTCGCGTATCGTGTCGAAGGCATGCCGATCGGGCCGTCTCTTCGCCTGCCGGTGGAAGGGGGGGCGGTGCAGGTTTCCAAGGAAGATGATCCTCAACGACCGGTGTTCACGGGGCTCGACTTGAAAGAGAATGAGAAAGCGCGGCTGGCCGCTTGGGTGACGGCGATCAACGCGCCGCCGGAAAATCCCGCAGACTTCGCCCGGCGTGCCTGCGCGTGGCTGCAAAAGGCGCACACCTATTCGCTGCAAAGCCAGATACGGCCGGGGGAGGAGGATCCGCTGGTGTTTTGGATTGGCTCAAAGGAAGCGGGGCATTGCGAGCTGTTCGCCGGAGCCTTCACGTTGCTGGCGCGCGAAGCGGGTTATCCGGCGAGGGTGGTGCTGGGCTTCAAGGGCGGCTCGTGGAACGCAACCAGCGAGAGTCTCACGGTGCGCAACTCGGACGCGCATGCGTGGTGTGAGATTTTCGACCGCGCGAGTAATTCCTGGCTCCGGGTGGATCCCACGCCCGGCTCGGTGGCGGTGGGGGATCCGGACAATGCGCCCCAAGGAGAGGCGGCATTGGCGCGCATCCGTGATCACAGCTGGGATGCGCGGTTCGAGGGCCTGCGCATCTTCTGGTATCGGCGCATCGTGAACTTCGATCAGACTTCGCAATTCGAGCTGGCGCACAAAGCGAAGAAACTGGTGGACGGACGGCTGAAATCCTTGAAGCAGGCGTTGCGGCACCGGCTGGCGGAGTTCAAGGCGTGGATCCAATCCCCCTGGGACATGCATCGTGTTGCGGTGTGGATTGCGGGTGTGCTGGCGCTTGCCGGTCTGGGCGCTGCGTGGCGTTTGCGCGGTCGTGGTGAGTGGCTGCGTTGGCGCAGCGGCCGGGCGCATGGACGGAAGATGGATCCGGTGCGTCGGGAAGCGGGACGCTGGCTCAGGAAGATTTCCGATTCCGGATTTGGCAGTGCGGATTTGGTCGCCGTCCGTGCCGAGCTGGAGGATTTGCGCTACGGTCCGCAGACACGCCGGTCGGAACCGCTGGCGGTGTTTCGCCGGGCGAAGCGGGCGCTGCGCGCAGGCACCCGGTTGCCTTAACGCGTCGGCACGCTGATGACGGGTGCCGGAGGACGGCTGCGCTCTTCCTGCCATTTTTTCAGGATGGCTTGGGCGATGGGGCCTGCAATGCGGCCGCCCCCGGTTTCCTCACCGACGTTGCCTTCCTGCACCACGGCGATGGCGATCTTCGGATCCTCGACCGGAGCGAAACAAATGAACCAGGCGATGTTGAGATTGCCGTCCTTGCCATGGACCTGCGCGGTGCCGGTCTTGCCGGCGAGGGTGAGCCCGGGAATGCGCATCGAGGGGAGCGTGGTGAGCAGACGCGCGGTGCCGTGGTCCACGCAGCCGATCATGCCTTGCACGATGGCTTCGTGTTGGGCGGGCGTCAGGCCGATGGGCTCGGTGTGTTGTGCGGGGCGGTCGGGATCGTGCAACAGGTAGGGACGCGTGACGGTTTCACCGCGCGCAAAGGAGGCGACGAAGCAGGCCATTTGGAGCGGGGTCACGCCGATGAAACCCTGGCCGATGGACATGTTGGCGGTGTCACCGGGAAACCATGATTGATCGCGACGCTCCTTTTTCCAGGCGGCGTCGGGGATGAGCATGCTCTTCGTCTCGTAGGGCAGGTCGATGCCGGTGGGGCGGTCGAGGTGGAAACGGTCGGCCATCGCGGCGATTTTTTCGGCGGTGGTGGCGAGGCCGAACTGGTAGAAGAAAGAATCGCAACTCACGGCGATGGCCTCGACGAGCTTGATGACGCCGTGGATGCCGTGGCCGTTTTCGCAGGTGAAGCGGCGTCCGCCGATCTGGACCCAGCCGATGCAGTCGATCGAATAAGAGTCGAGGTCGATGGCGCCGCTCGCGAGGCCGGCGCAGGCGGTGACGATCTTGAAGGTGGAGCCGGGCGGGTAGATACCGCTTACGGCGCGGTTGAGCCAGGCGCCGTCGTCGTTGATTTTTTTGGCTTCATCATGGCTGAGCCGGGGAATGAAAGCTTCGAGATTGTAGTCGGGCTTGCTGGCGAGGGCGAGCACCTCGCCGGTGCGGATGTCGAGGGCGACGGCGGCGCCGTTGAGTTCGGTTTCGGCGAGGGCTTTTTCGGCGACGATCTGGAGTTCCGCGTCGAGGGAGGTGTGCAGATCGTGGCCGTGGACGGGCTGGCGTTTGGAGAGCGGCGGGTTGACGCGGTAGCCGGAAGGATCGACGCGGTAAATGGCGCCGCCGGTCTCGCCCTGGAGCTCGTCGTCGTATTGGGCTTCGAGGCCTTCGCGGCCTACGGTGCCCTTCATCTTGAAGGTGGTGAGGTCGGCTCCGGGGAAGTCGTCGGCGGGCTCGATGTCGTCGTTGCCGGTGACGTAGCCGATGGTCTGGGCGGCGATGGAACCGAGCGGGTAGGAGCGGATGCTGGAGGTGTAGACCTGCAACGGGGAGTTGACGGGCAGGTGCTCGATGAGACGTGCGTATTCCTCGGGCTTCAGGTCGTCCAGGAGGATGTAGGGAAGGAGGAGTTCCTGGCGGAAGTGCTTGTTGAGATCGGCGGAGTCGAGCTCCTCGTGGCGGTCGAGGATCTGGTTGACCTCGTCGAGGTAGCGCCGGACGACGCTGAAGCGGGCGATGCGCTGCATCTGGTCGACGGTGGGGAGGTTCTTGTCGTCGGCATCACGGTAGGCTTTGCGGACCTTGATGTATTCGGTGCGGAAATCGTGGCGGAGCTGGTCGAGGTAAAGCGTGACGGCGAAGCGGGGGCGGTTGCCCACGAGCAGGCGGCCGGTGCGGTCGTAGATGTTGCCGCGCGGACCGGGGACGAGGATGCGGCGCTGGTTTTGTTTTTTCTCGGCTTCGTGGTAGCGGTCGTTGCCGAGAAGCTGGCGGTAGGCGAGTCCGCCGGTGAGCGTGAGCAGCAGGGCGGCGATGAGGAAATAGAAGAAAAATATCCTCGGGTTGTAGCCCTTGTGGGTCTCGACCAGCCCTCCGGGGCGTTCTGAAACTTGGTCGGCCATGCTGTGACCTTAAAAGGCTCCCCGGGCGTTGTCGCGCAGCTCCGTGCCGCCGAGCTGGAGGAGGCGCGCCTGCATGGCGAAGATCCAGGGGGCGATGAGGGCGATGACCATTTGCGAGACGAGCAGATCGGCGAAGTCTCGCATCCAGGCTTCGCCCGAGTCGGGAACGCCGTCGAGCCGGAGAAATGAAATGACGAGGAAGAGACCGAGGTTGGCGAGCAACGCAACCATGACGCCCACGATGGTTTCATCGCGGGGGGCGCGGGCGCGGATGTTGAAAATCACGGCGTGGCCGGCGAGGAAGAGCAGGGCATGCGTGCCGAAGGCGACGGGGGCGTTGGCGTCGAGCATGAGCCCGCCGATGAATGAGGCGGCCGCGCCCGTGCGGAAATCGAGCCGCAGCGCCGCGAACGCGATGAACAGTCCGCCGCACCACACATGCAGCTGCCAGACGCCGAGGTAGTGGTTGAGCTGGGCGAGGAGCGTCACGAGCAACAAGGACGCGATCGAAAGAAGGAGGACGCGGAGCTTCATGTCAGTTGCCGGCGGCTTCCTCGGGCACGAGGACGGTCACTTCGGTGAGGGCGGAAAGGGCGGGGTCGAGTTGCACTTCGCCACTTTTGAAAAGGCCGTCGCTACTCGGTTCCACGCTGGTGAGGCGGCCGATGGTGAGCCCGCCGGGAAACATCCCGCCGAGGCCCGAAGTGACCAGCCGGCGCGGCGCGGCGGGGGTCACGAAAATATCCACGGGCACATATTCGACTTCGCCGCGGGCGGGAGCGAGGGTGGGGTTGATGCCGCCCTGATAGCTGATCGGACGGGTGTCGCCTTCGAGGCTGGCGGCGATGCGCACGCCGGGACTGCTGATGAGTTCGACGACGGAAGTATAGGCGTGGACTTCGGTCACGCGGCCAACCACGCCACCGGCGTAAATAACCGGAGAACCGACGGTGAGGCCGTAGTTGGCGCCCTTGCGGATGACGATTTGCTGCCACCAACCGGAGAAATCACGGCGGACGATGCGCGCGGGCTCGGCGCGGTAACCCGCGGGGGTTGGAAGCTTGAGGAGCTGGCTTAGCCGGTCGAGCTGGGAGCGCAGGTCGGCGTCGTGCTGAAGGCGGATCTCGTAGGCGTTGTTGAGGCGGACGAGATCGCGGCCGGCTTCGATGAGGTCGTTGTTGGAGCGGGTCTTGAGGGACCAAAATTCCTGCAGGTCGCGGATGTAGGAAGCGGTCGCCTCCACCGGGGCCTGCATTTCAAAAAAACTCGCGCGCATGAACCGCTTGACGGCGGTCGGGATGACCAGCCAGGCCGCGAACACGATCGCGAGCGTGAGGAAGGGCTTGGCTTGATCAAAGCGTTTGGCGGGCACGGGGCGCGGAATTTATGATTTCGGAATCCGGATTTCCGATTTGAGGCGCATCAAGGAAGGGAGATCCGAAAAAGAAGCCCCGAAATCCGAAATACTCAGACGTTCTGCAACACCCAGTTCAGATCGTTGAGGACGGCGCCGGTGCCGTTGGCGACGGCGGAAAGGGGGTCGTCGGCCACCGTGACGGGCAGGCCGGTTTTTTCGCTGAGCAGACGGTCGATGCCCCGGATGAGGGCGCCGCCGCCGGCCATGACAAAACCACGGTCGACAAGATCGGCTGAAAGTTCCGGCGGGCAGCGCTCAAGGGTGGAACGGACTGCGTCGACAATCGCGGAAACCGGATCACTGAGGGCTTCGCGGACTTCCTGGGAGGTGATGTGGATGGTCTTGGGCAGGCCGGCCACGGAATCGCGGCCCTTGACCTCCATGGTGAGCTCTTCTTCGAGAGGGTAGGCCGAGCCGATGCGCATCTTGATCTCCTCGGCGGTGCGTTCGCCGATGAGGAGGTTGTAGGCGCGCTTCATGTAGTTGACGATGGCGGCATCAAGCTCGTCGCCGGCCACGCGTATCGACTTTGAGAAGACGATGCCGGAAAGGGAGATGATGGCGATCTCGGTGGTGCCTCCGCCTATGTCCACGATCATGTTGGCGGCGGGCTCGTCAATGGGGAGACCTACGCCGATGGCGGCGGCCATGGGTTCGGGAATGGTGATGACGTCGCGGGCGCCAGCATGGGTGGCGGAGTCTTTGACGGCGCGCTTTTCGACCTCGGTGATGCCGGAGGGAATCGCGATGACGACACGGGGGGCGACGCGCAGGGCGTTGTTGTGCACCTTGCGGATGAAGTAGCGCAGCATCGCCTCGGTGACGTCGAAGTCGGCGATGACGCCGTCTTTCATCGGGCGGATGGCGGTGATGTTGCCGGGCGTGCGGCCGAGCATCTTTTTGGCCTCTTCGCCAACGGCGCGGACCTTGCGGCTGGCGGTGTCGATGGCGACCACGCTGGGTTCGCGCAGCACGATGCCTTTGTCCTTCACGTAAACGAGGGTGTTGGCGGTGCCAAGGTCGATGCCGATGTCGTTGGAGAAGTAGCCAAAGAGGTTAGAAGCCATGTTTCTTGGGTGATGGGCGACGCCTGCGCCGCTGAGATTACAAACGAGCGAAGCGAGTGAGTGTCAAAGATGAAAACGCCCTGCGGGGCTCAGAAATGGAAATGCCGGCCGCGGACGGGAGAAAGCGACCTGTGCGCTTGACGAGGCTCCGACCTGCGCACGTTGTGGAATAAGACCCATGCCCGGCATTGATTTCATCCAAAACCTCGCCGTGATTTTGGTGGTGGCCGCCTTGGTGGGCTGGCTGTGCCAACGGATCGGGCTTTCCATCGTGGTCGGGTTTCTGGTGGCCGGCATAGTGGTGGGGCCGCATACGCCGCCGTTTTCCTTGGTGACGGACGAAGCCAGCATCGAAATGGCCGCCCAGGTGGGCCTCGTGTTCCTGATGTTTTCGGTGGGGCTTAAATTGAGCATCCGCAAGCTCCGCCGGCTGGGGCTGTCGCTGTTGATAGGGGTGTTCGCCAGCGCGGGGCTTATTTATTATATGACCAGGCTGGCGGGCGTCGTGATCGGCTTCAGTCCGATCGAAAGTCTTTTTTTGGCCGGTATGCTGATGATTTCCTCTTCGTCGATCATAGGCAAAGTCTTGCAGGAAGTGGGCGCCACCCACGAACGGGCGGGGCAACTGGCGATGGGGGTTTCAGTTCTCGAAGATGTCGTCGCGGTGGTGATGCTGACGGTGCTGACCTCGGTCGCCCAATTCGGCGGAAAGGGAGGTGGGGCGCACATCGGGCAGACCATCGGTCTGTTTGGTGCGTTCGTGGTGTTGGCTGGCATCGCGGGCCTGCTGCTTGTGCCGTGGTTGTTGCGCAAGATGAGCGTGGCGGTGGACGACGAGTTGCAGACGCTCGGGATGGCCGGATTGCTTTTCGGACTCGCGATCCTTGCGAATCACGCGGGGTATTCGTTGGCGCTTGGTTCATTCTTGCTGGGCACGATCGTGGCGGAGACGCCACACCGGCATCAGATCGAGCGGACGTTCACGGGCATGCGCGATGTGTTCAGCGCGGTGTTTTTCGTGGCGATCGGCATGCAGATCGACTTGCGCGTGCTCGGTGCGGAGTGGGCGTTGATTCTCGGAGTGGCGGTGTTTACATTGGTGACGCGCACGCTGGCGGTGAGCACGGGACTTACGTTGATCGGCACCCCCGCAAAGGATGCGTTTCGGGTGGGGCTTACAACGCTGCCCATCGGTGAATTTTCATTCGTCATCGCCCAGCTTGGCATCACGGCGGCGGTGGTGCCGCCGAAGTTTTATCCGCTGGCGGTGGGTGTGTCGTTGATGACGACCTTGGTGTCGCCAGTGTTCACACGGCGTTCGCAGGCGATCAGTGAGTGGGTGTTTGCACGGCAACCGCGCTGGCTGGAGGCATGGCTGGCTTATTATTCCGGCTGGCTGGACCGCGTGCAGGCGCGGCAGAAGCGCAACCTTCTGTGGCAGCTCAGTAAAAAACGTCTCATCCAGATCGCCGTTGAAGTGATGTTTGTGACGGGTCTTCTGGTATTTTCCGAGCAATTACTTGCCGCGGTGACGGAGTGGTTGGGCCGCGACTGGCTTTTCCCGAGCGGGCCGGTGGTGATTTTCTGGGTGGTGCTGGGCTTGCTCGTGATCGTGCCGTTGGTGGCGATCTGGCGCAATCTTTCGGCCATGGCGCTGCTTTATGCGCAGGTTTCCACGCAGGGCAATTCGCGCGCCGCCAGACTGGCTCCTTTGATGGAGACCGGGCTTAAGACCGTGGCGGCCGTGGCGATTTTCATCTGGCTCGCGTCCTTCATGCCGACAGGAGGATCGGTAAAATGGCTGTTGCTGGGCACCGTTCTGGTAACGGCCGGCGCGATGCTTTTGCTGAAGAGGAAAATCATCTACTGGCACAGTGAACTGGAGGTGGAGTTGCAGGGATTGCTGACCGGGGGAGATGAACGCCTCAGTGCGACGGCCGCGCCATGGCTGCGTCCGCACGAGGACTGGAACCTGAGCGTGGGTGAATGCGTGTTGCCTGATCTTGCCGACTGCCAGGGCAGGCGCATCGCGGAGCTCAACCTTCGCTCGCGATTCGGCTGCACGGTGGTGGGTATCGAGAGGCAGGGTTACATGATCTCGCTGCCGCCGCCGGATTCGGTGCTGTATCCGCGCGACAAACTGCTGCTTATGGGCACGACTGCGCAACTTTCATCAGGCAAGCATTTCCTTACCGGGGTTTCCGGTCTGCCGCCGGCGCCGTCGGAATTCGACGATGTGAGGATGGAATCGTTGCCGGTGCCGGCGCATAGTCCCGCGGCAGGTCATACACTGAGGGAACTTTCACCCGCCCAAGCCCATCAGGTGCAGATTGCGGGTATCAACCGTCAGGGGTTTCGCATTCTCAATCCGGGTGCGGACGAGGCGGTGCGTGCCGGTGACGAATTGCTCACGCTGGGAACTCCCGCTCAATTGCGGGCGTTCAAGATATGGCTCGCCGAAGTTCCGGCTCCAATCGAAGGGTGAAAGTGCATGCACGAAAAAGGCGCATCCGGATGGATGCGCCGCAAAGAACCGAACGCGCGGACGCCGGTTCAGTTGGAGCCGTGGGTCTTGGTCGATTCCGTTTTGGTGGTTTCGACGGGTTTGGCGGCCGGCTTCACTTCGATTTCTTCGGTGCCATCGGAGGCCTTTTTGAACTCCTTGATCGATTTGCCAAGGCCCTTGGCGAGTTCGGGCAGGCGCTTGGCTCCGAAAAGCAGCAAAACGACCGCAAGGAGGAGAAGGATTTCCCAACCGCCCAACATGGCGGCAAGCACGGGGTTGAAAAGACTGTTCATGGTTCTGTGAGCGTTAGGCCCCGGCCCTCAGAGAGGCAAGGGGGAAAGCACATATGACGCGGACGGCATTCAGCGGGTTGCAGGCGGAATGACGACTTCATCGCCGATGTTCGGTCTACCGGCCAGCAGGCGTGCGCCCAGAATGTGTCCGCGCAGATAATGGGATGCCTGTAATTTGGCGGTGGGGTGCAGATCGTCAGTGCGGGCGAACATGATCATGCCGTCATAACCCAGCGGAAGCACGGCGTAGGGAGAGACATCGATGATGATGTTGCCCACGCCAAGGTCCGCCGAGATGACGTGGCCGACGACTGCAAATGGACTTGGCTCAAGGGCAGCGGCCTTGGGAGCGGCCTGCGTCTTGTGTCCGCCGCTCGTGGCGCAGCCGGCGAGCAACGTGCAACCCAGAATAAGGATGAACGCGCGGCGCATGGCCGGAATCAACGGGCCGGGGGAAGGACCGGCTTGGTGGTGGCGGCGTTGGCCTGGACCTGCTTGAGCAGATTCTGCGCGTTGTCGATCTGCTCGGCATCGAAGAAGCCGTGCAGCTGGCGGATACGCGTCGGGTGGCGCATTTTGCGGAGAGCCTTGGCTTCGATCTGGCGGATGCGTTCGCGGGTGACCTTGAACTGCTTGCCGACCTCTTCGAGCGTGCGGCTGTAGCCGTCCACGAGGCCGAAGCGGAGAGAGAGCACGCGGCGTTCGCGATCGGTGAGGGAGTCGAGCACGTCGATGATCTTTTCGCGGAGGAGCGAATAGGCCGTCATGTCGTAGGGATTCTCGGCGGACTTGTCCTCGATGAAATCGCCGAAGGAGGTGTCGTCGCCGTCACCCACAGGCGATTGGAGGGAGATGGGCTGCTGCGCCATCTTCATGATCTGCTGCACGCGCTCGACGGGCAGGTTCATCTCATCGGCGACCTCTTCGGGGGTGGGCTCGTGGCCGAATTCCTGAAGGAGTTGCTTCTGCACCTGCATGACCTTGTTCAAGGTCTCGATCATGTGCACCGGAATGCGGATGGTGCGGGCCTGGTCGGCGATCGAGCGGGTGATGGCCTGACGGATCCACCACGTGGCGTAGGTGGAGAACTTGTAGCCGCGGCGGTATTCGAATTTTTCGACGGCCTTCATGAGGCCCATGTTGCCCTCCTGGATCAGGTCGAGGAAGGAGAGGCCGCGGTTGGTGTATTTCTTCGCGATGGAGATCACGAGACGGAGGTTGGCCTCGACCATCTCGGTCTTCGCCTTGTGGGCCTCGCGGACGTGGACGTTGGTCTGTGCGACAACGCGGAGGAGGTTGGCGGGGGAGATGCGCTGTTCGCCCTCAAGCTGCTTGAGGCGGGCGTTGATCGCCTTCGAATCGATGGCGGCGTCCTTCTTGGTCTTGGGGTGTTTGGCGCGGTCGAGCTGGTGGTTGAGCTGCTCGATTTCGCTGAGCACGGGTTGAAGGGCTTCGAGCCACTCCTCGTAAACCTTCAGTTTGAAAAAGAACTTGGAGAAATTCGCGCGCAGGGTGGCCTCGCGCTTGGTGTGCTTGGCGAGGATTTTTTTGCGGTCGGCCTCGGAGCGGGCCTTCAGGAACTCCTCCCAGGATTCGGAGACGGATTCCTCGTTTTTCTGAGTGGTTTCGACGAGTTTGGGCAGGCTCTTGAAATAGGCGTCGCGGCTCTCGATTTTTTTGTCGATGACGATGCGGTCAAACCGCTCCTCGCGGTTGAGAAGCTTGGCGCCGAGGGTGGCGATGTAGCCGCCCACGACAGCGGCCTCAAAGAGGGCGGTCTGGGCCTTGAGCTCGGCGTTTTCGATGCGTTTGGAGATTTCAACTTCCTGTTCGCGGGTGAGCAGAGGGACCTGGCCCATCTGCTTGAGATACATGCGGACCGGGTCGTCGAGGATGTCGTGCTGCGAGGAACGCGATTCTTCTTCCTCGGCCTCTTCCTGGCGCTGCTTGTAATCCTCAACCTGATCGGGTTCGAGAATCTCGATTTCGAGATTCTGCAAAATGGAGAGGACGTTATCGATTTCCTCCTGATTCTCGACGGAGTCGGGAAGCGCTTCGTTGATGTCGTCGAACGTCAGATAACCCTGTTCTTTCGAAAGACGGATCAGGTTGCGGATCTTATCGTTGATGCCGCCGGCCGGAAGATCGACCGTGGGACCGCCGTCAGCGGTGGTGGTCTTGGTGCGTTCGAGAGCCGTCTCTACAGCTTCGGAATGGGATGAGGAATCGGCGGACTTGGCTTTGCGCGGCATGGTTGGTCAGGATCAGGAAAAAGTTATTCGACAACGGGCAGCCGGAGAGGCGCACGCAGCAGTCGTTTAATATCTAGGAGTTCTTTAAATAGAGAATTTGCGTCAACGTTACTGTCCGCATGGGCATTGGCTAGAGCAAGTTCTATTTGGCGGACGCGGGGCTCCAGGGTGCGAGCCTGAATCTGGCGGAGGGCCTCATTTACAACCTTATAAGGATCATCAACTTTTGGTGATTCAAAGAGCATGGAGGCGACGAGCGCACGCTCCTCTTGGCTCTCCAATAAAGTTTCCAGATGGTCGCGTCCCGGCCAGGATTCCTGCTCAAATTCGGCCAAAAAGCGGTTGAGGAGCACGCCGGCGGGGTGGGTTTGATCGATCCAATCGTGTGGCAGGGTTAGGCTCAGGGGGCGGCCCAGTGACTCGTAATGAAGAACCATCAACAAAAGATGATGCTCCGATGTGTCTTTGGTGGCGGTCGTGGATTCAGGGACGACAGCATCCTCGGCACTTGCTTGCATCGCCGGACGAGCGGCTTGCTGACGGTTCAGGCGAACACGTTGCGCCTCGAAATCTTTTTGCAGGGCGGATAGCGGAAGGCGGAGAAGCTGCGAGGCCTCGGCGAGGAATTGAGAACGGGCGACCTCGGACTCGGCATTGTGGATGAGTGCGTGAAGTTCCTGGGCGACACGGGCTTTTTGTTCGGGCGTGGCTGTTTCGGGCGTGGGTAGTAACGCGCGGCAGGCGAAGGCCATGGCGGAGAGCGCGTCTTTGCGGACCTCGTCATAACCGGCGAGGCCGCGTTCGAGGAAGAGCAGATCAGGGTCAATCTTGGTGTCGGTCGCGCCGCCGAGGAAGCGCACTTCGAGGCCGGCTTTGAGCGCCATCGGCAGAAAACGCAGCGCGGCTTTTTGGCCGGCGCCGTCGCCATCGAAGAAACATTCGACCTGCGTGTGGTAGCGACGAAGGAGCACAAGCTGGCCCTCGGTGATCGAGGTGCCCTGCGGGGCGATGGCGGTCTTGAGGCCGACGCTCCAACTGCGCAGCGCGTCGAGCTGGCCTTCGACGAGGACGAAGGGTTTGCCTTCACCGACTTGGGTGCGCGCGCGGTCAAGGTTAAAGAGGAGATTGCCCTTCGTGAAAATCGGTGTCTCGGGGGAGTTGACGTATTTGGCTTCGCGCGCCGGATCATCCTGCGGTGTGAGATCGGTCTGACGTGCGGTAAACGCGACCACGCGGCCCTGATGGTCGCGGATGGGAATCATGAGGCGACCGCGGAAGCGTGGTTTAAGCGAGCCGAGTCCGAGGATCGCGCCTTCGCGAACGAAAAAGAGGCCGCACTGGCGCAGGGCTTCCTCGCTGTATTTCTTTTTCAACAACGCGGCGCCGAGCGAGGCATCGGCGGGCTCGGCTGCGCCGATCTTGAATTCGTCGGCGAGTTCGTGAGTGAAGCGGCGTTTGTCGGTCCAGTAGGCGCGCATCCAGTCGCCGGTGCTCGATGTGCCCTTGAAAATCTGATGATAATGCTCGGCGGCGGTCTCGTGGATGTCGAAGATCTCCTGGCGCAGCGAACGTTCCTCGCGGCTCGGGCCGCCGGAGCCTTCCTCGTATTCGATGGGCACGCCGAAGCGTTTGCCGAGCGTTTCGATGGCTTCGGTGAAGGACAACTGCTCGGTTTCACGAACGAAGGTGATGACGTCGCCGGCCTTGCCGCAACCGAAGCACTTGTAGAAGCCCTTGTCGGGATCGACGTGGAAGGAGGGCGACTTTTCGTTGTGAAAGGGGCAGAGGCCTTTGAAGCGCGAGCCGGCTTTCTTGAGGGTGGCCACCCGGGAGACGACATCCACGATGTTTACGCGGACTTTCAAGTCGCGCAGGCAGGTGGGTTTGATGACGGGCATGGAACGGCGGAGGCGCGGAAAGGTGGAACGAAGTTTGCACTTTTACCCCCGTGTGTGGTCTGTCAAGAACTGCGGGCTGGCCAAGGCGCGTTCGTCCGCGGTTCCCGTCGGCTTCCTTCCATGTTTACTTTTCGTTTTGCGTTTAAGTCCACGACTTTGGTCATGCTGGGCCTTGCCTTGCCCGTCCTCCGGATGACGGCGGAGGTGGCGCCGATCCCGCAGCCGGCGCACGAGCCTGTTTCACCGGTGATATGGGAGGCGAAGATGGCGGATTTCTCAGAGGCGACTTACAACAAGGAAGTCGAGGCGTTGATCGCACATTTTGAGGCGTCCATCGGGCAGAAACTGCTGCCTGGCGCCAAACATCGCGTGGGTTTGAAAATCTACACCGATTCCGGTCCGGGGCTCGCCACGCCTATCGCACTGACCCAGGCGGTGATCGCCGCGTTGGAGCGGCGCGGCTACGCGAAAGGCGATATTTTCCTCGTCGGGTTGAACCAGCAACGCCTTCGTTTCTGCGGTTATTTGCCATCGCTGGTGACCGGCAAGTCGCCTTTTGACGGGCATAAGGTCTATGTGCTCGAATCAGGACGTTACTTCGACCCCGTGTGGTTTTATGACAGTCCGCTGCCATCACGTTTCGATCCCATTCTCGCGCAAAAAAGCGTGGAAAACTATGACTCCGAAACGACGCTCGATGAGGATCGTAAAAGCTTTTTGGCGACGCCGTTGTTTGTGGACGCTGATTTTTGGATCAACCTGCCGGTCTATACGGACCACCCGGTGCTCGGCGTAAATGGAGCGCTTGTTAACGCCACGCTTTGGAACGCTTCCAACACGGCGCGTTTTTTCCGCAGTCCGGCCAGCGCGCCTGCCGCGGTGGCTGAAATGAGCGCCATTCCCGAGCTCCGTCACACGTGGATGTTCACCATCGCCAGCTTGGAGCGCTACCAGTTCATCGGGGGGCCTTGGTTCAACTCGCTTTATACGGAGTCCGAGCCTCTGCTGTGGCTCGGCACCGACCCGGTTCTGATGGACTCGCTCATGCTGGAGCGGATCAACCGCTGGCGTAAACTCACGGGCTTCAAACCCGTCTCCGACGACATCCGCACTCTGGAGTTTGCCTCGGTCTTGGGGGTGGGGTCGCGCAACGTCGCCGACGCCAAATTCGTGCCGGTGGGCAATTGATGCAAATTCCCCTTGTCTCGTCCGCATTCCTAGGCCCATTTCTACTCCAGTCATGATGTCCGCCGCGTATCTTCCCATCCTTGTTCAAATCATTCTGGCCGCCGGGCTGGCCGTATTTATTGTCACGCTCAGCCATGTAGCCGGTGAGCGCACGAAGAAAAAGACCGCGATCACCGACACTCCCTACGAGTGCGGCGTGAAGGATGACGGCATGGTGCATACGCGGTTTTCGGTGAAATTCTACGTCACCGTGATGTTGTTCATCCTGTTCGATATCGAAGTGGTGTTCCTCATTCCGTGGTCGTTCATCTATCGTGATTTTCTGGCGAACCACATCTCCATCCTGTCCCCCATTCTTTTCTTTTTGGGCGTGCTTGTCCTTGGTCTCTTCTACGAAGTGAAAAAAGGCGCGCTCGAGTGGGAAAAGTAAACCATCCGGCACGGGCTAGGCGACGCCACCCCCGATGAGACTCGAAAAAATCGTCGCACGCAGTCGGATCGTTGACCTGCGCAGCACCGACATGAAGGGAGCGCTTGGCGAATTGCTGGCGGCTTGCGGGAACAGTTTTCCAGATCTGAAACAAGAGGCATTGTTGCGTGCCCTATTGCAGCGGGAGAGCACGATGACGACCTATCTTGGCGAAGGCGTCGCCTTGCCTCACGTGCGGGTAAAAATGGGCCGCCGCTACATTCTGGCCATTGGCCGCAGCCGCGTCGGCATCAGCAACGAGACCGCCGCCGGCGATGAGAAAAGCCATCTGATTTTCATGCTGTTGGCCGACGAGAAGGCTCGCGATTATCTTCAGCTTCTCGCCTCAATCGCCCGTTTGCTGAAGGATCCCGAGCTGGTGCGTGCACTGCTCGATGCTCCCACGACCGGGGATGTGTTCGACCGGCTTGTGGCGGGATTTGGCGGCATTATTTCCAAACCGGTCCAAGCGCAGCAAAACCGCATCAACCGGCTGATGATCCGGGAGGCGGATCGCGTCGCCAAGGGTGCGGCCTGCGGAGCCATCATGGTTTTCGGCGACACGTTCGTCGGCGGCATTGAGCCCGGCGCATGGTTTCCCAAGAGCAAGACCATCCTGGTGACGCGCAACATGGTCGACTTGGACGAGAACGACAAAGACGCACCCGAAGTTATCCAAGTGCGCTCTTACTCGTCGCGCCGGCTCGCCCAGCTCCGCAGCGCGATGTTTGTGGCGCTCACGCGCGGTATGATTTCATTTAGCGATCGTGTGTGCTGCGTGGGTGGTATTGCGGGCAGCAATCAGTTCGACACCGTGGTCATCGTGGATGTGGAACGTGAATTTCAGACACTGCTCACCGGCCATACGGATCTGTTGCCTGACGACGTGAAACCGGAGGTGCTGGAGCGGGTCATCGCCATCGCCACCGAGCTCGCCGTCGAGGGACGCGAGGGGAAGCCCGTGGGGTGTCTTTTCGTCGTGGGCGACGCGGCCAAGGTAGAGAAACTGATCAAGCCGCTCGTGCTTAATCCGTTTTACGGATACAAGGAGGAGGACCGGAATATTCTCAGTCCGTTCATGGACGAGACGGTGAAGGAGTTTTCATCGATTGATGGAGCCTTTGTCATTCGCGGTGACGGCGTGGTGTCCTCGGCCGGCAGTCTGATCCAGGCGGCCGACAGTGACCACATTTTGCCAAGCGGTTTGGGCAGCCGGCATGCGGCGGCCGCGGCCATCTCGGTGGCCTCGGAATGTATCTCGATCGTAGTCTCTTCGAGCACCGGCCAGGTGACGCTTTTCAGGCGTGGTGTCATGCTGCCGCTGACGGAAAAGAAGATGGGCGCAGCTGGTTGAGCGCCGAATAGCGGGGGATTGACGGCCGAAGTTTGGGGTTGCACCGGGCGGATCGTAGGCTTTTGTCTGACCCTTCAACCTTTTAAAACCATGGCACAAGAAGTCGTCACCCTAGAATGCACCGAAGCCCGTAAAGAGGGCAAACCTGTCTCGCGTTACCTCACCAAGCGTAACAAGAAGACGGTGACCGAGCGCATTGAGAAGAAGAAGTATAATCCCTTCCTCAAACGCCACACGCTGCACAAAGAAATCAAGTAATTGATTTTAAGTGTCTTATATTTCAAAGCCGGCCTTTTTTAGGCCGGCTTTTTTGTGGCAAAATCCGGCGATTGCCGACGATAGGGCGGGGATCCGGTTAGTGCTTTGAAGCACTGGGATGGGCGGTGGCCTGTTTATTGAAAGGCGTATTGCTCTTGCCGGAAGAGGGACGGCGGGATGCACGCCAGCTTTCACGATGTTTGCGAATCCAATCGAGCAAGGCGCGTTCGAAACCGATGTCATAACCCAAGCGTTCGGATTCAATCCACTTGTGGCGGAGGATTTCTTCACGCTCGGCCAGGAATTCTTGGTAGAGGCTCGATTGCTTCACGAATTCGTGAGACGACTTGTCGGACTCTAGGTGTGAAGATGAAGACATGGCAACCACGGCGGAGTTAAGTGCGAAGAGATCAGACCGGACGGAATTTCGTATATCTTCCGTAAGCGCAATTTTTTACGCTATAACTAAAGAACTGGCTTTTGTCGGTAAGGCTTTCGACTTTTTCGATACCTTGGCACTGCCGAAGGAAAACGAAAACCTCTTCATTCATTGGCGCCATGATTTCGATAAGGTGAAGGTAAGTCTGATCACGGGTCTGTCAATGCCTGCGCTTCGTCGGAGTCTACTTGCGTATGGTTTACAATGGACGATTTTGGGCAAATCCCGAGCCGATTGGAGTAATTTCCTGATGACGGCGTTTATGCGCTGGTTGGGGCAGTTTTTCGACTGAGCTGTGAGAGAATGTTTTCACCGATGGAGCGGAAGATTTGGGCGGCTTCACCATCCGGTGAACTTATGACGATGGGTTTGCCGGAATCGCCTCCAGCACGAATTTCAGCAATGAGCGGAACTTGTCCGATAAGTGCGGTGCCGAGCGAATCGGCGGTTTTCTGACCGCCGCCTTCGCCGAAAAGCGTGTGTTTCTGGCCGGACGGATCGAGGAAGTAACTCATGTTTTCCGCCACTCCCAAGAGGGGGACATTGACTTTCTGAAACATAAGACCGCCTTTGCGCGCGACATTGGTGGCGGCAGGCTGTGGGGTGGTCACAAGCACGGCGCCGTCCAGCGGCAGGGTCTGCACCAAGGAGAGTTGGGCATCGCCGGTGCCGGGAGGGAGATCGACGATGAGAATGTCCAATTCTCCCCACTTCACGTTCTGGACGAATTGCTGGATCGTCTTCATGATCATCGGGCCGCGCCAGACGACGGGTGTGTTGTCATCGACAAGGAACCCCATGCTCATGACCTTCACCCCGTATTTCTCCATCGGGAGAAGATTGTCGCCTTCAACCGTCGGACGGCCGTCCAAGCCGATCATCAAGGGGACGGAGGGACCGTAGATGTCGCAATCCATCAACCCCACCTTTCCGCGCCGGCCCTGGACGGTGAGGAGTTGGGAAAGCGCGCAGGCGAGATTGACGGCGAAGGTGCTTTTGCCGACCCCGCCTTTACCCGAGGCGATGGCCACGGCGTATTTGATGGTTTTGGGAGCCGACGCGTTGCTCCCCAGATTGCCACCGCCGGCCGGTTTGGCCGCCGGTGCCACGGCGATATCAATCACTGTGGATTTTACTCCGGGGAGAGACTGGAGGCATTTCGCGACCTCTTGCTTGAGGTGGAGCGGAATTTTGGGATCCGATGTGGTCAAGGCCAAGGAGATCTTGGCGATGCCATCAACCAGAGCCGCCGAGCGCACAAGGCCGAACGATACGATGTCACGGCTGAAGCCGGGATATTTTACCTGTTTGAGGGCGTCTTTGATCTCTTCGGATGTCACGGTGCGTAGAAAATTTGGAACGGAAAGGGTTTTACGTTGTTAAGGGCATGGGGCCTGTAAATAGAAATGGGCTGCGCCCCCCGCACTATCACCTCACTTTCTGCCATGCACAACTTGCTTTGTCTTCTGGCCCTCGCTTTGGCGATGACCACCATTCCTGCGTTTGCCGATCGCGATCTCGGCGACGTAGTCATCTCCGCCGATCTTAAAACCATCGCCGTTCATGTTTCGGGCAGCCCGGCCGAAATCGATGCTCTGGCCAATCTCGCTTTTAATGCCCACGGACGTTACCGCCGTATGGCTTCAGGCGGTGCTTACGATATCAAGTTTACGCAGGTCGCCAATGCTCAGGTGCAGGTTGTCGTGACCAAGGCTGGTGCGGTTGTTCTTAATCAAGTCGTCTCCGGCACGAGCACACGCAATGCGCTCTTTCGCGCGGCGGATGCCGCCGTCAAGGCCACGAGTGGGCTCAAGGGATTCTTCACGGACCGGCTTACATTTATCAGCACGTATTCGGGGCATCCCGAGGTGTTCACCAGCGACCTTTTCTTCGGCGAGGTGAAGCAGATCACCCGTGACAACGCACAAGCGATCACGCCGCGCTGGTCACCCGATGGAAGGAAAATTCTCTACACCAGTTTTTATAAGTCGGGATTCCCGGATATTTTCCTCATCGATTTAAGCACTCTTCAACGGACAACGTTTGTCAGCTTCAAGGGCACCAACAGTGGCGCGCGTTACAGCCCGAGCGGTTCTCAGGTGGCCATGGTGCTTTCCGGCGAGGGGAATCCGGAAATTTACGTCAGCAATGCGCAGGGGCGCCAGGTTGCGCGTCGCACGCGTTCTCCCTCGGTGGAGGCGTCGCCTTGTTGGTCGCCCGATGGCTCGCAGTTACTGTTTACCTCTGATGCCGCGGGCGGACCGCAGCTTTTCGTGATGCCTTCGGCCGGTGGTTCGCCGCGGCGTTTGCCGACCGCGATCAGTGGTTATTGCGCCGAGCCGGATTGGAGCCGCGGCGATCCGACCAAGATTGCTTTTACGGTGCGCAGTGGTCGCGGCTATCAGATCGCAGAGTATGATCTTTCGGGCAAGACGCCGACAAAGATTGTGTCGAAAGCCGCAGTGGATGCGGTCGAGCCTTCTTGGCTGGGCGATGGACGCCATCTGGTCTACACCGCGCGTGCGGCCGGCACTCGCAGTCTCTATATTCTCGATACGGAGACGGGAAAGAGCACCCGCATCAGCCCGACGGGTATGCGTGAGGTTTCCCAAGCGAGTGTGTGGGAGCCTTGAGACTTATTTAGCTCGGATGTTTTGGATTATAAGGCACGCGGTGAAACCCGGGTGCCTTTTTTATGGGTCCGGGCATATAAAAAGCCGCCCCATTTCAAGGGCGGCTTGGTGGAAAGACCGGGGATAAGACCTTGGATCAGGCGATGGCGGCTAGGTAGTTGGCCTCGGCGGCATCCCAGTCGGCTACGGCCCAGAAGGCGGCGATGTAGTCGGGGCGGCGGTTCTGGTAGTTGAGGTAGTAGGCGTGTTCCCACACATCGAGGCCGATGACGGGTTTGCCCTCAATGCCGGCGACGGCTTTGCCCATGAGTGGGCTGTCCTGATTGGCGGTGGAGCCGACTGCGAGTTTCTTGTCGGCAGTGACCACGAGCCAAGCCCAGCCGGAGCCGAAGCGAGTGGCGCCAGCCTTGGCGAATTCTTCCTTGAATTTGTCGAAGCCGCCAAAAGTAGCGGTGATGGCTTCGGCAAGCTTGCCCTTGGGGGCGCCGCCTTTGCCCGGCCCGATGACGGTCCAAAAGAAAGAGTGATTGCTGTGGCCGCCTGCGTTGTTGCGAACACCACCGCGGATGGCTTCAGGGACTTGAGAGAGATCGGCGATGAGTTTGTTGACTTCCAGAGAAGCGAGGGCCGGTTGGTCTTTCAGCAGATTATTGGCGTTGGTGATGTAAGCCTGATGGTGCTTGGAGTGATGTATCTCCATCGTCTTGGCGTCGATATGAGGGACGAGGGCTTCATATGAATAGGAAAGTTTAGGGAGTTCGTAGGCCATGAGAGGAGAGGTTGGGTTAATTGGAACGTTGAGAAAGCTAACCATATTTATGCAGGCAAAAGCGTCAACCTTACAGCAACCATTAAGGGGGGTTCTTATGGTGAAGAGGAGAACCCCCGATGTTTGGTTTTTGATTGAAAAACGAAGATTTTGGTCAGAAACCTGCTTGTAATTAAAGTGTAAAAAACATGATGCGCTCCTTTAATCTTTCCGAGGCGGTGCAAAATATGCCCGACCAGCTGGCGGACTTGGTGGTGAGAGGTGCGTATTTGGAGCAAAGTTCAAAAGCGTTGAAGCACCTGCATCGGGAACAGTTGGTGCGGCTTGAGACGGTGCGGGCATCGCAGCCGCCGTTTTTGTTTCTTCGGCCAAAGGATACACGCGCTGCATTCAAAGATGCGACGACAGGCACGGCCGCGGACATGTCGGCAATCGAGAAAGCGCTTTTTGTTAATGGACAGCTGTCGGAACACCTTAAAAGGAAATCCAAGGAATTGCTCGAGAAGTGGCTTCGTGAGAACTGCGAGGAATACCGCACGGGTCTGGCGGCCGGACATTTTTCCATCGATTGGGAGCAGTCGCTCGACCGTTTCTCTGAAAATGCAAAGACGTTTGTGCGTGTGTTGGGTGCTGCCCGGAACACCGCACCGGCTGGATACGACCATGCCAAGCGCATGTTTTCCCCGGCGGCATACGAGGCGATCAAGTTGGCGCACAGCGTGGCGCTGCAAGTCGAGGCCGAGATTATCGCAACCAACGCCATCGCGGAAGAACACGACCGGCTGGTAGGCAGAACGGTTTTTAACGATCCGATGCCGCGACTGGTTCACGAGCCTTATGCGGCGGTCGTCGGGCATATCGTGGGGCTAACGGCTGCTGAGGCCCAGGCGGAATTCAATCGTGTGATCGCGGCCATTGACGATCTGATCAGCCGTGAGCTGGATATTCTTCGCAACCGGGTTCGCTATTCCGAACGCGAGCACGAGGGGCGCACCCAGAGCTACATCGATAACGCTTGGGAGCAGCTTCACGCTCATGCGCTCGCACATAGCGTGGACTTTGAGCATCTTGAGAGCGTGGTTGCACAGACGGAGCGCGCCTACATGGCGGATGCAAGGCTGATGCCGGCCTGAGCGGTTGTTAGCCGTTCAAAGTCCAAAATGGCGCGCAAGGCGCCAGCCGATGTAAACGCCCGCCATGGCGCCGATGCCACTCAGGAAAAAGGCCCACATAAATCCAAGCGGATCGGCAATATACCAGACGGCATAGCTCAAGATCGTCGAACACAGACCGATCATCAATTTCATGAGGCGACGGTGGTTGAAGCCGGGGAGTTCATGGGGGTGGCCATCAGTCGGGATAAATATTTTTGCGGCCAAGTTTCAAACGAGTGCACGGGAATCGTCTATGTGTCCGGTGTGTGTTCTTCGCGTTCCACGGGTTTGGTGACGCGTGGCTTTTCATCAGCCTGTCGAGTCATGAACTCAATCAGGCGGTCGTTGAAGGTCTTGGCGGGATCGTGGCCCATTTTCTTGAGGGCTTGAACAAGCGCGGCGACTTCGACGAGGCGGGCGATGTCGCGTCCCGGGCGGACGTAGAGTTCCACATGCGGAAGTTTTATGCCGAGGATATCGTAGAAACTTTCCTCCAAGCCGGTGCGCTCTTCGACGACTTCGGGCGTCCATTCGCGCAGGGAAATCACCATGTCTATGCGTTTTTGGGCGCGCACACTTTTGATGCCGAACATCTCGGCGATATTGATGATGCCGATGCCGCGGCATTCCATGTAGCCGCGATTCAGGGGGCGGCTGGAGGAGATGAGTTCGCGTTCGTCGAGGAGCTTGATGACTGTGAGGTCGTCGGCGACGAGCGAGTGCCCGCGCTCGATGAGGGCGAGGGCGCATTCGCTTTTGCCCACGCCGGAATCGCCGCGGAGCATCACGCCGACGCCTTTCACGTCGAGGGTGGTGGCGTGCTCGGTGGAAGAGGGGGCAAACTCGTTGTCGATGCAGAGCGTGGCCAGATTCACCCAGTTCATGGTGATCATGGGCGTGCGGAAGAGCGGGAGATTGCGCTCCTGTGCGACCACGAGCAGGGGATGCGTGGGATGGTAGTTGCGCGTGAGCACGATGCAGGGCACGCCCCGGTCGATCATTTCGTTGATGATGACCATTTGTTCACGCTGACCGACCGTTTTAAAATAGGTCATTTCCGCCGCACCGAGGATCTGAATGCGTTTGTTCGCGAAATATTTGAAGAAACCGGTGAGCGCGAGTGAAGGGCGGTTGATGGAGCCTTCGCGAATGAGGCGGTGGAGACCGTCGGAGCCGGTGACAAGCTCGAGCTTGAGCTTCTCCCGATAGGTCTCGAAGAAGTGGGCGACGGTGATTCCGTGAATGGCTTTTTGCATGGGGCGCTGCTCTCCGCTTACATGTTGAAATCCTTGCCGAGATAGAATTCGCGGGCCTGGGCGTCGTTGATCAGGAAGTCGCCGGTGCCTTCGGTCAGGACGCGGCCTTCATGGATGAGGTAGGCGCGATCGACGATGCGAAGGGTTTCGCGGACGTTGTGATCGGTGATGATCACGCCGATGCCCCGGGCCTTGAGATCGAGGATGATTTTTTGCACCTCGGAAACCGAGATCGGATCGATGGCCGCGAAAGGTTCGTCCATGAGGAGGAACTTGGGGTTTGTCACGAGGGCGCGGGCGATTTCCAAGCGACGGCGTTCGCCGCCCGAGAGGGTGTAGGCAGGCTGTTTGGCGACGTGGGTAAGGTGCAGCTCTTCGAGGTGACGTTGCACAATGGCGGAGCGTTCTCCGCGGGAAATTCCGATCGCCTCGACGATGGCGAGGATGTTTTCCGTGACGGTCAATTTTCGGAATGTGGACGGTTCCTGTGGCAGGTATCCCAGGCCGAGGCGCGCGCGTTCATGCATACGCAGATGGGTGATGTCGCGGCCGTTCAGGGCGACGCGGCCCTGAGTGGCGGGGACAAGACCCACGACCATGTAGAACGTGGTGGTTTTCCCGGCGCCATTGGGACCCAACAGGCCAACGATTTCTCCGGCATGGAGGCGCAGGTCGACACCGTTGACGACGGTGCGTTGACCATAGTTTTTGACCAGACCTGTCGTGGTGATTTCCGCCGTGGCGACAGTGGCGTCAGGTGTGATCATGGCTTGGGCGTGGCCGCGGGGGCCTGCATGGGTTTGTCCTTGTCGAAGCCGAGATCCTGGATTGGCGGACCGGTGATCTCAACGTTATCGCCGAAGAGCCGGCGTTCGCCGCGAAGAAGAATGATCTTGGTTCCCTTGGCTACATAGGGGCCGGAGCTGTCGATGACAACGGGGCTTTCCGTGAGGACGATGCGATTTTCGCGGGGGAAAACATCGGCGCGACCGCAGGTGACATCGCGGTCACCCTGCACGATATGAACGTGGCCGGTGGCGACGAGAGTCTTGAATTTGTCGAGCTTGCCCACCGTGGCGTCGGTGTCGCCAAGTCGGGCGGAAAGCACGTCGAGGTGGTCGCAGGTCATGCGCATGTTGTTGCCGGTAACAACGACATTCTGGTCAAAGATGGAGTGGGTGTCGGTGTCCGTGCTCCACATCTCGAGTTTTTTGCTCGTGATGACAGTGGGCACAAGAGGAAGACCGGTGGCTGGCGGCTTGGTGGTCTCGGCGGACAGTGAGCCTGTCAACGTAGCTCCAAGCAGGCCGGCGCCGATGAGCAGGCGACTGAATCGGAGGAAAAATTTCATTTGATGATGTCTTTGAGTTCGTCGCGGAAAGTGACGTGGGCGTTGTTTTCGATCAAAACTCTTTTCTCTTGATGGAAGTATGTCCAGTGATCGCCGGTCACTTCGACATCGTCGCGCATGAAGCGGACGGACTCCCGGCCTTTTACGATTTGTTTGTCGGTGTAGGCCGTTGCGGAGGGGCTGATAAGAATGCAATCAATGCGGCCTGAACCGTCGTCGGTGAACAACGTGAGGTTCATGTTCTTTGCGTCGATCTGTGTGTTGGTAACGATCGTGGCCTCGTCTGCGCGCATGAAAGAGGTGCGAAAGCCATTTTTGTCGAAAGTGGGCAGGCGGAAATTTTTGATGGGCGCACTGCTTTTGATTTCGGGGGTTGAGTCCGCGAAAAGCGAGGAGCCGCCCGTCAAAAGCAGAAGAAGCGAGGCGGTGCGTAAATTCATGCGGGGAATGTATGACCCTGCGCGGCTAGAATATGTTCACATACTTCACGGACTGCTCCCAGGCCGGCCGGCCGGCGAGTGATGTAATCGGCGGCGCTGATCGCGGGTGGCATGCCGTCCGGCACGGTTACGCCGATGCCAGCCCAGTGAATGGCGGCCGCGTCGATATCGTCGTCGCCCATGTAAACACATTGCTCGGGCTTCAGGCCCAGGGCGGAGGCGAGTTCCTGGAGTGCGGTGATTTTGTCGATGCGACCCTGGATGAGATGGGGTATTTTGAGCTCGGTGGCTCGGACGGTGGTGGCGCCGGAGGCACGCCCGCTGATCCAGGCGGTGGCGATTCCGGCTTTGCCCAGGCGAACGAGACCGAGGCCGTCGAGGATGGAGAAGGTTTTGCTCTCGGAACCGTCGGATGAGATGTGAACGGTGCCGTTGGTGAGGATGCCGTCGACATCCATGGCGAAGAGGCGGATGGCGGCCCAGCGGTCGGTGGGAATGAGGGCTTTCATACGGTGGTTTAGCCGATCCAGGCGGCGATTTTTTCGATGATGCTGTCCTTGGTGGGACGGTAGGCGTGCTCGAGCTCGGGGGCGAAGGGCACCGGCATGTCGAGGGAGGCGATGCGCAGCGGCGCGGCTTCCAAGGAAAAGAAGTGGTCTTCGGTGAGTCGGGCGACGAGCTCGGCGCCGAAGCCGTGGGTGCGCCGGCCTTCGTGGAGAACCACGAGCCGGTGGGTGCGTTCAAGCGATGCCTTGATGGCATCGAGCCGGAGCGGGGCGAGGCCGCGCAGGTCGAAGAGATCGAAGGTTTTTTCGTATTCTTCGGAGAAGTAGTCGCAGGCTTCCTGCGCGAAGAGTGTCATCTCGCCGTAGGTGACGAAGGTGGCGTAGTCGCCCGAGCGAAGATGTTTGGGCTGCCAGACATCGCGGTAGTTGGGATCCCATGACACGTCGTGTTTGCCGCGGCGATAGAGGCCTTTGTGTTCAAAGAGGAGCACGGGATTGTTGTCTTCGTAAGCGGCGAGAATGGCGTTGAAGGCATCCTGCGGCGTGCTCGGATAGATGCCCTTGATGCCGGGCATGGATAGGAGAAGGGACTCCAAGTCCTGCGAATGGAAGGAACCCATCGTGAGACCGCCGCCGGTGGGCAGGCGGAAGACGAGCGGGGCGTTGGCGCCTGCGCGGAAGTGATAGGTGGCGGCGTTGAGGGCGATCTGTGTGAGGGCCTCGGTGCAGAAGTCGGAGAATTGAAATTCTTCGACGGGGCGGTGTCCGTTGAGGGCGAGGCCGGTGGCGTAGCCGGTGCAGGCGCTTTCGGCGAGCGGGGTGTTAAAGACACGACTGCGGCCAAAGTCCTTGAGCAGGCCGTCGGTGACTTTGAAAGCACCTCCGTAGACGCCGATATCTTGGCCGAGAATGATCGATTCGGAACGTTCGGTGAGAATCTTGCGCAGGCCGTGGTTGATGGCTTGGGCCATCGTGAGGTGTTCGGAAGTTGCGGGCTCCGGCTTCCAAGGCATCGGGGGGGCGTCCGGCGCGAAAACGTCGGCGAGCATGTTGCCGGGTTCGGGGCGGGGCACGGCAAGGGAAACCTGAATGCAGGCCTCGATGTAGGCGTTGAGTTCGGCTTCGATTTTTTCGAGGACAGGTTGGTGGCCGGCGGCGATGAGTTGTGCGCGGAATTTAGGCAGCGGATCGGCGGCGAAAAAGGCGTCGTTTTCGCCGGGTCGAAGGTAATCGCAGGTGTCGTAGGCGGCGTGGCCGCGCAGGCGGAGGACGCGGGCCTCGATGAGAATGGGGCGCTGGGTCGCGCGGACTTTGGCGATGGCGGCGTCGAGTGTGCGTGTGACCGCAGCAATGTCGCCGGTGGCGTCAATCGAGAGGCCTTCCATGCCATAGCCGGCGGCGCGTTTCCAGAGTTCGGTGCCGGAGGCGAACTGTTCGCTGACCGGGGTGGAGTAGGCGTAGCCGTTGTTTTGTATAACGAAGACGATCGGGAGCGAGAGGAGCGAGGCGAGGTTGAGACACTCGTGGATGTCGCCTGTGCTGGAGCCGCCATCGCCGAAAAAAGTGAAACCGACGGCGGGCTTGCCGAGACGACGTTGCGAATCAGTCATGCCCATGACGTTGGAGAGCATGGCGCCGAGATGGGAAATCATCGGCAGGGAGCGGTTTTTTACGTCGCCGTGGTGGACGTTGCCTTCGCGGGCGTGGGTCGGGCTGCCGGCGTTGGCGAGATACTGGTTTAGATGGTCACAGAGGTGGTCGCTCCAGATCAGATGCCCGCCGAAATCGCGGTGGGTCCACGAGACGACATCAATGGCCTTGTCGGCGAGGAGTGCGAGCGGGATGGTGAGGCCTTCGTTGCCCTGGCCGCCGGTGACGGTGCCTTTGAGCAGGCCTTGCCGGAAGAGGTCGAGGATGCGGTTGTCGCCGGTGCGGGCGTAATGCATCCATGCGTATATGCGCAGGAGGGCGGCAGGGTTCTGGTCAAGCTCGGCGGCGCGCAGATCGCGCTCGGAGAGGATGGCGGGAGGTGTCGGGAAAGCCATGTCCAAAGGCTCGACGGTGAGGGCGGTGCAGGGTGTGGGCAAGCTCGCGCTATGAATAACGGTTCATCACGGAAACAGCATCCGGACGAGACAAGGGGCGAGACCGACTGATGGTTGCGACGGAAGTCCGAATAAACCCGGGCGCCCCATCATCCATCAGACGGCCGGCGCATGCGCCCTGGCCTGACGTTTGACCCAAAGAACGCGCGCCACATAAATGACGATCAGAACGTTGATCGTGAGCAGGCTGAAGCGCAGCGCCGTGGCCCGGTTCAAAATGGCGGTGATTTCAAAGGGGAGGTAAACCATGCCGCCGAACACCGCGAGCCACTCGGCCCATGCGCGGTTTTTCCAGAGGCCGTAGGCTTCGATGAAGCGCGTGCCGGCATAGAGGGTCGCGATGGTGGCGGTCACAAGGAGCTGCTGGTTGGTAACCTGGCTGGCCCGTTTCAGGAAAATCTGGGTGTAGTGGCTGTCGGGGTTGAGCAGCAGGTAGCGGACGATTTTTTCGGCGATGAGACTGGCATCGCGATTGAGAAGACTGAGTGCGCCGACTCCGCCGGCGAGCACCAGCAGTCCCTTGGCCGCCTCGAAGAGTGCGACGATGTGCAGGCCGCGCGTGAGACGCGGAGGCAAGGCGGGCTGCTTCGGGCGAGAAGCGGCTTGGGCCTGCTGGATGAGGGGATGCTCAGATGGCATCAAGTTTCTCGATCTTTTGGATGCGAGCAATATGGCGGCCGCCTTCGAATTCGGTGGCGAGCCAAGTTTTCACGATCTTGAGAGCTTCGACTTCGGTGACCGTGCGCTGACCGAGCGAGAGCACGTTGCCGTCGTTGTGAGAACGGTTCCAGATGGCGACCTGTTCATTCCAGCAGAGACCGCAGCGAATCCCTCTCACTTTGTTGGCCACGATGGCTTCGCCATTGCCGGAGCCACCGAGGACGATGCCTCGTTGAAATTCACCGCGGGCGACGGCTTCCGCGGCGGGGCGGATGAAGTCGGGATAGTCGCACGATGCGTCGGAGTAGGTGCCGAAATCGCGCACGGTGTGTCCGTCGGCAAGCAACGCGGCTTTGATGGCCTCCTTGTAGGCGAAGCCGGCGTGATCGGAGCCGATGGCGATGGAGAAGGTCTTCATGGCGGTAATTTATAAACGAACCGGAGTTTGGGCGTAGGGTCTGTTTATTTGCCTCTGTCGGTAAGGCAGCAAATCAAAACTCTTCATCCCATGATACTCCGCAACCTCCGGATGGTTTATGTTATTTTGGCGACCGGCCTCTTGCTGGCATGGACCGGCTGCTCCTCACCGGCATCTCGCATTTCCCACAGCCAGAGCGAGTTCAACGCGTATCCATCGGACATACAGGCTAAGATTCGAGCCGGTGAAGTGGCGGTAGGATTTACGGCGCCTCAGGTGCGGATGGCGCTTGGAGATCCGGACCGTATTGTCACCCGCACGACCACGGCAGGCGCATCCGAAGTCTGGATCTATGGTGGAGGGAGGTCCGGCTTGGGCTTCGGATTTGGTTTGGGTTTGGCCACCGGCGGTTCTTCGGGCGTGGGGGCGGGTGTGGGCACGAGTTCGGGCGGCGCGGAGGAGAAACTGCGGCTCGTCCTGAACGATGGGCGGGTGACTGCGGTGGAGCAGCCGGTGAAATAAAAATGGCCGAATGGCGCGCACCGGTTAGGGTTTTCTCTCCGTTATGATCTCACGTGCCATCCTTGTTTTTCTCACACTTGTGGTGTGCGGTTTCGTGGGCTGTGCCGGCCCGGAGACTCGGATCAGGAAGAACCCTGAACTATTCGCGCGACTTACGCCTGAGCAGCAGACTTTGGTAAAGGAAGGCAAGGTCGCGGTTGGTTTTGACGAAGACATGGTGAAGCTTGCGGTCGGCGAGCCCGACCGCAAATGGGTGCGCACGGATAGCTCCGGGGTCAGTGAAGTATGGAGCTATACCACATGGGAAAGCGTGGGCGGGATGCCTCTCTACCGTGGATGGTATCATTGCTACTACGATCCGGCGCCGGCTTATTATCTCAATTATCCCAATCGCAGGGAGCATGAATATTTTAAAGTGGTGCTGAAAGACGGCAAGGTCACGGCGGTGGAACGGGAAACCCGTTGATTTAAACGCAGTGTGGCTGCTTGCAATGCGAGCGCATGGTTGTTTGCCTGCGGCATCCCTATGGCCGTCTGGATCGCGGAGAACCACGACTATCTTTTGTTTGTGACCACGAGCCTGGCGCTTTTCGGCTTGCTTGAGGGTTGGTTGCGCGGGCGGCATCCACACGGCAGGCTTTTTTTCGCCATATGGCCGGTGTTGGTGGTTTTGCTGGTGGCGGGGTGGGTTCTTGTTGATCGCGCGGGAACGAACGAAAGCAGGCGCATACAGTCCTTTTTGGAGGGAGTGGCGCCGACTTATGCCCAAGAGCTGGAGCGTATGGGGCACAGTCTCATCACCCTTGAGACGCCGGAGGATGATCCCCGTTATCTGGCGATGATCGAGGCGATGAAGCGATGGAAGGCGGTCAATCCCACGATCAGTGACGTTTACACATTCAGGCGGATCAACGGGAAGGTCAGACTGATGGTCGATAGCGAAACCGACTATAACCACGATGGGAAGATCGAGGGCCAGCGTGAGCAGCGTATTCCGATTGGCCGCGAGTATGCGGAGGCGGATCAAGGCATGCTCGATGCCCTTGATGGGAAAAGCACATTTTCCGATATGCCGGTGCGCGATGAATGGGGTGTCTGGGTAAGTGCCCAAGTGCCCATGCGAGATGCCTCCGGCCGGGTGGAGGCGGCATTGGGCTTGGATTATCCGGCCGGGCAGTGGATCCAGAGCATCGAACTCGGAAGGCAACGCATGATGTGGTTGCTCGCCATTCCCTTGCTCATGCTTGGTTTCGGTGGCGCGATCACCGGGGTATTGAAGGCGGAAATCGGCGAGCGGGCGAAAATCGAGGAGCAACTGCGCGGAAGCGAAGCGCTTTTGCGCACTGCCATCGACAGCATGCCGTTCGATTTTTGGGTCATGGACGGAGCCGGACGTTACGTGCTTACCAATACCGTCTCATCACGGAACTGGGGTGATAGACTGGGCAAGACACTGGCCGACCTTGAGCTGCCTCCTGCGGTCCGAAAACTATGGGAGAATAACAACCGGCGCGCGTTTGCGGGCGAGTTGGTGAAGGGAGAGGTCACGTTGGAAATATCCGGTCAGACCCGGCACAGTTATAATATTGTGGCGCCAGTGAAGATGGACGGAAAAGTCACCGGCATTCTTGGTCTCAATCTCGACATGACCGAGCGTGTGGGGGCTGAAGAAGCGTTGAGGAAATCGGAGCGCCGGCTTGCCCTGCATGTCCGCCAGACGCCGCTGGCGGTGATCGAGTGGGATCTTGATTTTTGTGTGACGGCTTGGAATCCCGCCGCCGAGCATATTTTTGGCTACACGGCCGCCGAAGCGATCGGGCGAAACGCTCTCGGCTTGATTGTTCCCGATGAGGCCCGGACTGCCGTCATGGAGGTTTGGGGTGACATCCTCGCCCATCGTGGTGGCACGCGTAGCACGAATCGGAATTTCACCAAGGCCGGCAAATCGATCCTATGCGAATGGTATAACACGCCGCTGGTTGATGATAACGGCCAGGTCATCGGGGTCGCCTCGCATTGCCAGGATATCACCGAGCGTGACGACTTGGAAAAGCAGGTGCGGCAGGCTCAAAAAATCGAATCGCTCGGCCAGCTGGCTGCGGGAGTCGCGCATGAATTCAACAATCTTCTCACGCCGATGCTGCTAAGGTTGGAAATGCTCCGGTCGGATAGGGCCGGGGATCCCGAGCTTCTCGCTTCACTTCGCTCCATCGAAGACGCCATCGAGCAGGCGGCCCGGCTAAACCAGCGCATCCTTTCCGTGGGACAGCGTTCCAGCGGCAAGCGTGAGATGCTTCTGTTGAATTCGATCGTGGATGACACGCTTGGTTTATTGAAGCACACCTTGGATCGGCGCATAGAACTGGCCGTGCAACTTTCACCCGGTCTCGGGCCGCTTTCGATTGATCGGGCGCATGTCTCCCAGATCATTGTCAATCTGGTGATCAACGCCCGCGATGCATTGATTCAAAAGCTGGAGAGTGGTGTGTCTTCGGACTGGGTTCCGCGCATCGATATTTCGACGATACGGACCCAATCCGCCCGTGGAGGGGGCGGTGGTGTGTCGAGTGCTCCCTTCGCGCGTTCCTGCCAGCGCATCACCATTGCCGACAATGGGATTGGCATGACGGCCGAGGTGAAGGCCAAGGCCTTCGAGCCGTTTTACACGACCAAGCCCGCCGGCCAAGGCACGGGTCTGGGCCTGGCGGTTGTATGGAATGTGGTCAAAAGTCTGGATGGTTGGATCGAGCTCGAAAGCCAGCCCGGGCATGGAACGGTTTTCCATGTTTACTTTCTGGTGCCGGATGCACCGGCGGTCGCGCCCCGCCTGCCTGCCACGCCTGCTTATTTTAAAAACGAACGCGGAGGCGGCCTGCGGATTCTTTTGGTCGAGGATAACGTGGTCGTGGCGGAAACAATCAATACTCTGCTAACCCGGAGTGGTCACGCGGTCACTTATGCTCAGAACGGTGAAGAGGCTTGGGAGCTTTTGCGGCTTAGGGAGACTGGCTTCGATCTTGTTATAACCGATGAAAACATGCCGGTGTTGAGCGGCATCGGATTGATACATCGTTTGCGTGAAGCAGGTAATAAGATCCGGGTTATCGTTGTTAGCGGGCATCTCGAACCCGAGAAAATGACCGAGCTCAAGCGGCTAAAAGTGACTGATGTTCTGCAAAAGCCGTTTCTTCCTAACGAGCTTTTCGCCCTCCTGAAATCATAGGACAAGGAACGGGCTCCGTTCCTCGCCAGTGAGTGGGAAACAGATGATCAAAGCGCGTGGATCGCGCTCTTGCTGACGGCGAGTCCGGCTTCCTTGACGGCTTCACTCATCGTCGGGTGGGCGTGGATCGTGCGGCCGAGGTCTTCGGCGCTGCCGCCGTATTCCATGTGGGTGACGATCTCGCTGATGAGTTCGCCGGCGTTTTTGCCGAGGATCTGGGCGCCGAGGATTTTGTCGGTCTTGGCGTCGGCGATGATCTTCACATAGCCGTCGCCGCCGTCGTTGGCGAGGGCGCGGGCGTTAGCGGCGAAGTTAAATTTGCCGACGCTGATCGCGAGGCCTTTGGCTTTGGCGGCGTCTTCACCGAGGCCGACGGATGCAACCTCGGGCTCGGTGTAGATGATGGCGGGCATGAGATCCCAGTTGATATGGCCATGCTTGCCGGCGATCCATTCGGCGACGGCGACACCGTCTTCCTCGGCCTTGTGCGCGAGCATGGGGCCGTCGATGACGTCGCCGATGGCCCAGACACCGGGAGCGGTGGTCTTGAGGTGGGCGTCGACCTTGATGCGCTTCTTGTCGGTGAGTTCGACGCCGGCTTTGTCGAGTCCGAGGTTGTCGGCATAGGGACGGCGGCCGACGGCGACGAGGACTTTGTCGGTGGGGAATTCGAGGACCTTGCCGTCGCGCTCGGCGGTGAGCACGCCTTTGGCGAAGCCGGTGACCTTGGCGCCGCACTCGATTTTGAGGCCTTGTTTTTGGAGAAGGCGGGTGAAGTTGCGGACGATGTCGTCGTCGTTGGCGGCGGCGATTTTTGGCAGGAATTCCACGATGGTGACGTCGGCGCCGAGACGGGCCCAGACGGAGCCAAGTTCGAGACCGATGGCGCCGCCGCCGACGACCACAAGCTTCTTGGGAACTTCAGTGAGCGTGAGAGCCTCGGTGCTGGAAATGACGGTTTCGCCGTCGAATTTCATGAATGGCAGTTCGACGGGCGCGGAGCCGGTGGCGATGACGATGTTTTTGGCGGTGAGCGTCTGGTCGCCGACCTTCACGGTGGAGGCGTTTTCAAACTTCGCCTCGCCGGTAATGACGGTGACCTTGCGGCCTTTGGCGAGCATGGCGATGCCGCCGGTCATCTTGGCGACGATGCCGTCCTTCTTCTTGAGCATGGCGGCGACGTCGATGGAGACGCCGTCGATTTTGATGCCGTGTTCGGCGGCGTGTTTTTGCGCGAAGAGGAAATGCTCGGAGGAGGCGAGGAGGGCCTTGCTGGGAATGCAGCCGACGTTGAGGCAGGTGCCGCCGAGGGTGGTGCGTTTTTCGACAAGGGCGACTTTGAGGCCGAGCTGGGCGGCGCGAAAGGCGCACACATAGCCGCCGGGGCCGGCGCCGATGACAATGAGATCGAAAGATTGGGAGGCGGGAGAGGACATGGAGAATCTTTCTCGTTCCTCTTTATCTTAACTTTCTCTTGGTTCGGCCCGTTAGGGAAAACGAGAAAGATTAAGAATAAAGAGAACGAGTGGGCTTAGACGCTGAGGAGTAGACGGGACGGGTCTTCGATGGCCTGTTTCACCTTCACGAGGAAGGTGACGGCTTCCTTGCCGTCGACGAGGCGGTGATCGTAACTGAGGGCGAGATACATCATCGGACGAATGACGACCTGTCCGTTGACGGCCATGGGGCGGTCGTTGATCGCGTGAAGGCCGAGGATGGCGCTCTGCGGGGCGTTGAGAATAGGCGTCGAAAGCATCGAGCCAAAGATGCCGCCGTTGGTGATGGTGAATACGCCGCCTTCGAGGTCTGCGAGGGTGATCTTGCCGTCGCGGGCTTTTTTGGCGACATCGCCGATGGCTTTTTCAATCTCGGCCATGCCAAGCTGGTCGGCATCACGGATGACGGGAACCATGAGGCCTTTCTCGGTGGAGACGGCCACGCCGATGTCGTAGTAACTGTTTTGAATGATTTCGTCGCCGGCGAACTGGGCGTTGATGGCGGGGACTTCCTTGAGGGCGTTGACCACGGCCTTGGTGAAGAAGGACATGAAGCCGAGCTTGAGGCCGTGCTTCTTGACGAAGTCGTCCTGATATTTGGCGCGGAGTGCCATGACGGCGGACATGTCGACCTCGTTGAAGGTCGTGAGCATGGCGGCTTCGTGCTGGGCCTGGACGAGGCGTTCGGCGATGCGTTTGCGCAGAGGAGTAAGTTTTTTGCGGGTCTGCTTGTCGCCGGAGGCGACAGGGGTGGCCGGCTTGGGAGCGGGAGTGACTGGTGCTGTAGTGACCGGGGTGGAGGCCGCGGGCTTTTCGGCGGCGGCGATGATGTCGCCTTTGGTCACGCGACCGGCCTTGCCGGTGCCAGCGACGCTGGCGGGATTGATGCCTGTCTCGGCGGCGGCGCGGCGGACGGCTGGAGACTGGGTGGTTTCAGCGGCCTTGGCTTCAGCGGCAGCGGGAGCGGCCGGTGCGGTCGGAGCAGCGGATGCAGAAGGATCGATGGTGGCGACCACTTCACCGATCTTTACTTCGGCGCCGAGGGCTGCCTTGAGGGAGATCTTGCCGGCGGATTCGGCGATGCCTTCGGAGGTGATTTTGTCGGTTTCGAGCTCGAAGAGCGGCTGGTCTTTTTTGACCGTGTCACCGTCTTTCACATGCCACTTGGCGAGAATGCCGGAATTGATGGATTCGCCGAGGGGCGGGATTTTAACTTCGATGAGGGCCATGAAATAACTGAGGTGTTTTTAGGCGGGGATGATTATCCGGCAGCGGTTAGAGAGTGAAGGCATCTTTGAGGAAGGCGGCGAGTTCGCGTTTGTGAACGGCGAGGGAACCGACGGCCGGTGAAGCCGAGGCGTCGCGACCGGCGTAGATGGCTTTGCGACCGAAAATTTCCTCGATTTGCGGGGCGATGAAGGACCATGCGCCGTTGTTCTGGGATTCTTCCTGACACCAGACGAGCCTGGCCTTGCCGTGGGCGGCGGCGAGCTCGGCGAGCTTGTCGCGATGCAGGGGATACAGCTGCTCGATGCGCACGATGGTGGTGTCGGTGACCTTGTTGGCGGTGCGGTAGGCGTCGAGGTCGTAGTAGACCTTGCCGGAGCAGAGGATGACTCGCTTGACGCTCTTGGGTGTCTGAGGGTCGTCGATGATTTCCTGGAAGGAACCGGTGACGAATTCGTCGATGTGCGAGGTGGCGGCGGGGAGGCGCAGGAGTGACTTCGGGGCCATGATGACAAGCGGCTTGCGGAAGTCGCGTTTCATCTGACGGCGCAAGGCGTGGAAGTAGTTCGCGGGGGTGGTGATGTTGGCGACCTGAATGTTTTCCTCGGCGCAGAGCTGAAGGAAGCGTTCGAGGCGGGCGGAGGAATGTTCGGGGCCCTGGCCTTCGTAACCATGGGGCAGCAGGAGAACCATACCGCTCATGCGCTGCCATTTCGACTCCGAGGAGGCGATAAACTGGTCAATGACGACTTGGGCGCCGTTGGCGAAGTCGCCGAACTGTGCTTCCCAGATGCAGAGCATCTGAGTGTAATCGAGCGAGTAGCCGTAGTCGAAGCCGAGGACGGCGGCCTCGGAAAGAAGCGAGTTGTAGACGCAGAAGCGCTCCTGCTTGTCGTCGAGATTGAGAAGCGGGACGTATTTTTCGCGGGTTTCGAAATCGTAGAGAACGGCGTGCCGGTGGCTGAAGGTGCCGCGTTCGCAGTCCTGGCCGGAAAGGCGCACGGGTGTGCCTTCAACAAGGAGGGTGCCGAAGGCGAGGGCCTCGCCGAAGCCCCAGTCGACCGGACCGTTTTCCTTGTGGGCCTGAATGCGGGACTCAAGGAAGCGCTTGATCTTGGGGTTAACCTTGAAGTTGGAAGGAATCTTGGTGAGGCCTGTGACGACCTTCGAGAGTTCGTCGGCGGGGACGCCGGTGGGCACAGGAGCATGGCTGTAGCCGGGCTGGAAAATGGCGCTGGAGCCCGCGAAGGGGCTTTTGGTCTCACCGGCGGCGAGGCGGGCGGTTTCGGCGGCCTTGGCCTTTTCGAAGGCGGCGTCCATCGCGGCGGTGTATTCCGCCTTGATGGCTTCGACTCCGGCGGCATCGATGGTATCCTCTTTTACGAGACGTTCGGCGTGGGTGGTCGAGATCAGGGGGTGTGAAGCGATTTTTTTGTATAGGACCGGCTGGGTGAAGGCGGGTTCGTCGGATTCGTTGTGGCCGTGGCGGCGGTAGCAATACATGTCGATCACGACATCGCGTTGGAAGCGCACGCGGAAATCGAGGGCGAGGCGGGTGACGTAGCAGACGGCCTCGGGGTCGTCCCCGTTTACATGGAAAATGGGAGCCTCGATCATCTTGGCGACATCGGTGCAGTAACGCGTCGAGCGAGCGTCGGCCGGAAGGGTGGTGAAGCCGATCTGGTTGTTGATGACGAAGTGAACGGTGCCGCCGGTGCGGTAACCCGGGAGCTGGGAAAAGTTGAGGGTCTCGGGAACGACGCCCTGGCCGGCGAAGGCGGCGTCGCCGTGGATGAGGAACGGCAGCACGCGGCGGCGTTCGACATCACCACGGATACGCTGACGGGCGCGGGCCTTGCCCTCGACCACGGGGTTGACGATCTCAAGGTGAGACGGGTTGGCGGCGAGGCGGACTTCGATGGTCTTGCCACCGACAGTCTTCAGCTCGGCCTCGTATCCGAGGTGGTATTTCACGTCGCCGTCACCACCGACGGAGTGGGGGATGTAGTTTTCTGAAAACTGCTCGAAGAGGACGTCGAAGGGCTTGCGGAGGATGTTGGCGAGAACGCTGAGGCGGCCGCGGTGGGCCATGCCCATGACGATTTCTTCCACGCCGAGATCGGGGCAGTGCTCGATGAGCGCGTCGAAAGCCGCGATCATGGTTTCGCCACCTTCGAGCGAGAAGCGTTTCTGGCCCACGAAACGCGTGTGAAGGAATTTTTCGAAGAGCTCGGCTTTGAAGAGGCGGCGAAGGATGCGGACCTTTTGGTTGCGATCAAATGAGGGGCGGTTGTGAGCGGCCTCCATGCGGGCCTGAAGCCAGTCGCGGGCGTCGAGGTCCTGCATGTGCAGGTATTCCACGCCGATGTGACCGCAGTAGGTTTCGTTAAGAGCGGCGATGAGCAGGCGGAGCTTCATCTGGCCGCCTTCCTTGAAATTGCCGACTGAGAAAGAGACGTCGAGGTCGGCTTCGGTGAGGCCGAAATGTTGGTAGTTGAGGCGGGGGAACGGCGAGGGCGGGGGGCTGAGCGGATCGAGATGCGCCTGCATATGACCATGGGCGCGATAGGCGTTTATGAGGCGCAGAACCTGGGCCTGCTTGGAGCTATCAATGACCGTGGCGGCCGCGCCGCTTGCGGCGCTCAAAGCGGTTCCGTTGCTACCGAGGCTGAAGCCTTGGAAGAAGGCGCGCCAAGTGGGATCGACGGAGTCGGGGTTCTCAAGCCAGGCGTTGTAAGCCGCCTCGATCACATCGGAGTTGGCACGCGTGGGAAGGGTCAGGGAGTTCATGGAGGTGAAAAGAAAAGCAAACCGGCAACAACCCTAGGGGTGGGAGAGCACGGCTTGCTTATGGGCACAATAATGATGAAAAGTTGGCCTAATCATTGTATATAACCTCACCTTACTCAAGCGCGTTCCCGTCTTTGGGCGGGGGGTTCATGCGATGTGAAATTTTCTAACTCACCGACAAGCCAGACTTAATAATAATTATGATTCAGCTCGAATCAGAGATCAAAGCGTCACTACTGGCGCTCTTGGCTGGAATTAAATCCTCTCATGGAAGTGTTATTGCTTCCGAGATGGCTAAATTGGACGGTTTTCTGGAGGCAGGGCGAAGCTCATTACATCCACAACTCGTTCATTTTCTTGAGAAAAGAAGCTATCCAAAGGCTGTGATGTTTCTTGGTGGCGAAAGTGACATCCCTGTTGGGATTTGTGGTGGGCGGGCCGGACGTGATGGCGTTTAAACCGCTTTCAAGCGGCCTTTTCTTATAAGATAAATTGAGCCGAAGACTGATTTTTAGCCGATGAGCAAAGACAAGATTTCGACCGATGGAGGGCGTGATTTAGCGCACAATCCGTTTGGGAAACTGGACGGATTGAGCCTTCAGGGCCTCCCTTCCGGACCTGCCCTGAGTGGACCGGGTAAACCGGCTTTTCCACCTCAACAGGCGAAAAATCGGGGTAGGGTTGACGTGTTGCGAATGACCGCTGGTCGTGGCGGCAAGACGGTGACGGTGGCCAAAGGTTTTGCCGGAATAGGTCTGCCAGAGAAAGAGCAACTCGCCAAAACAATGCAGCGTGCGTGCGGTTGCGGCGGCACGGTCAAGGACGGGCAGATTGAGATACAGGGCGACAAACGTGACGAGGTCGCCCGTATCCTGGCCGAGGCTGGCTTCCGTCCGGTGTTGGCCGGCGGATAAGCGAGGGAGGCACTACGCCGCCAGACCGGCGGCGAGTGCGAGCGCGCTTTTGGCGCGATTCAAAATGTAGAGATGATAGCCGGGCGCTCCGTGCGCCAGCAGATCGCGGATCTGCGTGAGCGCCCAGTCGATGCCGATGATTTCCACGACATCGGGATTTTCAGCGGCGACTTCCAGGCGGCGTGTCAACGCGGCGGGCATGGAGGCTCCGGAAAGGGTGGCTATGCGCTGGATCTGCTTGATCGAGAGCACGGGCATGATGCCGGGCACGATGGGAACGGTGATGCCGGCGGTGCGGCATTTCTCAACGAAGCGATGATAGATTGCGTTGTCGAAAAAGAGCTGGGTGGTGACGAAGGCGGCGCCGGCATCTACCTTGCGCTTGAGGCGGTCGAGATCAGCCGAGAGCGAGGGGGCTTCGGGGTGTTTCTCGGGATAACCGCCGACACCGAGGCAGAAATCGGGATGGCGTGTCTTTAACAGGCTGACGAGTTCGTTGGCGTAGCGAAGGCCATCCGCGGCGACGGTGAATTCGGTGGCACCCTTGGGCGGATCGCCGCGGAGTGTCATGATGTTGCGAAAACCGCCTTCGTAGATGCGGTCGGCGATGGCATTGAGCTCAGTGCGCGAGTGGCCCACGCAGGTGAGATGGGGCATGACGGTGAGGCCAAAATCACGGCGGAGAAAATCACTGACCTGGGCGGTGCGTTCCCGGGTGCTGCCACCGGCACCGTAGGTTACGGACACAAAATCCCACGGAATGCTTTTGAGTGCGGTCGCGGTCTGGCGAAGTGCCTCCACGCCGGCGTCATCCTTTGGCGGGAAAAACTCCAGCGAGCGAAGAGGGCGGTTTTCGGCAAAGAGCGCGGAAATGGGCCGGTCTGGATTCATTACACATCAATACATGCGTATTTAATGATATGTTGTAAAGCGGGTAAAATAACCCGATGCGATTCGGGTGCCCGAACCTGCCCGCATCTCTCGCTTGAAAGGCGGGAACCTGACGCCGTATTTAGCGAGCCTGTCGGGTGAAAATCTTACTCGGACACCTGTTGGCGTGATGAGTTGGCTAACGCCAGTTTGGTTTGCTGAAACAAGGCTGCGTCGTTGATGGGATCAAGAGTCATCAAGGATTCTTCCAAAACAGCACGAGACGGTTTACGCATCGCGATCAGCTTTGGGAGATTTTCCACGACTCCGGAGCGGTTGTCGGTTTCAGCATCCAAATGAACCAGATCCGTCAAGGCCGCTTGATTGAGGGAATCCACCGCGATGGCGTTGGTGAGCACGTCGCGGGCGGCCGAGCTGGCGTTTACCAAGCGTAATTGCCGGGCCAGCAATACGGCGTCCGTTGCCCGCAGGTTATTTTGACTGAGAAATGATTTCAGCTGCAACGAGGCGTCCTGACCGTTGGCGTTGGCGAAGAGGGCGACGGATTCCAGTCCGGACAGGAGTGCGTTGAAATCGGCCTGCGTTTTGCGCTGTGCTTTTATCCCGTCGATCGCCGAAGTCAGAGCGGCTTGATAATTTTGGGCCGTGAGTTGTGCCTGCACCAAGGCAAAGGTGAATCCGTTCAGCGAATATCCGTTGGCTGCCGCGATCTGCCGGACTCTTTGGGTAAGGGCGACGTTGCAGGTATCGGCTCCAAACCAAGCCAGCATCAGAAGGGCGAGATGATCGTGCGCGTAGGTGCTGATAAAGGCTTCCGTCTCCTGCGCCATGGGCTCTTGTTTGTTTTCCTGATAATAGGAATACAGGAGGTCGATGCGCGGGCCGGGGCCGTCGGTGGAGCTGATGCGGCGGAGCTGCACATACTCGGTGGCTTTGTCGTTTTGCCCGGTCTCGCGATAAAACCAGATCAATTGAAGCACGAGGGGATCCGCCGGGCCAAAACGTTTCAAGGCCTCTTCAAGGCGTTGCAGGGCGGCGTCCTGGTAGCCGCGCTCCCAATCGATTTTTGCCAGCAGAATGGGGCCGTTGAGCGAGCGTCCCAAATCCCACTGCTTTATGATTTGCTCGGCTTGATCGTAATTTCCCCGATAGTAATGAGCCGTCGCGGCCTGTAACGCAGTGTAGAGGTGGGGCAATTTGTCGTCCGGTTTCTTGGGCAGAATTCGAGTGGCGATATCCAATGCGCGTTTGTCGTCCTGGACTTGGAAAAGCAGGGCGAAGAGGAGTTTGAGGTATTCGATATCGTTGGAACCCCATTTCAGTCCGTCTTCCAGGCTGTTGATGGCCAATTCCGGCCGGCCAAATGAATTGAAGGCGCGGGCCAGCATTTGTCGCCCCGCCAAGTCTTGCGGAATCCGCGTCACTCCGATGCGCAGGTGGGCGAGTCCCGTTGCGTAGTCGGCCTTCTCGAATTCTTTGGGGGCTTGTTCGAGGTAGAACCGTCCCAAGGCTTGGCGATGTTCCTGCCAGCGCCAAGGCATCGCGATCATCCAATAATCGGCTTTTACGAAGCCCTGATGATACCGCGAATAAGCCCAGGCGGCACCGGTAATCGATAGCCATCCTGTGATCGCCAAAACCGCCAAAAACACGCCCAGGCGTTTCCAGTAAACGTAGAGACGCGGCTTTGAGTTGGTCTCAACCACCGTCCAAAGATTCAGCTTGTAGGCGGGATGAAGCGGATTGAAACGGGTATTTTTTTCCTTTGAAAAATCCATGGCGATTAAAACTTAACCCGTGAGCTTGAGGTGCTCCGAAAAAAGGCTGTGAGTGAAGGCAAAGGAAAGGCCGGCAAAAAGGCTCCGTCCTTGAAGGATCGGAGCCTTGGATGAAACCCTTCGACTTTGGAAAAGTCTTACGAGTTGGTTGAAACAGCGGCAGTCGGACGGCGACGTTGGTAGACTACGAAGCCGAGAACAGCGGCGGCACCAAGCATGACGGTGGTGGCTGGTTCGGGAATGGCGGACACGAAGCCGGATGCATTGATGCCGGCGGCGGAGTAAACACCGGGCGAAGTTTCGAATCGGATTTCGCTGAGCTGGGTGGGAGTGAGGCCCGATGAGGTGGTGCCAAACTTCAGCGTGTTGGCGGCGGTGGAGTAATTGACGATGGTCAAGATGGTGCCACTGGCCCACGAAACAGCGCTGCTATCGGTAAATACAAGGGAGGTTGCGGTTACGGCGGAACCGAAATCAATGATGGTTTCTCCACTGACGGCGTTCAGAGCAAGCGTGCCCATGCCGGCAAGAGACACATTGTTGAAATTCAGCGTGTAGCCGGTTACGTTGACGATGATGTCCGTTGGGGCGGCAAGCACTGGCGTTGCCGAGTTGCTTACGGTGACCGTTCCGGCGGTGCCATCAAAAATGGCCTGCGTGTTGGTGTTGGACCAATTGCTATTCGTCGTGCCGGCTGTGGTCGTGGCCCAGTTCTTGGTGCTGGATGTGCTGACCCAAGTGCCGGTTCCACCGACGCCAGCAGTTCCGAGATTGGAATCCCAATAAATAGCGGGAACAGCAGCGAAGCTGGCAACCACCGGTATCGTGGCGAAAACAGCGAGAATGCTCAGACGTTGTAAGTTGATTTTCATGTTAGTTAAGCGGACTGATTAAAGAAGCGGACCTGACGTAAATTTATAAAAAGAAGGCTGGAAATGTGCTTGGTTTTCACGGGCAAAACCAACACCGAGGATGGCTGGTTAGAGTGTTATGCGCTCGTTGTGTATTAAGCGGGATTTATGCCATGGAATCTTTTACGTTCTTTTAATGGAACTCATAAGCCATTCATGCAACTAAACATATAAAATTTAATGGCCGTTTATTTGCATTAATTCAGGCGTTCGAGACGATTTAGATATACATGGTTCTATCTTTTGATCACCCGACAGGCCTATTCAGGCATATGATGCAATTCGGGGTAACGGCGGAGCCTGTTGAAGATGACAAATTGCTTTTGTTACGGAAAAAACAGGAGGTGGTTTTGTCTGTCCATTTTCGACCGCAGAAAGCGTGTTTTTGACCAGTCCGAGCCCGCTTTGCGTGCTAGTTTTTATCCACTACAATCCTGAATCCCACGTAGCGGTTGCGTGTGGTGCGATCCAGGGATTTGACCGAGGTCTTTTGGATGTCTGCGGCTGTATCCATGAAGCTGCCACCTGCAATGGGGGCTTCGCTTGAGAGAGGTGTGGTGGGTTGCAGCCATTCCGCTAGATTTCCTGTAAGATCATAAAAGCCGGCTGCGTTGGCTGGTGATCGGCCGGTTTCCTGACTGTGATTCTCGCTATTTTCGGCCGTCCAGCCCGGCGAAAAAATCGAGCCGGTCGCAGCCCGCCATTCGTCAAGGGTGGGCAGGCGCACGGTGACGCCCATGAGCCAGGAGAGGCGCAGGCAAAAATTGTCGGCCTCGCTCCAATTGAGGGAATCGACCGGAAGGTTTGCGCCGTGATTGCGGCTCGGGTTTATGTTCGCGATACGGACGTAGAGCTCTTGGGTCACCTCGATCTTTTGCATCAGCAGTCCGGGGTGGGCGGGCACGGGAAGAAGCATTCTGTTAATCTGCTCTTGGATGGCCGGAAGCTCGTCGGCCCGGAGTCCGATAAAAATGAATTTCCGCATGAGCAGCCGGTCCAGCCGGTCGCTCTTGGGGAATTCCTGCCAAACTTTTTCGAGTGCGTCGTGCGCCTGGCGGGCGACGGTTATGGCTTGTTGAATGCTGCCCGCGCGAAGCAGTTCGGCACACTGCCGGTCGAGTCCGGCGATGGCCTCCATGGATGAGAGGGAAAGCAGCGTCTGATACTTGCGATCAAGATCGTCGAGGCTTACGGGTGGCGTGGCGTTGGGATACAAGGTTTCGAACGTGTGTTGCTTCAGCATGGCATCCTGCAGAAGCCGGGCGGCTTCCCCGGGTTTGCCATTTTTGGCGGCACTGTCGGCTTGGTCGTTGAGAAGCTGGATGTCGCGGGACAGGCTTGTTGATTGTGCGGTGGCGAGCTCGGCATCGATTTGAGCGATGACAGACTGGCTGGCGTAGACGGTGCCGACGAATCGCTTGTTGATGTCGAGCTGCGACTCGCGGGCGCGTGCATAGGCGGCTTGCGCCTCGGTGAGGCGGCTGTCTTTGACCGCTTGCCGGGCGAGCTCGAGATCCTTGGCGACCGCCTGGATGGCGGGCTGGGCGTCGGTTTGCTGCAGCAACATGACAAGCCCTCTCTCATTGGAGACGTCCTTGATGCCGGCCGGGGCTTTGCTGCGGTTGATCTGACGCTGCCAATTAAGGGCGGTGTGAAGTTTGACTTCCGCGTCATCGAATTGGCCTTCGGCGATGGCTTTTTCGGCTTCGGCGCGAAGAGCGTTGATGCGGGGAATCAAAAGTCGGGCCTTGAGGATGGCCAGTTTCTCTTCGAATTGTTTAAGATTAAGAATCTGGGCGTCGGTGGCCGATTGGGCGTTTACGATTTGACTCAACTTGCTTACCACCTGCTCAAGCATGGCGATTTGCTCCTCGATGCTCATGCCCGCTTTTTGAGCGGCGGGGAAAAAGTCATCCACGCTTGTCGGGGAGCCTGTTGCCGGCGGATTGGGGGCGGCCGGAGTTTCTTCGGGAGCGGTGGCTGTTGCCGGTTGTGATTGGGCGAGGGCGCAGGTCGGACCACCTGTCAATGCGAGCATGATTCCCAAAATGAAAAGATACCGGCCGGCGCAGGGTTTTTTGACGGTTGGGGACATGTGGACGCCATACGCATCAAATATCACTTTAGTATGCAAATGATTATGCGCGAACAGGGCTGTCATGAATGCTGCTGAATTCGCAGCAGGAGATTCAGGGCTTGGTTGTTTCGGCCAAGGGCACGAATTCCACGGGCTTTTCGTAGATCGCCAGGACAATACAGCCGGCTTCGCTCACGACACTGTGGGAGGTGCCGGGGGGATTGATGATGAGTGTGCCTGTGGTGGCGACGCTGTTCTGGTCGCGCTGCGAGCCGGCGAGCACAATGATGTGTTCGTAGCCGGTATGACGGTGGAGCGTGACCTTGCCGGCCTTGCGAAAACGGAGCAGGGCGGCGCTCGGGCCGAGGACGCCGTCACCGTAGAGCCGGTGAATTTCGACGCCGTCTATGAAGGACTCCCAGGCGATGGTGTCCTGCCACTCCACGATGCTCGCGAGGTTGTGCAGTTCAATGCGCGGATAAACGGGTGCGAAGTCGGATTTGGATGGAAAGGCCACGGAAGAAAATCAAGCCAAGCAAAAGCAGGGCTGCTTGGAAAGCCAGCACTGCGGGAGGCTGTGCAAAGCAGAGATGGAATAAACATTTCCATTTTTATGACGTCCGACACGGAGGAAAATCAGACACTGACAGCCTTGATGAAAGCGGATGAACCGGCGACCGCACCGAAGACGCCGCCTTGCATCTTGATCATTTTAAGGGCGGCGAGGTAGTTGCCGTAATCGGTGGCGCCGGTGCAGTCGGAAAGCATGAGGCATTCGAAACCGCGGTCGTTGGCCTCGCGCATCGTGGTGTGCACGCACACATCCGTGGTGATGCCGGCGAGGGCGATGTTTTGAATGCCTTTCCGACGGAGCAGCATGTCGAGGTCGGTGCCGTAAAAGGAGCCCTTGCCGGGCTTGTCGATGATCGCTTCTCCGGGAAGCGGATAAAGTTCGGGGATGATATCCCACCCCGGTTCTCCGCGGGTGAGAATGCGGCCGCAGGGCCCGACATCCCCGATCCCCGCGCCGATGCGCTGGCTGCGCCAGAGCTTGTTGGCGGGAAGATCGGAGAGGTCGGGCCGGTGGCCTTCGCGTGTGTGCATCACGTGAAAGCCCTTGGCGCGCGCGGCATGCAGGACGTTTTGAATCGGTCCGATCGGAGCACGCGTGAGCGAGAGGTCGTAGCCCATCTTGTCGACGTAGCCGCCCGGCCCGCAGAAGTCCGTCTGCATGTCGATGACGAGCACGACGGTATTTTCCGGGTGGAGTTCACCATTGTAGGGCCAGGCGTAGGGATCGGCTTCGACGTAACGTTTCATGCGGGTGCGGAGGCGGATTGTATCAGTAGGAGGCGTTGACGGGTTCTTCGCTGTGTTCCGGGGTTTCCTGTTGAACGGGCAGGTTGGAGAACTTGGCGCAGCCTATGAGAATACCCGCCATCACCAGATAACTGGCCGCCACCCAAGGCGTCTGGCCGATGCCGATGTGCGAACCATGCATCAGGCCGAAGAAGGTGAGGATCGCGCCCGCCATGGCGAAGCCGGAGGCTTTGATCAGGTTGCGGTCGATGATGCAGACGGCGACCGCCCCCAAGATCAGTCCGCCGAGCGTGGAGCCACCGCCGAGGGTTTCGAGCCCGCGGTAGAAGACGCCGTTGTTGATCATTTTTCCGGCGAGTTCGTCGGAGACCGAGAAAACACCCACGGAGGCGAGAGAGCTGTTGATCACCGTGAGGCCCCAGCTGGCGATCGAGGGCACGATGGCGAGGACGATGGCAGGGGCATGGCGCTTGGGCGTTTCCTGGAACGCCTGCGAGCCGATCAACATGCCGATGTAGAGCAGAATCGGGAGAATTGCGATGGTGGGGATGATTGCGGAGATCACCGAGATGGTGCCGAACCAGCAGAGTAGAATCACCATGATGCCGGTCGCGGCCGAGTAGCCGATGCGGCCTCCCATCGCCTTCCAACCGGGATGGCCGATGTAAACCGCGTTGATGAAAGGATTGCCCATGAGGCAGCCGATGAGGCTCACCACGCCGTCGGCGGTGAGCACACGGGTGGTCGGATAACTGTCGCCCGCCGCCGAGGCGCTCTCGACGTTGTCCATCGCTTCGACGAGATCGTAGATACCGAAGGGAATCGCCGTCACCAAAATCACGCCGAGGAATTCAAAGCCGCCGAATACGCTGGAGAATGCCGGCAGGGGAATGTGGAAGCCGAAGCTCGTCACGGATTGCGCCAGGGCGGAAACGTTCATGCCGCCGAAGTTGAAGCCCAGTGCAGTGGAGCCCCATGCGATCAACGAGCCTGCGGCGATGGCCACCAGACCGGCGGGGATTTTGCCGTATTGGACGCCGCCGAACCAGCTCATCAAGATGATGCCGAAGCACACGAGACCGATGAGCGGGGTCATGAACATTTGCAGGGCCGGCGCCATCGAGATGAACGAAATGGAAACACCCGCCAGCGTGCCGAGCAGCGCGGCGCGCGGCGTGATCTTGCGGATGATGGGGGCGATAAATCCGCCCGCCATCAGCACGAAGCTTTGGACAAACACCCAAGTGAGACCGGCGGACCAGGCTTTCATCGGATCACCGGTCGAGAGACCGATCGGCATCATCACGACGAACGTGACGATAAACATGTGGGGCACGCTGATGCCGGAAGGCAGGGCGCAGATGTCGTTGCGGCCGGTTTTCTTGGCGAGGCGGTAGGCCAGAAACGCGTAATACATCGTGCTCAGGAACATCATCAGGCCGACGGCGGGCAGGATGCGTCCGAAGACGAGCGTGTCGGGCATTTTGAGGACGAAGCGCAGAAGCGCGGTGAGCGTGAGCAGATTGACGAGGATGTTGGTCCCGAAGCCGAAGAAGGCGTTCCAGTCTCCCGGCACCCAGAGTTTGGGCTTGGCGATGGTGGTCATGTGTTGGTTTCCCCTGTGTTGGATGAGCTGATGCTGAAAATTTGAAAACGAAGCGTGGTGTGAAAGCGTGCGCCCGTCCTGTCAGTCGAGCGCCGCGAGGATCTGATGGGAGTGCGTTACCCAGCCGAAGATGCCGCCCTGGGCCTGGATCATTTTGAGGCCCATTTCGTGGAATTCCGGGAAGTAGGAGCCGACGCAGTCTTCGGGCACGAGGCATTCGTAGCCGCGGTCATTGGCCTCGCGCACGGTGGTGTTGACGCAGACTTCCGTGGTGACGCCCGTGACGATGAGCTGGGTGATGCCCTGGTTCTGAAGTATCCCGTGCAGGTCGGTCGCCCAGAAGGCACCCTTGCCGGGCTTGTCGATCACGGGTTCTCCGGGCAGCGGATAAAGCTCCTGGATGATGTCGTGGCCGGCTTCGCCGCGCACGAGGATGCGCCCCATCGGGCCACTATCTCCGATACAGGTTTTGCTGCGTCCGCGGATTTTTTTGGCGGGAGGCAGGTCGGCGAGATCGGGCCGGTGGCCTTCGCGGGTGTGCATCACCATGAGGCCTTTCGCGCGCCATGCGGCGAGCAGGCGTTTGTTGGGCTCGATGGTGCGGCGAAGCTGGCCGACGTCGTTGCCAAGCATCGCGCCGAAGCCTCCCGGTTCGAGAAAGTCGCGCTGCATGTCGATGATGAGCAGCGCGCACTTTCCCGGGACCAGATCGAAGGGATAAGGCTCGGCGGAGACGGACAGTGACGGAGTTTTATCCATTGGAAATGATCCCGGGTGTTGGCGATGGCCGGTTTAGAAGAAGACGGTCACGCCCGTGTGGAATTGGACGAGATCGCGGTCGCGGGTGGCACCGAGCGCCTGGTTGCCGTCGATAAGACCGTCGTTGATGAGGTGGTAATATTGGACGCCGGCATAGGCGCTCCAGAAGCCGTAGGCGGGCGAGATGGGGAGAGGCATGGAGGCCTTCAACTCGGTGGTGTAGAGGCCGACGCCTGAGCCGCCGTCGGCGCCGCTGAACTTGTGATAGAAGTTGGACGAAACGAGGGTGAAGTAACTGGGGAGTTCCAGTTTCACCTTAGTGCCTGGAATCGTGTAGGCGGGCGTAGCACCGATTTGGAAATAATAACCGGTGTCGTGAAGCGTGCCGCCGAGTGAGACGGTGGCCTTGTTGTTCACCTCATCGAAGAATTCGACGTAGGGATTGATGGAGACCTTGTCGAACCACGTGTCGTGGTAGGTGAGCTTGAGGTCGAGATTGGTCGAGGTCTTGTAGTCGTCGCTCGTGCTTTTGAAAGCGGTGTAACCGATGTCGAACACCCACTTCTTGTCGAACTTCACGGTGAATCCGGCGAAGGGATCGATCTCGCGCCAGTAGCTGGGGGTGGCGCCTTCCCGGTTCGAGTGAATGCTGTTCCAGATGCCGGTGTTCAACGTGACGTCATCGATGAAGCCGTTACTGTCTTTGCCGGCGGAATAGAGATCCCAGAAAAGGATGAGCAGCGGTTGCACGATGACGCCGTTGTTTTGGACAACGAGACCGCGGGGCGTGATGTAGGCGTCGGAGACTTCCACATTGAGGAGCGCGTGGACTTTGCTGAACGGCGCCGGGGCGGCATCTTCGGCGCGCGCGACGGAGGGAAGGAAAGGAGCGGCGAGCAGGGCGCACAGCGCGAGCAGCGACGAGCTGCGCGCCGGAAGGGCGGGAATGAAACGAGTTGGCGTGAATTTCATGGCGTTGCGTGGTGTCTTGTTCTGGAAACTGCGGGAATCGCAGTGCCACGACCTTTAGCGACGCTTGTGCCAGGGGTTTTTATGGATTTGTAACCTGCTTGTTTCGTTTTGTTTAAAATTAATTCGAGCAAAGGAAGGTTGCGTGGGGCGGTCGCTGGAGTGTCGCAAGTGTCGCGTGGGCGACAGGGGCGACGTCATTCGGCGGTGTCGGCGAGGACGCGGTAGATGCGCGTGCGGTGAACGCCGAGCAGGCGGGCGGCCTCGGCGATATTGCCGCCGGTCTGGGAGACGGCACGGCGGATCAACGTGCGTTCGGCCGCTTCGAGATTGATGGGAAGTTTGGCGTTCTCAGTCTCGCCGCTGGACGAAGGCGGGGTCAGCGCGGGTGTCTCCGGAGCAGGGGTGGAAGAGAGGAAACGCAGGTGCGTAGGTGTGATCTCACGGCCGCCGCTGGCGATGAGCGCGCTCTCGATGAGATTGCGCAGTTCACGCACGTTTCCGGGGAAGGTATGGTTGGCGAGCAAGGCGAGTGCGTCGGAGGAAATCGCCGGCGGGCGCATGCTCATCTCGGCGGAGAAATGTGCGATGAAGTGCGCGGCGAGGAGCGGGATGTCCTCCTGGCGCTCGCGCAGCGGGGGCACGCGCACGCTGGTGCGGGCGAGGCGGAAGTAGAGGTCCTGTCGGAACGTGCCGGCGGCGATGCGGGCTTCGAGGTGGGCGTTGGTGGCGGCGACGATGCGCACGTCCACCTGACGTTCGGCCGTGGCGCCGAGCGGAGTGACGCGACCGTCTTCGAGCACGCGCAGCAGCTTGGCCTGAAGTGCGGCGGGCATGTCGCCGATTTCGTCGAGGAAGAGGGTGCCGCCGTTGGCGAGTTCGAAGAAGCCTTTCCGATCGGAGGTGGCGCCGGTGAAGGCTCCTTTCATGTGGCCGAAGAACATCGATTCCATCAACTCGCTCGGGACGGCGACGCAGTTGACGGGAATGAAAGGACCGCAGGCGCGCGGGCTGCCGGTGTGCAGGGCGCGCGCGACGAGTTCCTTGCCCGTGCCGCTCTCGCCGACGAGCAGCACGCCGGCTCGGCCGAAGCCTTGGAGCTGTTCGATTTCGCGGAGAAGCGCAGTGAGGGCGCGACTGCGGCCGACGAGGCCGGTGACGTTCCACTTGCGGGCTTCGCGGGCGGAGAGCGCGCAGAGGCGTTCGTCGGCTTCGCGCCGGGCGGTCTCGGCCGCTTCGCGCCTGGCGACTTCGGCGCGCAGTTCTTCGAGGCGTGCGGAAAGTTCGCGACGGGCGCGGGCGAGTTCGAGGTGGGTGCGCACGCGGGCGAGCACTTCGGAGGCTTCGAAGGGTTTAACGATGTAATCGACGCCTCCCGCATCGAAGCCTTCCACCCGGGTGGCCGTTTCATTCCGACCGGTGATGAAGATCACGGGGATGTCGCGGGTGGACTCGGCGGCCTTGAGCTTGCGGCAGGTGGTGATGCCGTCGGTGCCGGGCATGACGACATCGAGAAGAATCAGATGAGGACGGGCTTTTCGCGCGATGCGAAGGGCGTCGTCGGCGGTGGTGGCGGAGAGGAGTTGATAACCGGCGGGCTCCAGCAGGTCACCGAGCACGGCAAGGTTGGCGGGCTGGTCGTCCACCACAAGAATCAGGTCGGTCGGGGAAGTGCTCATGAGGTCAAAACAGGATTTTTGGTTTCGGCGGGCGACTCGACCTGCACGCGCGTCAACAGACGTGCGATCGAGGCGAGGTCATAGGCGCGCAGGAGGTGGCGCAGGTGGTCGGCGAACGGCACGGCCGGCCCGCCGAGGGCGCGAAGATCGTCCAGGCAGGCTTTGAGCACGGTGGTGCTGTGCAGCTCGGCGGCGACAGTCATGCGGGTGCAGAGCTCCTGCGGAAGAACGATGCGATCAAGCTCGAGCGGTGGCGGGGCGGGTGTGCCGGGGATTTCCTCGAAGCGGGCGCCGGGCACGCGCAGCAGGCAGGTGCAAAGGTCTTCGAGCCGGAAGGGTTTTGCGAGCAAGGTGCCGCCGTCGGCGCGGATGGCGTCGTGGTCTTGGTGATTGAGCAGCGCGGCGGTGTGATAGATGACCGGCACGGTATCGGGAAGTCCGTCCGTCCTCAGGGTGGCGACGAGGGCGGGCCCGGTGGTTTCGCCGAGCAAGACATCAATGAAGAGAATGTCGGGAGCACATAGTGCGATGTCGCGTGCTGAAGAAGCGTTGGCGGCGGAGGCGACGCGGCAGCCGAGATCGGCGAGCAGGCGGGTGAGCAGGATGCGGTTGTCGCGGTTGTCGTCGACGACCAACGCTCGGACGGTGACGCCGGCGGCGAGCTTGGGCAGGGGGCCGAGCGTGATGCTCGCCGGCACGACCGATGCGGGCAAAGGCAAGGTGAACTGGAAACGGGAGCCGACACCCGGTTCCGACTGAACTTCGATCATGCCTCCCATCAACTCGACTTGCCGGCGGGCGATGGCGAGGCCGAGTCCCGTGCCGCCGTAGCGACGCCCGATGGTCGTTTGATGGAAAGGGGCGAAGAGGCCCGCGCGTTCATCGGGCGAGAGACCGATGCCGGTGTCGATGACCTCGAAGCGCCAGAGATCATCGCCGGCGGTGCCGAGGCCCACCAGAATCTCGCCACGCGGAGTGAACTTGATGGCGTTGCCGATGAGGTTGATGAGCACTTGGCGGAGCTTGCCCTCGTCACCGACGACGGGCTGCGCGCCATCGCCGACGAGACCGACGCGAAGGGTGAGGTTTTTTTCGGCGCAGGCGGGCTTGAACATCTCGGCGATGCCGTGAACGAGCGCGTGCAGGTCGAAGACCTCGCGTTGCACGTCCATGCGGCCGGCCTCGATTTTGGAAAGGTCGAGGATGGCGTTGAGCAGACCGAGCAGATGCTGGCCGCTGTTGGCGAGGGCGCCGACGGCGTCGTGGTGACGGCGTGGGAGATCGGGATCGCGGCCGATGATCTGGGCGTAGCCGAGAATGGAATTGAGCGGCGTGCGGATCTCGTGACTGAGGCTGGCGAGAAAATCGGATTTCGCACGGTTGGCGGCGGCGGCGGATTCCTCGGCGCGCTTGCGTTCCACGACCTCGACCTGCAGGGCGGCGTTGGCGCGGGCGACCTCGGTGTCGCGCCGGAGATCGCCGAGGATGTAGCCGGCGAGCAGGCTGGTGAGCAGCAATCCGCCAACGAGCACGGTCCATGACTGCCACGGGCGGCGGCCTCCGTCGAAATGTTCGGACGGCGTGAATGTGAGCAACCAGTCGCGACCCGCGAAGGAGAGCGGCAGAACGCAGGGCGCCAGATCGGTCGAATCAGGCTGCGAGTCGTTGTGTGGGACGTCGTAGCCGAGCGCTGAGCCGGCAGCGACGTCGCTGACGTGAACTCGCAGGTCCTGCAGTCCTGCGAGGGCGGGGTTGACCAGATCGGCAACGCGAAAGACAGCGGCGACGAAGCCGATGTTTTCTTTGCGACGCGCTTCGACGGTGTTGGCCGTCGCACTGGAAAAGAGAGGCAGATAAACGATAAATCCGGGTTCGTGCCGCTCCTCCTGCACGAGCTGGATGGGCGGAGTTGAGACGGCGTCACCGGTGTCGCGGGCTTTGATGAGGGTGGTGATGCGGCCGTTGAGATCGTAGCCGAGCGCGGCTTGGTTGCGATCCAGCGGTTCGATGAAGTAAACGGGATAATAATAATCCTGACGGATGCGGGCGGGCACCATGTGATCCGTAGCCGGATCGAGCTCCGTGAATTCAAACCCATTCAGGCCTTCATCGCGGGCTTGCGATTCAAACGCGGTGCGCTGCGCAGCGGGCACGCGCGGCGTCCAGGAAAGCGCCTGCAACTCCGGGTGACGGGCGAGAATCCCGCGCACGAATTGCTGGAAATGCCCATAATCGACTCGGTCGGCTCCCTGCGCCTCGAAAAAGGACCGCAACGAATGCAGCGCCTCGAGCGAGTTGCCCAGCGATTCACGCAACAATTCGACACGCTGTGATGCGGCGGCCAAGACGGCGGCCTGGGTTTCACGGCGCTCCCAGCTGCGGATGGTGAGGAAAAGCGCGATGGAGAACGCCAGCCCTGCAACCAACGTGGCCACCACAGGCGCGTAGAGGCGGCAGAGGGCGGCCGGATTGCGTGGGGGTGGAGTGGGCTGAGACATGGCGAGGCGACGGACCTCCCCGAGTAGCACAGCACATGCCTCGCGCGCCCGGCGTGCTATCTTAACTCGCTGCCAGTTCGCGGTCTTTCTCTGTTTTTAAGCGCAATTGACCGCAGGCGGCGTCGATATCGTGGCCTTTTTCGCGTCTAAGTGTGACGGAAATACGTGCTGCACGAAGAACATCTGCAAAACGCTCCTGGCGGGTGATCGAGGGGCGTTTCCAAGGGAGCCCTTCCACCGTGTTATAGGGGATAAGGTTAACGTGGGCGTGCAGATCCCGGGCGATGTCGCGGAGTTTTTCGGCCTGGTCGAGCATGTCGTTGACCTCTTCGATGAGGATGAACTCCAGCGTGACCATGCGGCCGTGTTTCTCGTTGAAGGCCTTGATCGCGGGCAGAAGTTTTTCGAGCGGATAGGCCTTGTTGACCGGCATGATCTTCTCGCGGACCTCGTCGGTCGCGCCATGCAACGAGATGGCGAGGCGGATGCCAAGCGGCTCCTCGGCGAGCTTGAGGATTTTCGGAACGAGCCCGCTGGTCGAAAGCGTGATGCGGCGGGCGCCGACGCCGAGGCCCCATTCGGCGTTTACGATGGTGAGTGCGCGGATGATGTTGTCGTAGTTGGCCAGCGGTTCGCCCATGCCCATGACCACGATGTTGTCGAAGGAAGCCAGCTCCATGCGGGCGCGCGGCGTGCGGGCATCCTCGCGGTAGCAGACTTGGAGAAGCTGGGCGACGATCTCGCCGGCGTTGAGGTCGCGCTTGAGTCCGGCGAGGCCGGAGGCGCAGAACGCGCACGCCATCGCGCAGCCGACCTGGGTGGAAATGCAGATGGTCTTGCGGGATTCGTCGAGACCGACGCCTTCCTGCGGGACGCGGATGATGACCGTCTCAATCAGGGACTTGTCGCCCATTTCGAGGAGAAGCTTGTCGGTGACGTCGGTGGACTGTTTGCCGGAGACGAGTGCGGCGGGCATGAGTTCAAATGTCTCGTCGAGCCACGTGCGGAGTGGCTTGGAGAGGTTGGTCATGTCGTCCCAAGTGCGGGCGCGTTTTTTATAAACCCACTCCAGAATCTGTTTCGCGCGGAAAGCCGGCTCACCCTTTTCGCGCAGGCGCGCGGTGAGAGAGTCGAGGGTTTCGCCGGTGAGCGGCGCTTTGGCGGGCGTGAATTTCATCTGAGTTGAGGGACGGAACGTTGAGGGTCGGGCGGCGGACGGCAACGACCGAGTGTTCGTTTGGGCTTTCCTCCCAACCTCGGGGTCTCAACTCTCACGGCCTGTCTCCCCAATGAAACTTCTCCACCGCCACATCTTCGCGAGCGTGTTGTTTTCCTGTCTTGTGGCGGCAGGGCTGTTTGCCTTCGTGTTGATCGTAGGCAACGCCTTCAAGGACTTGATTGGCTACATGTTGGCCGGGCAGCTTTCGATCGAATCCTTTGTTAAACTCACCGCGCTTTTGGCGCCCTATGTGGCGGTGCACGCGCTGCCCATGGGCATGCTCACGGCGGTGCTGCTGGTGCTCGGGCGCATGTCGTCCCAACAGGAAATCACCGCGATGCGAGCGGCGGGGTTGAGTCTGGGCTATGTGGCCCGGCCGATTTTTATGATCGCGGTGCTCGGCATAATCGCGGGGCTGGCGATCAACTGCTATTACATGCCTCGGTCCCGCACGGCTTATCGCGAGACCTTGAATGAAGCGGTGCGGCAAAATCCGCTCAGCTTTATCGTGCCGAAGACCTTCATCCGGAATTTTCCCGGAGTGGTGGTTTATGTGAACCGCAAGGATGGCGAACAAATGAAGGATTTTTGGCTCTGGCAGCTCGACGACCAAAAACGGGTCAAGCTCTTCGCCCGCGCCAAGTCGGGCCATGTTGATTACGTCGCGGCGGACAATAAACTCGTCCTGACCCTGTCCAACGTCTCCGTTGAGACGCGCGACGAAAAGAATCCCGAGGATTTTACCACGCCGCATCCGATCGGCACTTCCGACCAGATGGCGATCGACCTCAAGCTCGACAACATTTTCGGAAAGCAGCAGTTCAACAGAAAGCTGAGCTGGCTGACATTCTCGCAGCTGCTCGATGAACGAAAACGCCTCGAAACCACCCACGCCTCGGCGCGGGAACGCATGGCCGTGTCGATCGCGCTCCACGAGAAGATCGCCAACGCGTTTACGATTCTGGCGTTCACGATCATCGCGATTCCGCTCGGTATTAAAATCTCCCGCAAGGAAACCACCGCCAACCTCGGCCTGGCACTCGGTCTCGCGCTGGGTTACTACTTCCTCAATGTGATCGTGGGCTGGCTCGACAAGCAGCCGGCGCTTCGCCCCGATCTGCTCCTGTGGGTCGCCCCCGTGCTCTACATCGCGCTCGGAACCTGGCTCTTCAGGCGCGTAGGCCGGGCATAAAAAACGGGCGCCGTTTTCACGACGCCCGTCGAAGAGCCGGTGATCAGGCTTTGGCCAAGGCGCGGTTGAGCGCGCTGACGACGGCCTTGATCGAGGCGAGCTCGATGTTGGTGTCGATGCCCGCGCCGAAGAACGTGTGGCCACGCTCTGTCTTGATCTGGATGTAAGAAACCGCACGCGCTTCGGCACCGCTGCCGAGCGAGTGCTCGGAGTAGCTCAGGAGTTCGAACTTCGGCAGTCCGGCCGAGCGCAGCGCCTGCACGAATGCGTCGATGGGACCGTTGCCCGTGCCGGTGAGGATTTTCTCCTGACCGTAGGCGAGCAGGTCGGCCTGGCAGGTGACCGTGCTGGTGCGCTCGATCGTGCGGAATTCCTTCAGCGCGACCGGCGTGGAGCGGCCGATATATTCGCTGACGAACACATCATGGATGTCCTGCGGCGTGAGTTCGGCGCCCTTTGAATCGGCGAGATCGTTGACGATCTTGCCGATCTCCTTGTGCATGAGCTTGGGCAACTGGTAGCCGAAGTCGTTTTCCAGGATGTAGGCGACGCCGCCTTTGCCGGACTGCGAGTTGATGCGGATGATCGCCTTGTAGCTGCGACCAATGTCGGCCGGATCAATGGGAATATAGAGCACGTCCCACGGGCGGTCGGGCTTTTGGAACGGCCACGATTTTTTGATGGCATCCTGGTGTGAACCACTGAATGCAGTGAACACCAACTCGCCCGCGTAAGGATGGCGCGGATGCACTTCCATGCGCGTGCAACGCTCGTAGGTTTCGCGGATGCCGTTGATATCCGAGAAATCGAGGTTCGGGTGGATGCCGTGCGTGTAGAGATTCAGCGCGACCGTGACGATGTCGAGGTTGCCGGTGCGTTCGCCGTTGCCGAAGAGCGTGCCTTCGACGCGGTCCGCGCCGGCGAGGAGCGCCAGCTCCGTGGCGGCCACGCCGGTGCCACGGTCGTTGTGGGTGTGCAGAGAGATGAGCGTGGCGTCGCGCCGCGTGAGGTGCGTGGACATCCACTCGATCTGGTCGGCGTGGACGTTGGGCGTCGCATACTCGACCGTCGCGGGGAGATTGAGGATGATCTTGTTGGCCTTGGTTGGCTGCCACACGTCGGTGACGGCCTCACAAATCTCCAAGGCGAACTCCAGCTCGGTGCTGGTAAAGCTCTCGGGCGAATACTCCAGGCGCAGGCGCGTGCCGGCGTCGATGAGCGCCTGGCCGTGCTTTTTGAGCAGAGAGACGCCTTTCACGGCGATGGCCACGATGTCGGCCTTGCTCGCGCCGAAAACGTAGTCGCGCTGCTTGGGCGAAGTGGAGTTGTAGAGATGGAAGATGACGTTCCTCGCGCCCTTCAAGGCCTCGAGCGAGCGGGTGATGAGCTCCTCGCGACATTGGCAGAGGATCTGGATGGAGACGTCGTCGGGGATGCGGTTTTCGTCGATCAGACGGCGGCAGAAATCGAATTCGATCTGCGATGCGGACGGGAAGCCGACCTCGATTTCCTTGAAGCCGATCTTCACCAGCATGGCGAAGTATTCGAGCTTCTCCTCGACGTTCATGGGCTGGGCGAGGGCCTGGTTGCCGTCGCGGAGATCGACGCTGCACCAGACGGGGGCGTGCGTGAGCACGCGGGAAGGCCATTGGCGGTCGGGCAAATCAACCGGCGGGAACGGGCGGTATTTCTTAACGGGAGCGGGTTGCATGGGCGAAACAATGAAACATTAAAACAGGATGGTTTATACAGTTAAAACCTCTCCGCCGGCAAAACCGGGAAAGGCGCGGGACTTAACAGCGGACGCACGATCAGCCGAACACGCGGCCCTCTCGGATCGTGCGTCTAGATAAGTCGAAGCGCCTGAATGATGTTTCGCATCAAGATCGCACAGATATCGGCGGGAGTGCGGGAAAGTCAAGGAACGCGTTGGCGCGGCGGGCGTGGCACGGGTTTCATATTTAACTTGAAGGAGGGGAACGGCGGTCGTGTTGTCTCCCGCGAGCCTTGGACTTTGCTCGCCTATGAACTGTCTTTTTTATCCGGCCGGGATGTTCGCACCGCTTTGGAGCGCGGGCGATTTTCGTTGATGGAGCCGTCGTCATCCATCGCCGGATTCAACCTGAAATTCGGAAATACCAGCCGTGCGGATGATGTGCTTGCCCTTTCCATTCCGGTGCTCGACGGCGTGATGGTTGAAACTCTGTTTCGTGACGCCAAGCCGGCCGGTCAGTGCGAGGGTTTCCTGCTGTTTCAACAGGGTGATTTTTTGATCGGAGTGGCGGTGGAGTCGCTGGAGGCAGACTTGGCCGGACAGACTCGGCGGCTTTACGCGCGTCTGCTCGCGGCCGTGCAGGGGCGGCAATTGGCGCGCGTCTGGAACTATGTGCCGAAGATTAATGCGTCTTCTCCGGAGGGCATGGAAAACTATCGGCTTTTTTGCGCGGGACGTTCGCTGGCGTTTGAGGCGGCGTTGGGCGAGTCCTGTGAGCATCACATGCCCGCCGCCTCTGCGGTGGGCGGTGAGGACGGACGGCTGGCGGTGATCTTCGCGGCGACCTCCCGGCCGCCGACGCATTTCGAAAATCCCGAACAGGTGCCGGCCTACGAGTATCCGCCCGAGCACGGGCCTCGTTCCCCCAGTTTTTCCCGGGCGACGCGGGTGGAGTCGACGGGACGCCCGTGGATTTTTATTTCCGGGACGGCGGCGATCAAAGGTCATGCGACCGTCGCACCCGACGATCTGGCCGGGCAGATCGACTGCACACTGGATAATCTCCGTTTGATTTCATGCGAATGCGATCTGGGCGACCGGCTCGGTGCGGATGGAGGATGGGAACGCCATTTCAAAATCTATCTGCGGCACGCGGATGATTATCAGGCGGCGGCCCGTGCGCTTGAGGGGAAGCTGCTTTTGCCGGGTGACAAAGTCATGTGGCTGCACACGGACATCTGCCGTGCCGCGCTCATGATCGAGATCGAGGCGACGCTGGTGGCGACGACGGCCTAGCGCAGTTGCGCCGCCGTCGGTATGACGCAGCGGATGCCGCGCGCTGAAAAGGCCTCGAGCAAGCGGGCAATCGCTTCGACACGCACCGCGGGGTGAAGCCGGTCGCCTTCATGCACCACCACGATGTCGCCCGGGCGCACGCGTTTCATGATGCGGTTTACGACGACATCGGGATCGCGGGCGAATGCGTCGCCGCTCCGCACGCTCCAGCCCACGCAGGCGAGGCGGCGAGCCGCGAGCGAGCCGGCGAGAAAGAAGTTTTTGATGCCCACCGGTGCGCGGAAACGCTGCGGATAAACACCTGATTTCGCCAGCACGACCAGGGCGTCATCGAGCTCGCGGGAAACGCGACGAGGAAATGCGCACCAAAAATCGGCCATCGGATGAGTGTGGGTGTGGTGGCCGATTTCGTGGCCGCGTTGATGGATTTCAGTGACCAGCGCGGGATGGCGGGCGGCATGCTCGCCGATGAGAAAAAACGTCACCTTGGCCTGATGGCGGTCGAACAGTTCCAGCAGGCGTGGAGTGTCGCTTGCGTCCGGGCCGTCATCAATGGTCAGCCAGATTTCATTCTGGTCGGTCTGGAAGCGGGTGAAGACCCGGCAAAGCCACTGTGAGTTTGGCGCGAAAAGATTGTAGGCCACAAAGCCGTCGCAGCTTAAAAACAGGAGGATAGCCCACGGCAGCGGCAGTCCCGTGAACCAGAGGAGCAACGCGGAAAACTTGGTCACGAGGGTGACGGTCAGCAAAGGGCGTGTGGAAAAACAGGCGCCGGCCACCGCCGTGCCGAGCAGCAGGCCGGCAAGCGCGTCGATGGAGACATGCTGCTTGATGGCGAGCGTTGAATAAACAATGACGGCTCCCCAGAAAAAATTGACCGTGCGCATCATTGCACCCGCATGGAGCTGGCGCAGCAGGCGTTCCAAACCCAGCGACGTGAACACGGCGAAGGCGACGTGAAGTGACGGGCAGGCGTTGCCGGAGGCATCGATCGTCTTGAGGAACGAGACCGACGGATGAAGGCTCCAGTCGATGTCAGGACGGGGGATGGTCGTCGGCCAGAAGATGAAGATCGCGAGGCCGATGACGCTCAGGGCGGCCGCGGCGATGGCGTAACGGATAAGTTCCCGGCGTTCCGTGATCAGTGCCGGCAGGAGTGGCACGTAAATCCAAAGCGTGACATAAAAAAACAGGGCCGCCGGTTGGAACCCGATCCATCCGTCGACGGCCGTGAGCGGCATCGTCGTGACGGGAAAAAACGGATGGTTGAGGACGGCGAAATAGCAGACAAAGAACAGCGACATGCCCAAAAAGGTGCCCGCTTGCTTGAGCTGCCAGTAGGTTCTGAACCGGTCTGTGAAAACCTGCGCCCCGCCTTGTCGGGCCGGGAAAGTTGGCGGGGAAGACGAAACTGGATCGGATGTTTCCACGTGAGAATTCAGCGGGCCAGCAGGGTGAGAAGCGCCTTGGTGTCGGGTTTCCCCCGGGCGGTGAGCGGAAACTCCGGAACGATCACAAAACGCCGAGGCATCTTCCAAGCGGCGAGTTGAACACGGAGGCGCGTGCGCAATTCGTCCGCACGGAGCGCAGTGGCGACGACGGCGGCGAGTTCGTCGGGCGTCTGCGGATGAGGTGCGATAAACGCATCCTGCACTTCGGGCAGGCTGCGGAAAACCTGTTCCAGTCCTGCGAGATCGAGACGGCGGCCGGCGATTTTCACGAGACGGCCGGCGCGTCCGTGGAGGACGAGTTCCCCGTGTTCGTTGAGGGAGGCTTTGTCCGCAGGGCTGAAAGAACCCGGGCGTGCAACCGCGGCACTGGTTACGCGAACACGTCCACCGCGGATCGGTGTCAGCGTCACGCCGTCAAGTGGGGTGCCGACGCTGCGGCCGGTCAGCGTGGCCTCGCCGAAGCGATCATAGGTGATGCCGCCGGTTTCGCTGGAGCCGTAAAAGCTGTGGGGGGTGATCGAAAATTTGGCGTGAAAGGCTCTAGCGATTTCGGGGGCGAGAGGTGCGCCGGCGGAGATGATCGTGCGCAGGCTGGCAAGGGCGTTGACCGGGAGATCGGCGGCGGCGAGCGCACGCACGAGCGCGGGCACGGCGGGGAATACGGTGGGTTTCCAACGGGCGATATCCGCGACGAGCGCATGAGGAAGCGGCACGCCTGCACAGACGATGGGAGTGCCCTGGGCAAGAAGGGGGACGACGAGGTTGCCGAGGCCGTAGGAATGCCCGAAGGGGATAACCGCGAAATTGAGGTCGTCCGGCGTGATGCCCATGCTGGCGCAGACCTGGCGGCCGTCGGCGAGCATTTGCGCATGGGTGAAGGCAAGCGCGCGCGGTTGCCCTGTGCTGCCCGAGGTCAGCTTGATCAGGCAGAGACCGGATTTTTTTTGAAGGACGGGCGGTGAGATCGTTTCCAGTTGGCCGTCGATCCAGGCAAAGGCGGCGTCGGCGGAGGTCGCCAGGCTGCGTTGAGAAGTTACGGGTTCGGAGGGATCAAGGGGAACAGGGATGGCGTCGGCCAGGAGCAAGCCGAGGAAGGCGGCGAACCAGCCGGGGCCGTTGGGCAGGGCAAAGGCCACGCGCCGGCGGGCGACGGAGGAGGGAAGTGCGGCGCGCCAGGATTCGGCATGCGCCGTCAGTTCGGCGCGCGTCCACCGGCGGGCGGTTTCGGCTTCGATGAGCGCAAGTGCGTCCGGATTTTCGCGGACCAAGCGGGCCCATGTGGTGGTCAACGTGGCGGCCATGGCGTCAGTTTTTCCGGCCGAGCGGTTCCAGTTCAACCATGACGAGGGCGGTGATCACGATGAGCGCGACAGTGGAGCCGAGTGCGGCGACGACCGGGATGTGGCTGAGCGCAAGCACACCGAAGGAAGCGGCGGTGCAGAGCGCCGAGAGGCGGATCGAGATGGGCGGAGGTTCGCCGCGCCCGGCGTTCTCGGCGGAAAAGATGGCGTAGTTGTGACTCAAGCACACGCCGAGGAATGCACCGAGCAGATGAAAGAGGTTGAGTGTGTGGCCGGTGAGTCCGAGCAGGCCGAAGGCGAAAAAACAGGCGCCGGAAGGAATCATGAATATGCGCGCGCCGCGCCTGAGTCCGTAGAGCACAAAGACGCTGGCGCCGATGACGGCGAGTCCGCAAAGGCTGAGGCGGAGCGCGCTGGCGCGGTAGCGCGTGAAGAGGGTATTGAGGGTTTCGAGCTGGTTGGTGTCTACGGTGCCGAGCGCGGCGGGAGGCTCGGCACCGGGAGGGTGGTCGGCGAGGGAGAGCAGCCACGTTTGTTTGTCGCCTGTGAAGAAAAGCATGCCCAGCGGGCCGGTGAGGCGGGATTGAAGATCGGCGCCGAGGGTGGCGTAGGCTTTGGCGAGTTGCTCGGCCGATGATGAGGAGACCGCGGCGGCGTGTTCACTCCAGGCTTCGAAGAACGGGGCGAATGAATCGGCGGTAAAGCCGTGGCGTTCGAGGGCGGCGCGGAGGAGGGCGGCGAAATCACCGAGGTCGGCGAGTCGGGCGGGCTGGGCGAGGGTATCGGCTTCGGTCGGCAGGATGAGGCCCACGCTGGCGAGCGGTGCGTCGGGAAAGGTGCGGTCATGCCAGGCTTGAAAGCCGGCGAGGCGGTCGCGGGCGGCCACGAGCGAGTCGGCGCGCGTGATATAGATCGAGCGATCCTCGGTGTCGCCGAAGAGTGTCCGCAGGTGCTCGTCGTTGGCGATGAGCACCGGGTTGGGCACGTTAAGTTGGTGGATGTCGTCATGCCAGTGGAGAAGCCACGGACCGGTGAGCGCGATGACGAGCGCGAAGATCCCGAGGCCGCGCACGAGGCGTCGGCTGGTGGGTGTCGGATGCTTGGGCAGGGCGAGCACGCGTGCCTCGAGGAATGGATTTTTGATCTGCGCGAAATAGAGGATCGCGGCGGCGAGCGCGCTGAGGAGGCCGGCGCTCACGAAGACGCCGAGTTGGCGAATGAGCGGCAGTTCCGACCAGAGGAGAAACGAGAAGCCGATGACGGTGGTAAGGCAGCTGGTGAGGAGCGGCTTCATCAGGCGGCCGAGTTTTTCGCGGTAGGGCTCGCCGGGGTGGAGCGGCGGCTGGAGATAGAGATAGAACCCGTAGTCGATGGCGACGCCGGCGAGGAGCGCGCCGATCACGAACACCAGTATATGGACATGTTCAAAACACAGGGTGACCGCGACCCAGCCACCGAGTAGGGAAAATAAAATCACCGGTGCGAGGTGCAGCGCCTTCCAGACGCGGCGGACAAAAAGCAGGGCGATGCCGAGCACGGCGGCGAGCGAGAGGCCGTTGAGCCACGACATCTCGGCGCGGATGCGGTGCTTGCTGTCGGCGGCGAAGCGGTTGACGCCCGACCACTCCAAGGTGACGCCCGGGTGCTTGAGCCGCACGGTGGCGAGCGCTTGTTCGATCACGGTGAAGACGGAGTCCTGGCCTTCCTCGGCAAGAGGAGAAACCGAAAGCCGCGCCCAGACAAGGGCCGGGCCGCCGGCGCGGGTGCTGGATGGCGAGAGGGACTGGGTTTGTTGTGCGAGCGTGGGGACAAGCAACAGGGGATCACGCTTCACGATGTCCTGGAAGGCGGTCGCTTCGGGTTGGGTGAGAAACGTGTCCAGGGAAGCGGCGGTTTTTTCAGCCAGCCAGGCGCCGTATTCGGAAGGGGGATGGCCGGTGGCGGCGAAGGCGGTTTTTTGCGTGGCGAGCCAGGTGGGCAGGAGCAGATCGAGGCGCTTTTCGTAGATGAAGCGCCCCAGGGCATCGTGCGCGGCGGTGTCGCGCAGCGGCGAGACCTCGGCAAAGAGCGACGACTTGCGCAGGGTGTCGGCGAAGAGGGTGGTGACGTCATCCGACGAGGCGGAGGTCGCGTCGGGTATGGTCAACGCGAACAGAATGACACGGGCCTGACGTTCGTCGGCGAGGGAGCGGAGCAGGGAAATCTCTGGCGAGCGTTCGTCGGTCGGGATGAGGTCCGCGACGTTGGTCGAGATCTTGGTTTTGAAGTCGATGCTCCCGAGCCAGGAGAGCCCCATCACCGCAAAGAAAAGGAGGAGGACGCGCGCGCGGCTTTTATTGAGATAAGGTTCCATGCGGGGAACGGCCTAGCGGAAATAGCGGTTGATATCCGTTGAGTTGAAGGTGACGCCGGTGTGGGTCTCGCCGATCTTGATTTCCACGCGCTCGTCGTCGGACTTTTTCATCTCGATGGCCGTGACCAGGTCGTCCTTGCCGGTGATGGTGATGGGCTGGAGCACGTCGGTGAGGGGGCCGGGCAACGGGACGAACGCAAAACGCCAGTCGGCGCCGTCGCGGGCGGCGTAGATGGCGAAATCCTTGGCGAGTGCGTCGAGCTCGAAGCGCATGACGTGGAGGAGGGCGCGGGTGGCGGCCTGGGCGCGCGGGTCGTCGGGCAGGTCGTGGAGGCGGCGTCCCTTGCCATCGCGCATGAAGCCGCCGCGGTCGTCGACGACGAGGATGCGTTCCTCGGGCACCTGATAATGCAGGCTCATGCCGCGCACGGGATCGAGACGGATCTCTCCGGTGAGGACGACGGGATTTTTTTTGAAGGCGAAGAAACGGTCCTCTTCGAACGCGGCCAGGATCGAGCCCTTGGCCTTGAGCGTGGCGAGGAATTTTCCCCACGCGGCGTCGTTCCGGCCGGGGACGAGTTTGCAAGCGGGGGTGATGATCGTTGACGGAAGCTCGGCCCGCAGCGGGAGCGTGGCGAACGTCAGGGCGAGGGAGATGATGAAGGGGAGGCGGGTGTTCATGGCGCGGAGCGTTTGTTTAAACGACGGACAGCAACCCACCGCCAAAGTAACAGTTGCGTGATGAGGCGGGTGTGCAGCCAGACCATTTTGATGTTGTCGCGCAGGTAGTGGAAGTGGGACACGCCGCCGTCGGCTTTCGAAAGGTAGCGGCAGGGGGCGGGGATGTTGATCGTGGGCGTGCCGGCCCAGACCATGCGAACGGCGATCTCGGGATCGAAGTCGAAGCCGCGGGCGGCGCGCGTTTGCGCGAGGGCTTTTTTCAGGGCGGCGGCGGGATAGACGCGAAAGCCGAAGAGCGGATCGCCGATGGCTTCGCCGAAGGTTTCGAAATGGACAAGCCCGACGCTGAGTTTGCGGCCTTGCAGGCGCTCGAACGGAACTTCGGGCCCGAAGACGGGCAGGCCGAGGACGAGAGCGGCGGGCTCGCGTTGCGATGCGACCATGAAGGGTTCGATGTGAGTGACCGGGTGCTGTCCGTCGGAGTCCATCACGAGCGCGTGGGTGAAGCCGGCGGCGATGGCGGCTTCGACGCCGGTGAGAACGGCGGCGCCCTTGCCTCCATTGCGCGGGCGGACGATGACGCGCAGATTCGGTTCGCGGACGATGAGATCGTCGAGGGTGTGACCGCTGGCGTCGGTGCTGCCGTCGATCACAACCCAGACAGGTTGCCATTGTCGCAGGGCATCCTCGACGGTCGTGCGCAAACGGTCGCCGGTGTTATAGCTCGGGATGAGGACGAGATGGGTGGACGAAACGGTCATGCGCTGGATGGTTCGGCCGCCAGGGAGGCTTCCAGTTGTTCGGCGAGATGTCCGGTAAACGTTGCCGGGTTGTCTAGTTGGTCGGCGGGTATGAGGTCGCCGAGGATGAACTCGACGCGACCCGGCAGGGGCGGAAGGCGCCACCACGGATGTCCCTTGCGCGCGAGACAGGGGCCGGCGATCACACGGATGATCTGGATGGGAGCGTTTGCGCGCTGGGCGATGAGGGCGAAGCCGGGCTTCAGCGGATTGAGCAGGATGCCGGGCGCGGTGCGGGTGCCTTCCGGGAAGATGAGCAACGACTGGCCGGCGGCGACGCGCTGGGCGGCGTTGCGGATGAGATCCACGCCCTGATCACCGGAAACGTAGCCGGACATGAGCGCGGCGGGCGCGATGAAGGGATTGCGCAGGAGGGCGGGTTTGAAGATGCACACCGCGTCGGGCAGACGGGCGAGGAGGAAGGGCGCGTCCACGAGCGAGGGATGGTTGGCGACATAAACGGTGCCGGTGGTCAGGGGGCGGTCGAAGCCCTTCCATGTGACGTGCACGACGCCCGAGGCGTGCATCCAGCGCAGCCAGAAATCGAACATCCAACGTGTGCTTCGGCGGGATTGAGGGCCGAAGCGTTCCCGGTCACGGGAAAAAAGCAACGGGACGCAGGCGATGTTCAGGGCGAGTCCGCCCAGGCCGAACAGAATCCAGGACATGTAGTAGGCGAACGGAAGCCACAGTGAGCGGAGCGGCTTCATGCGGCGGATGCCTCCGGATTAAGCTCCATGAAGTTGAACCACCAATACGGCTCGGCGCGCAGGAGGGTTTCGACCCGGGTGATGAAGCCTTGAAAATGTGTGCGCGCGCTATCGAGGTTTTGCGCGCGGCTGAGCGAGGTGTCGGGCGCCCAGAACGGGGCGCAGTGGACTACGGATTCACCCGGGCCGCCGGGGACGGCGACGGTGAGCAGCACGGGCAGGTTGAAGATGAGGGCCAGATGATAAATCGTGAAAGGGAACAGGCGGCGCGCACCGAGAAACTCGAACGCCTCGGTCTTGGCACTGAACTCGAGACGGTCGCACTTCAGGGCGATTGATTCGCCGGACGAGATCGCATCCTTGAGGGCGAAGAGAAGGTTGTCCCCCTCGTTGACCCAGATGAAGGAGATCCATTGCGCGAACATCTCGCCGAGCTTGTCGGTGTCGTGGGAGTTGCCGACCCGCTGGCGGATCATCGAGACGCGGCGTTTTTCCTGGCCACCGAGGACGAAGCCGACGAGATCGGAATGGCCGACGTGAAACGTGCCGAGAAGGCCGGGCTTGTTGGATGAGAGGAAGCGGAGGAAGTCGGGGGATTCGCCCGCGAGAATGCCGCGGTGAGGGCGGCCGTTGGCCACGCGGAGCTTGAGCATGAGAACTTCCTCAAAAGCGAAAAAATGACGGAACACCTCGCGGTGCGTAGGTTCGCGTCCGAGGATGATGCGCAGATAATCGCGCGAATGGCGGCGTTGCGCGGGCATGTTGAGCAGCGCTATCCATGTCCCGACGGCGCGTGCGGGGCGGAAAACAGGCTCCGGCACGAGGCGGTCGCAGGTCCTCAAAAACCAATAACCCCAGCTCGGGCCGGGGTTGCGCGCAGGGCGGGGGGATGTTGCGGCCGTCGAGGTCATGACCAGATCAAGGTGAGCCGTTGAGAAGGGGAAATGGCCGCGTCGAACGGGCTGCGGGTGTGCAGGAGATCGAAGAATTTGGGCAACGTGAGGCATGCGTCGGCCGGTCCGGTGTCGGCGGACAACGCGAGCCGGCCGATGGCGCCGACGGGTGAGGTCGAAAGTGCGAGGGCAAACGCAAAGCTGCGGGCGCTGCCGATGCCAGCCACGCTCAGCCAGGTGCCGTGTTCCTCGCCGCCGCAGAGGATGGCCCGCGGGGCGCCCGAGAGCAACGCGACTTGCAGCGCATGCGCGGGCAGATACGCGTCACCCGTCAGCGGGAAGAATTCACCCACGGCCTGCTGGCGTGCGATCAGGGCCTGTTGCACGGCGCTGGGATGGATCGAGGTCTGAAACAGCGTGGGGCTGGGAGAGGGGAAACTGTCGACGTAGCCTTCGAGTGCCCGGGTTTCAGAGTGGCCGGTCGCGTAGACCAAGGTGTCTCTTCCGGCGGGCGCAAGCGGTTCGAGCACCGTGCCCACGAGCAGGCCGAGCTGGGACATGCGGCGGACCGCGCTTTTCGGGAAATGGTCCTTCAGGCGCTCGCGGGTGGCGGCGGGTTCCTCGAAGGGAACATCCTCGGTGTGAAGGGCGGTGATGTAGCGTTCAAGCATGGCCGAGAAGAAGGGCGGCGTGTGCGCCGCCGAAGGCGTTGCTGGTGCAGAGCACGCGGTCGAAGCCGCCGAGTTCAAACGGAGAGAATACGACCTCCGGGGTGAATCCGGGGGACTTGGAGCCGACGGTTCCGGGAGCGCGGCCGGCGCGGATCGCGGCGATGGCGATGGCGAGCTCGACGAGGCCGCAACTGCCGAGCGTGTGCCCGATGCCGCCCTTCCACGAGACGAGCGGAGCGCCGGAAAAATGGCGTGCGAGCGAGCCGGCCTCGAGCCGGCCGGCCTCGATGGTGCCGGTGCCGTGGCCCTTGATCCAGCAGCGCTCTCCCGAGCCGGCGGGCAGCGCGGCGAGGCAGGCTTCGAAACCGGCGCCGTCGGGGCGGTTTGCGGTGAAGTGATGCATCTCGTTGTGCAGGCTCTGCGCGAGCACGGTGAAGTCGCCGCGGGCGCGGGTGAGCACGGCAAAAGCCGCACCATCACCCAGGCCGATGGAGCCGGAGGGGCGGTCCTCATAGGGCGCGGGGAAATCGGCATTGAGGATTTTGAGTGCGTGAAATCCGCCGACGACGAACGGGCTGAGAAAGTCGAAGGAGAACACGAGCGCGTCGTCGGCGAGGCCGGCCTCAATCACGCGCGAAGCCTGGATAAGACCGAGGTGGGCGGAGACGCAGGCGTGCGAGAAGGTGGTGACGTTCGGCCCCCAGCCCAGTTGGGCGCAGAGCCAGTCCACGCAGGAGAAGGGGACGCTGAAAGGGAGATGCGCGGGATCGGCGGTGCGCCGGTAGGCAAGCAGGTTGCCGGCGCCGAAATTACTGCTGGTGACGAAGACCGGCCGGCGTGGCGAGCCCCACCCTTCTCCAGGGATGCGCGCGGCCAGTTCACGGATCCATGGCATCCAGCCGGGAGGAGAGGTCTCGACCTGGGGCCGGCCGGCGCAGATGGCCAGAGGCACGAGGTCGTCGCCCTCGGCGCCAAGCACGGGACGCAGCGCGAGCGCACGGCGTCCCTCGAGCAACGCATTGAGCGTGACGGTCTCGTCGCCAAAGGCGGTGAGACCGCCGCAGGCGGCGATGCGGATGCGCGGAGTGGAGACGCTCATGACGGTGTCGCCGGTGACGGTTCTCAGGCGGCGGGCAGGCGTGAAGGGTCGGCGCGCTGGCGAATGAAGGTGGCGAGGGTCTTGATGCTCGCGAGGGCGGTGCGGGATTCTTCGCTGCTGCTGATCTTGATGCCGAATTCCTTTTCGATGCGCACGACGAGTTCGAGCGCGTCGATGGAATCGAGACTGAGACCGCCGCCGATCAAGGGTTCGTCGTCGGGGATTTCATCCGGGGTGACGTCTTCGAGCCGGAGCGTTTCAACGACGAGGATTTTGAGTTTGGCTAGGAGTGGATCAGGCATGATTGAAGCGGGACTGGAGGAGCTCAGGAGGATTTATAAAAGCGGAGAACCTGGCAAACGTTGCTGCCACCGAACCCGCTGCTGTTGTTGAGAATGAGTGATGGACGGGCAGACCCGGTTTCGCGGGGAAGGTTCAACCCTTCGCAGGCCGGGTCGGGATTGACGAGGTGGGCGTTGCCGAGGGTAAAGCCCTCGCGCAGGGCGAGTGCGCAAAAACCGGCTTCCATCGCGCCGGCCATGGAGAGGCCGTGTCCGGTGAGGCCCTTGGTGCTGCTGATGACGGGATGGGCGCCGGCGGAGGTGAAAACGGAGTGTAGCGCAATCGCTTCGGCGCGGTCGCCGATCGGCGTGGAGGTGCCATGGGCGTTGATGTAGTTGATCTCGTTTGGAGTGACGCCGGCATCGCGCAGGGCGCGGCGCATCGCTTCGCGCAACCCGGCGCCTTCGGGGTGGGAAGTGGCGACGCTGTGGCCGTCGGACGCCTGGCCCCAGCCGATCAATTCGGCGTAGATTGAGGCACCGCGTTTACGGGCGAGCGAAGCTTCCTCGACGATGATGACCGTGGCGCCGCCGGTGCCGACAAAGCCGTCGCGCGCGGTATCGAAAGGACGCGAGGCGGTGGCGGGATCTGGGTTGGTCGATAGGGCGCGCATGGGCGCGAAAGGGAGGAGGGTGTCAGCATTCAGCTCTTCGGCGCCGACGATGATCATGCGTTGCTGGCGACCGAGGCGGATCTCGTCGATCGCGTAGCCGAGGGCGTGACTGGACGAGGCGCAGGCGGACACAAAGCCGGTGACCGCGCCGGTGATGCCGTAGTGCGCGGCGAGGTTGAAATTGAGCGTGCCGGCGATGGAGGAGACGACGCCCATGGGATTGCCGCGCTCGAAGTTGCTCGAACGGGCGTGGGCGAGGTGATGGTGCAGCATGAACGCCGAGCCGGCGGAGGCGCAAAACAACCCGGTGCCACCGTCGGTGATGTCGGCACGGGTCAGGCCGGCGTCGGCGAGAGCCTGTTCCATCGCGCAAAAAGCGTAGACTCCATGTGGGGCGAGTCCGCGCAGGGTTTCGCGCGGGATGTCGTAGCGGGCGGGCCAGGACCAGTCGCGCCAGGCGGGGGAATCAACGGTGAAGTCGCGCACGGGCGCGGCGACTTTGACGGGGACGGCGGGGTTCCCGCAATAATCCCAAGTCGTCATGCCATGGCGGCCTTCACGAAGGTTTGCGGTCACGGCGGCCGCGTCGTTGCCGATGCTGGTGATGAATCCTAGGCCGGTGATGAGGACTTCGCGGGACACGCTGGAGGGTCGGTGCGGCGAATCAGGCGGTGCGGCCGGCAGCCACCTTGGTGCGGACGAAGGCGCGGAGTTCGCCTACGGTGGTGATTTTCATGAGTTCCTCGTTGGTGATGGTCACCTTGTAGAGGTCTTCGAGGAAGAACACGATTTCGGCGAGCGCGAGCGAGTCGAAGCCGAGGTCGGCCATGAGCCGGGCGGTGTCGGGAGCGACGACTTCGCCGGATTTTCTGGCCTGCGTGGGTTGGTGGTCGAGCACGACCGCGATGACGACCATGTCGAGCGCCTCAACATCCCCAGAAGCGAGGAAACGTTCGTGCGCGGCGCGGATGGATGAAGGGAATTTGGCGAGCGGATTGCGCGGTGACAGGGGCGGGCGGGGAGAGAGAGGCGGAAGTTCTTCAGGCATGGTTCGAAAACGGGATGAAGCGGTGGTGGACGATGTTTCGATTAAAGACCAACGGGCGCGGTGTTTGCACGCGCGATTTCCGGTTGGAGCGGGCTTGTGTCAGAAGCAGGGTTGTTTTTGGGAAGGACGGGGGCTTTCAGCCAGGTGCGCCAGCCTTCGCGCATCTCAAGCCGGAGGTAGGCGCAAAACGCTTTGAGCAAACGCCACGGCAATGCCCGGGTGAGTTCGTAACTGCGAAAGCCGAAGTATTGGCCGGTGTTGCGACGGCCCCACGTGCCGCGTTGCCAGCGGGATTGGGCGATCGTGACGAGGCGGCGGTTGTAGAAGGCGATCAACCGGGCGGGACGACGGGCATGGAGGCCGCCGAATGCGGGAGTCTCCAAGGCGCGCTGGCCGTATTTGAAAGGCAGCCAGACGACCCCTGCGTAATAGAGCCCGAAATCGAGACGGAAGGCGATATTCATGAGCTCATGATCGCCCATGTAAAAATACTTGTCCTTGTAGATCGCGCGGAACCAGCGGTCGTAGCTGTTGGAAAACTGTTCGTTGTGACGGGCGATGCGCGGGGCCTTCGCCCTTCCGCGGAGGGAGCCGGCGATCAGTGCGGATGCCGCGCTTGTGGTGTAGCTGATCCAGTCCAGTCCCGGCGAATAAAAGGGATCGAGGAACGCGGCCGCGTCGCCGACGAGCACGAAGCCGTTGCCCGCAAACGTGGTGGAGCGGTAGGCGAGGTTGCGGCGGAAATGAACGTCATCCTCGTGCCAAGTGGCGTCGGCGAGCAGTTCATGCGCGGCCGGATGTTCCATGAGCATGGCCCGCAAGCGTGGTCCCAGCCGTTCGCCGGCGGGCAGGTCGACGAGACGTTGGTCGAAGACCACTCCGATGCTCACGTCGCCGCCCTTGAGAGGAATGAACCAGGCCCACCAGCCGCGGCCGACCAAGTGGTTGGTGGCGGTATGGCGAATACCCTTGGTGCGGCCCGCCCACGCGGGAAACTTGTCGGCAAGTTCGCGCGAGTCCCAGTTTTTCACGCCGCTCCAGCGACTCCAGATGGAGGCGATCGGGTGTTCGGTGTTGGATTTAAGCCAGCCGTTTTTGCGTGCGAGCAGGGCGGCCACGCCCGAGGCGTCCACGAGCCAGCGTGCCTGTTCGTTGCCGACCAGGCCGTCGGCGTCCTGCCATGTCACGGTCTGGAGTCCGCCTTCCTGAAGTTCCACCGTGCGGACATCGACGGGGCGTTTGAGCACGGCGCCGGCGGCGATGGCGCGGGTCAGCACTTCTTCGTCGAGCACGGCGCGGTCCACCTGATAACCGGGGAGACGGACGTTGTAGACCGGCCCGGTTTCGCTGCATTGGTCGAGACCGGCGGTGCGATCGTTTTTAAACCAGAAACGCAGGCCCTGTTTGACGAGATGTTTTTCCTGGAGGTGACCGGTGAGATCGAGAACGCGGCCGAGGAAATAAGAGCTGATCTCGACCGTGGATTCGCCGACCCGCCGCTTGAACTGTTCGCTGCGTTCGAGGATGAGCACGCGCAGGCGCGGGTCGCGGCGCAGGAGCAGGCACGCGGTGGAGGCGCCGGACAAGGCGCCGCCGATGATGATGACGTCCCACGGTTCGGAGGAGGCCTGGTCTTTCATGAGGCGGCGCGGGGTTGGGGCGAGACTGGCTGCATGCCGGCGAAATTAATTCTGGGGACCAACGGAAATCGGCGCTGCAACCGGCACACGATGAGGAAGGCGTAGAAGCGCCAGCGGATCGGCCAGATGAGGAGGGCGTGTCCGGCCACGATGGCGGTGATCGCCGGGCTGAGATTGAGCGGAGGTCTGCGGCACATGAAAACGGCAAAGCTGTCGTTGTCGTAAAACGCCGTGATGAGTTTTTTGAAGACGCCGGCGTGGGCCTTGATGTGGTTCGAATAACGTCGGCATTCGCCGTTCGTGAGCGGGCGGGCGGCGCGGTGCGCGCGCACGATCATCTCGGCGGCAAGCTTGGCCGAGTAGGCGGCCATATAGACGCCCGAGGAAAAAATCGGATCGAAGAATCCGCCGGCGTCGCCGACGAGCACCATGCGGCCGGCGGCCAGTCGCTGACGGAAGTAGGTGTAGTCGCTGGTCACATGGAAGCCCAGGACGGGCTCGGACCCTTGCATCATCTTTTTCAACTTGGGCGAACCGGCGACGGTCTGGCGGAAAAGCTCTGCCGGTTCCATTTTGGCTTCGCGCATCGCGGCCACCGTGGTGACGAGTCCCACCGAGGTGCGTTCGGCATCGATCGGGATGCTCCAAAACCACCCGTCGGCCAGACGCACGATCACGGTGTGGCCCGCGGCGAGGCCGCTGGCGCGGCGCACGCCGCTAAAATGACTGTAAATGGCTACCCGCTTGGGGAAAAGATCGGGATCGAGAGCGCGTTTGAGCTCGTTGGGGAAAAACTGGTCGCGTCCACTCGCGTCGATGACCCAACGGGCGGAGACTTCCTCAATGCCGGTTGCGGTTTCCAGCGAAACGCGATGGCCCTCGTGCCCGACGCTTACGGAACGGACGGTGGCGCGGGTGCGAACCTCGGCGCCGGCCTCGCGGGCGTGATCCAAAAGAATGGCGTCAAACTTGGCGCGTTCGACCTGATAGGTTTTTTCCAGTCCGGGGACCAAGGCCCGTTCGAAAATGACTTCTTTGTGGGCCAGTCCGTTGGACAGATAAAAACTGGCGCCGTATTTGTCGATGAAGCCGGCCTTTTCTATCTTGGGCCAGACGCCGGTTTCGCGAAGGAGGGCGTTGCCGTGAGGCAGAAGGGATTCGCCGATGCGAAAACGGGGGAACTCCTCTTTCTCCACCACAAGCGTGCGCAGGCCTTCGTGTTGGGTGCGCCAAGCCGCGCAGCTCCCTGCAGGGCCACCACCAATCACAAGGACATCGTAATCATAAGCTATCATGGTGATGCGAAAAGTGACTCTAGGACTGAGTATTTTGCAAAGGGGTCAAGCTTGGTGCGGAGCGGGTTTGCACCGGATGAGGCGTTTTTTTCGGGCGAAAGACGTTCGTGTCCATGTGTGGGCGGACCGATATTCAACCGTCGGGTTGCACAACTTCGCAAAACCCTCGCATGATACTGCGATAATGAGTGCGTTTAAAGGCCGTCTTGTGCGGATCATCCTGTGTGCTGCCGTCCTCGTCATCGGACTGGGGTTGGTGGCGTGGAAGATGGACCTGGGCGCAGAGATCACGCGATGCATCGGGTTTTTGCGCGAGGCGGGACCGGCGCCGTTTTTTACCGCGATGGCGGTGTTGCCGGTTTTTGGATTTCCGCTGTCGCCGTTCACGTTTGCGGCGGGACCGGTGTTCGGGCCGACGATGGGGGCGGGAGCGGTGGTGATGTGCGCGATTCTCGCGACGGTGGTGAACGTGGCGCTTTCCTATTGGGTGGCGGCACGGGCGCTGCGGCCGCTGATGGAGCGGTTGATGAAGTGGCTGGGTTATGAGCTGCCCCGGATGCCGGAGGGCACCGCGTGGGAAGCGTCGCTTCTTGTGCGCATCGTGCCGGGCACGCCGTTTTTTCTGCAAAGCTACCTGCTCGGCCTGGCGGGGGTGCCGTTCGGCATTTACATGGTGGTGTCATCGCTGGTGCCGGCCGCGTATATCGTGGGGACGATCTTGGCGGGTGATGCGCTGATGCGGCGGGATCCCGGTGCGCTGGCGGCGGCGGGAGCGGTGTTTGTGCTGGCCGGAGCCGGCTTGCATCGTTTGCGCAAAAAACTGCAGGCGGCGCGGCGCGCCCGGGCTTCGGCGGAGCAAGGCGGGGTGTAACCCCGCGGTCGCATCCGCGTCTTGCCTGTTGTGTATGTTGCTTCTTCCATCGCCCCATGTCCCCTGACGACGAGTCGTTCGATCTCGCCGGTTGTCTCGAACGTGTTCGAGCTTCCGACCAGACGGCCGCGCGGCAGCTCGTCGAGCATCTTCACCCCATGGTCATCCGCATCGTGCGCGCTCGTCTGCCGCGCCGTGTGGCCGAGGAAGACCTCACGCAGGAGATTTTTCTGAAAATGTTCACGCGCATCGCACAGTATCAGGGAAACGTGCCCTTCACCCATTGGGTGTCGCGAATCGCTGTGACGACCTGCATCGATCATCTGCGTTCTCAGAAACGCCGGCCCGAGTTTCGCTGGGCCGATCTTTCCGAGAACGAGGCCGACGTGCTCGATGCCGTGCTCACGAGCGAGAACGATGTGACGGCCGGCGATGCGCTCGCCGCCCACGAGCTGGTGCACAAGCTGCTCGACGAACTCAAACCCGAGGACCGCATGGTTCTCCAGCTGCTTGATCTCGAACAAAAAACCCTCGCCGAAGTGAAGGACCTCACCGGTTGGAACATCACCCTCGTCAAAGTCCGCGCTTTCCGTGCGCGGCGAAAACTGCAAAAACTGTTTATAGATCTAAAGAAAAAGGAACGCTCATGAACCCACGAAATTCCATTTGGTTTCGCCTTGCGGCGCTTGCCCGGCTCGCGCCGTCCGATGCGAGCGACGAGGCCGCGCCTCCGGGATTCGCCACCCGGGTGGCGGCGCTGGCGTTTGCCGTGGCCGAGCCGTCGCTTTCGGCCGTGCTGGCGCGCCTGTCCTGGCGCGCGTTGACGGTTGCGGCGGTCGTGATGCTGGTGACCGCCGCCGCCAATTTCAGTCCGCTGCTCGCTTCTTTTTCCCAGGATCGCGACGTCGCCACCGTGCTCAGTGATCCGGTGGGCGAGTGGCTTAACCTTTCCTAACCGGTGAAACTAACCTGGAAAGTCATCTGTGTGTTTGTCGGCATCTTTGCGGCGGGTGCGGTCACGGGGGTTTTTCTCGGCGCCCGCATCATGCATCATCGGCCTTCAAAGCCGGTCACGGCCGATCAGTTCTGGCCGCAGCAGATGAAGAAATTTACCGAGCAGCTCGATCTTACGCCCGCGCAGCGGGACAAGATCAGGCCGATCCTGAAGCAGACGGCGGACGATCTGCGCCGCACCCGCAAGGAGGCTTTCAAGGCCACCACGGATATTTTCGAGCGGATGGAGACCAATATTGCGAAGGAACTCACCGATTTCCAGCGCGCCCGCCTTGCCGAAATGCAGGCGGAGGAGCGTGAACGTCGCAAACAATGGCTCGCGGATCGCGCCAAGCAGCATTCGGATAACCATTCTCCGGGTGGTCCTGACGGCGATGACGCCCGTCGTGGTCCACCACCGCCGCCATCCCCTGACGCTCCGTCTTCGGACGCGCCCCAGTCTGCGCCCGCTCCGGTTGCGGTTCCGGTCACGCCATAACCGGGTTGTGCGTGGCGGAGCTTGAGCTTGGGGCTATTAGCCGGTCGATTGTCATGCGGAATGGGGCGCCTTCACGGACAACTTTTATATTTTGCCTATGGTGCTGATCTGCGTCGCACCGTCTTTGGGCAATGTTGCCCCGGAGCGGACTGGCTGGGGTTGGCGAGAATGGAGGGGCATCGCTTTGTGCTGGGAGCGCAAGGTGTAGCCACCTTGAAGGCCGAGGAAGGTGCCACCGTGTGGGGAGCCTTGTGGTTGGTGCCGGCGGGCGAGCTGGCTACGTTGGATCGACTTGCCGGCGTGAAGGAAGGGCGGAGCGAGCGCACCACGCGGCGCATCATTTCGCCTGCCGGACCACGTGCGGAAGCGATGGTATATGTCAGTGCGTTATCCGGGTCCGCCGATGCCAATGCGGCCAATCACATGGCGGAGGTGATTGAAGGAGCCTTGGAAAACCGGCTGCCGGCAATCTACATCCGGGAATTGAAAACCTGGGTAAAGGCGAAGCATTGAACGACCTGAAGCATGGGCAAAGATTCTCGTTGAATCGTCGTTCGGGCCGCCCACTGTCCGCGTTGGCCAGGTGCCATGCATGGGCAGGCGCGTGAACCCCGCCAGGACCGGAAGGTAGCAACGGTAACGACGTCCTCCCAGTGCCGTGGAGTGCCTGGCCACTTTTTTTTTCAGCCTTCTGCCGATGGCGGTCGACCGGGCGATCGGTTCACGGAAACTCGATACACACCGGTGAGCCGAGGGGCACATTTTGTCCGGTGGGAGTCAGGCGTCCGGTGGTTTGATCCACGGAGAAAACCACGAGCGAATTGCTGTCCTGATTGGCGGCGATGAGCCAGTGGCCGGTCGGATCGAGGACGATGTTGCGCGGGGTTTTCCCCTGCGTGGGAACGGTTTCCACAGGCGTGAGTTTGCCGGTGGCGGAATCGACGGAGAATACCGCGATGCTGTCATGTCCGCGATTGGAGCCGTAGATGAACCGGCCGGAGGGGTGCACCACGATTTCGGCGGTTGTGCTGTTGCCGGTGAAGCCGGCGGGCAACGTGGGCACCGTCTGGATCGCGGCCATCGTTTCGCCGGCGGAAGCGAGCGTGAAGACGGTGATGGTGTTCGCGAGTTCGTTGATGAGGTAAGCGTGATGTTTATCCGGATTGAGGGCGAGATGGCGCGGGCCGCTGCCGGGCGGAAGAATAGTCTCTTTGACGGGCGCGAGCGTGTTTGCGGAGGCATTTACGCGGTAGATGTAGACCTTGTCGGTGCCGAGGTCGGCGGCGTAGGCGAGACCTCCGTCGGGCGAAAGAATGATCGCGTGGGCATGGGCTTCTTTTTGCCGTGAAGGATTTCCGCCGTGGCCTTCATGATGAATGACGCATGAGGGCTCGCCCACGCCGCCGTCGGGGAGGACCGGCAGCATGGCGACGGTGCCGCTGCTGTAATTGGCGACGAGAATGGTTTTCCCGTCCGGGCTTATGGAGAGGTGGCATGGATCGCGTCCGCCGGATGCCGCGTGGCCGATGGGCGTGAGCAGGCCGGTTTTGGAGTCGATGGCGAAGGCGTTGACCAAGCCGCTGGGCTGGCCCGCATAGAGAGCGCTTGAGATTTCCGATACGGCGTAGAGATGTCGTTTGTCCGGCGAGACCGTGAGGAAGGAGGGGTTGGCCGCTTCGGTCGCGAGGGTGAAGGCGCCGAACTGGCCGGTGTCGGAATCAAGGCGGCCTACATAGATGCCTTTGCTGGCTTTTCCGGTGTAGGTGCCGACATAGACCAGCAGTTCACGCGCGGAGGTGAGTGTGGCCGTCATGACGAACAGAGAAACCAGCAGACGAAGACGCATTATGGGTGGGGTGGGGGGGCTTTATTTCTGAGTGATACGGGGATTGCATGCAAGCCGCGCGGCTTACACGTTGGGCCGCTTATGGCGTTGTTCAGCTTGCTCGATGTTAATCTCTGCTTCGGTGGTCCGGCGGTCCTTGATAAGGTCAACTTTCAGGTCGATCCGGGCGAACGTCTGTGCCTGGTCGGGCGCAACGGCGCGGGCAAGTCCACGCTGATGAAAGTCATCGCCGGCGAGATCAAGCCAGACACCGGTGCGGTTTTCCGCCAGCCCGGCGCGCTTTTCACGCGTCTCACGCAGGAAGTGCCGACCGATGTCGCGGGCTCGGTGACCGACATCGTGACTTCGGGGCTGCGCCCGCAGGCGGAGCACGAGGAGGATTGGGAACGCGACGTGCGCGTCGATACGCTCATCGAGAAACTCCAGCTCGCGCCCTCTGCCGAATTCTCCGCGCTCTCCGGCGGGTTGAAACGCCGCGTGCTTCTCGCCCGTGCGCTCGCCGGCCAGCCCGATTTGCTGCTCCTCGACGAGCCGACCAACCATCTCGACATCGAGAGTATCCTTTGGCTCGAAGAGTTTCTGCTCACGGAGAAACCCAGCCTGTTTTTCGTGACGCATGACCGTGCCTTCCTTCGCAAGCTCGCCACGCGTATTGTCGAACTGGATCGCGGCATTCTGACCAACTGGGATTGTCCCTACGACACCTACCTCGAACGCCGCGAGGCCCGCCTCGAAGCCGAGGAGCGCCAGCAGGCCGCGTTCGACAAGAAGCTCGCGCAGGAAGAGGAGTGGATCCGCCGCGGCGTCCGCGCCCAGCGTTCGCGCGCCCAAGGCCGCGTGCACCAGCTCATGGCCATGCGCGCCGAGCGCGCCGCCCGCCGCGGCAAGGTCGGCAATGCCAACCTCAAACTCGTCGAAGCCGAGCGTTCCGGCGCGAAGGTCGTCGAGGTCGAGAACATGAGCTTCAACTATCCCGACGGACGTGTGCTCGTGAAAAATTTTTCCACCACGATCATGCGTGGCGACAAGATCGGTCTCATCGGTCCGAACGGCGCCGGCAAGACGACGCTCATCAAGCTTCTCCTCGGCCAGCTCGCGCCCACCTCGGGTGAGATCAAGCACGGCACGCGCATGGAGGTTACTTACTTTGACCAGATGCGTGCGTTGATCGACGACAACAAGACCGTCGCGGACAACCTCAATCTCGCGAGCGACACCATCACCATCGACGGTCGCACACGCCACGTCATCAGCTACCTGCAGGACTTTCTTTTCACGCCCGACCGCGCCCGCACACCGGCCCGCGTGCTCTCTGGCGGCGAACGCAATCGTCTGCTTCTTGCTCGTTTATTCACCAAACCCGCCAACGTGCTGGTGATGGACGAGCCGACGAACGACCTCGACGCCGAGACACTCGATCTCTTGGAGAATCTCCTCGTCGAATATCAGGGCACGCTGCTCGTGGTGAGCCACGACCGTTCGTTCCTCGATGAAGTCGTGAGCAGCACGCTTGTTTTCGAAGGCGACGGCCAAATCGGAGACTTCGATGGTGGCTACACCGATTGGAAAGACGAAATGGCGAAGCGCGCCGCCGCCGCGTTGGTGAAGAGCAGCACTGGCAAAACAGGTGTCGTCGCCAAGCCGTCCCCGGCATCAGCCCGCAAGCTCAACAACAAGGAGCAACGTGAACTCGCGGAGTTGCCTGCGCAGATTGAAAAGCTTGAGGCGGAGCAGGCCGCATTAACAGCCAAGCTCGGCGATGTGAGCATTTATCGCAAAGATCCGGACGGAGCCGTGGCCGCCAAAAAACGCCTCGACGAGATCGAGGTTGAGCACGCCACCGCGTTCGCCCGCTGGGAGGAGCTGGAAGCCGTCAAAAACGGCTAGGTGGGGGCGGAATTTTTGGGTTTCAAAAAAGTGTAAATCACGATAAGGATTTCGGTGTCGCCAGCAACGACTCCGGATGAGCGGTTTCCCCATGGCTCGTCCTCTTGGAAACATCCCATGACAACCCTGAAAAAATACCCCCATGACGACTGCCGCTCCGTTCCGCACCCTGCTTGTGACAGGTGCGTCGGGCCACCTAGGCCGACGCGTTGTTGATCTCCTCATCGAATCTCATGCCGGCCGCGTGATAGCGGCTTCGCGCACGCCTGAAAAACTAAACGATCTCACGCTTCACGGCGCGGAGCTGAAGCCTCTTAACTTTGACAATCCGGTTTCGTTGGATGCGGCCTTTGCCGGTGTGCGCCGGCTGTTGCTGGTGAGCACCGATGAAATCACGGAGCCGGGCCGGCGATTGTCCCAGCATCGCAACGCCATTGAAGCGGCCGTGCGCTGCGGCGTGCAGCATGTTGTTTATACTTCGATCACGCAGGCTTCTCCGGATTCGGTGGTGGCGGTCACGAAGGATCATCAAGAAACCGAACGACTGCTGGCCGGCACGAAGCTCGGCTGGACGATTCTGCGCAACAATCTCTACGCGGAAAACCTCCTTCCTGTTCTCACGCACGCGCTGACGACCGGTCAATGGCGCACGGCGGCCGGCGAGGGTGCGGCCGCTTATGTGACGCGTGAAGACTGCGCGCAGGCGGCGGCGGCTGCGCTGTCGGGAGCGTTCGACGGACAACGCACGCTGGACATCACCGGTCCGATGGCGGTGACGCATGGAATGATCGCGCACTGGGTTGCCGAGACCACGGGGAAGCCGCTGGTGCATGTGCCGGTGGACGTCGCGACCGTGGAGGCGGACTGGGTGCAAGCTGGCGTGCCGGCTCGGCTGGCGGCGGTGCTGGCGACATTTGATGCCGGGATCGCGAAAGGAGAATTTGGCCGGGCTTCGCGTGTGGTTTCAGAACTCACGGGGCGTCCGCCGATGAACCTGCCCGCTTTCATACGAGCGCATCGGGCGCACCTGTTGCAACTCTGAGCGAAGCCGGTCAGCCGGCGTTGGGCGGACTCCAGCTTTCCTTGTTCATCAGTGTCTCGGGCGAGGACTGCTCGGAGATGAGCTGGTCGTTGACGTAGAGTTTGATCCATATGCCGCGCAGCTCGCCACTCTCGTTTCCGAAGTAGATGTCGCGCCGTTTGCAAACCATGGCGGTGCGGGTACGGAAGGTTTCCGAGCCGCGGCTTTTAATGGCATCGAAAGTTTTCGAGCCGGTTACCACAGTGGGCCCGGAGATGTCGGGATAGGTGCGGGCAAAGACGTTATATTCGATGCGAATTTTACCCACCGATTTGAGGTGTTCGTTGGAGATCTGGATGCTGTAGCCCCAGTCCTCATGTTTATGGCTGTAACCATCAAAGTTCGCGAGCGTGTGCGAATCGAATTTCCCCCGGCTCATGCTGAGGGTGAATTTTTTCGGGTCGATGATGACCGGCTTGTCATCGGCGCTTGATTTGGTGTCGGCCGGGGCAGCGGTCCAAGCGTTGATGTATTTCTGATCGTCGTCGCTGAAGGTGGAAATCGCGAGCGTGAAGGACTGGCCGTCGGTTCGGCGGATGGTCACCTGGCCGTTTTGCACGGCGGTGATCTCGGCGACAATCGTGCGCCCCACCTGATCCGTGAAGGTGTGTGGTGCGGCCGACAGCACGCAGGTGGTGAGTAGAAGCAAGGCAACGCGACGCAACATGGGGGCGGTTGGGTTGCCGGCCAAAATGATGATTAGGTGAGGGATGGCGAGGCTCATGTGGTTTGCATGAACAAGTGCGGGTAACAAAAAGCCCCGCGCCGGTGAGGGCGCGGGGCTTGGAGACTAACGGAGGCGTGAGCCGGAAGAATTACTTCTTCTTGGCGTTGGCGCGCTTTTCCTCGATGGCGGCCTGGGCGGCGGCGAGGCGGGCGACGGGCACGCGGTAGGGCGAGCAGGAGACGTAGGTCAGGCCCACCTTGTGGCAGAACTTGACGGAGTCCGGATCACCACCGTGCTCGCCGCAGATGCCGAGCTTGATGCCGGGGCGGGTCTTGTTGCCCTTTTCCGCGGCGATCTTCACGAGCTGGCCGACACCGGTCTGGTCGATCGAGGCGAAGGGGTTCTTCTTCACGATCTCGTTTTCGGTGTAGGCGCCAAGGAAGCTGCCGGAGTCGTCACGGGACATGCCGAGGCAGGTCTGCGTGAGGTCGTTGGTGCCGAAGCTGAAGAACTCGGCGGTCTGGGCGATCTCGTCGGCGGTGAGGGCGCCGCGCGGGATCTCGATCATGGTGCCGACGGAGTAGCTGATCTTCACCTTCTTCTCGGCCTGGACCTGCTTGGCGACGGCGTGGACAACCTCGACCTGGAGATCGAGTTCCTTCTTGAAGCCGACAAGCGGGATCATGATCTCGGGCTTGGCCTTGTAGCCGGCCTTGGTCGCATCGGCGGCCGCTTCGAGGACGGCGCGGGCCTGCATGCGGGTGATCTCCGGGAACTTGATGCCGAGACGGCAGCCACGGAAGCCGAGCATGGGGTTGAACTCATGGAGCTCGTGGACGCGAGCCATGATCTTTTCAACGGGCATGCCGAGTTTGCGGGCGAGATCCATCTGCTGCTCCTTGGAGTGCGGGAGGAACTCGTGCAACGGAGGATCAAGGAAGCGGATGGTGGCGGGGAAGCCCTTGAGCGCCTTGAAGATTCCGAAGAAGTCTTCGCGCTGGTAGGGGAGGAGCTTGGCGAGGGCGGTCTCGCGGTCGGCGAGGTTGTCGGCCAGGATCATCTCGCGCATGGCGTCGATGCGGTCGCCTTCGAAGAACATGTGCTCGGTGCGGGTGAGGCCGATGCCGACGGCGCCGAAGGCGATCGCCTGGCGGGCCTGCTCGGGGGTGTCGGCGTTGGTGCGCACGGAGAGCTTGGTGCTCTGGGCGCACCATTTCATGAGCTGCACGTAGTTCTTATACTTCTCGGTCTTCTGGGCCTCTTTGTCGTCGCTGATGAGGCCGGAGATGATCTCGGAAGGAGCGGTCTTGATCTGGCCGGCGTAAACGAGGCCGGAGGTGCCGTCGATGGAGAGGAAGTCGCCTTCACCGAAGGACTGGCCGTCGATGGTGGCGACCTTCTTGTCGTAGTCGATGGAGACGGCGGCGGCGCCGCAGACGCAGACCTTGCCCATCTGGCGGGCAACGAGGGCGGCGTGGGAGGACACCCCACCGCGGGCGGTGAGGATGCCTTCGGCGGCGATCATGCCGCGAAGATCTTCGGGGGAAGTCTCGACGCGGACGAGGAGAACCTTCTCACCCTTTTCGGCGGCGGTGACGGCGCGGTCGGCGTTGAAGTAGATCTTGCCGGTGGCGGCGCCGGGGCCGGCGGGAAGGCCGGTGGCGATGACCTTGGCCTTCTTGACCTCGGAGAGATCGAAGATGGGCGCGAGGAGCTGTTCGAGCTGGTCGGCCGGGTTGCGGAGAACGGCGGTTTCCCAGTCGATGAGCTTCTCCTTGACCATGTCGGCGGCGAACTTGAGGCCGGCGGCGGCGGTGCGCTTGCCGTTGCGGGTCTGGAGCATGAACAGCTTGCCGTCCTGGATGGTGAACTCGACGTCCTGCACATCCTTGAAGTGCTTCTCGAGGGTGGCGCGGACTTTGAGGAGTTCGGCGTAGCTCTTGGGCATGACGTCCTTGAGCTTGAGCACGGGCTCGGGGGTGCGGACGCCGGCGACGACGTCCTCGCCCTGGGCGTTGACGAGGAATTCACCGTAGAACTCGTTGGTGCCGTTGGCGGGGTTGCGGGTGAAGGCGACGCCGGAGCCGGAGGTTTCGCCGGTGTTGCCGAAGACCATGGCCTGAACGTTGACGGCGGTGCCCCACTCGGAGGGAATGTTATACTTGCGGCGATAGACGCAGGCGCGGTCGTTCATCCAGGAGCCGAACACGGCGCCGGCGGCACCGCGAAGCTGGTCCCAGGCGTCATTCGGGAACGCTTTGCCGGTGCGGGCCTTGACGAGGGCTTTGAAGCGCTTGATGAGCTCCTGCTGGTCGGCGGCGGTGAGCTCGGAGTCGATGATGTCACGATGGTAGGTCTCGTGTTTGAAAGTGTGGATCGTGTGCTCGAAGGGATCATGGTCCTCGCCTTCGCGTTTCTGGACGCCCATGACGACGTCGCCATACATCTGGATGAAGCGGCGGTAACAGTCGTAGGCGAAACGGGCGTTGCCGGTGGCCTTCTCGAGGGCGACGACGCTCTGGTCGTTGAGACCGAGGTTGAGAATGGTGTCCATCATGCCGGGCATCGAATCACGCGCGCCGGAGCGCACGGCGACGAGCAAGGGCATGCCGTTGGTGGCGCCGAACTTGGTGCCCATGATCTTCTCCATGTTGACCACGGCGGCTTCCATCTGGGCCTGAAGAGAGGCGGGATAGGTGCGCTTGTTGGCGTAGTAATAGGTGCAGACTTCGGTCGTGATGGTGAAACCGGGAGGCACGGGAAGACCGATGCGGGTCATCTCGGCAAGATTGGCGCCTTTGCCGCCGAGGAGGGCCTTCATGGAGCCGTTGCCGTCGGCCTTGGCATTGCCCCAAGTGTAGACGTATTTGACGGCCTTGGCGGATTTCGCGGCGGCGGGTTTCTTGGCGGAAGGCTTGGCCTTCGCGACGGGTTTCTTGGCAGGTTTTTTAGCGGCCATAATCAGGGTTTGTGGTTGGGAAAAGGATCGGCTTCACGTGAAGCGAGAAAAGGGAAATCCAATAGGCCGCGACGGGGGGCTGTCAACGGCGGAGGGGTTTGCCGAGACAAGATGATCGGCCTGCCGGAGGCAAAGCGGAAAACTCGGAGGACACTGATGCCAATCGAAGGACGGCCTTTTCCACTCTCGGACCGGTCTATCGCTTGATTTTCGAGACCACGTCGGGGTGGCTCTCGAGGTAGCGGTTTAGCTTCTCCAAGGCCTCAAAAGTCTCGGGGCTCACATGGTGCTCCATGCCTTCGACATCGTGATCGACGACTTCTTTTTCAAGGCCGAGAAGAGTGAGGAAATTGGTGAGCAGTTCGTGCCGGTGGGCGATGCGGGCGGCAACTTCCTCCCCGGCGCTGGTGAGAACCATGCCCCGGTATTTTTCGTATTTGACGAGGCCTTCGCCATCGAGGCGCTGGACCATGGTGGTGACGCTGGCCTGTGAGATTTTCAGCTCGGCGGCGATGTCCACGACGCGGGCGTAGCCCTTTTTCTGGATGAGTTCACTGATGCGCTCGAGGTAGTCCTCAACCGCGGCGGTCGTGCGTGGCGGAGGAGGTGTCGGTTGTTCGGGCACGCGTGAAAACTAGCGCCGGGCTTGCGTTGGAATCAAACGCCGAGTCCGGGAGGGGGATTACTTTTTCTCGGCGCGTTGGGCGCGGAGGACGACGCGGAACATCTGCAGGGCGAGCCAGAACACGCCGCTCATGCAGGTGGCGGTAAGGGCGGACCAGCCGATGACGACCTTGATGTCATCCGACGGGACATGCGAACGGCAGAGCCCGAACATGACTGCGAAGAAGGCGCCGACCAAAACAAAATCGACGAGGAGGCTGGCGGGCGTGACTAGCTTGGTTTCGGACGACTGGGACATGATGGGGAACCAGACCCAGCGGAAGGCGGGTTGTCCATCTGATTTTTCAGACGGGGCGCAGGGCGTTGCCGCAGGGCCGGCCGGAACTGAAATCGTCGATGCTCCGAAAGGTGGTCTCGGCGATGTTGGTGAGCGCTTCGTGGGTGAGAAAGCCCTGGTGCCCGGTTAAGAGCACGTTGGGCAAAGAGATCAGATGCGCGAGAGTCTGATCGGGCAGAGGTCTTTCGGAGTGGTCGTCGTAAAAGAAGCAGGCTTCGTTTTCGTAGACGTCCAGACCGAGCCGGCCGAGTTGTCCGCTTTCAAGGGCATCGATCACGGCAGGCGTGTCGATGAGGCCGCCGCGGCTGGTGTTGAGCAAGGTAGCCCCGCGTTTCATACGCGCGAGCCGGTCGGCATTGATGATATGACGCGTGGCGGGAGTGAGCGGGCAGTGGAGGGAAACGATGTCGGATTGCGCCAGCAGTTCATCCAAGTCGCAAAAGGTGAAGCCGGCCTTCCTGGCCTCGGCGGTTGCAAACGGGTCGGAGGCGAGCACGCGGCAGCCGAAGCCCTGCAGGATTTGTCCGGTGATCGTGCCGATGCGGCCGGTGCCGACAAGACCGACGGTCTTGCCGCAAAGGTCGAAGCCGATCAGTCCGTCGAGTGCGAAATCACCCCGGAGCACGCGGGCGTAAGCCTGATGGATACGCCGGTTGAGCGTGAGCAGAAGGGCGACGGCGTGCTCGGCCACGGCGTGGGGCGAGTAGCTGGGGACGTTGACGACGGTCACGCCGTGCGAGGCGGCGGCGTAGAGATCGACGTTGTTGTAACCAGCGCAACGCATGGCGATGAGTCGGGTGCCGCCTTTCGCAAGTAATGTCACCACTTCGGCGTCGAGCCGGTCGTTGACGAAGGCGCACACCACCTCGCAGCCCTCGGCGAGGGCAACCGTGTCGGCCATGAGCCGTGTGTCGCAAAATATTAATCTGTGCTTCGATACGGAGTTGGCCGTGCCCAAATACTCCCGATCGTAGGACTTTGCGCTAAAGACGGCGATGTTCATGGCTCAATGAATGATGATGGAGATTGTTCCGCATTGCGGTGTGGCGTCGAGGCTCTACGTTGGGGTTCTTATGTCTTCGTCATCTGACTCTTCAGCCAAGCGCAGTAGAGCACTTGTCGAGCAGTTGAAACGCTCGCAGATATACCGCGATTATGAGCAATCCTATCGGGATACGACGGGACTGCCCATCAATCTGCGCGCGCTGGAGGCTTTCGATCTGCCTCATCACAAGGATCCCAACGAGAATCCGTTTTGTGTGTTGATGGCCCAGAGCAACCAATCGTGCGCCGCCTGCCTTCAGTTGCAGAAACGGGTGGAGGAAGAGGCGCGGCTCGAGTCGAAGACGTTGAAGTGTTTCGCGGGTTTGTGCGATTCTGCCGTGCCTATCCGTGTGGGGGAAAATCTTGTGGCGTTTCTGCAGACCGGCCAGGTGCTGCTGCACCAGCCCACGAAAAAACAGTTCGCGCAGACGACCCGAAACATCCTGAAATTCGGCACGCAGGTGGATCTGAAAAAACTTGAGGAGGCTTACTTCCAGTCGCGTGTGGTGACCAAGAGGCAATACGATTCGATCCTGCGGTTGCTTTCGATTTTCGCTCAGCATCTTTCGATTTTGAGCAACCAACTCGTGGTCAAGGAGGAGAACTCCGAGGCTCCTTCCATCGCGCGTGCGAGAGTCTATATCACGGACAAACACGCCGACGACCTGTCGCTCGACGAAGTCGCCAAGGCGGTAAACATGAGTGCGTTTTATTTCTGCAAGATGTTCAAGAAGTCGACCGGGATGACTTTTACCGACTATCTCGCCCGCGTGCGTGTGGAGAAAGTTAGGAATCTCCTGCTCAATCCGCACAAACGCATCAGCGAAGCGGCGTTCGAAGCCGGCTTCCAGTCGCTTTCCCAATTCAACCGAGTGTTCCGCAAGATCGCGGGCGAGGCCCCCACGGCTTACCGGACCAAGCTTCACGGCGATAATGCGGCCTGATCTCTCCTGCCCGGCGGTGGCGGCGGGATGACCAGGCTTGGGGATCTTTTCCCGTGCTTGGCGGCGTGAGCGGATTTTTGCTCGTGGGGATGCGGCTCGTGCCGGTGGCGGTGTTCGTTGTGCAGGCAGAGTGAACAGAAGGTCGCCAACTCGCGCCTCGCCACGATTTCGAGGGCGTATTCCATCTCCTCGGCATCAGTCGGGTTAATGGGGTTGCCGTCGGAGCATTTTTCCATCGCTTCGTGAAGCGAGACTTTGGCGGTGGCGAAATACGCGATAAGGGGGTTTAGACCGCAGGGGCAGGACGGGCGGGCCGGCAGGGAGTTTTTCCGTCGGGCGGCCATTGCGGTCAGTTCACGGAAGAGCTGGTCGAGGGTCCACTCCATGAGATGCACGAGTGCATCCGGGTTGGCCAGGGGTGATGTCACTGGTGCGGCGCGCAGACGCGCCTCCCATTTGGTGCGAAGAGTGGGGCGGTAGGCTTGCAGTGCACTGAGGCTGCGCTCGTCCATGTTTTCATCATGCCAGTTTCCGGCGCGACTCACTTCGCATGAGTTGCCGAAGCATCCGCATCTGTTGCCGGTGGTGAAATCAATGGCGATACCAAGAAATGCGCAGGCACCGCCAAGCTGCGCGCAGATGATTTAACGAGGGGGCGCTAGTATTCTAAGCGTTACTGATCGTCCTCACTAAACCTTATCAACCCGCCGTTCTCCGGCCTTCGCACCATGCCCATCATTTCACTGACTCTTATAATCGGCCTGTGTCTTGTTTTCACTTTTCTCATTTTCTTTCTTCTTGAGCAAAACCACAGGCGCTTGCGCGTTGCCGAGCGAGCGGAGCCCCCGTCGTCGGCCGGTGAGATGTCGCAGGCCACGTTTTCCCGGGTGGCCGCACCCCATGTCTGCATAAACAACGGTTCTTGTGATTCCTGCCGTGCTCGCGCCGAACGCTTGGCGGCGAAAGCCTCCCGTTCCCCAATTGCAGACCCGGCCAAACTGACTTCCGTCTAAACTGCGGGACTCCCTCCGCGTTTTTGCTCGATGCACTAAGAACTCCGATTTTGCGCGACGAATCCAGGGTCAACGGCAGGAGGCTGGCTTGGAAAAGGCGAGCTTGGATGCCTTGGACGAAGTCTTTTACCGGGAGGAAAATTGATCGGGAGGACGTGTGCCCCTGATCATTTCACCGGCCTCGCCGGCGCGGATCATATATAGATCCGCTCGCTTGCCGTCGTTGTCGAGGAACCGGCCCCAGGCGTCCGTCAAAACGGAGGCGGGGATGGGGCCGCGCGAGATCGAGGGGCCCTGCCAGAGCAGGCGCATGGTGCCATTCGTGCTTTTGTGAGCGTAGTCCAGGCGGTAGATGACGCGTTTGTTGGCCGTCCAGGCGAGGTTTGCGGTTTTGGTCTTGGCGCCAAGTGCGCCAAAATTTCGGACTTCGAGCACGCGTTGATTATCGATCCAGAGGGATGCGGAGTCACCGTCGGCTCCTTGAAGCTCAAGTGTGTAATTTCCATCGGCGGGGGGCGTGATCACGCCTTCCCAGCGCATGGAGAAATCCTGCCCGGGGACGTGGCGAATCGGAGACGTGCCGTCCAGGGCGAGTTCGATGGTGGGGCGGCGTTCCGTCATGGGGTTTTCCTGCCATCGGGGCGTGGGATAGAATTTGGCCATGGCGCCGGGGCGTTCGGGCGTGGGCGGAGAATCGTCACTCATGGGCATGATGGCGGTGCTCTCGTCATACTCATCAAACATGCCGACAAAGAGCCGATCCACGCCTGCATGGACCGCCTTGGAGATCAGGTCTTCAAAATACTTTCCGCCTTCACGCGGGGTGTATTGGTCTTTCGAGCCGGTGGGGATGTGTTTCAAATTGGCCCACGAAAAACCGGGCCAGACGTGAGGGTAATAATCGATCTTCATTTTTTTGAAGTCGGCTACGTCTTCTTCGTAGCTTTTCGACATCCAGCCGAGGATGCCGTCGTATTTTTTGAAGTGTTGCTGCCATGAGTCGTCCATCCGGCGCCATTGGGATGGAATGCCGCCGATGACATAGTTGCCGCCGTAGACCGGGTCGTTTTTAAAGAAATCGACGACGGCGTTGGATGTCTCGACCGAGAATTTGCGGTCGGCGAAGGGCAGCCCCCAGATAAACACCACGAGCTTGCCGTTTTCATGCGCATAGCTCGGGTCTTTTTTGATGCCGAAGTTGTCGACCAGCCAGGCCCAGTCTTTCTTGAAAAAATCGAGCAGCTTGTCGTCCTGGCCGCCGCTCACGTCGTATTCGACGGCCCAGATGCGGCCTTCCTTGTTGGCGGCGGCGCGCACGTTGCCGAGCACCCATTCCTCGTGGCCATTGACCGCATAGGCGCCGGAGGGGACGAAGCGTTGCACGAAGGCCCCGTCGATATGGTAGCGCTTCATCCAGGAAAACTGGGTCTGCACCACCTCGGGCCAACTGGAGGAAAAAAGATAACCGGGGGCGCCGCTCTTGGTTTTGACGTCGGCCGCCTTTTCCAAGGCTTCGGGGGGGTAGAGGCTGGTATGCGGCCACATGTCCACGCTGAAGGTGCCTTGATTGATGCCGCCCCAGTGAACCCAGCCGCGGTCGTCGGGGTCGTTGGGGGTGCGAAACCAGCCTTGATAGCCGACCATCACTTTCCCCTTGAGGGTGCGGTTGTCGATATTGGGGGCGGATGGCCCGGTGTAGGGGCGCTTCCAGTCCTCGGCCAGGATGTATTGAAAGTGTGGATTTTCGAAGGGGGTGTTGCGGATGTCGGCTTGGGAAACGATTAGTCGCCCCCCTTTGTTTTTTTCCAGCGAGAGCCGCAATTCGGACGGTGTGGCCGAGAGGTTGTTGAGGCGCATGAACGCGGTGGCCCACTTGCCCGAATCGGTGAGGACGACTTGGGTGTATTTGTCGGGCTTGGCGTTTTTGCTGTCGTTGTTTTTGAAAGTCAGGCCAAGCCGGCCGTAGCCTTTGTCGAAGTAGTTTACCGCGAGGTAGAGACAACCATCGGAGGGTGTTGGCCAAGAACCGTTGGCCTTCAGGGTGAGCACGGGCTCGCCTCCTTCGGGAGTAATCCACGTCGTGGACGGGCCTTCGCTTTGCCCTGTTGAGATGGTTTTGGCGGGACTGCCGTCTTTGGCATACGCACTTAGTGGAACGGCTTTTGACGGGGTGGCGAAAAGCGCCAAAATCATCATTAACACTGCCGCCGGGATCAATTTTTTGAAGGGGTATGCGATCAAACTGGGCATGGAGGAGAAACGAAAATCAAAAGATGAAGACTACCGTCGCGCGATATGCAACCCAAGCGGCGTTATATACCTCACCCCGGACTTTGTAGTTATAACAAGCTGTCGTGGTTTCTCGCCAAGACGTCCAAGTGATTGGGTTTTTCTCGTGGTTTTGTGGCAATACCTGCCGGGATCATGAAAATCAAAAAGGCCCCAAAAACTCATGTAAGTCTTTGGGGCCAAAATGGCTGCCCGGGTAGGGATCGAACCTACGACCAAGTGATTAACAGTCACCTGCTCTGCCACTGAGCTACCAGGCAATAAACCTCTCGCGAGGAGGGTTGGAAAAACAGCGCTCGGGTGGGGGTTGTCAACGCTCGTTTTGGACCAATCCGCAGATTTTCAAAGTTTTGGTTGCCTTCCCCCAAGGCGATTCTATTGCTTCGAACCCTTTTCTATTACGCCTGCCTTCAATTCCGGAGGAACAGGGGGAACGAATCTATGAGCACTACACAACTGATCCTGAATGTCACGGTTCGCGCCCAAACGGGTCGCAGCGCCTCCCGCCGCGTGCGCAAGGCCAACCAGATCCCCGCTATCCTTTACGGAAAGCACACCAACCCGGAGGCGCTTTCCATCGACGCTCCCGAGTTCACCCGCCTCCTCAAGTCCGTCGCCGGTCGCGCGCTCCTTATCGAGCTGAACCGCAAGGATAACGCTTCCAAGGCCCTGTCCTTCGTGCAAGAAATCCAGCGCGATCCCATCACCGACAAATTTCTCCACGTTGACCTTCAAGAAGTGAAGGCTGACGAGAAGCTCGAAATCAACGTGCCCATCCAGGTCACCGGCGAGTCCTTTGGTGTTAAGAACCAGAGCGGTGTGTTGGAAATCGCCACGCATACCCTTCGCGTCCGCTGTCTCCCGAAGGATCTCCCTCCTGTCATCGAAGTCGATGTCACTGAGTTGAAGGTCGGTGAGGCGTTCAAGGTCGGCACGCTCAAGCCCATCAAGGGTGTCGAGTTTCTCGATGCCAAAGGCCAGCCCGTCGTTTCGTGCGTCGAGCCTGTCGGCGAAATTGCCTCTGCCACGCCTGCCGCCGGTGCTGCCGCCGCTCCCGCTGCTGGCGCCGCCGCTCCCGCCGCCGGTGCTGCCGCTGCTCCTGCCGCTGGCGATGCCAAGGCCGCCGCTCCCGCCGCCGGTGCCAAGCCCGCTGCTGCTCCCGCCGCCAAGAAGTAAGCTTTTCCGTCACGGCCCGCCGCTTGACCGCGACGGGCCGAGGCGATTGTTCTTTGAGTCATGTCCATCTCGCTCGTTGCCGGTCTCGGCAACCCGGGCCGCGAATACGAGAAAACCCGCCACAATGTGGGTTTCCTCGTCGTCGAGGCGATCACCCGTCAGCTCGGTCTTGCGTGGCAAACGCAACGGTCGTTCGAGGCGATGGTCGCCCGTTGGGATCCGGAACCGGGTCGCACCATCCTGTTCGCCAAGCCGCTCACGTTCATGAACGAAAGCGGCCGGGCGCTGCAGGCGATGACCGGGTTCTACAAGATCCCGGCCGCCTCGGTCATCGCCGTCTATGATGATCTCACGATCAACCTCGGTCTCGTGAAGGTCACCGTAACCGGCAGCGCCGGCGGCCACAATGGTGTGGCGAGCCTGATCGAGCGATTCGGCACCGGATTTATCCGCTACCGCATCGGCATCGGTCCCAAAGACCCGCCGCAGATGGACCTCAAGGACTTCGTTCTCGGACAATTTACTTCTGACCAACAACACCTCCTCGATAAAAATTTAGACCACTATACGTCCGGACTTCGACTCGTGATAGAACACGGAGCCGACCGGGCCATGAACCAACTTAACCGCAGAGACTCCCAATGAGCACCATTACCAAACGCAACTACCGCGCCACCTTCATCCTCGATAACCGGGGCAAGGAAGATTCCATCGACCAGATCATCGACGACGTGAAGAAGGATATCGTCGCCGTCGATGGCGAGGTTTCCTCCGTCGAGACCCTCGGACGCAAGGATTTCGCCCGCGTCACCGATCGCAACCTCCCCGGCGCCACCTACGTGCAGGTCGCCTTCTCCGCTCCCGCGCAGGGCCCCGCCCAGCTCAAGGAACGTCTCCGCCTCAACAGCACCGTCTACCGCACCTTCCTCCAGACTGTCTAACGACGGGCGAACGCAACGCTCCCATGGCTTCCCTCAACAAAGTAATGCTCATCGGCAACCTGACGCGTGATCCCGAACTCCGGGTCACGCCTAAAGGGACGGCCATCTGCCAGTTCGGCCTCGCGGTCAACCGCACCTTTAAGGACGAATCCGGCGCGACCCGCGATGAGACGACCTTCGTTGATATCGAGGCTTGGGGCAAGCAAGGCGAGACCGTCGCCAAATACTGCGTCAAGGGCCGCCCCCTCTTCGTTGAGGGCCGTCTCAAGCTGGACACGTGGGACGACAAGACCACCGGCCAGAAGCGCAGCAAGATGAAGATCGTGCTTGAGAACTTCCAGTTCCTCGGCGGTCGCGAAGGTGGTGAAGGCGGGGCTCCCCGCTCCTCCACCCCCTCATCTCCTGGTGACGAGGGCGTCGATCAGACGGTCGAGCGCCACACACCTCCCGCCCGTCCCGGCGCCAAGCCGGTCGTTCCTCCTCAGGACAACATCGACGAAGACGTTCCGTTCTGACCTTCACTGTATTTTAAATGTAAACTATTTCTCTTTAGTATTACGTTAATAGATATTACATAGTTAGATAGGAAACAAAAAGGCGTCCTTTATGGACGCCCTTTTTGTTTCCGAGGATCAAAATATCTTTGAGTAATTCAAAGTGTAAACTAACTCGGGTTTTGGGTTGGGGGATTGGAAGAGGATGAATTTTAAGGGAGGGGTGCAGGGGAGGGAGCTTAGCTCCCTCCCCGCCCGGATATGGGAGGGAAGAGACACGTAGCATGTAAACCATGAGAGTAGCTTTGGCTCCGGTTTCCGAGCGGCCGGCCTCGCTTCTCTTAACGGATATCCGAGGTGTGCCAGAAAAGCATTTGCTTATGGGGCTTCTCGCACTGAGAAGCACTGGCGCAGTTATGGCGTATCGAATACAAAAATCTGCCCTCTTTTCGGTCCATCGGGTCAGACAATCCAATCATGGTCGATTCTTGGTTTTGTTAAGAAACGATACCGGTTTCCCTGTTGAACTTGTTACCCGTTACATCGCGACCGAGCTTTGGGAGCGAGAAAGCGAGAATACTACCAGGGCGCGTCTCAATGCGATCAATGCCTTCTACGAATGGGGTCTGACACTACCAGGTGTGGCTTTTGATCCTGAGAAACGGTTATATGAGCCTGATCCTATTGATCTGAGATCGATCAAGGCTTTTGCGCAGTATCTCAGGCTCCGGCGAAGGCATGGGGTTATCGCAGGGCCTGGATTGTCGGCCGGTGAAGATGGCAAGCGTCCGATAGTCGGAGATCACACCGTGGCGCAGTATTTGAATTGGGTCGGGGATTTCGTGGTTTGGGCTGCAAAAACGCAGGCACGGCCGTTGATGTCGTCAGCGAGGGTAGATGAGCTTGAGAAGTGGTTTCGGGATGAAAAACGTTCTTTTAAGACGACTCGATGTCGCGTGAATCGAGGTCTTTCAGTGGAACAACAGAACAGGCTTCGGGATATTTGCCGCCCTGATTCAGAAGAGAACCCGTTCAATAGACCTGTTCGGTATCGGAATCAGGCAATCGTTCATCTGTTGCTGAATGCGCCTTTGCGCCGGGGCGAGTTGCTTGGGCTTAGATGCCAAGATGTAAAACTCACTGGTGGCAGCTTCTATTCTGTTACCGTGGTGGTTCAGGACGAAAATACGCCTTCGACGGCAATCGATAATCGGTTGGATCGACCACGGCAAAAAACAAATGGTCGCGAGATTCCGATTGTTGAGGAGACGAAAGAGAAACTTATCGCCTACCTGAGAAATGAGCGTCCAGCACGGTCTAGATCGCCATTTCTTTTTTTGGGAAGCCGTGATGGCACTCCTCTTTCGTTAAATGCCGTTAACTCCATTTTCGCCAGATTGGCCAAAAATCTGAAGACGGAATTTCCGCAGCTTTATCCTCATTTGATGAGGCATACCTTCAATTATAATTTCAAACTGCACAATTTGGACCGGAAGTTGAATTTCGACCAAGCCCGTCAAATCCAAAATTATGTGAACGGATGGAGTGACAGAAGCACCCAGGCGGATGCGTATGGTTCGGCTGCCAATGTCGTGATAGCTGATCGCTACGTGGCAGAAATGCAGGCAAAGATCGTCGGAAGTAAGAAGGGGGCTTAATGTCGGCAGAATTGTATCAAGCTGATCCGCTGGACGAGTTGGCTCAGATACCCGAGGGGGTTCATAATCGTTTCGGTAACTATGTGGAGCTACTGGGTGACGAAATTCAACTACATGATCCGGTTAAGCACTGTGTTCTTAGGATGCTTCAGATACCCGAGGGGCAATTAAGATACGCTGTTAGATTGCGGGTGGCGCATGCAGTGAAGAATTATGCTCCAACATCTATTCTCTTTGAATTTGAGACTGTTGCGTATCTCCTGCGAGAGTCGGGATCTCCTCGTAGATTTGAAGACATGGATATTGGGTGGTGGAATACACTGCGTGAGAAACTTCGAAAAGAATCTATTGAGTGGAAGCTTCACTGCTTACGTTACTGGTTTCTATGGCTGGACGATCAAGGGTTTCCAGGGATTGATTCAGACGCCGTAGACATCATTGAAGCGTGGTCGATTCCTGGAAACGTCAAGGGAGAGGCTGTTCGCTCACGAGATCCTAATAGTGGGCCTCTCACATGGGGGCAATATGCGCATCTTATTTCTAGGCTTTCTAACGAGTCGGAGAAAGGGATTACGCAAGAACTTGCAGTCGTTCAGCTCTGCGTAAACCTCGGTCTAAACTCCCGCCATTTGGCGCTATTGGAAGAACGTGATCTTACGTTTCAAATTGATCCAGAAACGGGGGAGAAAGACTATTTTATCGACGTGCCACGCATAAAGAAGCGGCTTGCACAGCGTGAGACTAAAAGGCGTCACATTCGTCCGGAAACGGGAAAGATGTTAGAGGAGTTGATGGCTCAAAATAGAAGTCATCGGGGACGGATCGAATGGGAACAGTCTGGAAAAATGCCTCTTTTTTCGAGACGGACCCCTCGGGTATTTCCATCCTCCTCTCCTCTATCTCGCCGGTTTGAGTGGCATAGTTCCAGTGATCGGATTAACGAATTGATTGCCAAATTTTCAGACACACACGAGTTGATGGCTGGTGGGAGTGATGAACGATTTTACCTAACCGCCCGCAGGCTGAGATACACGTTCGCAACGATGCTCGCGGCGACCGGCGCTCCACCTGTAGCTATCGCTGAAGCCTTGGATCACACCGATCTCCAGCATGTAGGAGTTTATGTTCTTGCGACTGGAAAATTGGCTGACCGCTTGAATCAAGCAATTGGGCGGCATATCGAACCTTGGATAAAACGGTTTTTGGTAGGTCCTCCTAATGCTATTCCGGATGGGAGGCCAAACGTGGTTCATAATCCTGATCCATCCAAAGCACTCGGCATTGGATACTGTGGCTTGTCTTCACAATGCAGGTTATTTCCGCCGGACTCCTGTTATGGCTGTGATTTTTTTCAGCCATGGATCGATGCTGATCATGAATCAGTCTTACAGCGATTGGAGACCAGAAAAGCAGCGTTAATGGATAATCGAGGGAGTGCTAGTGACCGGATTCCTCACCAACTCGATGCAGTCATCCAAAGTGTGAAACTGGTGATTGAGGCTCAAAGAATCGCGAAGGAGCGTAGGCATGATTGAACCTGACAAAGACGATCCATTCGCGAGTGCAGATGCTGAGAATGCTCAGATGGCTGAGCAAATAGAATTCTCTTTCGGAGGACGGCGGGCATTGAAAAACACAGAGCCGGACAGTGCCGACCGTGAAGCGAATTTTGAAAAATACGTTGAAAGAGGAAAGCGGTCACTTGCGCTAAACGGGATCGAGTGGGAGTCCACGTCGTGGCGATTTCACGGAGATGATCCAGTTGCTAAGAAAAACAATGCGCACCGTTCGTATCAAAACGAGCTGATGTTTGCCAATCGGGCTACTTCCAAGAAAGGATCATCAAGACTGAAGATGGAGGCTCGGGTCGCCATGCGTCAGCCATTTTTGGATTTTGCTCGGGCGAATATACGTCTCCATGCAGAAAGTTCTTCGCCCAACATCACCATACTCAGGAAGCGAATGGCCGTTCTGGCGATTTTGGAGGAGTTGCTGATCGAGGATACTGGAGAGGCGAATCCGACAGGCCTGAGTGTTGCCCATTTTGACCGCGCGGAGAAACAGTTGTTGGCGGAGTTTGCCATTGGGACTGCTTACAAAATGTCAGGGTTACTAGCTGACATCGGAGCGACCGTGGATCGATATCGTATCGGAACGCAACAGGTGCGCTATGCGACGCGCATCAAACGGCCGAACGATGGTGATGAGCTTACTCCAGAGGGACAGAGTGCTGGAGCGGAGAAGATGGTGTCAGAGGATGCGTTACGAGCGCTTGCCGAAATTTCATGTAATCCGGACACATTTCAAAAAAAACTGATCATTCGAATTCTGGATTTATTAGTTTGCGGCGGCTTCCGAGCGGGAGAGGTGCTTACCTTGCCGCTTGATTGCTGGGTAGAGGAAACCAATGACACGCCCCGGGTTGACTCCTCTAGTGGAGCTTCTGTTTCAAATTGCGGCATTCGTTATGGGGCGAAAAAGAACCGGCAACTTGAAGTAAAATGGTTACCGCACGCAGCAGTTCCACTTGCGAAGCGGGCTATTGCTGACCTGACGGAACTTTGCCGTCCAGCGCGAGAGATGGCTGCGTGGATGGACGTCAATCCTGGACGTTTATTCCAGTTGCATAACTATGCCCCTGATACCGAACTCACGATGGTGGCCGCGATGGAAACGCTCAAGGTGCGTCATGAAGGGCGGGTATCTCAATTTGTGACCCAAAATCAAATTTCCGTCACTAAGCGTGGGGTTAACCTTTTCGCGCTGGTTTCGGATTTGGAGTCGGCTTTGAGAAAGCGATACATTCATGAGTCCCTGTTTACACTAACTAGTGGAAAACAGCAGTTTCTTTCCGAGTCATTGATCGTAATTTTCGAGAACGCTCTTCATGCGAAGAGAGGCGTTTTGGAATTTTTACCGCGGCAGCTTACTTATTCCGTTTTTTCGGCATCGGTATGTCTTACTGACGGCCAGCTTAATGATCGTCTGAAAAAAGGAGTTAAACGCTTCGATATTCTTGCTGGAAAGGTAGATTCTGCAGGGAATCCGTTGCGGGTTAAATCTCACGAGTTCCGTCATTGGTTGAATACCTTGGCTGCGAATGAGGGTGTGTCGGATCTCGATTTGGCCCAGTGGATGGGGCGTCATGATCTCCGACAGAATGAGGCATACAAGCACCTCAAGGCATCCACCAGGACGGCAATCGCTCGTGAGATGGTTTTGGATGGTCGCGCTGAAGGATCAATTGCCCGAACCGCCCGCACTATCAATGATCCCGTTGAGAGAGCGAAGTATGTTGAGTCTCGAATCCAAGCTGCCCACGTGACGCCCTACGGGATGTGTGCTCACAACTTTGCGGCTGCCCCCTGCACCCGGCACCTGAATTGCCTGTCGGGTGCGACCGGAAGGGGCTGTGGTGAGTTACTTCGGACCAAAGGAAGCGAAGATGAGCGTGCAGAACTGAAGAAGTTGAAAAAAGAGACAGAGGAAAATTTAGAAAAAGCTAAGTCTGCCATGGCTGAAGGCGATTACGGTTCATCCCAGTGGATCCAAGCCCATGAGAACACTCTTCGAGGGATCACCGCTGCTTTAGCCGTCGATAATGATTCGGAAAACGGAAATTCGTCGTATGTGCGTGTCTTTCCTCAATCGAAAAGCAATTCAACATGAACAGTGAAAAACCGATGGCTAAGAAACAGCGTGGCAAGCGTCGCAAGCTTCGTGGTCACCTATTGCTGGAAACGGTTCTTCATGCTCTAGCGAACATCGGATCGTGGAATGGCGAGCTCACGTGGAAAAAACTGGAGGAACGGATAGGTGTAACCCGGCAGGCTATGTCCAGACATGCGGTGATCGCCGACGCCTTCGACAAAGCGAAGGTCGCGATTAAGAAGAGCCGTAATACCCCAAAAGCCATTGTCCGGCGTGAAGCAGAGGAGCGGATCAAAATTTTGCAGGAAGAGAATCAGCGCCTGAACAAGCTGCTGGATAGCTATCTCGAGCGTTGGCTGATGATGGAGCGCAATTGTCTGATGGCCAAAGTTGACCCCAGGATGATTTTGGGAAGCCCCCTGGCGGAAAACCGATCAGGCCAGTGAATAAGTGATCGATTCGTTTTCGGGAAAATCAAACAACGATAGCGTTTCTATCCTGACATCGGTTTTCCTGTGAAGATTGATGAGCCCCAATTTGAGCTGCCACATGGTGAAAAGATCTACGAGTTCGTTGGAACTAACCGACAGCTTTCGGCCCGGAATCGAGCCTGCTTTTCCTAGCTGTTTTTGGCAGTAGCCGAAGGTGAAAATCGATAAATAAAAACTGGAAGGCTCAAGGTCATCGTCATGGTCGTATGACCAAGTCTGGAGCAATTCGTCGGGCACATCATGGATTGTCGCTGAAGGGTTTTGCCGAATCCATGAGATACTTTTCTCAAAAAGAGGTTGGTGTCTTTTTTTCATGCTAATTTCGTGAGGGGGCGGGGACTTCCAAGAAGTTCGTTGCGATGATCGTAAGATGATTTGGAACTGCGTTTCTGGAGTGGTTATGCGTGATCCGATCCTATTTTAGGGGTATTAGTGATCAAGTTTTCTCGCGGGTGAAGTCCACCCACAGACCAAATTTTTATCGGGTAAAGTCAATGGGTGAAATCCACCCGTTGCTTATGAAAAAGACCGCGAGACTAGGCGGTCGGAATCTGATTGGTCCCAAGCTGCGTAAGTTGCGTTTGGCGAAAACTCCGGAAATTACCCTCGAAGATCTTTCCGGTCGATTGGCGGCTCGTGGGGTGCATTTGGATCGATCTGCAATTGGCCGCATCGAGAACGCGAAACGCTATGTTTTGGATTACGAGTTAAAGGCTATTGCTGATGCGCTTCGGATATCTTTGGGCGATTTATTTTAGGTGATAAATCCAGACGAATTGGGTTAGCCACGAAAGAATGCTACGAGCAATATCAAGGTTCCTTTCACTCAACGTGGGTGGGCGGTAATCCATATCTGGCTGCCTCTTTGATGCTCGTTCAAGTCTGCCAAATGATCGAACGTTACAGCATTAAGCTAACTGCCCAATTTGACGATCTTGCCTTCTATTGTAGACGAAGTTACCAAGATACAAATGCTGCCTCAGCTCACTAAAACTCAGGCGCTTATCGACGAGTTGGCCAACGAGGCCATGTTCGATGCGATGTATGCCGCGGGGCCGTTACTGCTGGAAATCAGCACCTACCAACAGCAAGAAGGTCGTGAAGGATCATTCCAAATGACGTCTGGTGAGATCGAAAAAATCGACTTCAAGAAGATGTCGGTTGAGACGGTAACCAAGATAAAACCGGGGTGCGGCGAGTCACTAACGGATTTACTCGCTGTGCGTGCGAAGGGCGGCGCCAATATGGGAGCCAAAATGCAACAAGGCATCTTGCGTGACTTGGAAGCAGCTACAGAAAAGGTGGGCAACGTGATTCCCATCAAAAACGGCGTCATCACTCCGGAGGCGTTTGTAGAGATGATGGAAAAGGTGGAAATCGATTTCGACGAAGCGGGGCAGTCACGTAGTTCATGGCTTCTTCCTCCCGACATGGCAGCGGAGCTCCAGAAAAATTATCAGGCTTGGCAACAGGACCCAGTGTTAAAGGCAAAGTTCGCCGAACTCGAACGGAAGAAAAAAGACCAATTCCATGCGCGCGAGGCTACTCGAAGACTGGCTCGCTAAGATCGGAGAGCGGGGCTTTGAAGTCCCTTTCTCTCAGGTGCTGATAACCCATGGCCATAAGGTGCTGCGCATGGGGCACAGTCCGATTGAGCACGGCAAGGACATCATTACCCGTGATGCGAAGCGCAATCTGCACGCCTACCAGTTGAAGCAGGGCTCGGTCGATCTAAAGGAATGGGAAAGAATTTATCCGCAAATCGTAGCCTTGGTCGAAACGGCCGTGGATCACCCAAACGTTGGTCGCGAAAGCTTCCAGCCTTGGCTGGTGATTTCAGGAAGCTTTTCCGCTCCGGTGCTCAACCGTATCTCCAATCACAATAAGGAATGGAAGCGCCGCAGGCTCCCGACGCTTAAGGTCATTGAAGGCAAGGAACTCCTGACGGAGTTCTCCAACCTCGCCAGCGACTTCTGGCCAGTCGAGTTGTTGGAGATCGAAGCGTTCATTGCGCTATACCAAAAACCAGGCGCAGCATTTATCGACAAGGCGGGCTACGCGAAGTTTTGCTTAAGTCTTATAAAAGGTGGCGGAAGAGTGAAAGCTGAGTTGGCTCGGCGCCTTTCTGCGTTGAATATCTTTGTGAGCTATTTGCTCTCCAGGGCCTACGCCACAGGCAATCATTGGGCAGTGGTGGAGGGATGGACCGTAGCGAGCAGTCATATTCTTTGGGCGGCACAAAAATGGAGTTTGCCCTCCAAACAGTGGGAAGCGGCGTTCGGCCTAGCGCAGAGTGCCGCACTCAATGCGTTGGCCAAGTTGAAGGATGAGGCCTTGGCAGAGAAAGCGATGGATCCCGGTAATTTAGAGTGGGATGAGATCACCCGTGCACGTGGCACCTATGTTGCAGGTGCCGTCTCTGCGTGGTTTCTAGTTCAAGGCTCCAAAGCCGACACCGTCGAAATTAGGCGCGGACATGATTTCGTCCGGAGTCTGATAAGCGGGCAGCGCACCTTGATTTGGGGTGAATCATCGATACCCTTCTACATCGCGATGGTGACATTCCTCAGTAGTGCGGGAGGAGAGCGTCTGGATGAATGCCTGCTGTTGCATTTGGTAAAGATGCTGGCGGTGACAAATGGTCGACGATCTCGCCAAGGCTTGCCGGATCCCTACGAGGACGCGGACACGGCGTTGGAGCGCTTACTGCGGCGTGCGAAGAAGGTCACACCTCGCCCTCGCATGCATACCGGTCGGGCTTTCACGCTCGAAGGCCTCGTCTTCCTATGCGCGCGCCGCTTGCTCAAGGGGCCGCTCGACGCGCACTGGCCAGCCATCACTTATGTGGATTTCGTGAAATTCATCCCGGACGAATTGAACGATTTCCTGCTCTGGCACGTGGTCGATGGTAGTCTCGATAGTCGACAGCCAGCACGACCCCAGAGTTGGGCAAAGCTGCTGGCGACTGTGCGGAGTCAGGACTACCGTCGGAATCTTCCGCTCGCTTTGCTCGAGCGGCCGGGCTTTTCACTTCTCTTCTCGCTCGTGTTCCCGCAGCGACTGACGTCTGACATGGTATTGTTCCTCGACGACTCCCTGCGCAGAATTTAGGCGTCGCAGAAGCTTTTAAATTACTTCTTCTCGATGGATAGCTTAATGGCCTGTCCCGATTCTCGAACTGTGAAAACAGATCGGCCGGAGTCGGCACCCTTCAAGACGAAGCTTAGACTGAAGAAGGAATCTCCTGTGGGTTTTGCGGAGCAGAAAAGATCAGCTGTCGCCAATACTCACTCGGCAAAGGTGAACGGGTCTTGATACAGGCCAACGCGAGAATTGAAAACGGAATGCGACTCGAAACATCGAATGGATGCTGCTGACGGCTCTGTTGCACGAAATGCTCAATACGAGCGGACAATGGCTCGGTGGTTCGCCGTGACCGCTGCTGGAAGTTATGCGTCATGAGAGCAACGCCACGCTCGTCGGCTCGCACCAGACCGTCCGCCATCACCAGATCCTCCCAGTCCTTTGACGGTGCCCAGCCCGCAAGTTCCACGGATTCCGCAAAGCCCAAGGGCTGGCCCTCACTGTCTTGGCCGAGGACCAGATGTTCATAAAAGCACTTCAGATACTCGCCACGGTTTTGGAATGGGAGCGAAAATCCCAGTTCAAGCAGCATGAGCATCAAGTAAGAGCTTCGTCCGTAGCCTTCGGTTGGCGCTTTACCTGAGACAATGAACTCGAAAACCGATTCCCAATTGTTGTCGCTTGCGATCAGCCGAAGCGGGTCCTTGCTCTGGCGACGCCGCACCAACAAGTGTTCATACATATCCTTTAGCCATTGGGTAATAATCTGGGTTTCCCCATGGCGATAGAAAGTCTGCCAGAAAAGGAATAATTCCACATGGTGGACATCTAGAATCGGCCGCATGGCTCCTGGATTTGCTTGCACCAAGCCAAGCATCCACCCCGCAATCTGTGCCAGCCGCTCGCCTTGTGCCTTCTTCATCTCCTCGGTATCCGCGAACTTCAGAGACGTAACCGTGAACCAAAGGATGCCCAGCCGACCAAGGTGCCAGAACGCGAGGTAACTTTCAGCGACCGGCTGAAAACTGTATTCGGTCCGGGTGTTCAAAGAGTGCTCTCGGCCCAGATCGTCACCATGACGCAGGTAAAAACGTTCGAGATCCTGGACATAGGTCTCTAGCCAGACCGCCGTCACAGCCTTGCGCACGGCCTCGTCTTTCGAGCGCTTCGCAGCACGCCAAAGGGCAATCATTGCCCACTCTGCAAGGTCAAGCCAACCGGTCTCGAATGCCGGCTCTTCTTTCCCGTGCTTGCGCACGATGGGTAGGGTGACGCCGACCATCCACACCGAACGTGGCGTGACCTCCCCAGCGAGGAGAGATTCCAGTAGCTCCTTCCAATCGGGCAGCAACACTTCCTCCCACTGGTTGGAGCCGTGCGTAAAATCGCCCACCTGCCAGCAGACATAGGTAAGAGACTTGAAAAAGTTGGCGGGCAGTAGCGCCGGAGTGAGTAGTTTCGCTTCCACTTCCGTGACCAGTCGCTCGAGATTCCAGCGCTCGAATTCAAGAGTCGCGTGATCGCCTACCTTTGTGCCCAACGTTTTCGTAAGCCGGGTGAACTCTTCTATGCCTTCCTCGTCATCATTCTTGTTGTAAGCGAGAATCACACGAACGCCTTTAATCGCGCTGTATTCCGGCAGCGTAAGATCATGCTGGGAAGCTCGACGCAGGTCGGTATCAAACCGCTCCGCGGTGAAATTCTTGTAGGTCAGCGCCTCGTCCTTGAGCACGAAAATCAGTAACGCCGTGCGATCAGCTGAGAAAAACGCGTAGTCTATCCCATGCTCCGGTTCCTTTTTAGGCTTAGGCAGCGTATCTCCGATGCCCGAATGTGAAGGCGTCCGATGCACCTGCCAGCCGTGCGCGACGCCCAACTGCTCAATGACATGGTCGAAACCAAATCGGCGGCCAGCGACGGTCTGTTGCGTTTCCTCCGACAACGCGGAAAGATAGTGCGACAGGAAAAGGTGAAGCGTTTCCTTCGTCATGATATTTCCGCAGGCCCGGATTCCTCATCCCGACGGAGTTCCGCCAACGTGGCCAATGCATTTAGCTGCCGGTGGTTCGCAGCCTCCGGATCAATGCAGTCAATTCGTGGCATCTCGAAGGAGTGTGAAAATTCTTGAAGACCTGACGGCGATGAGAGATCTCCCTCCATCAAGTAAGCGTGCTGATTGCCATAGATCAGGTAGCTTTTGCTGATTGCTTGGGCAAAAATGCTATTTTTATCGGCCATTTCTTGCATGCGCCGACGATCAAGCTGCGCCTTCCGTATCTCGTAACGCCTCATGCTCGGAATCTGCTGTGCCTTGATCGGACTATCCCGGAGGTCACTAAGCGTCTTGAAATAAGCGTCAGCCGCTTCGACGACATGCTGAAGCAAGGGCAGTGTTGCTGCCGGCTGGCGAATCTTGGCCAGACAACGGCCAGGAAGATTGAGACATTGATAGTATGCCTCCGACTGGAACTGCTGAACCATCCATTCGTCCTGCTCGTCCACGCGCTGGGCCGCCGCGACAAGTTGCGCCGCCACCGTTTCGTAGACATTTCGGGTCTGGAATTCCGCGAGCCAGGTGCGAAATCCGACCGTATCGAACTTCGCTGCCGGCGTGCCTGCGGAAGGCTGAAGCTTCAGTGCCTCGAAAAGATATGCCCCCAAGCGTCTTTCACCTCGATTGGTTGAACCTGAGATTCCGGTCACGAAGGCCTCCACCCATGGCAATTGTCCTAATTCACCTAAGAGCCACTCAAATGCCTTCCCTTCGTCCAGGGCATCCCTCAACGCCCTCCAGTGCTTCTGCGCCAACGCCCGCACCGTTTGACGAAAACGGTCCGGCTCTGCATGCATCATTTCCTGCAGGGTATGCTCAATGTCTCGCCAGACGCCTGCAAGATTCGCGGCTACCGGCTGGATCGCGAAGAGAAGGGTCACCTGATCGAACCCTAATTCCGCAATCGTGATAGATTTCCACGTGCGCCATACAGCTTCGGCAACTTTGAGTTTTTGTTCCGAAGTGCATTGCGGCAGTGCGTGCCCGCGCAGCCAATGCAATACCACCATGTGATGCTCCTTCGAGGAGCTCCCGGATATGATCGCTGTCGCGAGTTCAAATCCAATCGACTGCTCTGCCGCTGTGGCTCGATTTAGCGTTTCCATAACGCTTCGCAATTCCTCGGTTGGAATATCTCCACGCCAAGCCCCCTCTTTGTAGGTTCGTAGATAGTCGATTCGTCGCTCTGGATCGAGATGGCCTGCCAGACCCGCAAGCGTCGCCGCAAGTTCTTCCGCCGTCCTCGACGGAACTGCCGGATTGAAACGAAGCCCCGCCAGCAGCCGCACGCGCAACTGCCGACCAATCGGCGTTTGATCGAGTTGAGGGATCGACGCCATTGCCAGCGCACCTTCTGGTTTCGCTGCCGTGAATTCACCCACCACTGACCAAAATCCCGATCCTGAGCCGTCCGCCGGTAAGACTTCAAGAAACCACGCGTGCAGGAACTCGACAGGAAAATCCAAGGTCCGTATTGCTCGCGTCAGCCAATTGGCACGCATTGAGATCTCCGACGTATCGGACGTGATAGCTCGTAGGACAACTTGCCTCCGCTCTTGTGGCAGTGGAGCCATGTAGCCGGCCACGAGCACCTCGATTAGTTGCTTGGTGAATTGGAAATGGCCCGCCAACAATTGGACCCGGTCCAACATTGTTGCGATGGCGATGTCATTCTCCGCGCTGGACGGCAGTTCTCGCGCAAGCAACCGAGCGACGATAGATGGATCGGCGCAAACGAGCGTAACCTCAGTTTCCCAGGCAGCTCGATTCTTCTGGATGGAATCAACCTGCTTCCACGGAGGTTCCGGCTGCCATGCGCGCACCGCAGCGAATACCTCGTCGGTCAGCGGTGTTTGAGTGGGCAGCGTCATCTGAGGTATTGAATTAGCCTCAGCGTGATCGGTCATAACGCGGCCACTTCATCGTGTAACGCGCGCACCATTCCAGACGGTCTGCCGTGGTTACCACTTGGAAAGCCCGTAAGGCGTTGTGCTGCCTGAGATCCCAGAAGATATCCAGTCCGGCCTTTCTATGGTAGAGAGAACCGTGCTGGATTGAGAGGTAAGTGTACTTAGGGTTAGTTCGTGGAAGACCGCATAGTCTCTTTCCAGACTCTGTGATGGAAATAGATTGGTAACCCTTTCTTTTATTTTTGAGATCACAGGGTCGCAGAAGACGAATTTTTTGAGAGAAATATTTTCCTGTAGTCCTCCTGCTAGGAGATATTTTATATGTGCGTCCGTTGAAGGCATGGAAAAACCTATGACCACGACGCGTGTTGCTCCGCTGAGCACATCGACAGCTTCATCCCAAACTGAGTGTATGTGGCTACCGAATATTTTTCTCCATGTGGGTGCGATGAGTTCAGGTGTTTTGCCGGCCTCAAATACTTCTTTGTAGGACTTGAATGCTGAAATTGATCGCTTCGTTGTGCCTCCCTTAAGTTTTTTACCTCTGCCCCAATTAATCGATCCGTGTAGTTTTAGCACTCGAACCGGTTGGTTGACCTGCTCTGTCACAGAACGTTTAGACGTTCCCTTTTGGAGGCAGTAATCAAACTCGATTCCTAAATCGGTCAGCGACTCTTCTAGGACGGTGTCGTAATTGAAGGATATGAAAGTGTTTTTTCCTTTGGGGCTACCGGTTGCGTGCATCCCCAATAGTTTTGCGACGTGATGCGAATATGGGTTTACCAAATATGTGTCCTTTTGGTCGCCGTATGGTCGCAGCCACTTCGCCTCTTTTACCCACGGCTTGCCATCATATCCGAACTTCATGGTTTCCGTGGATCTCGTCTGAGCCGAATAGTCTAAGGTTGAGGCGATGGCTGACCTGATACTGTTGCTCAGTTTTTTGGAGGTGGTGGACGCGAGACTGAAGAGCTCTTCGATATTATCTAGGTCCATTCTGATCCAATAAGCGGCCGATGCGGCCGATCGGCGAAATTCCAACACATCTTGAACGGCTTTGGCCTCAGTTGTGCGTTTTTGAGAAATGAGCCAACCATAACAATCTCTCATGCGAGAGAGGAAATTGACCATTGTAGGCATGTTCGCCTCTACCGAAAATCCCGCACCTAAAATATAGACGTTATGATCGGTTTCGAGATTGAGAACGCCATCCAAGGTGCTGGAAGTCTTTGCGTTAGGTGCCATGCCGATACTCTTTAGAGTAACTAATCCAAGTCCAGTCGATTGAAATAAGGTTGTGAATCAGTGCACACTGGCTTCCACCAAAAAATGATCCGTCCAAAGCGACTTCAGGGTATCGTTAGAGCGCTTGGGCAACGGCGGGCGGACGATCTCCACATCATGTAATTTCCCTGAGGTGAAAATATGGTCGAATACCTTGCCGGTAAGATGAGTCGGAACGTAATCGCTCACAGCAGCCGAGTCTTCCAACGGCAGCAGCTTTTTACCGTCGTTGTTGAAATCGCCAAGGACGATGATGGTTGTGTCGGGCGTGCTATTTTTAACTGACTCTACCCAATCACGGATCGAATCCAACTGCGCTTCATGCTTAAGCTCGTTCTTTCCTATCGGTCGTAACAGGTGGACGACTAGCACGGCGTAACGCTTTCCATCTGCGTCCAAGGTCACGAGAAGATGTTTGGAGAGATTTTCTAACGACGAAACACGAGAAGCCTTTTTGACGGTGAGTCCCGACCTCTTCAGCACCAGTGCCCCTACGTCTTCCCCAGTGTAGGTGTCCTTACCCTGCACAAAGAGGGGTTGGTAGGTGCCTGCGGCTTTGGCCATGTTCTTGGTATCTACCTCGCTACCGATTTCTTCGAGCCCGACGAAGTCCAGTCCTTTGACCAGAGATGCCAGATGCGTGACTTTCTCCGTATAGGCCTCAGGCGAGAGCATCTTGTCCGTCAATTGACCGCCAGGGTCGCTGCCAGGGGCAAAGAGGAGATAGCAGTTGAGCGTGCCGATCTTGATCTCCGCCGATAGCGAACTGACCAAGATCAGCGCCAACAATATCAGACGGAGTAATTTCAGATTCATTTTGTCTTTGGCAGAAGAGGCACGGCTAGGCGGAGTTTTGGGGGCCGTGGGGCACTACTCGTCAGTGTCACCCTTGGCCAAGAAAACCTCAAACGAACTGTAGCAACCCTTCTTTTGGCTGGTGCGATTACGGCCAAGTGCTGTCTTTTCTATTTTCACTTTTAGCTGCCGGACAAGCGGCTCCCATTTCTCAAGCTTTAGGTCTTTCGGCAGCACCCCCCATTCGTTTTCAACCTGACTGCGGATTACACCGACATGCACTTTCCCTTTTCTTTTCTGGCCGTAGCTAGCTCCTGCCTGTCGGAATTTGGCCAACCTTTTCATTAGGTATTCGAGGTAATTGTAGCGATCAGGGTCGGAGGCGACCGTCCCTGGCAAAATTATTGGTGCGGGCTTATTCTCGCCGTAATTGTTGTTAACAATTTTCTCGGCGACTTGGCCGTGATTTACCCCGACATCAATTTTTGTTTTTCCCGTTCTAGGCTTTGGAGGAGTTTCTATGGCTAGCAATGGAAACGGAGGCGTGCCTGCCGCCAAGAAATACTTCACGCGATACGTGTCGTTGCGAGAGATGACGCCATGTTTGTAACGCTCGTGGCAAGCGGCGCATATCGCGATTAGGTTTAGGTCAACGGTGTTGGCCGGGTTCTCGTCAAGGTGATGGATATGCAGGGCGGTGGTGCCCGGCGCCCCGCAGAATTGGCATCGACTGCCGGACTCATCCCAAACCCGCCGCTCTTGACTGCGACCGGGACGAATGCGGTTACTTTTTTGCCCGGGATCTTCGTTTTTTCCGCTCATAGAGATAAGCTGTGGCGTGAAAGATCGTGGCTCACTGTTCGAAGAAAGCGGCGTTGGATGCCTTCTTAATTTCACTGAGATTTTCTCGCCAGTGAACGAGGCGCAGCGGAAAGGTCGCGTGATACGCTAAAAACTCATCGATCAGGGTTTGATTTCTCCACACAGGGCTACTGGTAGCATCAACACTTCTTGTCAGCATCTCGGTGTTGATGTCTATGCCCCGCTCGTGAAAAAATCGCTCAACGATCAAGTCGAATGGTTCGACGTGGTCAGCGACGGCTTCTGTTACAGGAAAAACCTTCCCGGAGTATTCGGACAAGAATGAGTCAGTGCACGCGGCAAGCTTCTGGGATTTGAAATCGGCGAGTTGCGAGGCAATAGCCTCTCGCAGCGACTGTTTGTTGAGGTGACCGATTTTTCGGATGCACGCGGGGACGCCGAAGTCGGTTTTACTGCCGTCGGTGCGTTCCAACCAAAAACAGATGGTGGTGTGCTCGGGCGCGTAGTCGGGATAGAAGCGGGCGACGCCCACCCCGGATTTGTCGTCGCTGTGAATGTGACCCGCAACCAAATCGAGCAAGAACGCGATGTCATTGGGAGCGTTGATTGTTTGACCCACGCCATACCGCGCCCGCATGGCTGCGGAGTGTTTCATTACACCATCTTGCGAGGTAAATTCCTCCTTGCCGAAACGGTATTTGATCGGGCGTGCTCTGGCCATGTGTTAGAATATCGGTTCAGCTAGAACGGGCTAGCGATTCGTAAATTTGGCAGACCTTTCATTGCTAGAAATTCTGAGGGCTTACCGTTCTTCTCGAGCCCGTCCCTGTTAATGCGCCGTGTTGAGGTGCATAAAAAGCAAGCCTTACGTGCTCGTGTGACGCCAACGTAGTGCAAGTTTAGATCCTGCTGTAACGACGAGTAAACTGGGTTGTCGAAGTCGTTATTTTCTCCGGGGGCTTTAGCAGGGAAGGTCCATTCGTAGAGGTCTAAGTGAAATACAATATCGAATTCTAGCCCCTTCGCCTTGTGCAGTGACATAACCTGAATCTCGTCTTCGTCTGCAGGGCTAAAAGCACGGGCAAGGTCGTTAACATTTGATCCCTTGAGCAAAGCCAATGGCTCATCTTTTCGGGCATTCGGCAGCAGAAGCGTTGCGATGGTTTCCATTTGACCGAAGAGATCGGCATCGCTGCATGCGCGAAGCTGCTTGATCAGTCCTCTCGCGGTGCGAATCTCCTTCTCTTTAAGTCCCGTGCTGAATCGATCAATGACTGTTTGGGCGGAATGTTGGCCGTCGTATCGGTAGGCCAGCAGTTGAGCGAAAACCCGTGACCATAAACTGAAATGTTCTTCTAATGGATGCGTTAGAAAATAGCGGTGTTGGAAGGTCAATGCGGTGTCAACAAGAGCACCGCTAGCACCTCCTCGCACGAGTATCCCGATCTCCTTCGCCTTCGTCACGGAGTATGCGGCCATGACCCTGGGGAGAACGGATTCGATCCATTTTGCAATCGCGGCTGCTGTTCCTCCACAGGTCTTATAAAAGACGCGCACCTCTGTCGCTGGGATGATTGCCGCATGTTCATCGATTAGCCGCATCGAGTAATTGATGATCGATGGATGGCATCGATGGTTGAAAGTAATCGGAAAGGTTTTGAACCCAGCATGCTTGGCTAGTTCGAGCAAGTATTTGGAATCCTTATTCGAGAATCCGAAAATTGACTGGTCTGCGTCACCAACCGCAACCGCCGTAAGGCCCAGACTATGCAGCTCAAGAAATAGACCATGTTGTTCCAGCCCCGAATCCTGATATTCATCTATAATTACGTGAGAATATCGCGCTGAGATGTAGCGACGGCAGGCCTTTGAGTTTTTGAGAGTGAACAGTGCGAGCGCGCCAGAAGCTTCAAGGAAAAGCTGGCCGTTCAGAAAACGCGTCTTAAGCGATGCAGAGTGCTTAACCAAGTCCTCAAGGCTGACTTGGTTTTCTTGTAGGTCCTCGAACTCTGCCTGTTCTTCTTCGGGGAGATCGCGCCATCGAAGAATTGCAACTTCTGATGCAGGTTTTCCCCACAAGTGCGTTAGAAATGGAATGACAATTTCTCCCAAGCAAAACTTGTCGATCGTGCCGAAGAAGCTCGCCCTCACATTAACGTTACCGGCAGTCGTTCGTTTCCTTAGTTCGTCACTGGCCTTGTTGGTGTAGGAAATTGCAATGACGCCCTTATAATTAGGCAACGTGCTGAGCACGTTCTGAATCTTGCGAGCCAAAACAAAGGTTTTCCCGCTACCGGGTTTGGCGATCGCAACAAGACTTGCGGGATAATCTATCGCGGCGGTCTGCTCCGGGGTCGGGACGGGTTCACTCATGGCTTAAGCTGAACGGCAAGTTTTCGCCGTTCACTAGAAAGACGAACGGCATGATGCAGTGGTAGCGCGAGATTGCCGCCGCCGATCTTTTTAAGTTTGTCGGCCTGTTGAGATAGAAATTCACCCATGCGGAGTGCCTTTTTCTTCTGAAGAAAGGCCACGGCATCCTCGGCGTTGGCCTCTTCGGTGTAGGCCAAGAGAGCAGCTAGACACTCGCTAGCTAGATCGGTTTCCAAGTCGATACGTGAGATGTAAATTCCTTTGGGGTTGAGCACTTTTGATTCGGTGTCCCATTCCGTCGCCAGTTCCTGCGGCGAAGAAATCGTGTCGTGGTCGAGATAACCAAGTTCGTCACCAAGGCCCAAGGCACGATTCAATCCCGCGAAACGCCACTTTGGCGGATCGGATTTTGGCACCTTGGAAACATCGTTGTCGGTTCTGACAATCCAAGGGATTTCGAGTGCATTGAGAATTTTCACATAGATCTCAAATGCGATGCCATCGACGGCGAGGATGCTTACGTTGTGAAAGTCCAAATCGATTGAAAGCTGAACAGCGAGAGCGCGGTAAAAAAGAATCTCAGACGGTCCCTCCACTAGAAAAACAGAGTCAGCAAAAAATGCCTCTGCAGGGAGGATACTCATGCGATACCCGAGGTTGCCGGCGGCTTGGGCGATTCCTTTTGAGCAACCGTTTGAAGCGGCGACCGTGCGGCCGTTCTTTTCGAGCAAACGAACAATGCCGTCCGGAGTAAACGCTGAAGCAATCTGCGGTGAGTGTGTGCTGACGAGCACTTGCCCGTGGAGCTGGCTAACTAGATAATTGGCAAGTTTCCGCTGCTGGTGTGGATGAAGGTGAGCTTCGGGTTCTTCGATGCAGTAGATCACTACTTCGTTTTCTGAATCGTGCTCCATCTCACTCTTGGCTTTCCATAGACCAACGAGAATCTGGTTATTTCGTCCATCTCCGCCCAATCCAACCCGGCGGCCACCAGAGCTGGCCCCCAGGCTAAGGCGTTCAACGAAGCTTGAAAAGTTTAGCACCTGAGACTCAAGGCCAACGGCATACTGTGCGTTGTGGTGGGAAAGATTTTTCAGCTCGTCGTTGATGCTGGTCGTCGCACCGCTGACGTATTTGAGCTTATTAATGCCGTCGTTAACGGTGTTGAGTGTCCCTTGAAGCATGGCTTCGCTAGCTGCATCCGCTGCCTCTTCTTCTTGGGTCCGTTTCTGTTTTGCGATTTTAAGTAGATAACGTTTTTCTCGCTGGATGTATTGAGTGATGTCTCGGCAGCTTTCGACGTATTTGAAGTGGATGTGCTTCAGGTAAAAGCGTCCGTCGATTTCCTCACACGTAGTGAGGGTATGGCCAATATATGTTTTGTAAGAAAGGTCACTTTTGGTGGCGGTGTAGACTAGAAAGCTTTCGCCTTCATTGCTGACGTGACCCTTGAGCCGTGAGACTACTGCATCCTCCGTGATTTCGGATAATTTGATTTCAATCCGCAGCTCGGACTTTTGTGTGCCGTCGAGTGCGATATGAAAATCTGATTCGCGGGGCTCAAGGTCGGACTCCGAGAGCGACCGGTCGAGCAACATACGGATCGCGTAGAGCAAGTTCGTTTTGCCGACGTCATTGGAGCCAATGACGAGTGTTTTGTCCGACAGGTTGATGAGGGCTGAGTCAAAATTCCTAAAGCCAGCGAGCCTTACTGATGCTATCTTCATTGCATGTTGTTTATACAAAAAGCGCCATCATGCCAATCCCCATCATGTTGCATATGGTGAAAATTGATTTGCGGTATTAGGGAATGCCTAGAAACGCGGGAAGGCTTGGGGAACTTGGCCTGCACGAGTGTGCCTCGTTGAAGAGGTCGAAGAAGTCCGGATAGATTAGGCCAGACCGTTGCGCCTAGTTGACATTGCCGTGTGCTATTCTGTGCTGCCCTGATTTTGGACTAGGGGCTACGGACAAGGCCAGCATCATACCGCGTTGCCTGATCTTCGTCAGATGCGATAAAACTCAACCCAGCGACGGAAGAAAGGATCGTCGAACGCCGTTCCAGCTTTGGTGCGGATGAGGAATTGACGATCTACGAGAGCCATAACTGCTGAGGATGCTGTCGACGAAGCATTCAAGCCGTAGGTTCGCAGGGTGGCGGCTGCGGTCGGTGGTTCGCTGGCAGCGATGGCGCGCAATACCCCACGGTAGCTTGAGGGAAATGATCTCCAGTAGTGAAGAAAGCCTTCTCGGCGCTCGCCTAGGGCGATGGTATCTAGGGCGGTCGCCACGATATTTTCGTGCAAACGCCCCTTGCAAAAACTGAAAACGGTTCCGGCCAGACACGCAATGTCACCAAGGCATGGGCCGGCCGCCGCCACAATCTGGTCTCCGTAGGAAAAGTCATGCCGTCCGGCTTTTTCCGCATGTCGCTCAACCCATCGGGCGAGAGGGGCCGCTGGGATCAGGCCAATTTCCATTTGACTGAGTTGCTTGTAAAACGGCCCCGTCGGTCCCGCCAGCCGATCAATCATACGGTAATCGGAAATGATAAGGACGTAATTCAGGTTTCGGTGCTCCTGCATGAGGCCTCGCAGGCGCCAGTCGATACGTGGGCCACCCAGAACGTAGAGTCCCTGCACCTCATCCAAGCAGACCGTCCAGGCTTCATCGGCGGCGGTGGCGTATGCATTCAAAAAATTCAACACGGCCTCCACGGTTGCGTTGCCGTCATCCGGTCGTAGCTCGCCTGTCAGGGTGATTTTCCCCGTTGATACGTCTACCTCCGCTCCGAGATGCTTGATTGCGATTTCAAGCGCCGTGACCAACTTCAAACCGCGTGCGCGTGGCGCGGCATTGAGCAATCTAAGGGCAACCTCGTTCATGCCAGCCGCTGTGGCTGCATCGCAGTAAATCAAGGTCGCATGAGCTTTGGTCGCCGCCTTTTGAATGAGCGTCGTCTTGCCCATGCGTCTCCGGCCAAAGAGAAGGAGCCGCCGACCCCGCTCGGTCATGAACTGCGCAAGACGATCAATCGCCTCTTCTGCACCGGGCAAATCCCGGCACTTCCCCATGGATCCGTAAGAAAAGGGATTTTTCGATGAGACCACCACGGAGATCAGTCATCATGTTCCCAATCTACGTTTTTGCCCAAGCTTGGATCCATTGATCTCCACGCGAACACGGATCCCATCAAGCGCCGAACCAGATAACGCCCGAATGATATTTTCTGTGCGCTTGAGTGCCCATGGCTTGGTAAGCCGTGATACTTTGAATGTCACGGTTCGCTTGGTTTTCACGGGATCAACCTACGACCGTTTGCCGATCGTTCAAGTCTTCCGAACGATCAAACTTTTCCGCATTAAACCTACCAACCAGCTCGAGGATCTATTCGCACATCATTCTGCAATGTATGGTGCATTCCAACCGAGGACTGTCTTTGCCTCGGCACTCAGTCGTTCCGGGGTCCACGTAGGCTCCCAGACTAGATTAACCTCCGCGTGGATCACTCCGGGAACCGCTTCAGCGGCTGATTTAATACCGGCCAAGATGACCTCTCCCGCCGGACAATACATCGATGTGAGCGTCATCGCCACGAACACAATGCCATCTTTAACACGAAGATCATAGATCAGTCCGAGATCCTCGATGCTAACGCCGAACTCAGGATCGTAAACTTTTTTAAAGGCTTCGCGAAGCGTTCGCACGTCCGGGGATGCAGTGATGATGTTCATAAAGAGCGCGCCGGAACTCCCGACGGTGAAAGGATTTTTGTATCACTGCCGCAGAGATGTGCGAGCACACGCAGCATGTTAGAGAGAAAACACCCTGTGGAAATCGCCAGTGCCACGCCACCAACCATGATCGTTGTCGTGGACGCGAGGGTTGCACCAATGAAGAGAAGTCCTAGCCCAGCCAAGTGAAAGGCCAGCCAACTGTGCTCGAGTCCACGCGAGGCCAGCGCGGTGGCTATCGGCACCGGTTGCTTGCCGACTTTCGGTCCGTAGGCGCGCATCCAGACGAGGAAAGGAACGATTTTGCACAACATACCCAGCACGGTAAGACTTAGCGCGCCCGGAATGATCACGATGCCATACGCCGTGATCCAGCGTGACACTAGGAGATGGCTCACGGACGTAAAAGCGATCCCTACGCCTATCATGGCCGATACCACCAAGGCGCCCGTGCCGAGAATGAATGCCTTGATGCCTGGCTCGATGGTTTTCCTGCGTCTCGTCTGCAAAGTCTCTAGGAAAGCGACGACCGAGCACAGGATTCCCGCAGCTATGATGACGGCGCCGATGCGAATCAGCGCGCTTTGATCCCAGGCAAGCCCGGGTGCCAGTGCAAGAAGCCCAGCTTGAGTGGCCAGTAAACCGGTCCAGATGAGATGCGGTCGGCGCAACGTTCCCATCGTGAACATGGGGATCAGCTGAAAGGTTGTGCCCTGCAGGAGCGTGAGAAAAAATCCGGCCAAGCCAAAGTGCGCATGCGCACGCAACAGATCTGTGGCTGACAAGGGAAGCCAGGGCCAGCGACGATTAAAAGCTAGGACCAACCCAAACAACACCGTCGCAGCCAGCCAGCCAGTCGCGATAGGAAAACACCAAGCGGCGGCATCACGCCGTTTTGCACCGCCGAAGGTTCGCAGAACCGCCACGAAAAGGAGGCTGATTCCTAGGGAGACGAAAATTCCGCCCACCGCAGCCCATTCATAGTGACCGGATGTAAAAGCAATGACGAGTAGGCTCACGCCGAATGCATGCAGGCCGAAGTGGGACCAGAGTTTCCATGCCGACATGACAAGCGGTGTTCCTAGCACGACGGGCATCAGTTGATACAACGCTCCTATGCAGACGCTGAGCAAAAAGCCGGGTAGCCAAAGATGAACGAGTGCCACCACCCGGGGATGAAAATGAGGCAGACCGAGAAGGGACGGCTCCGCGACCATCCAGCCGACGGCGGTGGCCAGACCGGCTAGTCCGAAGAGGATGAAGGCCAAAGGTAGGCGTGCACCTCCCACGAGAGGCACGCCTACTGGATGAGAAGCGTGGCCGGCTTTAGCGCCGGCTGAGCGTGGTAAGGCAACTTCCATCGACGAGTTCTTGGCTGGTGAAGTGAAGGCCTCTCGTTTGCAGCTCGGCATGGAGATGGAGGGGGCGACGATCAGTATGCGCACGAAGAGTCGCGCCGGGCTTTAGATTTTCCACGGCTGCGAGTATGCGTGTCATCGGTTCAGGTGGTTCTAATCCCCGGGCGTCGATTTCGACGTCAACAGAAGATCCCGATGATACTGGCTTGGTCGGAGGGGTGATGGCCGGTGCAGCAGGTGACACGGAAATACGGGTGATTTTAACGTGAAACTCTTCCGGGCCGGACTTCAGGTATTCCCATGTGAACGCATCCGGAAACTGCGCCGCGAATTGGTAATAAAGCGGCACGGGATCGTGATCGTTTATTAGCACGAAATACTCGCCGACAGGTAACAGTTTCCAACGCTCGAAAATAAGGGCGTGCTTTTGGCGACAGGGAATGACGCGAACGTCAAAGTGGCTTAGGTCCATCGTATCGGGCGTATTAGTCATACAGATATGTTTGTGGTTTCAGTGAGTTCAGCTCCCAGAGTGAGGAGCATGGAAAAAGGTCCGTCTGCGGCCCGCACGGCGTGTAGATGATTTGGTGGCAGGTGCAGCAAGTTCCCGGCCCCAAGGCGGTGCCAGCTGCCGGAATGGAAGAAGTCACAAACACCATCCAGGACGTGCACGACAGCGCGACGGCGACTGGTGTGTGACGTCAATTCCTGACCCTCTGCGAATGAAAATAGCACGATGCGAAGCTCGGGAGTCTGAAGGACGGTGCGACTGACGATGCCGGCCGCAGAAGTTTGCGCCGCCTCGGCGAGCGTGAGTGACTGCGCCTGATCGGCGGGAAGAAGGGTTGGATGGCTCATCTGACGCCATCTTAGCGAAGACGCCGCCGGTGCGCCTTGATGTGGATCAACTCCGGCGTAATTGCGCTCGGTCTGAAGCTATTTAATCGAGGGATTAAATTCAGGATGTTTTTCCAAAAAGTAAGCGACGTAGGAGCAGTGCACCTCGACGATAAAACCACCTTTCTGTGCCCACGTAAGCGCAGCCCGTGCGAGCAGTTCGCCAATCCCACGGCCTCGCAGCGAAGAGGGGACGAGTGTATGGGTGAAGATGACGTGCCCGTCGGAAGCTCGCTCGTAGTCCAGCACGGCCTCACCTTCAGGGATGGCCAACATGAAGTATCGGGAGATTTCGTCGTGTTGAACTTCCATAAACTCAATGTTGCATCGTAATGCGATATAATTAAGACTGATCCTGCAATCTGCAGACTGCGCCGAGTGAAGATAACTTTTTCAGGGCTACAGCTGCACAATTCACGTTCAGTCTATCCAAATAAATCCTAAACGCTGCTCACCATGACCAAAATTTATAACGATATCACAGAAACCATCGGGAACACGCCACTCGTGCGCCTCAATCGAACTGCCGCTGCGCATAATGTGAACGCCGAAATATTGCTGAAGCTTGAATTCTTTAATCCACTATCAAGCGTCAAAGATCGCATTGGGTTCGCGATGATTGATGACGCCCTTAAGAGCGGGAAAATTAATGCCGATAGTGTGCTCATTGAATCCACCAGTGGAAATACCGGCATCGCCCTCGCTTTTGTGGCGGCGGCAAAGGGCCTCAAGCTCATCCTTACGATGCCTGAGTCCATGACGATTGAGCGCCGCAAATTATTTAAGATTTTTGGAGCTCGTTTGGTGCTCACTGAGGCAGCGAAGGGCATGAAAGGCGCCATGGCCAAGGCCGAACAACTGGCTGCTCAAATTCCGAACAGTTTCCTCATCCAGCAATTCACAAACCCAGCAAATCCGGAGATACACCGCCGGACTACTGGTGAAGAGATTTGGCGCGATACCGATGGCCGGGTAGATATCGTCGTGTCGGGCATTGGCACTGGAGGCACCATCACAGGAGTTGGCGAACTTCTTAAGGCGCGTAAACCTGCGGTAAAGATCATTGCAGTCGAGCCGGATGCATCGCCGGTGCTTTCGGGAGGGCAACCCGGCCCACATAAACTGCAGGGCCTCGGGGCGGGATTCGTCCCAGCTGTGCTAAATACCAAAATTTACGATGAGGTCATCCGGGTAAAGGATTCCGATTCTGCTCCCATGAGTAAACAAGTCATCAAGCTTGATGGTATTCCAGTAGGTATTTCTTCGGGCGCGGCGATATGGGCAGCTGTCGAAGTCGCAAAACGGCCAGAAAACAGAGGTAAACTGATCGTCGCCATTGTTCCATCGGGCAGCGAACGATATCTTTCCTCATGGTTGTTTGCGGATGTTGGTATTGAGAGCGATTCCATTGATGATCTTTGCTCGATAACCGCATAGGCTTCTCAAACGCATTTCCATGAATCCTTCTGTTCAGCCGCACGCCCTCAAGAAGCTCAAAATCAAGCGATGAGTGGACCGAGAAATAAAGCTGTCGGAGGCGCGAAAAAGAGCACGCCCAAGAACGCCTCTTCGCTGGTGGTCATGACGATTGGACATTCCACGCGCACGCTCGGTGAATTCATCGGTCTGCTTCAGGCGCACGCGGTAACTCGGGTGGTAGATGTGCGAACGATCCCGCGGTCGTGGCACAACCCGCAGTTTAACAAGGACTCGTTACCAGACGCATTGAAGGAGGTCGGGCTGAGTTACGTTCATATGCCAGGACTAGGAGGACTTCGCCATACCACGCCCGATTCGATCAACATGGGTTGGCGAAATGCTTCCTTTCGAGGTTATGCGGATTACATGCAGACGCCGGAATTTGAGCAGAGCCTTGAGAAATTGATCCAGATGGCAGAGCAGGAGCGGGTCGCAATCATGTGTGCTGAAGCGGTTCCCTGGCGTTGTCATCGCTCCCTCATCTCCGATGCCCTGCTGGTTCGGGGAATCCGGACCGAGGACATCATGAGTCTAACTCGCCGCACGGTTCACACGCTCACGTCGTTTGCGACGGTCCGCGGCACCACCATCACATATCCGCCTGCAAAGTCGCGGCTACGTAAAAAAAAGACCAAGATGAAGTGCCGGACAATTTCGTCGTGCTGAACTTTCATGAACTCAAGGTTGCCGTGCCGTGCGAATCGCCGTGAGCACTTCATCGGGCTTCCAGCCGTTGCCTCGCCAGAGATCAATCACTGTTCCATCGGGTCCGATCAGGGCGGTGCACAGCGTATGGTTGAGCAGGGCGCCGTTGCGTTCGGTGAAGACGGAAAAAGTCCGCGCCAACGCGGCGGCGGCGACCTTGTCGCCGGTTGCAAATCCCCAGACCGCCGGTTTTGCCCCGACCGCCTCTCCATAGGCGGCGAGAATGTCGGGACGGTCAAACTCGGGATCAAGCGTGATGCTCATCAAGCGCACTGACGACGCCAGCACGCTATCCTCTAGCAAAGAGCGCTGGAGTGCGCCAAATTTTATGGCCATCGCGGGGCAGAATGCGGGAACGGGACAGCGGGTGAAAACAAACGTCATTACAGTGAACCGATTTTTGAACGATGCGTTTGTGAACGGATGTTCGCTTTCATCAATCAGGTGAAACTCCGGAACCCGGTCGCCGGCGCGCAAGCGGCGGACATCTTTTGTCGCAGCCGCTGCGGGCGCATCCTTGTGGCCGATGATGACAAAACTTTCAGCGACTGATTTTTCGTCGCTGACACGGTAGCGGAAGCTCACTTCGTCGCCGGACTTCAGAGCGGCGGCCTCGGATGGGTCGGCGACCGTAAAAGCCATGGTCATCGCCGCCATATACCCCGGAATTGCTTTGTGTTCTATGATGAGCTGACCGTCGTCGAGCCTGCCGCGGATGATCCCGGTGACGGTGAAGAGGCGGTCGGCGGCGAGAAGACCGGCGGGGAGAAAGAGGGCGATGAGGACAAGGATGCGCGAGTGCATGCCCGAGTGTGCCTGTTTGGCCGGAAATCGCCTTGATATGGATCAAGCGACGGCAGGGAAAGCGGGCGGCCGGCATCTTCCGGAAGCTTGATCCATATCAAGGCGGTTTCCGTGAGGGAGGCGTATTGTGGTGGCCTTCCCATGAAACCCATCCATCTCATCTCCCTTACGACCGTCGTCACGGTCCTGGCATTCACCGGTTGCGGCCGATCTGAAAAAGACATCTCTGCGGCATCCACGTCAGCCGTCGCGGCCGTCGTCAGCACGCCCAAGGCCGTTCCTTCGGAGGGCCGCGCCATTGAAATCACCGCCAGCGACGCGATGAAGTTTGACCTGGCCGAAATCCGGGCAAAACCGGGCGAGGCGCTGGCCGTCACGCTCAAGAATCTCGGCACGATGCCCAAGTTCTCAATGGGCCACAACTGGGTGCTTCTTGATGCCGGCGTGGATCTCAACGCCTTCGCTGGCGATACCGGTCTGGCCGCGAAAACCGAATACATCCCGACCGCCTACAAGGACCAGATCATCGCCGCGACGAAGCTGCTCGGGCCCAAGGAAAGCGACACCGTGCGTTTCTACGCCCCCGCAAAACCCGGTCGCTACCCGTTCATCTGTTCCTTTCCGGGCCACTTCCAGGTCGGGATGAAGGGTGAACTCATCGTCGAGTAATTTCCGCCAATACATCGCTCCATGAAACTTCCTTTTCCATTCATCTCTTCCGCCGGCGCCGCCGCCCTGTTGCTAGGCCTCGCCGGGTGCAATCCGCCGGGGAAGAACACCGCCGGTTCGGCGAAAGCCGACGGCGACAAAACCTCGGCGGCCACCCGCACCTGGGTCGCGCCCGGTGACAAGGACGAGTTCTATCTCTTCTACTCCGGCGGTCACTCCGGTCAGGTTTACGTGGCCGGCATCCCGTCGATGCGGCATCTTTCGACCATTCCCGTGTTCGCGCCCTATCCGGGAACCGGTTATGGCTTCGATGAGGAAACCAAGGCGATGCTAGGTGGTTACACCTGGGGTGACGTGCATCATCCTGGGCTTTCAAAGACCGACGGGCTTTACGACGGACGCTGGCTGTTCGTGAATGACAACGCCAACAATCGTATCGCCCGCATCGACCTGCGGGATTTCAAGACGCACCAGATCCTCGGGCCGATTCCTAATTCCAGCGGAAATCATGGTTCGTCGTTTGTCACCGACAACAGCGAATATGTCCTCGTCGCCACCCGGTTCTCCGTGCCGCTGCCCAAGGGGCGTTACGCCGACCCGGCCGACTACGAAAAAGAGTTCAACGGCATGGTAAGCGGCATTCGCATTGAGCCCAAGACGGGCGATATGTCCGTCGGCTGGCAGATTCTCACGCCTCCGTTCAATTGGGACCTGGGTTCCACGGGCAAGGGCGTGAGCGAAGGCTGGGCCTTCTGGACGTCCTACAACAGCGAAATGGCGCATGACGCGCTTGAGGCGAACTCGACCCAGGGGGAGCGCGACTACGCCGCCGTTGTCAACTGGCGCGCCGCCGAGATCGCGGTCAAGGAAGGTCGCGCGACGCTGTTGGACGGCGTGCCGGTGATCGACCCGGCGAAAGTGCCCGGCGTGATGTATTTCCTCCCGGTGCCCAAGTCGCCCCATGGCATCGACACCGATCCTTCGGGCCGGTGGATCGCCGCTTCGGGCAAGCTCCAGCCGGTGGTGTCGGTGTTTGATTTCCTGAAAATCAAAGCCGCCATTGATAAGAAGGATTTCGACGGCGAGGTCCGCGGCGTGCCGGTCATTCGCTATGAAACCGCTCTTGAAGGCGCGGTGCCTGTCGGGCTTGGGCCTTTGCACACGCAGTTTGACGGCAAGGGCAACGCCTACACATCGCTCTTCATCGAGTCGGTCGTCGCCAAGTGGAAACTGCCTCCTTGGACGGCGGAGGAACGCGCCGATCTCAACAAGGTGATCCTCGATAAGATCGATGTTCACTACAACATCGGGCACCTTGTGATCGGCGGCAGCGACACGAAGCAGCCTTATGGCAAGTATCTCGTCGCGATGAACAAGCTCTCCAAGGGCCGCCATGTCTCCGTCGGGCCCTCGCAGCCGGAAGACAGCCAGTTGATCGATATCACGGGCAAAAAAATGGAGATGCTCTACGAAACGTTCACCGAGCCCGAGCCGCACTTTGCCCAAATCCTCAAGGCTGACGCGATCAAACCCATCGAAGTTTATCCGAAGATTGAAAACAAGGATCCCAACGCCGTCTGGGAAGCCAAGGACACCGGGGTCGTGCGCACAGGCAACAAGGTCGAGGTGAAGATGATCGCGATTCGCAGCCGCTTTATTCCCGACCGTATCGACGCCAAGGAAGGCGACGAGCTGATCATCCACGTGACGAACATCGAGCAAACTGCCGACATGATTCACGGCATCGGTTTCGTGGAACAGAACGTGAACATCGTCATCGATCCGGGCGAGACCAAGACGGTGCGCATGAAAATGACCAAGCCGGGCGTGTTCCCCTTCTACTGCACGAACTTCTGTTCGGCGCTTCACCAAGAGATGCAGGGCTACCTTGCGGTGAAACCTGCCAATTACGTCGCCAAGTAGCCGCCGTCCGCACCCCGTCACCGCCATGAAAAACTTCCTCCGCCGTGAAAATCAGTTCCTGCGCCGTCCTCTCAATCTGACGTCGCGGTTCCTGCTGCTCGCGGCGGTGGCAGCGGTGGTGGCGGCGGTATTTCTGCCGCTTTGGGAAATCCATCTGGTGGCCCCGCAGTATCGCGAGGGCTTGGTCATCCACATCTACAGCTACAAGCTGGTTGGCGGCAACTACGGCCAGGACCTGGCAGAAATAAACGAGCTCAACCACTACATCGGCATGAAGACGCTGGCGCAGGCGGACTTCGCCGAAATGACGTGGCTGCCTTTCGTCTTCGGGGTTTTCGCTCTGCTGGCCCTGCGTGCCGCCGCCATCGGACGCATGATCAGCCTCGTCGATCTTGGGGTGCTGTTTCTCTATTTCGGGGCCTTTTCGATGGGGAACTTTTATTACCGTCTCTATTCCTACGGGCATCAGCTCGATCCGCACGCACCCATCACGATCAAGCCGTTCACGCCGATCATGCTCGGCAGCCAAAAAATCGCCAACTTCGTCCAGACCAGTCTGCCCCAATCAGGAGGCCTTCTTCTCGGAGTGTTTCCCGTGTTGGTCATCGCGGCCATGTGGTTTTCGAGGAAGGAGGAACCGTGAAGCGTCTGCTGCTCGTCATAGTTTGCTTTTTTACGGTATCACTGTGGGCGAGGGAAGCGGGTTTGGGAGACGGACTGCGGGCTCGTTTGAGCGCGGCGCCCGATGGCGCAACCCTTGTGGTTGAAGCCGGAGTGTATGACGGCCCTTTTGTGATAAATAAGCCTGTGCGGTTACTCGGCCAGCCTGGAGCAATTTTACGGGGTGATGGTCGCACGCATGTCGTTTCGGTTCGCGCTCCGGACGTGGAAATCGCTGGGTTCATACTGCGCGGTTCTGGACGTGATTTGACCTTGGACCATGCCGCGATTCACATCACTGGTGCCCGGGCGGTGATCCGGAACAATCGTATTGTTGATAGCCTGCACGGTATCTACGTCCGCAAAGCGGATGGCTGCCGGATAGAGAATAACATCATTCGGGGCGATGCTACTTCGGCAGTGGCCATTGCGGATCCGTTGGCGACTTCGATCAAGCCTGCTGAAGGCGAACTCTGTGACGTGGAGGTTTCGCAGGACAGACGAGGCAACGGCATCCATCTTTGGAATTCCTCCGGGCATATCATTACGGGCAACGATATTTCGGGCACGCGTGATGGCATTTATTTCTCCTTCACCGATGACACGGTCGTGAGAGGGAACACCATCGCACATGTGCGCTATGGCCTGCACTACATGTATTCTGATCGAAACACGTTTGAGGGAAACACGTTCACGGAAAACGCCGCGGGTGCCGCCCTGATGTTTTCGAAAGGGCTGACGCTACGAGCCAACCGGTTTGTCGCCAATCGCAGCCACCGAGCCTACGGGCTACTCTTTCACGCGGTCGATAACACCACGGTGGAAAACAACATCATTGAAGGAAATACCCTCGGGTTTTTCCTGGAAAACTCGAATCACATCATTGTTCACGCCAACCGCATCTCGGAAAATTATATTGGTCTGCGAATAAACGATAGCACCGCCGACAGTTATTTCTACGAGAATTGGTTTCATGGAAACATCCATCCGGTCGAGACCAACGGAGGAAACACCGCCAATCTGTGGACGGTCGATGGCCATGGAAACCATTGGGACGGTGCGCTGGCGATAGATCTGAATCATGACGGCGTTTCCGATGTGCCGCATCACGAGCCTGATTTATTCGGCGCCTGGCGACACTCGTTTCCGGCCATCGGGCTGCTCTCTGCCAGTCCGGGCGAACGCTTGTTACGCCTGATCCACAGTCGGTTGGTTTTGCCGGGAGTGTCAGGCATCCTGGACCCCAAACCTTTGCTCGACCGGAGAACCTCACCATGATCCTCGTTCATAATCTTAAAAAATCGTTCGGTCGGCTGTGTGTCCTGACTGGGCTGAATCTCACCGTTGAGCCAGGGGCCGTTACGCTTCTGGTTGGCTCGAATGGCGCAGGAAAGACCACGGCCTTGCGCCTGATGGCCGGGTTGTCCGTGGCCGACGCAGGCACGATTACACTTGCCGGTTATAATTTGGAACGCGACCGCGCGGCCGCGCTCGCCAGGTGTTCATTCCTCCCACAAGCGCCGCGGTTTCATCCCCGGCTGACAGTGCGACAAGTAACCGAGTTTTATGCCCGTCTTCGCGGACATCAGTGCGAAACCGCCGCCTTCGCGCTCAAAACATGGGGAATGGACCCGTTTGAAAATGTGCCCACGGGGAAACTGTCCGGGGGACTGCGTCAGCGGCTTGCACTGGCGATTTTTTCACTCGCAGATGCGCCGGTGCTACTTTTGGACGAGCCTGGCCTTAGCCTAGATCCCGAATGGAGGGAGTGCTTGCAGCAGTTTCTTCGCAAGGAAGCACTCCGGGGCTGCACGGTGCTGGTGGCAACCCACCTGCTAGGTGAATGGGAGGGGCGTGCCGACCGCTGTCTGCTCGTCGAGGACGGGCGTTCTCAAGGTGAGCTTCCTCCTGACAAACTTCGGGAATATTTTCCACGCCTAGGTCGCAAGATGAGCGAAGGCATTCCTCTTGAACTCTGTGCCTGACATCCATGAACACATTGGCCCTTCCTTCCCGTGGCGGAGTCGCCAGCGCGGCGTTGCGACGCGAGTTTTTAAGCCATCGGCTTAATCGGTTTCTTTACGCCCACTTGGCACTGGTGTTGGTGGCCGGCTTGTTGCCGCTTCTTACGCCGGGTGACGCGTTGGCGCGCGGGGCGGCTTGGTGGCTGCTGCATGCGGTGCTTTACGCGGTGTCTCTTTCCTCGCTGCTCCTGGGATTGAGCTCGGCTCATGCGGAAGCGGAGGAGTTTGTCTGGCTGCTCGGCCAACCCGCGGGAGTCGGCCCTTGGTTGGGGGGGAAGGCTCTTGCGCTGGTGGTTATCGCAGGTGTTTCGTCGACTCTATTGGGTCTGCCTTCCTCTCTGCTGGGAGGAGTATCCTCGGAACTTGCCTTGGCAACGGCAGGTGCGGCCGGCGTATCCATAGTGTGCGCGCTCGTGGGGCTATCCTTAGGCTTTTGGATACGAGACAGCGTGCGCGGCTTGATCGCAGCGGTCGCAGTATGGTTTATCCTGCTTTTTGGAACCGATTTCCTCCTATTGGCGCTCGCTGGCGCACCGATCACCCAATCGAATCCCGATCTGTGGATCGCGCCACTCATGCTTAATCCGTTCGACGCCTATCGCATCACCGTGCTTTTCGCGGTCGAACACGCGGCCTTCAGCGGCCTGAACGCCGGACGGCTCGCGGGCTGGTGGTCGTCCCACGCGCCGCTCTGGCTCGCCACGCTCACCCTCCTGTGGTCGGGGCTAGCCATGCTGGTTGCCTGGTTGGGGGCGCGCAGACGGATCGACAGTTAACACGCGCAGAGGCTTTGAGACCAATCATCGGGTTTGCCTAAACATCGACGTAGGCACGCAGTCCCCTGTTATTTAAAATTTGTATCTGAGGACCGGCCACGGAGATCAAACCCTCGCGTTTGAAGCGAGCGAGGGTGCGGGACAGCGTTTCGCTCGTCACGCCGAGCTGGCCGGCCAGCACCTTTTTGCTTACCGGCAGCGTGAAGGACGCCGCGTTGTCCGCCGCTGGACAGTGTTGCAGGAACCAGTCGGCGAGCCGGCCCTCGATCTGACGCCCCTTGATGTCATGAAGCGTCTGCAACAGGTGCTTCAGGTGCATGCTCATGGACGCCAGCATGTGAAGTGCGAGATCGGGTTTTTTGCAGACCAGCTCGTGGAAATGCGTTTTATGGAGGAGAATCACCTGTGACGATTCAAGGGCCATTGCGTTCGCCGGATAGGTTTCGACCGTGGCAAGGACGACCTCTGCAAAGCTTTCGGCCGGCTCAAACACACAAATGATCTGTTCGTGACCATCCGGAGTCAGTCGGAAGATGCTGATCCGGCCGGTTTGCACGACATAGAAGCCCTCGGCTTTTTCTCCTTCCCGGAAAAGCACTTCGTCTTTTTGAAGCGTGCGCAGGGTACAACCGTCCGCGATAGCCTCGATCTCGGAGGTGGCGAGGTCCGAAAACATGCGGCATTTTCTTAACGTGGCGACGATTGCGGTCTTCCGAAGGACGCTTAAGGATGAAGGCTGCACAGACACATCAGGAGAGTCGCATTTCCCCTTGATGTTAATCAAGGCGATAGATCGCGTTACGATTATATTAAACCCCATGAAAAACTTGGATCCTCTCGAAATCGATGTTCGCCCGATTTGCCTCCAGAAGCGGCCTCCGATGCCTGCAATTCTTGCGGCAGTCGCGCGTCTTGAGCCAGGTCAGGCGCTACGGCTGATCGCACCATTCGAGCCAGCTCCTCTCTACGAGTTTCTTGGCGCTCGCGGGTTTTCGCACAAAACGCACGAACAAGCACCGGGCATATGGGTGGTGCTTTTCACAAAGGTATCCGATGGCTGACTCAGGAGCCCGGCTCCTTGCCATGTAACGTCACGATTTGCCGCAGGCGGAGACCGATAGCTTCTGCGCGACCGATCAACTCTTCGGCCTCGCGGGGTGGTAGATGGGCTCGGCAATGACGGTGCCACAGGCCGAGCCAGGATTGGAAATGTTGTTCTCCCAGTCCGAGACGAACGTGTTTCCACGGCATGGCACCGCTGTATAACGGAGGGCCTCCGATGGCGCCGGACCAAAAATCGGCGATCTTCTCAATATGCGCCGGCCAGTCATTGATATGTTTGCTGAAAATCGGTCCGATTTCATTGTGCTGGCGCACGTCCGCATAGAAATAACGCAAAAGTTTTAACAGCGGTGCACGACCACCAATACGATCAAAGAGCGGGATGGTGTCGGAAAGGTCAGACATGATTGGAAGCGGATGTTATGTCTGCATGCCCCTCTACCTCTTGGGGCCTGTCGAGATCATGGGATCGAGGAAAGTCCGGATGCGTCAGGATATGACGAAGAACGTGGTCGGCCTCTTCCATTGAAAAATCCGCGTGTTTTTGTTTTTTAACGCCAAATTCATGGAGCGTGTAATGAGCAACCGGCTTGAGCGCGTGGTTACCAAGGATGTGAGCGACGCAGTGGAGAGCGCAACCGTCGAGCGCGATGATCGGGCGGCCTGACCGGGCGACCTTCACCAATGACGGAACGTCGCCTCCGACGCCGGCGATACATGACATCTCAGCCATGCCGAGACGGTCCAGTTTGATGGCTAGATGATTTGCCATCTGCGCCGCGCTGGAACACCCGGAGCAGGAATAAACCAAAGGAAGCGGAGACGAACTCATGCAACCATCGCATCCCAGTCTCCCCATCCGGGCAATCTGTGGCGGAGCGAAGGTTGATGCAGATCAAGGGGAATGGATGTTTTTCTTCTCGGAGGTGCCTGCGGCCTTGCGGGCAAGGAAAGGCCGGCTTCCGCTTTGGGTATGATCCCGGACTCAACGTCAGCCGCCAGCACGCACGGCCTCGCATATGCACGTCGTGCGTTTCAAGTGGCGTGGGGATTTTGGTTGGTCGCGGCGACGCTTGGGCTGTTGTTGCGGCTGCAGGCCGTGAGTCCGATGGAACACTTGAATTACGGCAATTTCCTGCATGCGCATTCCCATGTGGCTTTTCTGGGTTGGGTTTTCAACGCGTTCTTTGCGTTAGTCCTACGCTTCTTCGTTCGTGCTGAGGACGTGTCCACTTTATGGCGGGTTTTTCTGGTCGTTCAGATCGCCGTGGGAGGCATGTTGGTCGCGTTTCCCCTTGAAGGTTACGCCGGGGTGAGCATCGCATTTTCCACGCTGCAGATGGTCTGTTCGGGCGTTTTTGCTTGGAAGCTCTGGAAGCGGAACCGGGCCTCGCCTGAGGCCCGGGGCTTTCTGAGGGTGGCGCTGGCATTTCTCGTGATCTCGGGGGCCGGACCGCTGACACTCGGTCCGCTGGCCGCGACTGGTCTGCGCGAATCGCCGTGGTATGCGCTGGCGATCTATTTTTATCTGCACTGCCAGTATAACGGCTGGTTCATATTTTTTCTCCAGGCTGTGTTCCTGCAATACCGACATGAGCGGGGTTTGGACATGAACGGTTCACTCGCCCGAAGGAGCCTAGGTTGGCTGACGGCGGGCTGTGGACTGACGTTTGCTCTCTCGGGCTTATGGGCGAACCCGCCGGACTGGGTTTATGTGGCAGCGGTTAGTGGAGGTGTGGCGCAACTCATCGGATGTGCCATTTTTGTGCGAGGCATGCGCGGAACGGCGGGATTGTTCGTCTCAAATCACGCTGGAATCGTGCGGGGCCTGGCGGTGCTGGCCCTCGGCGCTTTCCTGCTGAAGCAGAGCCTGCAGCTTGCCGCCACCGTGCCGGGTCTGGTCGGTTTCATGGGGAATCGATGGATGGTGATCGGATTTCTTCACCTTATTTTTCTGGGACTTGTGACTCCGATGCTGGTGGCCTGGGCGGTGGAGTTGGATTGGATTCGTGTGAACGGATGGACAAAATCCGGACTCGGACTCTTTCTGACGGGGGCCTTTGCGACCGAACTGGTGCTTGGAATCTCCCCGTTGACGAGCGCCGCCGGCGGCGGCGCCTGGCCGGCCACGCTTCAAATTCTGTTGGCGGGAGCAGTGTTGATGGTTGGCGGGCTGGCGCTGCTCGCGCCAGCCACAAGACGAGCCCATGACTCAAAGCGGGCTCCCGAGATCGAGCGACGAAAGGCCTAAGGCCGGACCAAGGGGCCTTTTCCCCGTATCCAACAAATGCCGCGGACGGAGGGACTGCGGATCGAAAAGGACGGGCTCATTGGGTGTCCGCAACCGATCCCAAGGAAGCGCGCTTGAAGTGTATCGCTAAACGATATAATAAAGTGCACTTATGTCGTCTGTTTCTACCAGTGCTTCCGGCCCGCATGGCGGAGAAGTTGAATCTCAACGTCGGCGCATGCCGCTCATTTGTCTGCTCGCTTCCGGCGTGGGAATAGCGGCCGCGTTTGCGGCCTACGCCCTCTACTCGCTGATCACCTTGGTGTCGAACGCAGTATTCTACCAAAAGTGGTCGCTGGAGCATGCTGATGCGACCCATCACACGCTCGGCCTATGGGTGCTCGTGGTGCCAGCGGCAGGGGGGCTGATTGTCGGACTGATGGCGAAATACGGTAGCCCCAAGATACGCGGGCACGGAATCCCGGAGGCGATGGAAGCGGTTCTTTTTAACCGAAGCCGGATTGCACCGCGGGTGGCGTTGCTCAAGCCACTTTCTGTTTCCGTGGCCATTGGGACAGGCGGTCCCTTTGGTGCAGAAGGACCGATTATTCAGACGGGAGGCGCGCTCGGCTCCATTCTTGGACAGCTCCTGCACCTGACGGCTTCCGAGCGGAAGTCACTCTTGGCGGCCGGCGCGGCGGCGGGCATGGCGGCGACGTTCAGCACTCCCGTTGCAGCGGTGATCCTCGCCATCGAGCTTTTGCTTTTCGAATACAAGCCCCGCTCGTTCATTCCCTTGGTAATCGCCAGTGTGCTCGCAACAGCGACGCGTCTGGTGATCATGGGGCGGGCGCCTATGTTTACCATTGGAGCAGTGGATTTCAGCATCCCCGGAGGACTTCCTTGGTATGCGATCCTCGGAGTGTTGTGCGGGTTTCTGGCGGTGGGATTCAGCCGGGCGCTTTATTGGATCGAAGACCAGTTTGAACGATTGCCCTTTGATGAAATGTGGTGGCCGGTGCTGGGTGGACTTGGACTGGGTGTGATCGCGTATTTTGTGCCTCGGGTGCTGGGCGTGGGCTACGGGACGATTTCCGACATTTTAAATGCGCGGCTCGCCCTTGGATTACTGGCCGTGATCATGGTCGCCAAGGCGCTTGCTCTCCTTGTGTCGCTGGGATCGGGCACCTCGGGCGGACTCTTGGCACCGTTGTTTACGGTAGGGGCGGCATTGGGGGGATTATTTGCCGGAGTGGTTAATCACCTGTGGCCGTTGGCGGCATTATCCCCGAACGCCTGTGCGCTGGTTGCCATGGCGGCGCTCTTCGGAGCAGCGGCCAGGGCTCCGTTTACGTTCATTATTTTTGGGTTCGAACTTACCCGTGACTACAACTCAATACTGCCCCTCATGCTGGTCGTAGCGGTGGCGCACGCCGTCGCGGTGTTTTTTATGCGTCATTCCATCATGACCGAGAAACTTGCCCGGCGCGGTCTCAAGGTTCATCAGGACTACGAAGTCGATGTACTGCACCAAGTGAGCGTGGGACAAGTGATGGAATCAAATCCGGTCACGGTGCTAGGACACACGCCGATTGCAGAACTGGCCCGTCTGATTGCCGAACGAGATCCGGAGATCACCCGACGCCAGGCGATGCTCGTGACAGATTCAGAAGGGCTTTTGTTGGGCATTTTGACACGCGGGGATTTGGTCAAGGCATTCCAGGCTGATCCGTCTGGTGCCATCAGCGCATTGGAAGCAGCGACAAGCCGTCCGCAGATTGCCTACGAGGACGAACCGTTAAGCGAAGTGCTCTCCAGAATGCTGCACCATCAATGCGGACGCCTGCCGGTCGTTGACCGGAATAATCCACGAAAAATCAGGGGATATCTGGGGCGAGCGGCCATCATCGAGGCACGGTTGCACCGACTGGCCGAGGATCAGGTGCGCGAACCGGGCTGGCTGAAGACCGCGCTACGGACAAAACCTCGTTGAAACGAGCTTTCATCAACCCGGCGCAGTCCCGCTTGAAGGATCAAACTTTCGGATGCGGGAAGCCGGCGGGTGATGAGACCGGTTTGCCAGCGGAAGAACGCATACATGATCCACAACCACGCCTTGGCACGAAGGCGCATCAAGCCATGCGCCGGTTCCGAGAAATCGGCAAAGAGCCAGACCGCGTCGCCGGAGAGTGACGCTTGAATGCGCCCGATGAGAGCGGAGGCTTGGTCTTCCGTGAAACAGTCCAGAAAGAAAAATGTGGTGACCGCATCATAGGTCCCGGGCGCATAGTCGGCCGTGCGAGCGTCCTCGTGACGAAACCGCACACGAGCCCGGTCGGCTGGCGAGAGACGAGCTTCGGCTTTCGCCAGCATTGCGGCGCTTAAATCCAGACAATCAATTTGGGCCAAAGGGGCGAGGGTGCAGACTCGTGCCAGCACGCGGCCATCGCCTTCTCCGATGAGCAGGATGCGTTTACGCTCTCTCAATCGGTCAAGGTGCCGGAACCGCGCACGTTCCAAGAGCGACCCGAAAGCGATGCATTCCAGAAGTCGGTAGGGACGAGCAAGTCGATCAAAAGTCTTTTCTCGTGAGGTCATAAGAGGAGCAGCGCCACGGCAGGTGATAGCAGCGTGAGATCCACGAATATGCGTGCCGCTTGCCGCCCGATGCGTGGCTCAACGTAATCGAGGACACCCAGCAGAATCGCGCTGACCGTCGCACATATACCCGCCACTCGGTCAATTCCGTGCATGCCGACAGAAACCGCAGCACCAAGGCATGCGAGCAACCAAGGCAACGAGCGAATAAGGCCCAGGCGGTGCGAGAATTGCAGGGCGAGCGAAGTCTGTCCGTGTTGGGCATCGACCTCCGTTTCCCAAGCTGAAATGAGCACAAGGTTGGCAAGACACAGCAGTCCGAAAAGCCCCAGCGGAATCCAAAGCGCCTCCAGCCGGCCAACGATGATTTCCACTAGGGACTGCCCATGAAGGATGGTGGGCAATGCGAAGACTATGGGGGCCAAGGCGGTGCCCAGTGGAAAGAGGGCGGCGATGCAAAGTTCCTTGGGTATGCGCCCCGGATGCTCGCGGTGAAAAAACTGGTGGGAAAGCAGATAGACCGCTGTCGGTATGGCCAACACGGTGCTTGCGGCCCATTCGCGGCCCGGGAGCCAAACGACGGCAAGACCCAGGCCAACGAGGATAACTGCAAGGCCGATCATGAAGACCGGCCAGCGCCATAAAATATAAAAATGATGCCGCTGGGTCAGCACGGTCTCCGGTGACAAGCGCCAGCCTTCGATCCATCGGTCGGCGGCATAGATGACCCAGACAGCCAGACCAAGCAGCACGGGCTGCTGCCATGGAAGTTCAACTTTAAGAATACGTGCAAACAGCGTTTGCCAGGCAAGGGCGACCAACGGAGCATCGAGCGAAAGAACCGTCAGCCACTGCCACCAATAGGGATTTCCTGGCTTAAACGACTGCGACATCGCGGTTGAAGTTTTCAGCCCGGAATAACCATTGGCGAGATGCGCCAATAGTAGAGTGGGTATTTATGCCGCCGCGTCGTGCGATGGTAAAAAACGGCGATGACGACTAGGATCAGCGTCCCCGTAACCGTGGATCCCAAGAGAAGTCCGCAGCTTGGTTTTGCAAGAAACACGATGATCGCATTCGACCCGGCGGGCGGATGCACGGTGCGTGTCGTCATCATGAATCCCACGCCCAGTCCGGTGGCCACTCCGACGGCCCACCATTGCGGACCGAATAAGGCAAGACACCCAAATGCGATCAACGATGCTGCCAAGTGTCCCATGATGACCGCACGAGGCTGCGACAACGGAGCATCAGGCAAAGCGAACAGCAAAAGGGCGGAGGCGCCAAAAGAACCAAGCAGCATTAGGGACTGCATATTCATCGCGAGATATGACAACGCTGACACCGCGACCACGGCTCCAATAGTGGCGAGAACGATCTGCGATTTGCGAAAGACGGGGGACATGAAGCCGGCCATGAAGCTAATTCATGCAATCGTTGGCCAGCATTTTATCGTCTCGCGATATAAATGGGCGATATTCGGCGAATCATTCGCGCACGATTTCTTTCACTGAGGCAGGCGTCAGTCCTTGATCTCTGGCATTGAGCAGGCAGGGCTTGAGAATACTTGGGGTGAGACGTCGTCAGGAAGTGACACAGACGCCTTTTGCAGCAGTCCGATCAGCTTTGGACCGATGGTTTTTAGTTCCTGCCGATGGGCTCGGTAAAGTTTCTCCAAAACTCCCAGACCTTTGGGGGTAAGGGAAACCTGCACACGCCGGCCATCCTCTCTTGATTTGGCACGACGCACCAACCGGAGTGCTTCCATGCGATCAACCAATCCGACGGCACTGTGATGGGCGGTGCGCAATTGCTCGGCGAGTTCGCCGATGGTCACCCAGTTGCGTCCAGGAAATCCTTCGATGGCGAGGAGCGCTTGATATTGCTGGGCGCTTACCTTGTGACTGGTGGCTGCGGCTTCACTAAACCCCAGGAATTTGCGCAGAGTGTAGCGGAATTCGGCCAGCAACTCGTAGTCCTTCTTTGTGAGGTTTTCAGGAGATTGTGTGGTGCGAGCCATGATTATCGGAAACCGGCTCACGGCTGACTATGCAACCACGATTAACGTGGAAGAAATCGGTTCCCCATGAATTGCAACCATTGCCCGTAACCAGGCCGCACGGTGCCTTTGATTGCGGAGGCGGGGGGGCAGTAATTTCGGACTAGGGTGTTGACATAGGGTGCTAACATCTGAGAAACCTTTTCTTTCCACTCTTAAAGCGCCGCCCAATTTTCAAACAAACTCCATACCATCATGGCCCACCACGAAGTTTTGCTCATCAAGCCCGTTGACGGTCTTGGCGCCGAAGGCGACCAGGTCAAAGTTCGCGCTGGCTACGCCCGCAACTATCTCCTTCCCCAGGAATTTGCCGTTGCCCTTACCCAGTCGAATCGCAAGCAGGTCGAGGCCTTAAAGAAACGCCGCGGCGCTCGTGAAGCTTCTGAACTCGCTGGTGCACAGGCTCTTGCTGCTCAGATCGCCAAGGTTTCTATCGCTTTCGCGGTGAAGACTGGCGAAGGCGGCAAGCTGTTCGGCGCGATCACCTCAGCCGATCTCCACCAGAAGCTCACCGAAGCCGGTGTCGTCATCGAGAAGAAGAAGATCCACCTTCACACCCCGATCAAGACCCTCGGCAAGCACGAGGTTAAGATCAAACTGCACTCCGAAGTCTCGGTTGAGGTTTCCTTCGACGTCGTGTCGGAGAACCCCATCGTCGAGGCCGGCGCCGCCGAGGCCCCGAAGAAAGAGACCGATCCCTACGCTGAGCACACGAAGATGGCTCAGAACGCTGCCCGCGCCGCCGAAAAGGCTGCCAAGCGCTCCCGCAAATAAGTCGTTGGCGGATTTTTCCGTCATCCTTTCCAAACCGCAGTCTTCACGACTGCGGTTTTTTTGTGTTCAGAGGAATCAAGGTTGATCCAGTAAACGCACTGCGCACGTCGTTTCTTCCGGGCCCATATTGCCCGATTCTGCGTGGGCATGTTTACATGCTTAAGTTTACGTTCTGATTTAATTTAAATGATTAAATAATTAATGATTAATTATATAACAAAATAATTGTCATATTACATTTAAGATAACCCTTCTAAAGCGCGTTTCCCGCACCTCTCTTAAAACAACACTCAATACACACCCATCATGGCTCACCACGAAGTTCTCCTCATCAAGCCCGTTGACGGTCTTGGCGCCGAAGGCGACCAGGTCAAAGTCCGCGCCGGCTACGCCCGCAACTATCTCCTCCCTCAGAAATTTGCCGTCGCTCTTACCCAGTCGAACCGCAAGCAGGTCGAAGCGCTCAAGAAGCGTCGCATTTCCCGTGAGGCTGAAGAGCTCACCGGCGCCCAGGCGCTGGCCGCCCAGATCGGCAAAGTCTCCGTCGCCTTCGTCGTCAAGACGGGCGAAGGTGGCAAGCTGTTCGGCGCCATCACCTCGGCCGACCTGCACCAGAAACTCACCGAGGCCGGTGTGGTGATCGAAAAGAAGAAGATCCACCTTCACACGCCTGTGAAGACCCTCGGCAAGCACGAGGTTAAGATCAAACTGCACCCCGAAGTCTCCCTCGAACTGGCCTTCGATGTCGTGTCGGAGAACCCCATCGTCGAAGCCGGTGCCGCCGAAGCCGCTCCCGCCAAGGAAGTCGATCCTTACGCCGAGCACACCAAGATGGCGCAGAACGCCGCCCGCGCTGCCGAAAAGGCCGCCAAGCGCTCCAGAAAGTAAGTATTTCCGGGTTTTTATTCTCAAGCCGCAGTCTTTGATGACTGCGGCTTTTTCATGTCCTTAAGACAGGCCATGACGCTGGCAAAAGGCAGGTGAACAACAGGTGAAAAACTTTCCATACACCGGCGTTGCTTATCCGGTTCCACCCTGTTGCCTCTCTTGCTCCCCCTTCATGGCTGACGACGCGAAAAAATTCTCCAGACGCCCGCGCGCATCTGCTGACTCCGATGGCTCGGTGCCGTCCTCGATCGGCCGCACTCCTCCGCACAGCATCGAGGCGGAAGAATATTTGCTTTCCTGCTGTTTTCTGGACGGTGCGGACATTGTTGCTCGCTGTCTTGAGGGCAAACTGAGCGCGGCCGCATTTTATTTTCCGGCCAATCGGGTCATCTTCGAAAAACTCGTCGATCTCTACAACAAGGGCACCGCGATCGACCTTGCCATTCTTGCCGAGGAACTGAAGACCTCCCGTCAGCTCGACGAGATCGGCGGCTACGCCTATTTGACTCAGGTCAGCGGGCGTATTCCCACGACGGCGCAGGCCACTTATTTCATCGAGAAGGTCCGCGAGCTTCATCTCTTGCGCGAGCTCATCAAGGTGGCCACGGGCGCGGTTGAAAGCTGCTACGCCTACGACGGCGGGCTCGAGGAGTTCGTCGACAAGGTGGAACAGGATATTTTCAAGGTCACCCAGGACCGTGTCTCGGACGGCGCGCGCCAGATGAAGGGCCCCACCAACGAGGCCATGGCGGTCATCACCAAAATGATGATGAAAAAAGGTGAACTCACGGGAGTTTCCTCCGGCTTCAAGGACCTCGATTCCTACACCTACGGATTTCAGCGGCAGGAGATGATCGTGCTCGCCGCCCGTCCTTCGATGGGCAAGACCTCGCTCGCTTTGAATTTTGCCGAGGCGGCCGCCATGCCGAAAAGAGGCGAGGGTGTGCCCACGCTCATCTTCTCGCTGGAAATGGGCGCCTCGCAGCTCGCGCTGCGCATGTTGTGCGCCCGGGCCCGCGTGAACATGAAACTGTTGCGTGACGGTCTCCTTTCGAAAAACGGGGCCGAGCAGCAGGAGCTCCTCAAGGCCGCCGATGAATTCGCCAAGGCTCCTATCTTCATCGATGATTCCAGCCACCTCACGATCATGGAGCTGCGTGCCAAAGCCCGCCGTCTTCAGGCGCGCACCAAGCTCGGCTTGATCGTGGTGGATTACCTTCAACTTCTCGCGCCGACAGACGCGAAAACCCCTCGTGAACAACAGGTGGCTGAGATTTCCCGCGGGCTCAAGGCACTGGCCAAGGAACTTGACGTGCCGGTCATTGTATTAAGTCAGCTCAACCGTTCTGCTGAAAAAGAAAACCGCACACCCAAGCTGTCCGACCTGCGTGAATCCGGCTCCATCGAGCAGGATGCCGACGTTGTTCTCATGCTTGCACGGCCCAAAGATGCCGACGAAAAATTTCAGGTCGCAGCCGACTCGGCCGAGTTAATAGTTGCCAAGCAACGAAACGGACCGGTAGGAGAATTGAAACTTACGTTCCTAAGGGACATTACACGCTTTGAAAACTACACCCAGTAACCCCCTTTTCGGGGTGATTCGCCTTCTTTTTGTCTTTGTTCTGCTCGTCTCGGCGGGTGTGCGAGGTTGGGCTCAGGAGCAGCCCTCCAGTGCGCCGTCGCCGTATAAAGTCGGCACCGTGACCGTGAAGTTCATCGGTCCGGCCAATATCAACGAGCAGATCGTCCGCGCCAACATACAGCTGCGCGAGGGCATTGATCTCGACGACACGATGATCGACCACGACATCCGGTCGCTCTACAAGACGGGCTTTTTTGAATTCATCGAGGTCAAGCGTGACGTCCGTCCGGACCGCACCGTCAACCTCGTGATCGAGGTCACGCCAAAGTTTCGTGTGCTCAGCGTTAATTACGACGGCAACAAGCAGGTTAAGAGCCGTCGTCTCGAAAAGGAGATCAAGACCAAGTCCAACACCTCTCTCGATGAACGGCAGGTCAAGGAGGACGCCGAGAAAATCCGCGCGTTTTATCAGAAGAGCGGCTACAATCAGGCGCAGATCAGCTACACCATCGACCGTAACCGCGTAACCGGGTTTGGCACCGTCACCTTCAAGATTCATGAGGGCAACAAGGTTAAGATATCCGACATCAAATTTATCGGCAACGACCACGTGAAGGCCAAGGCCCTTCGCAAGGTCATGGAAACCAAGCGTCGCTGGATGTTCTCCTGGCTGACGGGCTCGGGCCGTTTCAAGGACGACCAGTTTGAGGACGATCTCGACAAGATTCGCGATTACTACCGCGAGCTTGGCTACCTCGATGTCGAGGTGCCGGAGGACAAGGTCGATTACGCTTATCCTACGACCAAGAAACTCGTTCTCACCATCAAGATCATCGAGGGCCGCCAGTATAAGATCGGCGACATTACCATCACCGGAAACACGATCATCAGCACCGACAAGCTCATGGCGGCGCTCAAACAAAAGAGCGGAATGATCTTTGCCCCGTCGAAGATCGAGAAAGACATCACCGCGCTTGAAGATTCCTACGGCTCCGGCGGTTATATCGAAACGCGCGTGCGGCTCATTCGGAAACCCAATCTTTCCACGGGCAACATCGACATCGAATACGCCATCAAGGAGAGCGACAAGTTCTACGTCGAATCCATCAAGATCGAGGGCAATACCAAAACCAAGAGCACGGTGATCCTTCGCGAACTCGCCATCGGTCCGGGCGAGGTCTTTGACAGCGTGCGCATGAAGACTTCCAAGCAGCGCTTGGAAAATACTCGCTTCTTCGAGGATGTAAACATGTCTCCGGAAAGCACGGCCATTCCCGGACGCAAGAATCTCAAGATCGCGGTCAAGGAGGGCCGCACGGGTAATCTGACATTTGGCGCCGGCTTCAGCAGCTTGGAAAGCGCCGTGGTGTTCGCCGAGCTTACGCAGTCGAACTTCGATCTTTTTAACCGCCGGTCCATGTTCCAAGGCGACGGCCAAAAGTTCCGTCTGCGCCTTCAGTTGGGATCCAAGTCGAGCGAAGCCATTCTTTCCTTTGAAGAACCCTGGCTCTTCCAGCAGCAACTTGCGCTGGGCTTCTCCATTTATCGCACGTCTTCCGACTACAACAGTTCGGACTATCAGGAAATCCGGACGGGCGGTGAGGTTTACCTGCGCAAGCGTCTCTTCGAATTGGTCGAAGGCCGTCTCGCTTACAGCTATCAGGTTGTCGATATCCGCGATGTGACCCCGGCTTACACGGCGATCTATCCTCCTGGAACCACTGCGATCTCCAAGGTGAGCCTGCAATTGCTGCGCGACACCCGCGACAAGTTGATCAACACCACTCGCGGCAATCGTGTTGAATTGAATAGCGATGTGGCTTCGGACTCCTTGGGAGGGGATGTCAGTTACTATAAACTTGAGGCCAAGGCGTCTCAGTTTATCCCGCTGTTCGACACACAGAACCAAGTGCTTGCCGTCATTGGACGTGGCGGTGTCCTGGATCCCTTCGGCAACACTACTAGCGTGCCGTTTTACGACCGGTTTTACTTGGGCGGACCCTACACGTTGCGAGGCTTTGAATATCGTGACGTCGGCCCCAAGGCGACTGTCGGTAGTGACCATGTGCCTATCGGTGGCAATACCTACGGCATGCTAAGTCTCGAATATACGGTCGATATCGTGGAACCTGTGCGTTTTGCGGTTTTCTATGATGCTGGCTTTGTGAACTCGGGTTCCTATGATTTCAGTCCCAGCGACTACAATGACGACTTCGGTATTGGTATTCGGTTAACCATTGCCGGCGCCCCGTTGAGCTTGGACTATGGCATTCCGATCACTGGCGATTCCTATAATAAAAAATCCGGTCAGTTTAACTTTTCCTTCGGCACACGTTTCTAATAATCCCCACAATCCTCACACCCTATTATGCATAAATTGATCAAGTCATGTCTGGCTCTCGCGGTCGCCGGTGTATTCACCGCCGCCGTGCAAGCCCAGCCCGCCCCCAAAATCTTTGTCGTCGACATGGTAAAACTTTACGACGGCCACTTCAAAACCGAGGAGCAGAATGCCAAGCTCAAGTCCGACCAGCAAAAAGCCGAGGACGAACTGCAGAAGATGAACGGTGACGGCAACGCACTCGTCAAGCAGGCGCAGGATATTCAGGAGCAGATCAAAAACCCGACGCTTTCGAATGAAGCCAAAGCCAAGGCCCAGCAGGACCTGCAGGCCAAGGCCGAGGAAATCCAAAAAAAGCAAAACGAGGTGAACAGCTTCCGCGTCAACACCCAGCGCGCCCTCCAGCAGCGTATCAACACCTTCAAGCAGCTCCTCCTCGAGGAGATCAGCAAGACCGCCGTCGAGATCGCGAAGAAGAAGGGGGCGACCCTCCTGATCGACAAATCAGGACCCTCGTTGATCGGCATCTCTTCGCTTATCTATTCCGATCCTGCTTACGACATCACCGATGACGTGGCCAAGGAAATTAACAAGGATCGTCCGGCTGCCTCAACCGCTCCTGCGGCTGCAGCTTCAGGTTCCGCCGCCGGCTCTGATTCCGCACCGTCGGTTTCTTTCCCCGGCGCCAAGAAATAATTCAGGACAGCCTGTTTTTAACCCCGCTCGTTACCGAGCGGGGTTTTTTGTTTCTGCGTGCGGCGGCTTGCCATGCATGCACGCGCAACCCACGATTTTCTTCCATGCAGCTTGCTTTCAGCGCGGCCGACATCACGGCCATCGTTCAACCCCTTTTCACCAAAGGCGCTACGACGGAGTCCATCCGTGATATCGCGGCTTTGCGTTCGGCCAAACCCGGTGATCTTTCGTTTTTGGGCAACCCCAAGTATAAAACCGAGGTGGCTTCGACGACCGCATCGATCGTCTTGCTTCCGCCTGACTATGTAGGTGAACCGGCGGCGGGGCAGCAGTTTCTGTTTGTAGAAAAACCCTCGGTGGCGCTCGCGCGTTTATGCGCCCGCATCGAACAGTTGCTTTGGCCCAAACCGGCTCCGGGTATTCATGCCACTGCCGTCATCGCTCCGGGAGCCCGGGTTGCCGCCACTGCGACCATAGGCCCTTTTTGCGTGATCGAGGAAGGCGTTGTTATTGGAGAGCGCACTCATTTGCAGGCACAGGCGTTCATCGGGCGTAATGTGAGTATCGGTGCCGACTGCTGGCTGATGCCGCGCGTGGTGGTGATGAGCGAATGCGTGTTGCGCGATCGCGTGCGACTCCAGCCTGGCGTGGTTGTGGGCGCGGACGGTTTTGGGTATGAATTTGTCGGTGGGCGCCACGAAAAAGTCCCGCAGGTCGGCAACGTGGTCATCGAAAATGATGTTGAGATCGGGGCCAACAGCACTTTCGACCGCGCTCGTTTCAGCCAGACCGTCGTGGGGGAGGGCACCAAAATCGACAATCTGGTGCAGGTGGCGCACAACGTCCGTATAGGGCGTCACTGCCTTATTTGCTCCCAGGCAGGAATTTCAGGAAGCACGACGGTTGAAGATTATGTCGTTCTGGGCGGTCAGGCCGGTTTGGCCGGTCATCTTACGGTGGGCAAGGGGAGCAAGATTGACGGCCAGTCCGGCATCAATTCGGACCTCGCTCCCGGCAGTTTCATGAAGGGCACGCCGGCCCTTCCCTATAATCTGGAGCAGCGCATCAATGTGCTGCGCAAACGTATCCCTGACCTTTTTAAACGTGTCGATGCACTTGAAGCGCAACTGGCGGCTTCAGAAAAACCTTCCGCCCCGTCACATTCCTGACACGTTCCTTTCTAACTCATGAGCGCACCCGGGCTAAAGATCTTCACAGGCAACTCCAATCGTCCTCTCGCCGAGGAAATATGCCTGCACATGAAAATGCCGTTGGGCGAGGCCACGGTCACCAGTTTCCCCGACGGGGAGTCTTTCGTGAAGATCAACGAAAACGTGCGCGGCCAGGATGTCTACATCGTCCAGCCGACCTGCACGCCCACCAACCAGTCGTTGATGGAACTTCTCATCATGATCGACGCCGCGCGCCGTGCGTCCGCCCAGCGGATTACGGCGGTCATGCCATTCTACGGTTACGCCCGTCAGGATCGCAAGGACCAGCCACGTGTTCCCATCACCGCCAAACTGGTGGCAAACCTCCTTGTGGCTGCCGGGGCCAATCGTATTCTGACGATGGATCTGCATTCGCAGCAGATCCAGGGATTCTTCGACATTCCGGTTGATCACCTTTTCGCCTCGCCGGTTTTCTTTAAATATTTGGAGCAGTTCCGCGGGGACAACATGGTCGTGGTTTCGCCGGACGTCGGCGGCATGAAGATGGCCGCCGCATACGCGGGCATTCTTGGCGCGCAGCTCGGCATGGTTTGGAAAAAACGCACCAACGCCACCACGGTCGAGACGGTCAATGTCGTGGGCGACGTTGCCGGCCGGGACGTTCTTCTCGTGGATGACATTACCGAGACGGCCGGAACTCTCGCCAATGCCGCCAAGATCATGCGCGACAGCGGCGCCCTCAGCGTGCGCGCTGCGGTGAGCCATGCCTTGCTCAGCCCTGTGGCTTACGAGCGTCTTGCCTTGGGGCACATCGATGAGCTCATCACGACCAATTCTGTTCCCGTAGACTCCCGTGGTCTGCCGATCCGAGTCTTGAGTATCGCCCCGTTGATGGCCGATGCGATCATGCGCATTCATAACAACGAGAGCGTCACCAGTCTGTTTAAAATCAAAGGCTTCTAGGCTTTTCTCGGTGCTTCAGTGAAGGCTCGGGAACTTGTTCCATGGTCTTTTGGTCATCATTTCCCCCATGAAAATCCGCTTCTTCTCCAGCTGCCTTGCGGTTGCCGTCACGGTTTCGACTTTCGCCGTCTGTTCTGCGGTTGAGGAAAAGAAGGCTCCGGTTTTGCCGACTCTTAAAATCGACGGCACGCCCGTCGGAACCAGCACCGAAAATCGGGTGAACAGCTATGCTGATGTGGTGGAACCGGCCCAGAAGGCGGTCGTTTCCGTTTACTCGAAACGCCTCGTGCGCGAGCAAGTGCGCTTTAATCCTTTTACGGGCAAACTTTCCGGTGGTGACCGCGAAGAAGAAGGGCTCGGTTCGGGGGTCATCGTTTCATCCGATGGTTATATCCTCACCAATAATCACGTCGTTGAGGGAGCTGATGAGTTGAAGGTGGCGCTCTCCGATGATCGTGAATTGATCGCCAAGGTCATCGGCACGGATCCGAAGACGGACATCGCCGTCATCAAGATCGACGCGAAAGATCTCCCTGCGATTACCCTGGCCGACAGTGACAAGACCCGTGTGGGCGACCTTGTCTTCGCCCTCGGTAATCCCCTCGGTGTGGGGCAGACGGTGACCATGGGTATTGTCTCCGCCAAAGGTCGCAGCCAGCTGGGACTGCTTGATCAAGTCGGTGGCTACGAAAATTTTATCCAGACAGATGCCGCCATCAACATGGGTAATTCCGGTGGTGCCCTCATCGATGCGAAGGGACGACTTGTCGGCATTAACAGCGCGATTCTTTCGCCGTCCAAAGGTAACATCGGCATCGGTTTCGCCATCCCCGTTAATCTGGCGGCATTTATCATGCATAGCCTCGTGGAAACAGGCACGGTGGCGCGTGGATTTCTCGGTGTAAGCACTGACACGCTCACTCCCGAGGTGGCCGACCAACTGGGCCTGCCCAAGGAAACCAAGGGCGTGCTCCTGTCCGATATCGCCCCCGGAAGCCCAGCGGACAAGGCCGGCCTCAAGCGCAACGACGCGGTGCTTTCCATCGACGGCAAGCCGGTCGTCTCCCGTGAAGAGCTGCGTTTCATCATCGCCCAGAGCCTTCCCGGTTCGACGGTGAGTCTGGCGGTTATGCGTGATGGCAAGGCCCGCACCATTGCTGTTTCTCTCGGGAAGTTGGTGGAGAACCCGAACGAGCTGTTAACAGGAGTCCAAGCCGAGCCACTCGGCGCCGATGCCCGCCGGCGTCTGCAAATTGATGATCGTATCACCGGTTTGTTGATCACCGGCATGGCGGAGGATTCTCCTTATCGGGATCGCTTGGTTGCCGACGCGGTCATCGTGGAGATCGACCGCCAGCCCGTGACCGATCTCAAGGCCGCCAAGACCGTGCTTCAACCCGGTCGCCACCTGCTGCTCGTCTATTATCGGGGGCAGATCAGCTACCAGCTGATTACGGTCAAATAAGCCCCCATAAAAAATGCCGGATGTGATTATCCGGCATTTTTATGGGGAGAAGGATGCGAAGGCGTTTTTAGCTGCCCGGCTTTTCCACGGGGATTTTGGCAAGGGCCCCGGGGACTTGGTCGGCCGGATAGGTCGGGAAACTGAGTTCGAGCAGCGAGATCGCGGGGATTTCGAAACGCATCGTGCCGGCGCTTCGGTCCACCAACATGGCCACGGCCACAGGAACCCCACCACCGTTGCGCACGATGTCGATGCACTCCAGCACACGGCCGCCCCGGGTGACGACGTCCTCGACAATCAACACGGGTTCACCGGGGGCAAATTTGAAGCCGCGGCGGAGCACCAGCCGGTCATTTTCCTTCTCGGCGAAGACGTAGCGTGCCTTGGCCTGGCGGGCGACTTCCTGTCCGATGACCAAGCCACCCATGCCCGGGGCAAGCACCGTTTCGAACTTGAAGGCGCCAAGCTTGGCGACCAACAGTTCGGCGAGGCGGGTAACGGCGTCCATGCGCTGGCACACCTGAGCGCATTGGAAATAGTGCCCGCTGTGCAGGCCGGACCGGAGCACGAAATGCCCGGTCAGCAGCGCTTTGGTGCGTGTGAAAATGTCGAGGACTTCCTGTTGCTGAGAATCCATGCCGCCGACGCTGGAGGGCTGGCGTCAAAAAACAAAAACATTTTTGCGTCTTCGGCTGCGGATGTGTAATCAATTCTCATGGTCATCGAACACGCACCCATGGAAGACGAGTTGGGCGACGTTTTGGACAAGGCCATGCGTCACGCCGGGCTCAATGAGCAGTCGCTCGCAACGCTGGCCCATGTGGAGAAGGGGAAGATTTGCGATGCCATCGACTATCGTTACGACCTCACGGCTGATGAATTGAAGCGGTTGGGGCAGGCCCTTTCCTTGAATGAGCTGGGGGTGGGTGCGCTGGCGGCTGGCCGCTATCCGCTGCCGGAAATCGCGGGACTGCCCTTTTGTCTTTATCCGTTGCGCACGCCGCATGGCATCGGTGTGGCCAACGCCTACATCGTGGCGGACTGCGGAAAAAACTCCGGCGTGCTCTTCGATACCGGCAGTGATCCGGTGATGCTGCGCCGCGTATGGCCGTCGGTCATTAAAAAGTTGGATGGGGTGTTTATCACCCACGCTGAGACCGAGCACACGGGTGGACTGGCAGATGTCGTGAAACAGTTTGGACCGGTTCCCGTTTTTTGTCCGGTGGACGCCAAGGTCTCCGGGGCGGCGGCATTGGGCGAGGATGCGCGTGTCACCCTGGGTGGTTTTGAAATCAGGGCGCTGGCTACGCCGGGCCATGCGGAGGCGCACAATTGCTACGAAGTGCGCGTGACGAAGGTGAAGAGTGGAGCGCCTTTACTTGTATCGGGTGATTTGTTTTTCGCCGGATCAGTGGGCGGGGCCTATTTTTGTTCTCAGCAACTCCGGAGGCATCTGGCGCGGTTGCTTACGGCGATGACGGATGAAACCGTGGTCGCACCCGGACACGGGCCGCTGACGACAATAAAAAACGAACGGACTTTTAATCCGTTCGTTTTATAAATGGTCGGAGCGGAGAGATTCGAACTCTCGACCTCTACAACCCGAATGTAGCGCTCTACCAGGCTAAGCTACGCTCCGTCAATTTACCGGCGGGCTTTAGGACTGCCGGGAGGCGAGAAAGAAGAGCGCGGGTGGGTGGTCTGCAAACAAAAAAGAAACACCCGCGAATGGGTAACAAGATCACATGCTCGGGGCCAATCCTTGCGCTAATTGGGAACACGTCGGAGTTGCAACCGGTTGCACATGCGGGCCGGGTGACCGGGGCTGGATTCAGTGAGTGGTGGTGCGGGAGCTGTCGCCATTGGTCTGGTCGCGGGCATCGTTGATCTGTTGAACGAGGGTGTTGTGGATGGCGGCAAGTGTGTTGTATTTGGCGACGGTCTCGCTGAGTTGGGTGGTGAGCTCGTGGATGCGATCATTGGCCTCCTGGAGATTTGTGTCGCGCGCGGCGACAGCTGCTGTCCATTGGGCGATGGACGCCTTTAACTGGTCGCGTTCGCTGGAGAGCTGGGCGGCAAGGTGTTCGCTGGCGCGCAGTTTCTGCTCGGTGTCTTTTTGCGATAGAGTGGTGGTGCCGAGCTGTCCTCGGAAATGGTCGAGATCCTCGGTGAGGCCGCGGATTTTTTCGGATTGTTTGTCTACGAGGGAAGCTTGCGACTGGGTGGTGTGTTCCAGGGCATTGATATCCAGGTTTAGCGAGCGATTGGAGCGCCATTGGAGGATGCACAAACCGGTCAGGGCGAGCACGCCGAACAGATTCAGGGTGGCGAGAGCGCGGTTCATGGCTGGGCTTGGGCAGGAGGGCGCGTGTCGAAGGCGACTTGCTGGATGCCGGCGGCGCGAACGATGTCCAGAATTCGCAGGATATCACCGTGGCGAGTGTCCTGGTCGCCACTGATGAGCACGCGGGTGTCGGGATTGGAGTTTAGGCGTGCGGTGAGAATTTGTAAGAGTTCGTGTTCGCCGATGGGGTTTTCGTCGAGGAAGGTGAGGCCGTTCTTATTAATGGTCAGGTTGACGAGATTTTTTTGGATGTCGGCCGTCGCGCTGGTTGCGATGGGCAGGTTCACCTTGACGGTCTTCAGGTGCACCATGCTGAGGCTCACAAGCATGAAGGCTGCGAGCAGAAAGAACATGATGTCGATCAGCGGAATGATCTCGATGCGCGCCTCGGATGAGGGGAGCTTGGAGTTGAGTTTGACTGGCATGGCGGAAGACAACCGTGAGCTTAACGAAAGTTGGAGCGGACGGCGACGTCGCGGGTGCGGGCGAAGGCTTCGAGGTCGTGACCGTTGTGCTTGGCGGACTCGACGAGGAGTTCGACGTGGTTGATGGTGCGTTCGAGCCGGGAGCGGAAGTGGGCGAGACGGCGGTTGAGGAAGTTGAAGGGCAGGAGACAGAAGATGGCGATGCCCAGGCCGCAGGCCGTGGCGATCAGGGCTTGGGCGATGCCGCCGCTGACCTTGGAGGCGGCGAGTTCCTCGGCGCCGGCGAAATTAAACGAGTCCATGATGCCGGTGATGGTGCCGAGCAGTCCAAGAAGCGGCGCAAGCGTGATGAACGTGCCTAGCAGCCAGAGGCGTTTTTCGGCCTGATCGAGTTCGTCGGTGGCGCGGAGTTGCATCGCGCCCAAGAGCGATGTGTGGGCATTGAGCAGGCCTTCGTGGACGGTTGCGAGGAAGGGGTCGTCAGTGGTGCGGGTGAGTTGCTCGGCTTGGTCAAAACGGCCATCGGCGATGGCCGTGAACGCCGCCTCGAGCGGAGCGGAGCGGCTGCGGCGGGAGAGAGTCCACCACCATAAGGCGCGCTCGATCGCCACGACGAGTGCGGCCAGCAGGCAGAGCAGAATCGGCCACATGATGGGGCCGCCGCGCAGAAAGAAATCAAAGGCGATGTTGGCGAAAACGGGAGGGAGCATGGTTGGAGCTTATTTCTTGAGGATGAACGGAAAGGAAACCTCATAGGTGCGCTTGATGCCGGGAGAAAAATGCCAGAGTTCGCGCACGGCGCGCAGAGCGGATTCGTTGAGGAGGGGCCAAGGAGAGGGAGAGGAAACTTCAGCGGAAAGAACGCGGCCGTTTTCATCAACATTTAGACGAATGCCGACGGTGCCTTCCATGCCTGAACGGATCGCCGTGGAGGGATAAAGAGGCGCAGGCTGGCGGCCTTCGCCACGACCGAAGACGAGAGGTTGGACGGGTGTTGTAGAGATCGAGGCCGCCGCGGAAGCTTCGTGTGTCGAAGAAACTTTGGGTGGGGCGGCAGTGCGCACAGGGCCAGTGACCGATAGAACAAGGGTAAGCGAAGGCGATGGCGTGACTGCGGCGACTGGTGGTGCGGGTGGCGGGGAGGGCAAGGAATCGACGGCAGGGATGGATTCTGTCGCGAGCTGTGGGGCTCGGATCAGGTGCACGACGATTTTTTCGGCGGTGACGGGCGCAATTATAGGGGCAGGGGGCAGGGGACGCTTGTAAGGAAGCGCGAAGCCAAGTCCGCCGACGAGCAGGCAGCCGGACCACAGCACCAGTGTGATGACTGGAGCGAGGCCGGTTGAGTGGGCGCCGACGCGGGATGACTCCGATTTCGGGCCGCTTATGGAGCGGTTGAACATGGGCAACAGTATGAAAGAAGAGAAAGAGTGGCGGCGATGAAAAGCGGATTTCTCTCGGGGAACACATGATCACGCTGCCACCGTTGTATGGTAATTGTTAAAACACCCAGGTGACGCCGCCAAAGAACCCGCGCCGCGCGCCGAATTGCGGGGCGCCTACGCCGATGCCGGAGCCGTCGCGAAGCTCGTAGACTCGGTCAAAGAGATTCACGACATCGAGGCGCACACGTAGTTCCTGACGGCCTTTCAACAGGATGGTTTGTTGAACGCCCAAGTTGACCGTGGTGTAGGCGGGTAGTTGGCCGGTATTGGCAAAGCCGTTGCGCAGGCCGCTGCCGAAAAGCACGTCACCGTAGAAGAGCGTATGGTCGACCTTGTAGGATGCGCCGGTCGAGGCGGTGAAGCGCTGATCGTGATCGAGGTAGACATCATGCGTGGAAATATAAGCGAGCTCGGAGGGATCGAACTGGAATTCTCCGCTGGTGATCTCTTTGCCCACGGCACGACTGATGCCAAGGTTGGCGTAGGCGGAGAAGCCGTCTTGGGTGTAATTGGTTGCGAGCTCCACGCCGTAAATCGTGCCGGTGCGGTAATTGAAGGGAGAAAACACGAGCGCCTGTCCAAACTGGCCTTCGTCGAGCTGGTTGCGGGCGATCTTGTAGTAACCATCAAGGCTGGCGGACCATGCGGAGGTGATTTTTTGTGTCACGCCGGTGTCGAAGTAATGGGCTCGCTCCGAGCGCACCGGCGAACTGGTGGCGATCGCTGATTCATTGGTCGTGCCGTTGAATTTGTTCACGCTCGCAGAGGAGACCAGTTCGAGCGGAGGCGGCGTGAAGTAGCGTGCGTAGCCGGCGTGCAAGACGGTGCCGGTGACGGGAGCGTAGACCACGTTGATGCGCGGGCTGAGCTGGCTCTCGCGGATGTATGCGTCGGACACGTCGGCGCGCAGGCCGTAGTTCACCGTGAGTTTGTGTGTGAGTTTCCACTCGTCCTGCAGGTAGGCACCATAGAGGTAGCCCGTCTGGTGCGAGTTATCCACGATTGCGACGGGCGTGGTGGATGTTTGATTGCCGAAGGCGTCCACAGGAAAAACATCGGTCGTCGTATCGGATTGAGAACGGCTGACCGAGAAAGTTGCACCGCCGCGCAGCGTGTGGTTTTCGCTTACGTCCCAGTTGCCGTCGAGCTGGACGCCGTTGGTGAAAATGTTGCGCTTTACGGCGCTGGCGACGCCGTTGAAAATCAAATCTCCGGCGGTATCGGGGGCGAAATGAACGCCGCTTTGACGGGTGAAAGCCGAGAGCTGAAAACCGCCGTCGAGGGACGACTTCTGATAGGAAACGACGGCGTAGGCGTTGTCCTCGGTTTGATTTTCATCGAGGTTGGCCGAGTCGAAGATTGGCACGCCGGCGAGGGTGAAGGAGGGGGACTGCCCCGGATTGTTTGGAATCTCAAAAGTCGCGTGTGAGTCGCTGATGATGAGATTCAGGCGGCTCGTCTCATCGATCAGGTAGGAGAAGTAGCCGAAGCCTTTGAACTGCTCCGTGTGGTCGTGGATTGCGTTGCGGCTGGCGGTGGGGTTTTCGATGCCGAGGTCGCTCGAGAGAAAACTTCCGGTAAAGTAGTAATCGAGTTTCCCCTGGGTTCCACCGAGCTCGAAGGACGGGCGAAACGTATCGAAGCTGCCGCCGTAAAGCGTGACGCTGCCGCCGTCGGCCGAGGCTCCGCTTTTCGTGTGGATGTCGACCACGCCGGCGGTGCGATCACCGTATTGGGCGGGTAGTGAGCCGGTGAGAAGATCGGCCGTGGCGATGAAGCGTGTGTCGAGTTCCTGGCCGAATCCGCTGATGCCTTCAGGGAGGAGGACATCGTTGATTCGATATTGGAGATTCGCGTGTTCGCCGCGCAGATGCAGTTGGCCGTAGGAATCCTGGGCAACTCCGGGAGCACGAAGAAGCACTTGGCTGAACGAAGCGTCGGTGCCTTGGGATTGGGTGGCGATCTGTGATTGATCGACATGGTATTGCGATGCGCCCAAACTGGGCACGATGGCGTCACGAGCCTGATCCAGGCGGGCAGTGACTACGATGGGATTAAGCGTGATTATACTTTGATCAGAAACGGAGGCGGACGGGGAATCGCCGCACGCGGAGGCGGCGCCCAAAAGCATTAAAAATGAGAAGCGTGTATTCATGCTGAGGCTGAGTTCGAGACATGCGGTCAGCGCGCGACACAGTGGATGGACGCGGACATGCGTCTGGCGCGCGCAAGGCGGAGGCACGCGGCGATATGGAATCTGCCGCGATTAGAAACGATCCGGGGCAACTCAGCTCACCGGGGGCGCCCGGCCCGAAGGCAGAAGACGGGCCGGCGCGGGCAGTTGAAATCCACGCGTCGGCAATACTGCGCTTCCGATCCACCGCCATGCGACCATTGCCACGGCTATCGTAGCGAGTGCCGTGGTAATGCCATGGGCGAACAGGGTGACGGCGCACTCATGGTCCTCATGACCGGCATCATGGTGAAACCGTTCGTGTGCTGCCGGACAGGCCGCCATCACAGCAAGCAGCAGAACCAACGCGACCAGCAGCACTGAACAACTCTTGGTAAAGAGGCTCGGATGTGCGGAGTTGGTGGAATGGCGGTTCACGGGTGCAGCGAAGGTTCGCTGCGTTGTTTATAACAAAGCCGTCAAGGGGTGTCTAAATTCCTCGAAGTCACCGGACGTAAACCACCCGTGCAAGAGGCGGAGGTTTTGATTTCTTGTTTTAAGGCCTTCTTTTCGCGGAAGCCGTGACGGCTACCCGGAAAAAGGAGATTGAAAGTGGCTGCCCGACTAGGACTCGAACCTAGACAAAGCGAGTCAGAGTCGCTTGTGCTACCATTACACCATCGAGCAGTGGAAAATCGTGCGTTCCTGCGACGGCATAGACTGGAGCCGGCGATGGGATTCGAACCCGCAACCGCCTGTTTACAAAACAGGTGCTCTACCGTTGAGCTACGCCGGCGTGCAATCAACCGACACGATCAAAACAAGAAATCAAAGAACAGCTACGACTAAAAACCTCTTCAAGCGTGAGCCTGAAGAGGAAATTTGGTGGTTCCCCCGGGACTCGAACCCGGAACCAATTGATTAAGAGTCAACTGCTCTACCATTGAGCTAGGAAACCGAAAACTGAGAGGCGAGAACACTCAAAACGCGGCGGGTCTTGTCAACGGCCTTTTTGGGTTTCGGAGATTTTTGTTTCACTCAAATACGAGGTCAGGGGAAGGATGCGGGGTGAGGGTCTTGCTCCAAGGTGCCGGGCATGGACATGAGTTTGGCGAAATTTCCCCTTGCCATAGGGCCCCGCTCGCTCTGTTTTCTTCCGCTCTCTCCATGCAAAAGACCAAAAAGTCCGTCGCCAAGCGCTTCAAAATTTCCGGAACCGGAAAGTTGATCCGCCGCACGCCCGGTTTTCGTCACCTGCTGGCCTCGAAGAGCACGAAGCAGAAGCGTCGTGCCTCCAAGGACAAGCTTGTGGCTCCCGGCCATGCCAAGCCGCTTAAGCGCTGCTTGCCGTATGGCCTCTAAGCCAAGGGCATAAACAACAACCAGCCAGTCGGGTGAATCCTAACGAGACGACCCTACGGCTCCAAAAAATACATATAAAACAACATGCCTCGTGCAACCAACTCCCCCGCTTCCCGCAAGCGGCATAAGAAAACGCTGAAATACGCCCGTGGCTATTTCGGCAACAAGTCGAAGCTCTTCCGCTACGCCAAAGACGCTGTCCAGCACGCCTGGCAGTATGCCTATGCCGCGCGTAAAAAGAAGAAGGGTGATCGCCGCAGCCTTTGGATCATCCGTCTGAACGCCGCCGTTCGCGCCCATGACATCACCTACAGCCGCTTCATCGAAGGCCTCCACGCCGCGAACATCCAGATGGACCGCAAGGTTCTCTCCGATCTCGCGATCCGTGACGAAGTTGCTTTCGCCGGCATCGTCGCTCAGGCGAAGGACGCGTTGAAGGCCAAGGCCGCCGCCAAGGCGAAGGCTTAAGCTCTTTAAAAACGCGAGCCTCCCTGGCTCGCTCCCAAGGGCAGGCGCGCCGCAAAACGCGCCTCCCTGACAAGGACGGGCCTCCCACGAGGTGCCGTCCTTTTTTATTTTCCCAAATCAGGAATCGCCCTTCGCCCCGCCGGCCGGTCTGATCCTCCCTTCTTTCATGCAAGAGCAACTCTCCGCCCTCCTCGCCAAAGCCTCCGCCGAATTGCCCGCATTGCAGACGCGCCCCGATTTCGAGGCCGCCAAGGCCCGCTTCGTCGGTCCCAACGGCGAACTCACCGCGCTCATGAAGCAGATGGGCTCCGTCCCCAAGGAGCAAAAGCCCGTCGTCGGCAAACTCGTCAATGAGGCCAAGACCCAGCTTCAGGCGCATCTCGACGCCGCGCTCGCCCGCATCGAAGCCGCCGAGCTTGCCGCGCAACTCGGGCCGGCCGTCGATCCCACGTTGCCGTCGCCCGATCGCCTGCCGGGCACCAGCCATCCGTTGACGCTCGTCCGCGAGGAGATGACCCGCATCCTCCGCAAGGTCGGCTTCACCGTCGTCGAGGGCCCCGAGGTCGAAACCGAGTATTACTGTTTCGACGCGCTCAACACGCCCGCCGATCACCCGGCCCGCGACGCGCAGGACACGTTTTACCTGCCCGAGACCGCCCGCTTCGGCAACGTCTCCAAGAAAACGCCTTCGGAAAAATACCTCCTTCGCACGCACACTTCGTCCGTGCAGATCCGCACGATGCTCAAGGGCAAGCCGCCCATCCGCATCGTCTCGCCCGGCCGCGTCTATCGCCGCGACACGACCGACGCCACGCACTCGGCCAATTTTCACCAGCTCGAATGCCTCTACGTGGACAAGAACGTCACTGTTCGCGATCTGAAGGCGCTGCTCGACTACATCTTCGCCTCGCTCCTCGGTAAGGAAACCAAAACTCGTTTCCGTCCGCATTATTTCGGCTACACCGAGCCCAGTTTCGAAGTGGATCTCTCCGCCAAGCACCTGCCGAAAGTGAACAAGGAATGGATCGAGATCGGTGGCTGCGGCATGGTTGATCCGGTTGTCTTCAAGGACGTCGGCTACGATCCCGAAGTCTGGAGCGGCTACGCCTTCGGCATGGGCCTCGAACGTCTCGCGATGCTCCTCTACGGCATCGATGACATCCGCTATTTCTACCAGAACGACGCCCGCTTCCTCCGCCAATTCGCCTGATTTTATCCCGTGAAAGTTTCCCTCAACTGGCTCCAGTCCTACGTCGATCTCACCGGTGTTTCCGCCGATGACATCTCGCGCGCCATCACCTTTCTCGGCTTCGAGGTCGAGCAGGTCATTCGCACCGGCGCACCCAAGTTTAACCACGTAGTGGTCGGCCATATTCTCACCCGCGACAAACACCCCAACGCCGACAAACTTTCCGTCTGCACGGTCGACGTGGGCGAGCCCAATGGCGGCGTGCGCACCATCGTGTGCGGCGCGCCCAACTGCGACGTGGGCAACCGCGTCCCCGTCGCGCTTCCGGGTGCGGTGCTTCCCGGAGATTTCGTAATCAAGGAAGCCAAGGTCCGCGGCCAGCCGTCCTCCGGCATGATGTGTTCCGCGAAGGAACTCACCATCGCCGATGACGCGCAAGGTCTGCTTCTGCTTTCGGGCGAGCCCACCGTCGGCACGCCCATCAACGACGTCCTTCCGGCTGGTGACACGGTGTTCGATATCGAGATCACGCCCAATCGTCCCGACTGTCTTTCCCATCTCGGCGTGGCGCGCGAACTCGCCGCTTGGTTCAAGAAAGACCTCGCTTATCCGTCCGTCAGTTTCACGCCTGCCGCGATCACGGCCGACCCGCGCGCCGACTTGCTCAAATCCGTCCGAGTCGAAGCCGCCGAAGACTGCCCGCTCTACACTGCCACGGTTGTGACCGGTGTGAAGATCGGCCCTTCGCCCGACTGGATGCAGCAACGTCTTTCGGCCGTCGGTCTGCGCCCGATCAACAATGTCGTCGATATCGGCAATTATGTGATGCTGGAATACGGCCAGCCCGTGCACGCCTTTGACGCCAAGAAACTGGGCGGCTCCGAGATCGTCGTCCGTCGCGCCGTTGAAGGTGAAAAGATCGTCACGCTCGACAAAAAGGAACGCGTGCTTGCTCCCACGATGCTCGTGATCGCCGATGCTCAAAAGCCCGTCGTCATCGCCGGCATCATGGGCGCGGAAAACTCCGGTGTCTCCGCCGAGACCACCGATCTCGTGCTCGAAGTCGCCTATTTCAAACGCCAGACCGTGCGTGCCGCCTCGAAGCGTCTCGGCCTCGCTTCCGATTCTTCCTACCGTTACGAACGCGGCGTCGATGTGCATTCGCTCGACGAGGCCGCTCATCGTTTCATCGATCTCATTCTGGCCCACGCCGGAGGTCAGGTTGCCGGTCCGATTCATCGTGTGGGTGTCGATATTCCGTGGCAGCGCGAGATCACCGTCACGCCTGCTTACATCAACGAAAAGCTCGGTTTTGACGTGCCCGCCGCCGACATGCTGGCTGCCTTCTCCGCGCTTGAGCTCACCGTGGTGCGCGAAGAGCCGACGGAAAATCGTGGTCCAGCCTGGACGCTCGCCGTGCCCAGCTGGCGCGACGATCTCGACCGCCCCATCGATCTCGTGGAGGAAGTCGTGCGTCTCTACGGAACCGAAAAAATCCCGACATCGGTGATCAACGCTCCCGGTCTCGTCGGCAACGACGATCCCATCGTGCTCTTCAATCGCGCCGTGTCGTCCGCGTTTGTGGGGCAGGGATTCAATGAGTGCGTCAACTACACGCTCCGTCCCGCCAAGGAGCTCGCCTCGTGGGCCACGCCGGCCGCAGTGGCGGATCTCGCGCTGGCGAATCCCTTCGTCGAAGACCAGTCGCACCTGCGCAACACGCTCGTCTCGGGCTTGCTCGAATCGCTCAAGCTCAACCAGTCACGCGGCGTTGCGGTGTCCCACCTTTTCGAAACCGGCCGGGTTTTCTTGGAGCGCAACGGTCAGCTTTCCGAATGCGTGTCCGCTGCCTTCATCATCGCCGAGGAAACTGGCGAGCGTGGTTGGCGCACCCGTGAGTCTGCCGATTTTTACACCGCCAAGCGTCATGCGGCCACCATCGCCGCCGTCGCCGGCATCGAGCTCGATCGTCAACCGACGACTCTGGTGGCTGCGCCCGCCTTGGGCTGGCAGGAAGGCCACGCCGCCACCGCCGGCGACATCAAGCACGGCTGGAGCGCCACCTTCGGCCTCGTGAGTCTCGCGCATCTCAAGGCCCTGGGCATCACCGGCAAAGTTTACGCGGGCAGCTTCGCCATCGTATCGGAGAAAGTCACCGCCGAGGCGGACCGCCGTAGCTACAAGCCCTTCAGCCTGCAACCTGCCGCGCTCCGCGACCTGGCGATCATCGTGCCCGCCGAGACCACCGCCTCCGAGGTGCAGAAGTCACTCGCCAAGGTGGCCCGCGCCGCCGTCGGCAACACCTTCGCGCTTGAAGCTGTGAACGTGTTCGACGTTTACCAAGGCAAAGGTCTTCCCGAGGGGACCAAGAGTCTCGCCTTCTCGTTGGTTTTCCGCGCCACCGATCGCACGCTTACCGACGACGAGGTCAACGCCGTCTTCGCCAAAATCCAGGACGAGCTCCTCAAGACCACGTCTTATCAAATCCGGAAATAAACGCCCACATGTCCGTCCCCGAAGATCTGAATATTGATCGCATCGCGAACCTCGCGCGCATCGCTCTCACGCCGGAAGAAAAAGCCAAGTTCGCCGCGCAGCTGGCCGATGTGTTGACCAATATCGAAAAGCTCAAGCAGGTCGATGTGGCCGGCGTCGAGCCGACCGCGCATGCGTTTCCCGTTTACAATGTCTGGGCGGATGACGTTGCGCAGGCCGGTCTGTCCATCGACGATGCCCTGCGAAATGCCCCCGCGCAGCGCGACAACATGATTGTCGTTCCCAAGGTCGTCGAATGAGCCACGCCGCCATGCCCAACGAACTTTTCAACAAGTCCATCGCCGAACTCGCCGGGCTGCTCGCCGCGAAGACGATCACCTCGGTCGAGCTTATGCAGGCGGTTATCGCCCGCACCCAAGCGGTCGAAGAGCGTGTGAAGGCGTTCAACTCCTACGACACCGACGATGCCCTTGCGCAGGCTGCCGCGTCCGACGCGCGCCGCGCCGCCGGTCAATCGCTCGGTGCGCTCGATGGCATTCCCATCGGTATCAAAGACGTGATCGCCGTCACCGGACAGCCGCTCACCGCATCGTCCAAAATGCTGGCGAATTTCGTTTCCCCTTACGACGCGACCGTCACGCAAAAACTCAAGAAAGCGGGCGCCGTCATCTGGGGACGTCTGAATCTCGACGAATTTGCGATGGGTTCCTCCACGGAAAACTCTGCATTTCAGACCACGCGCAATCCCTACGATCTCGATTGCGTGCCGGGTGGCTCCTCGGGCGGCAGCGCCGCCGCGCTCGCGGCCGGCGAAGCCATTGCGACATTGGGTTCCGACACGGGCGGCTCCATCCGCCAGCCTGCCGCGCTTTGCGGCGTCGTCGGACTCAAGCCCACTTACGGCCTTGTCTCTCGCTTTGGCCTGATCGCCTTCGCTTCGTCGCTCGATCAGATCGGACCGTTCACGCGCACGGTGGAAGACGCTGCGATTTTGCTTCAGTCCATCGTCGGCCACGACGAGCGCGATTCGACTTCGTTCAAAACGGAAATCCCCGATTATCGCGCCGCCTTGAAAGAGAAGAAGGGTCCTTGGCGCATCGGTATTCCCAAGGAATATTTCGGCGAAGGGCTCGATCCCGAAGTCGCCGTCGCTGTGCAGAAGGCGATTGATTACTACAAGTCGCTCGGCTGCGAAATCAAACCGGTCTCACTGCCGCACACCGAGTATGGCGTGGGTGTTTATTACATCATCGCCACGGCCGAGTGTTCGTCGAACCTGAGCCGTTACGACGGCATTCGCTACGGCCACCGCTCGGCGGAGGCGAGTGACATCGTCGATCTTTATTTCAAATCGCGCGCCGAAGGATTTGGCCCCGAGGTCAAGCGCCGCATCATCCTCGGCACCTACGTGCTGAGCAGCGGTTACTATGACGCGTATTACCTGCGTGCCCAGAAGGTCCGGACGTTGATCCGTCAGGATTTTCTGAACGCCTACAAGGAAGTCGATGCGATCATCACGCCGACGACGCCCACGCCCGCTTTCAAACGCGGCGCCAAGGCCGATCCGCTCGCGATGTATCTGTGCGACGTGTATACGATCGGCGTGAATCTAGCCGGTCTTCCCGGCATCAGCGTGCCGTGCGGCTTCTCGTCGGGCGGCCTGCCCATCGGCATGCAGCTCATCGGCCAGCCTTTCAAGGAAGCCGATCTGCTGGCCATCGCCCACGCCTACGATTCGACGCACGACTGGACGAAGCGCACACCCAACCTTTGAGCAGCCAAATGAAATACGAAGCCGTCATCGGTCTTGAGGTTCACGTCCAGATCAAGACCAAGTCCAAGATGTTCACCCGTGTTGCCGCCGGCTACGGGCATCCCGCGAACACACTCACCGATCCCGTCGTCCTCGCGCTGCCCGGCGTCCTGCCGGTGATGAACAAGGCGGCGCTCGACGCCATCATCAAGGCCGGACTCCTGCTCGGTTGCGAGATCGCGCCCGTCTGCAAATGGGACCGGAAAAATTATTTCTATCCGGACTCCCCGAAGAATTATCAAATTTCTCAATACGATCAACCGCTTTGCCTCAACGGCGCGGTCGAGATCGAGTTGCCCGGTGCCGCGCGCAACATCCAAGGCGAGCACAAGAAGATCGCGCTCACCCGCATCCATCTCGAGGAAGACGTCGGCAAACTCAATCACGAGGCCTTTGATTCGCTGGTGGACTATAACCGCGCCGGCACTCCGCTCATGGAAATCGTTTCCGAGCCGGTCATCAAATCCGCCGAGGAAGCCTACGCTTACCTGACGTCGCTCCGTGCCACCATGATCTACGGTGGTATTTCCGACTGCGACATGGAGAAAGGCCAGCTGCGCTGCGACGCCAACATCTCCATCCGTCCCGTTGGCGAGACCAAGCTTGGCACCAAGGTTGAGTTGAAAAATCTCAATTCCATTTCCTTCGTGCGTGACGGCATTGCCCACGAGATCAAGCGACAGATCGCGGTCGTCGAAAGCGGCGGCACCATCGTGCAGGAGACACGCGACTACGATGGCATGACCGGCACGAGCCAGTCGCTTCGCTCCAAGGAAATGGCGCACGATTATCGCTATTTTCCCGATCCCGATCTCATGCCGGTGAAAGTCGACGCCGCGTGGAAGGCCCGCATCCAGGCCGAGTGTCCCGAGCTGCCCTTCGCGAAACAGACCCGCTTTCAGGCCGACTACACGCTGCCTTACACGCTCGCGTCAGTCCTCGTGTGGGATAAGGCGCTCGCCGATTTTTTTGAGGAAGCCGTGAAACTCGCCGGCGCCGCCAGGGCCCAGGCCGTGGGCAACTGGATCGTCAACGACCTCCAGCGCGAACTCGGCGCCGCGAAGATCGACCTCGCCGATTCGAAAGTGCGTCCCGCGCATATTGCCGAGTTGGTGAAACTCGTCGACGCCGGCACGCTCCTCTCCAACGCCGCCAAGGAAGTTTTCATCGACATGTCGGCCACAGGAGAGATGCCCGCGATCGTCATGGCGAAGAAGGGTCTTGCCGCCGCACCGACCGATACCGCCGAACTCGAAGGCTGGTGCCGCGATGCCATTGCGGCCAACGCGAAGTCCGTGGCTGAGTTCAAGGCCGGCAAGGAAAGTGCGATCAACGGCCTGAAGGGGCCGATCATGAAGGCGTCCAAGGGCAAGGCGAATCCGAAGCTTGTGGATGAGACGTTGAGACGGCTGCTTGCGGTTTCGTGAGGCAGGCAGGTCCGGACTTGAACAATAAAAAAGCCGCAACCCGTAGGCTGCGGCTTTTGAAGCGTAAAATCTGATTACGCGTTTGCGACTGCTTCGCGACGGGCGTTGGTCGGAGCAGTGGCGAAAAACTCGGCCATGTGGGACACATCGGTGTAGCCACGGGTTTTGAGTTCAGCCTCGATTTTCTGGATGACGGTTCTCAGTTCCTCGGTGAGTTCCGCCGGCAGGGCGGTGACGGTGTTGTCGTTTTTGCTGACAACATGATAGACGGGCTCGGTTCCCATCTGAATCTGGTAAAGACTCGTTCCGTTGTGGAAATAAGAGCGACGCACGAGATTCAGCTCTTCAAATGCAGCCAAACAGCGGTAGACGGTCACGAGGTCGCACGAGCGGTCATTTAGATTTTCATGGATCTGCTCGATGGTGACCGGATGGGTTTGTCCAAGAAGAGCGGTGAGAATGGCAATACGGGGCTGGGTGATGCGAAGGCCGGCAGCCTTCAAGCGAGCACACGCCTGTTCCAGAGACTGTGTCAGCGAGGTATTCAAATCGACCAAGGGATGATTTGTTTGTGTAGATGCGATCATGTTGGATATAGTGGGAAACCCCTAGTTCATTCAAATGTCACAGAATTGAAAGAGCGAATGTAAAAAAGAATCCATCATTTACTATTTTTTTACAATCACGTGATTTTAGAGAGTTTCTGGACGTCGACCCTAGCTTGCGAGTTGCACGCGCTCCGAGGGCATGCACAGTTCGGGCGTTCTCTTATGCAGGACTTGGATTTTAACGAAATTATCGGCCTTATTTGCAAAGAAGATCCGCGTTATGACCGGAAAGCATATGCTTTCCTACGTGAAGGCCTTGATTATGCGGTCAAAGAGCTGAAGAAAAAGGACACGGAGCGTGCCAAGACTTCACTGCATATTACTGGAGCAGAGCTTTTAATGGGAATCCGAGCTTATGCCTTGGATCAATTCGGGCCACTTGCGATGACAGTGCTTTCGTCATGGGGAGTGCGCAGTTGTGGCGATTTCGGCGACATGGTCTTTAATCTTATCGAATACAACGTGTTCAGTAAAACGGATAAGGATAAACGTGAGGACTTTGCGGAGATTTATACGTTTGAAGACGCATTCGTAAAACCCTTCTTGCCACAAACCCCGCGTAAGCCCGGCCTCTCGCAAACTTCGCGGATATAACCGCTGGAATGCCTTTAACTAGGCCTGTGTCCGGACAGTGCACTTCACTGTTTTCCGTCGTCGGATTCAAAAAACGTTTATTCATGCCCAAATCCACTGCCTCGTCTTTTTCCGATCTGAGACTCCTTGAGTCCTTTTGGTGCCGGCCTCCCGAGCGCATGGTGTTGCCAAACGGCCTGGTGCTACTGGTCCAGCAAGACGCCTCTGCGCCGGTCGCCTCCGTGCAAGTGTGGGCGAAGACGGGCAGTATCCACGAAAACACGCAGCTCGGAGCGGGGCTTTCGCATTATCTGGAGCATATGCTTTTCAAGGGGACGACACGCCGGGCGGGTCGTGAAATCTCCACTACGGTCCAGGCGCACGGCGGTAACATCAACGCCTACACGACGTTTGACCGCACGGTCTACTACATCGATCTGCCATCCGAACATGTGGGCGTGGCGATCGATATTCTTGCGGATGCGGTGCTGCACTCCTCATTGCCGGCCGATGAAGTGGCGCGCGAAAAGGACGTTATTCTCCGTGAGATCGCGATGTGTCAGGACGATCCTGACGACCGTCTGGGAGAGGCGCTTTTCAGCACGGCGTTTCGCGAGCATCCGTATCGTTATCCGATCATCGGGCATCGGGATGTTTTTTCGAATGTGGGCCGCGAAGATCTGATGGCGTATTATCAGGCTCGTTATGTGCCCAACAACCTTGTCGTGGTCATCGCGGGCGACGTGGACGTCGCGGCTGTGCGCGCGCTGGTCGAGCAGCATTTCGGTTCGGCTCCACGCGCCCGTCTCGCTCCTGTGTTGGTGCCGGACGAACCGACTCAACTCGCGCCGCGTGCCCAGCATCGCTACGAAGAAGTTGAGCTGACCCGTGCGGGGCTCGCGTGGCAGATACCCGGGCTTACCCATGAAGATGCCCCTGCGCTCGACCTGTTGGGCACACTGCTCGGGCACGGGGACAGCTCGGTCCTGTGGCAGGCGCTTCGTGAGAAAAAACGCCTCGTGCACTCCATCGATGCGAGTTGCTGGAATCCAGGCAGCGCGGGCTTGTTTTATATTTCATTCACCTGCGATCCGGCCAAGCGCGAGGCGGCGGCGGCCGAGATCCATCGTGAGCTCGTCCGCGTGGCCGCGCGCGGTTTCACCCCGGCGCAGATCCGCAAGGCGATTCGCCAACTTGTCGTGGGTGAGATCAATACCCGCAAGACCATGTCCGGTCAGGCTTCACGCCTCGGTGTCGCCGAGGTGGTGGTGGGCGATCTTGGTTTCAGTAAAACCTATTTTGAACAATTGGTCCGTGTGACCAATACCGGACTGCGTCGCGTTCTGAAAACCTATCTGGTGCCTTCACGTCTGACGGAGGTTTCCCTTAATCCGAAGCTCGTTCCAGCTGTGAAAAAAGCCTTGCGGAAGACCGAAGGCGCGACGCTTCCATTTTCGCAACAAACGCTGCCGAATGGATCACGTTTGCTGGCCAAGCCCGATTCGCGCCTGCCGAATCTTCATCTGCGTCTTCTGCTCGAAGGCGGCCCGATGCACGAATTGCCCGGCCTGCGAGGCGCCACCGCGCTTCTCGCCACGTTGCTCACCAAAGACACGAAGCGCCGGGCCGCCGCCGAGGTGGCAAAGTTCATCGAGGAAGTGGGCGGCTCTTTTTATCCGTTTTCCGGTAACAACAGCTTTGGGCTGGCGGTCGAAGTGCTGCCAAGCGACGTGGACCGTGCGCTTGGCCTGCTGGGTGAAGCCGTGCTCGCACCTGTTTTTAAGAAGACCACGTTTGAGATCGAACGCGATGCCCAGGTGGCCGCATTACAACAGGACGCCGACGATGTGGTCACGGTGGGCCGCAAGCTCGTGCGAAAAAAATTCTTTGGCGCGCATCCGTTTGCCATCGATGCCCATGGCACGATCGAGGGTCTCACCGCGCTGAAGCCTGCTGACCTTGCCGCGCTCTGGAAGCGCATCGGCGTGGCGGGCAATGTGGTGTTGGTGGCGACGGGGGACTTCGAGCCGAAGGTCCTCCTTCCCAAATTGAGGGCGTTTTTGGCGCGTCTGCCCAAGGGGAAACCACCCGTGCGCGCGGCGAAGTTTACCAAACCTGCGGAGGTCGGCGATTTCATCGAGAACCAGCCGCGCGAGCAGGCGGTGGTGTTTCAATCGTTTCCCGGACCCGGGCTTTTGGACAAAGATTACTACATTGGAGAGGTTGCCGACGAGTTGTTCAGCGGCATGTCATCGCGACTCTTCGAACGTGTGCGTGAAGAGAAGGGGCTGGCGTATTTTGTGCGTTCAAGCCGGGTGACGGGGATCGATGCCGGCATGTTTACATTCTACGCTGGAACGGCTCCGGCCACGGCTGACGAAGTGCTGCGCGAGATTGATGCGGAAATCGTCCGTGTGCAGGCGGGCGATGTGACCGCGGATGAATTAAAGCGCTGCCAGATACGTCTGAAAGCCGCGCGGCGCATGGGACTTCAAACGAACGCGGCCCGGGCAATGCACGCCGGTTTGAACGCGCTTTACGGTCAGCCGGCGGACGATGCGAAATTCTACGACGGCCAAATCGATGGTGTGAGCATTGCGGATCTGCAGGTGTTTGCCCAAAAGCGTTTCACGCGTGAACAGCGCACCCAGCTCGTGGTAAAGCCGGTGTTAAAATGATCAGGCCTTGGGGCCGCTGCGTTCGGCGAGGCCGCCGCTCCATTTGAGCTTGGCGCGCACGACTTCGAAGTGGGAGTAACCGAGACGTTGCGCCAAGGGCAGGCGCTGGGCGGCCGCGGCTATTTCCACGGGCGAATCGGCGCAGACCTTCAGGTCGCGCTGGCCGTCCATGGCAACCAGCAGGCGGGAGTCGGCGTTGCAGTTGTAGATGCGCAGCTTCACGCCTTCGCGGAAGATGATCGAGCGGTTGCTCAATGTATGCGGGCAGATGGGTGTCATCGCAATGACGTCGGCGCTCGGGTGAATGAGCGGACCGCCGGCGGAAAGGTTGTAAGCGGTCGATCCGGTGGGCGTAGAAAAAATGAGACCATCACAATAATAGTCGGTGATGAGCTCTTCATCGGCCCATACCTCGAGTCGGACGATGCGCGAGTTGACCTCTTCCTTGATGAGCACGTCGTTGAGCGCGAGGTCATGTTGACCGGGGCCGGTCGAACATTCGAGCATTGTGCGGTAGGTGAGTTGAAACGCGCCGGTAAGGAGGGCGGTAAACTGATGACGGGCTTCGTCAGCAGAGAAGGTCGTGAGGAAGCCGAGGCTTCCACGGTTGATGCCGATGATGGGGACCTGCTCACGAGCGGCTTCGCGGGCGACTCCCAACAGGGTGCCGTCTCCACCGATGGCGCAACAGGCGTCTTGTTCTTTAAGAAATCCGACGGGTATGGGGAAAGTGTGCGTGTGTTTGACGGTGACGCCGGCTTTGGTCGCGAGCGCAATCAGGTCCGCCGCCAGTTCGGGGGCGCCGATTTTCTGCTCATTGACGACAAAGGCGAGATGGCGGATGGGCGTCATGGATGTGAACGGGAATTACGCGGATAAAACCCGTTTACGCAATCCCAGCAAAAACTCACGGTTGCCGTCGGTGCCGGTAATGGGGGAGTCCATGGTGCCGATGAGGATCGAGCCGGGAAGTTCGGCAAGCGCGAAGGCTTGGATGTCGGCAAGGATCGCGTCCTGCACGGCGGCGTCTCGGATGATACCGCGACCTTTGTCCACCTCGGCTTTGCCGGCCTCAAATTGTGGTTTCACGAGGGCGACGAGCACACCGCCGGCGGCGAGAAAAGGCCACACGGCGGGGAGCACGCTTTTGAGCGAGATAAACGACAGGTCCATCACGATGGCGTCGAATGTGGCGCGGGGAAGATCGCCGGGCTGAAGGTGGCGGGCGTTGATTTTTTCGAGGTTGGTGACGCGGGGATCGTTTTGGAGCTTCGGGTGAAGCTGAGCGCGGCCCACGTCCACACACACGGCGTCGACGGCTCCGGCTTGGAGCGCGCAGTCGGTGAAGCCGCCGGTGGAAGCGCCGACATCGAGGAGGTGCGCCCCTCGCAGATCGAGAGAGAATCGATCAATAAAGCCCTGAAGCTTTTCCCCGCCGCGGGAGACGAAGCGCGGTGGTTGTTCGACGACGAGTTCGATGTCGCCGGGAAATTCCTTGCCGGGTTTGTCGAGGCGGGTGGTGCCGTGAAGAACTCGACCGGACATGATCAACGCCTTGGCCTGCGAACGCGTTTCGGCGAGCCCACGGGTGACGAGAAGTTCGTCGAGACGTTGTTTGGATGAGGCCATGATCAGCGAAGTTTTTGGCGGGCGGGCGACCAGCAGGTGGTGCGTCCGCCGACTTCTTCGCGCACGAGAAGTGCGCCGGTTTTCGGGCATTGGCCACCGTTTTCCCAGCGGTGCGGAAAGAGCCAGGTTTTGGGAGGATCGACGAGGGTGGGAGAATCGGCGTCGCCGATAATTTTAAAGGCGTGTTCGGCCACCCAGCGGGTTTCGCGATGGAGGGTTTTGATTTCGGATGGAGTGAGCGAGCCGGCAAGACGTTTGGGGTGAAGGGCGGCGCGCCAGAGAATTTCGTCGGCCATCCAGTTGCCGATGCCGGGGAAGCGTTCCTGCATGAGCAGCACGGCTTTGATGGGCGTGCGGGCACGACGTTTTAAGAAGGCGGCGACAACTTCGGTGGTAAACGCAGGCGAAAGGACGGCGGGCGCGATGTCGGTCCACCAGTCGGGAGCGGCGGAGCCGACGTGAAACTGCACACGGCCAAACATCCGAAAATCGGCAAACACGAGCGCGCGGTCGTGCTGTATGAGAACGAGGTGATCGCGTTTAAGAGGAACGTAGTTGGCGGGCTGCACGGAGAGTTCGCCGGTCATGCCGAGATGGATGCCGAGCCAGAGATCATCGCCGGCGCGGAAGAGCATCTGCTTGGCGGCGGTTTCGGATGAACGCAGACTGGCGCCAGTCAGGTGTTTTTTGAGAAGAGCGGGATCGCAGGTTTTGAAGATGCCGGCTTTTTCGTGCACGAGGACGCGCTCGATTTTGTGGCCGAGACCGGGGTTCCAGCGCTTGCGGAAGAAATCAACCTCGGCGAGTTCGGGCATGATCAGCGCAACTCCCAGTCGTAGTGAAACGAGGACAGCAGCTTGGGTTTGCCATCGGTGACTTGCACGACGTCCTCGATGCGACAGCCGCCGAGTCCGGGATAATAAAGACCCGGCTCCACGGTGACGACGGAGCCTTTCTTGAGGATGTAATCGACGGCCGACAGGCGGGGAGTTTCGTGCACTTCGAGGCCGAGTCCGTGGCCGGTGCCGTGGAAGAAGCCGACGGAGCCCTTGGGTGTATGCTTCGTCTCGTAGCCGTGGCGGGCGAAGATATCGAGGCACTGTTGGTGGACGTGGCGGCCGTTGACGCCGGCGCGGACGACGTGAAGCGCGGCGAGCTGGGCCGCGCGCACGGCGGCGACTAGATTGTGCTGGGCCTCACTGGCGCGACCCTTGAGGAAGGTGCGTGTCATGTCGCCGTGGTAACCGGTGGCGGTCACGCGGGGGAAAACATCGACGATGATGAGTTCGTTGGCGCGAAGCGGGCCGTGGCCGCGTTCGTGCGGGTCGCAGGCTTGGTCGCCGCCGGCGGCGATGGTATCCGCAGAGACGGCGCCGGCTTCCAGGCAGGCGATCTCGATGGCAGTCTTAAGTTTTTCGGAAGTAAGGAGCTCGCCGCGATAGACGAGTTTGCCGGCTTTTATCTTGCTTGCGCGGAGGACCTGTTCGGCGGCGGCGATGCCGAGGGCGCTGCAACGGTTGCCTTCGCGGAGCGCGGCGGCTTCGGCGGCGGTTTTGATTTCGCGTTCGGGGAAGAGCGCGGGGACGGGCGTGAGTTTCAGTCCGAGGGTGCGCAGGCGGTCGGCGAGTCCGACGGGGAAATCGTAGCCGATATCGAAGGTGCCGAGTTTATAGTGGCGTGCGAGCAGGGCGATGACCTCGGCGGCGCCGGGTTTGGCATCGGGGTGGTGCTCACGGGCTTTTTTCAGCCATGGCTCCAACGGAAGGACGGTGTCGAAGCCGGAGGATTTGCGGGCACGACCGAATTCGAGGGCGTTGAAGACGGCGATTTTTTTGCCACGCACGCGCAGGGCGATGAACGGGTCGGGAGCGCTGAAGCGGCCGAAATAGAGCATGTCGGCGCTGCGGCTGGTATCGGCGTAGAGGAGGAGGGCGGTGTCGGTGCGTGCCACGATGAAGTTGTATTTGCCTGAAGGATGACTACTCAGCCAGTCCGTGAAAAACGCAAATCCGGTTTCTTCGTTCCTTCGTCTGCTGGCGGTTTCCGTCGCCTTGCTGGCCGTGACCGGCTGCGGACGGGGCGATGCGCCGCAGCGCGCGGCGGCGCCGAAAACGGTGGATGATTATTTCGCGATCAAAGTGGGCGACCAGACCGTGCAGATGGAAATCGCGGTCGGCATGCAGGAGATGCAACACGGCTTGATGGGGCGGCGCGACCTGAAGCCGGAACAGGGCATGATCTTCGTTTACGAGAAGCCGCAGCAGCAGAGTTTCTGGATGCGCGACACGCCGACTCCGCTGGACGTGGGATTTTTCGATGCACAGGGTGTGCTGCAGGAAATCTATCCGATGTATCCCTTCGACGAGACGCCGGTGCGCTCGCGGAGCAAGGAGCTGCAATATGCCTTGGAGATGAACCAAGGCTGGTTTTCGGCGCACGGGGTGAGACCGGGCGCGAAACTGGACACCCGGGCGCTGGCGGAAGCGCTGAAGGCGCGCGGGCTGGACCCCGCGCCTTACGTGCCGGCGGAGTAAACCGTTATTCCAAGCGGTGGCGGCGGGCGTCCTTGCCCTTGGCTTCGTCGGTCGGAATTTCATTATCCGTCTTCAGCATGAGGACGGGAGTCTTGGTCTTTACGAAGACACCGGCTTCCTTGAAATGCTTGGCGGGGACGTTTTCGAGGGCTTCGCCGACGGTCTTAGCGGGCATGAGACGGCCCTTCTTAGTGGTGTTGAATTCGTAGACCGCCTTGAAGATGCGATCCTGTGTGGTGAGCACGCTTTCGTTTTCCGGGATCTGGAGCACCCAGCCGGCGAAATCGTTGCCCTCGGGGAGGCGGCCGTCAGGGTCGGAAATAAGGATGGCGAACTGCTTTTTGACGGCGGGTGGCTTTTCCTCGTCCACTTCGGGCTGGGCGATGATGTTCATCTCTTCGACGATCTGGCGCAGGAGCGCGGGCTCGATTTCGTTTTTCTTGAGGATTTCTGCTACCTTGTTGACGTCGATTTTAGGCATGGAACTTTGAGGCGGTTTTGACCACGAAAGGGCACGCTTCTTTTGAAGCGACAACAAAAACATGGAGACAGCTTTAAAAGCTCAGCGGGACGACGAGGTGTTCGACGTGGTGAATGATCGTGATGAAGTCATCGGTCAGGCCACGCGCAGGGAAGTGCATGCGAAGAAGTTGCAGCACAGGGCGGTGCACGCGCTGGTGTTTGGCCGGGACGGCCGGGTGTTTCTGCAAAAGCGGTCGATGTTAAAGGATACGTCGCCGGGCTGTTGGGACTCTTCGTGTTCGGGGCATCTCGACAGCGGCGAAGGCTATGAGGCGGCGGTCGTGCGGGAGCTGGGCGAGGAAATCGGACTCGTGGTGCTGCCGGAACACGGGCTGCGGGAATTGTTTAAAATCGATTCCCGGCGGGAAACCGGCTGGGAATTCGTGCGGGTTTACCAGTTGGAAAGCGAAGGCCCGTTCACGCTGCATCCGGCGGAGGTGGAGACGGGCGCGTGGTTTACCGTCGAAGAGATCTCGCGCGGGATCGTGGAGCGGCCGCGCGAGTTTACGCGGGCGTTCAAGTTTATCTGGTCGGTCCGGGCCGGGAAGGCTTCGAAATAAAAACGGGTTTATTGCGCAGGGTCTCTATCTCCGCGAATTGCTTGGGCGAGATTAGGCGGCGGGGGACGCGTCGGCTGGCTTCTTCGTGGAGTTTGTCCCAGTCTTTTTCAGTCGGAGGGTGGGTTTCCCATGACGTGTGGTGACCCTGCTTGCGCGTCCACTCGGCTTTGCCGCCGTGGATGCGCACACAGATCTGGTATTTGCCGTCTTCCGGGGTTTTGTCCCACCAACCGAACTCCATCGCCATAGGTCGTCACTCAATCTGGAGGCTGCGGTTTTCGCCAGCGGAAACGGAGATGGGCTTGTCGCCGCGCTGGATTGGTGTGGAGATAGGGGTGTGCGGCGCCTTTTGAATCCACTGTTTATCGCGTTATTTTTCACAGGGTGCGCTTCGTTGCGCGCGGATTTTTCCGACGATTTGGCGAGAATACATCTGGAGTCTATCGGCGGGCGCCAGCAATTGCTGGCGTTGAAGTCGTTGAAGGCGACAGGCGTCACCAAGATCGGAGGCGAGGAGCTTCATTTTGTGATGTGGGCGGCGCGTCCTAATTTGATCCGGACAGAAACAACGTCCAACGGGCGTGTGTTGACGCAGGGTTATGACGGTGCGAATCCGCCGTGGTTGGTGGATTCGAAGAACGGCTTGGTCCACGTGATGGGTGCGGTGGCCGCCCGCGCCTTCAGCGCGGATGCCGATTTTGATGATCCGCTGGTGTTGAGGGGAGGGCGGCAAATATCGCTGGATTATGCGGGTGAGACCGAGATCGACGGCAAGCCGGTGTTCAAGCTGATCGTGATCGAAAATTTCACGGAGACATCCTTTATCTATCTGGATCGCTTCACTTACTTTCTGATCCGTCACGAGGTGGTTAAATCCGGGCCGCGAGGACCCGAAATCGTGGCAACGGATTACAGCGATTTCAGCCCGGTAAACGGAATCATGCTGGCCCATCGCATAACAGAGAAGGCGGGAGGGCGGGTGCGTTACGAAACCATTCTCGATCAGATTGATGCTAATCCCGTGATCACACCGGGTTTATTTTCCAAGCCGACCATCACCGTGAAACCGTGAGGTCAAGGTCCAAGCAGGGTGGAAAGATTTCCGAGATCGAGTTTGCGGCAACCGGCCGGCGGCAGGAACACACTGTCGGCCAACGATAGTTTTTCCAGGGAAACGACATCCATGCGGAAGTTGACGGCACCAGCGGGAGACTTGCCGATTATCCGCAGAGGCATGCCTCCTTGGGTGATCAAGTCACGTTCCGGTGTGTTGCACGCAAGCGATTGAAAGACGGTGGCGGCACGTTGCGATGCGAGGCCCGGAGCCACCCAGATTTCCGTGGTGCCGTCCTTGTCCTTGGCGATGTATTTGATGCAGGTTTGCTCGAGTAAAACGACCGTTTCGGTGGTCTTGTGCAGCATGGCCCGGCTCTGGTTGCGACGGACTTCGCCTAGTTTTCCGACCGCGTCGCGAACGGGCATCGTGGCGTAAAACGCCTGGCCGGGTAAAAGAAAGGCAACCTCTCCGCCAACGAAGTCTGCCAAGGCTATGATGTTTCCGGTGGAACCGGACGGAATCTCCATACGCATGAAATCCGGCTTCATCGCCCCAGACACGACGCGCGTGCCATCCGTGTCTTGAATACGAAGCTGAAACTTGCCTTCGAAGCCGCGACTGGCCGCGCAGAGGGGTAGGGCTGCGAGTAACACAAGGTAAACGGGCGCACGCAGGAGTTTGATCACGGCGGATAGCTAACGGTTGGCGGAATGAGGTCGCAAGCAGGGCGTTTCGGCACTTGCCAGCGTGAGGCGAGGCGGGTTGGAGTCACGCCATGGCGCTTTTTGGATCTCTCGAGACCCTGCATGCACAGCTCGCAACGACTCCGGCATTTCAGCGGGCGTTTGCCTATATTGAAGAGTGTTTGAGCCCGGGGACGGCGGGCTTTCAGCGGCTTCATGCGGTGGAGCCGGGACAAACCGAGCGAGTTGAGTTGGGCGGGGGCGTATTCGCGCTTGAGCAGGCCTACAACACCAAGCCACGTGCCGAGGGAAAGTGGGAGTCACACCTCGCCTACATCGATGTGCAGGCGATCATTCTGGGCGACGAACTCATGGAGGTGACCGATGTGAAGCGACTCCAGGTGGCGGAGGATTTCACCCCGGGGAAGGATCTTTTGTTTTACCAGACGTTTGCCGAGGGCTCCGTGCTGAGAATGAAGACGGGCGAGGCTGCGGTGTTTTTTCCGGTCGATGCGCACAAGCCGTCGCTGGCGGTTGGCACGCCCGCCCTGGTCCGCAAAACCGTGGTGAAAGTTCCTGTCGCTTGAACTACCGTCACCATTACCACGCGGGCAACTTTGCCGACGTGCTGAAACATGCCGTTCTCGTGCGACTCGTGCGCGCGATGCAGCGGAAGACCAAAGGGTTTTTATATGTCGACACGCACGCGGGGCGCGGGCGTTACGACCTCGAGACTGCCGCGCGAGGCGACACGCTGGAACGCAAAGCCGAATGGCCCGATGGCATCGGCCGGCTATGGAACCGTCCGAAGGTTCCGGAGCTTCTCGCGGACTACGTCGCTCTGGTGCGCGATTACGACAAGAAGCTCGGGAATCTGGATCCGCAGCCGCGTTTTTATCCGGGCTCGCCGCGCTTGGTGCGCATGTTGATGCGCCCGCAGGACCGGATGGCTCTGTTCGAAAAACAACCGACGGAGGCTTCGGCATTACGCGCGGAATTCGCGCGTTCGGGCGGTGTGGGCGTGCAGTCGGCCGACGGCTACGCCGGACTGCGCGGGCAGCTGCCTCCGCCGGAAAAGCGTGCGCTGGTGCTGATCGATCCGCCATTCGAGTCGAAGGATGAGTTTTCCCAGATCGTAAAGACGGTGGCCGACGGTTTGAGCCGGATGCCTTCGGCGGTGTTTGCGATTTGGTATCCCGTCACGGAACGGGCGCGTGTGGATTTGTTTTTCAACGAACTGATCGCGTTGAACCTGCCGCCGACATTTATGCACGAGCTCACGATCGCGGGCCCCGAGCATTCGTTGAAAATGAAAGGCAGCGGCCTCGTGGTCATCAATCCACCGTGGCAAATAGACCGCGAACTCATGCCGATGAATCCTTGGTTGGGTGAAGTGCTTGCCCAGGAGCCGGGCGGGCGGGCGGGCCTGCGCTGGCTGGTGCCGGAGAAATAAACGGGTGACTCGGACTTGCCGGATGCAGTGCCGAAAGGCACGGTTTTCACATGAACCTCATCTCCCGTTCCTTCTTCTTTTGCGCGGCCATGTCGATGGCTTCGGCTGCTTTTGCCGCAGACACGACCACCACTGCGGCTTCGGCCGCGTCGGCACTGGCGGCATTTTCCAATTCTGATTTGGCCGCCGGCCTAAAGAGCGGATTGGGAACCGTCCTGGAATCTACGTTGGGAAAACTCGTCCAGCCGGACGCGCTCAAGGTTTCGCCGCCCGCGGCTCTGGCGAAGCTCGAGACTGCTTCGGGGAGCGCGGGGCAGGCGGACAGCATGACCAGCGCGTTGAACGCGGCGGTTGCCAAGGTCGCCCCTCAGGCGGCCGAGTTGATGCGCACGACCTTCAAGGATGTGAAGATCGAGGATGCCAAGGCCGCGCTTTTGAAAGCGCCCGCCGGCGGCACCCAATACTTGCAAAAGACGATGGGGCCGGCGTTGCGTGAGAAGCTGCTGCCAGTTGTCAAGCAGGCGGTTTCGTCGGCCGGGGTGGAAGAGAAGGCCAAGGCATTGCTTGCGTCCGCCGGCCCGCTTGCGTCATTGGCCGGTGGCAAAAGCCTCGCGGATATCGACACCTATGTTTGCGACCAAGTGATCAACCAGAGCTTCAAGTTGATGTCGAAGGAAGAGGGCGCTATGCGCGCGAATCCTTCCATTTTGGAAAATCCACTGGCCCAGAAAATTTTCAGCCTGATTAAAAAGTAAGCACCGAGAAACCGCGCAGCCTCGGGGAGGCTCGTGCGGTTTCGTGACCCGCAGTTACTTGGTCTTGCGCATTTCCGTCACGCGCAGCGGCGTGAAAGGAATCTGGGCAGAGACGTTGAAGCGCGTTGGCAGGTCGGGCGCGCGGAAGACGGGCTTGCCCCACTGCACGTCAAAGGAAGACGCGTCCAACGTGAAGACTTGTTCTGATTTTGGGGCGGGGGTGGGGGCGTGATCGAACATGGGGGTAACGGGGTGGATGAAAACTAAGCATCTGATCAGGTCGTTTCACAACCCGATTAAACATAGATGAAAAAATTAATTAGAAATGCTACTTCCCCGCACGGCGGATGCGGTGGAAGTAGCCGTAATTCAAGCCTTACGCGACTTGTCGAAGACGGTCGTGGCCGGCGGGGAGCTTCTCGGGCTGCTTTTTGGGCAGGGTGAGAGTGAGCACGCCGTCCCGGATTTCCGCCTGCAGGGCGGCATAGTCCAGACCGTGGCCCAGCCGCAGCCGGAGCTGGTAATCGCGCTGCGCACCTTCGAGGTGCAGCGACTGCCAGTTGACGCGCACGAAGTGGGCCTTCCTCGCGGTGACGGTGAGGTCCGGGCCACGCGTGGTGATCTCCACCCCTGACGCGTCCACGCCGGGCACGTAGACGATGACTTTCAGGCTGTCGCCTTGTTCGCGGCAGTCGTAGTGCGGCTTCCGGGCGGCAACGGCCTTGGCCGTGGCGTGTGGGCTGCGGGTGCTGGGACTGGCGGGATTCAGCGGTGTGATGATCGTGTTCATGGCAAAAATGGAAAATGAGAATGGTTTTGGTGTGGTAAGGAATACGCAGTGGCTTCCTGGGGCTTGTGGCCTCCGGGCTTCATCAGGATTAGCTAAACTTTATTCCGTTGAGACGGAGGTTTAGGCCTGAGAGCCCGCGCCGAGGTTGGATTTGGACCAACGTTGTTGCGCGACAGCCGGACGCATCTGTGCGCAGCAAATCGCAACAGCCTTCGTGATCGAAGTGCTGGTGTAGCCGTGAAGATGTTTGTGGGTCCGGTTCATTGAAACGTGAGTTACTATGCACAATGCAGCCGTCGTGCCAAGTGCGATGCTCACTTGTCACTAAAACGTAGCCTGTCGACCATACTGCGGCAGAGCGCGGGTCAGCCGGCCTGAACCTTGGGCCCGGCCTCTGTGGAAGCGGGTATTTCGCCGGCTTCGGGAGTCTCTTCCTCCAGTGGAAAGGTCTTTCGGAAGTCGGCGAATTCGATGAGTTCGAAGCGCCCGTCGGCATGCTCGACGATGGCCGTCAGTGATTCGACCCAGTCGCCCGAATTCAAATAGTGGACGTTGCCGAACATCTTGTCCGCGGCGGTGTGAATATGGCCGCACATCACGCCGACGCAGTCGCGGCTTTGGGCGAGTTTGACGATGTGCTCTTCGAAATTGGAAACATGGCTGACCGCTTGTTTGACGCGGGCTTTGATGGCCTTGCTGAGCGAGTAGTATTCCTTGCCCTGCCACGCGCGGAAATAGTTGTAGAGGCGGTTGAGCCGCATGAGGGCGCGATAGCCCCAGTCGCCGATGTAAGCGAGGAAGACGAAGTTTTTGGTGATGGTGTCGAATACGTCGCCGTGCAGCACAAAGTAGCGCCCGCGCACGCCTTCATGGACGTAATCCTCGACTATCTTCAGGTTTTCAAAATCAAGGGGGAGAAACTTGGAGAGGACGTCGTCGTGATTGCCGCGCAGGTAAATGACCTCGGTGTCCCGTTTTTCGAGTTTCTTGAGAATGAGCCGGATAAAACGCGTGTGGGACTTGGGCCAGTGGCCGGTTTGTTTGAGCCGCCAGCCGTCGATGATGTCACCGTTCAGGATCAGTTTTTCGCAATGGGTGTATTTGAGAAAATGATTCACCTCTCGGATCTTGCAGTCAGCGGTGCCGAGGTGGACGTCTGAAATGATGATCGTCTTGAATTTGAGCGGTTTGGGCTCCATGGGGCGAGGGTAGCAAAAAGGGAGGGTGGCGACTAGGGGGCGGGCCGATTCGTTGCGCAAACGTTACGCAGCGGAGGGAACCGCCGGCACCATGATGCGCAGGCTGCGTGGACGGACGATGATGTCCACGATGGCGCCGGTCTCGTGGGTTTCACCGTCGGTGTGAATGAGGCCGGGGGAGGCGCGTTCGATGGTGAAGCGTGCGCCTTGGAGGCGGACCGCGGCCTTGCTGCCGTCGATGCGTTTCGCAAAGAGGCGGATGGCGAGCGGCAGGGAATTTAACAGGGTTGCTTGTTTAATGACGGTGAGGTCAAGGAGGCCGTCATCAATGCGGGCTCCCGGGGCGATGAAGCAGTCGTTTCCGTATTGGTCGGAGTTGGCGACGGTGACCATGAAAGCAGGGGTTGTGAGGGAGGCGGCGCCGTTGTGAATCCGATAGGTGCCGGTCCGGTAGCCGAAGAAGGCGGAGCACGTTGTCTTGATGTAGGATGGCAGGCCGCGCCGAGTGAGCCGGTTGAAGCGATTGCTTATCTCGGCATCGAAGCCGAGGCCCATGACATTAAAAAACGGAATGCCGTTGGCCGTGCCGGTATCGATGGTGCGGACATGGCCGTTGAGCAACGTGCGAAAGGCGCCTTTCCCCGGTCCGGGAATGCCGAGATGGCGGCCGAGGCCGTTGCCTGAACCACAGGGAACGAGGCCGAGGGCGGAGCCTGTGCCTACGAGGGCGGCGGCGACTTCGTTGAGCGTGCCGTCGCCGCCGACGGCGACCACGAGTTCGCAGCCGTCAGCAACCGCTTGTCTGGCGAGCTCGGTGGCGTGGCGAGGGTGTGAAGTCAGGGCGAGCTCGGCATGCGGAATCCGGTCGCGAATGAAGGTCCGCGTGCGTTCCAGCAAGGCTGGATTGCGGGAGTTGTGGCCCGAGTTGGGGTTGAAGATGAACCGGGTTTTTACCACAGCAGTAGGCTAGGGGGCGATCAGACGGTTGACACGGTCAAACGATCGGCAGGCGGCAGACTGGCAACTTCGAGGAGGTCCCGTTCAAAACCATCGATCACGTGAGTCCATGAAATATCCTCGGCGGTCTGCCGGGCGGCGGTGGCGAGACGATGGCGGAGAGTGGCGTCACCGGCGAGTTGCAGGGAAGCAGCCGTGAAGGCGTTGCGATCATCGAGTGGAACGGGAATGCCGTTTTCGCCGGCATGGAGATAACGGGCGGCGGCGGCGTAGTTGAAGGCGACGACGGCGAGACCGCTGGCCATCGATTCGGTGAGGACGTTACCAAAGGTTTCGGTAAGACTGGGATAGAGAAACAGGTCGGCGGAGGCGTAGTGGCGTGCGAGTTCGGCGCGTGAAAGAAAGCCGGTGAAATGAATCCACGGGTGGCGGCGCTGGAGTTGTTTTCGGAGCGGGCCGTCGCTCGCCATGATGAAGCGTGCGCGCGGGTGTTGTGCCCGGATGGCGGTCCACGCTTCTATGAGAAGGGCGTAATTTTTTTCGGCAGCGAGGCGGCTGACGTGAATGACCACAAGGTCGTCGGGAGCGGCGCCCCATTCGCGACGGAGGGCTTCAGAGCGATGCGCGGGGGAAAAAACGACGGTGTTAACTCCCCGTGAGAGCAAGCGCATGCCTCGGAAACCGTCGCGGGTCAGTTCGTCGTTCAGTTCTACTGTAGGCGAGAGGGTGATGTGCGTGCGGTTGTGAAAGTGTCGGAGGTAGGCAAGGGCGGGACGATTTAGGAAAGAGAAGCCGTAGTGCTGGCTGTAGCTGTGGAAGTTGGTGTGAAAACTGGAGCTCATCGGGATCCCGAGCTTGCCGGCGGCGGAGAGCGCGGCGTAGCCGAGCGGACCCTCGGTCGCGATGTGGACGAGGTCGGGCCGCTCTGTGCTCCATGCGTGCAGCAGGCGACCGCGCACGGGCAGGCCCGCACGGAGCATGGTATAGCCGGGGATAGGCACACCGGGACAAAGCAGTTCGGCATAAAGGCCGTCGGCTCGAGGCCGGTCGGCTTTGCCTTGCCGGGGGCGGGTAACGGTGACGTTGTGACCGCGTTGCGCGAGGCCTTCGACGAGGTGCCCCAAGGTCATGGCGACCCCGTTGATTTCCGGAGGAAAGGTTTCGGTGACGAGGGCGATTTTCAACGTGGTAGCTCGGTTGGAATCGCTAGCGTGATGCGGAGCGAGGCGAAAATCGGTTTACGGAAAGGAAGTCACCCGCCTGTAACAGAACTAATGTCTCGCACAGGTCATGAAGGCTGAGAAGGAATGAAGCAACGCATGTCCAAGATGATCCATGTCCTCACCGGGCCGACAGCCGTCGGCAAGACCGAGTTGGCGTTGCGCTGGGCGGAGGCCAATGGCGCGGAGATCGTTTCGTGTGATGCGTTGTTGTTTTATCGGGGCATGGACATCGGCACGGCGAAGCCTGCTGCGGAGGAACGCGCGCGGGTGCCGCATCATCTCATCGACCTTTGCGAAGTGAATGAGGGCATGGATATCACGGATTATGTGAGGATGGCGCAGGCGGCGGTGGCAGATATCGCGGCGCGCGGTCGGAAGGTGCTGGTCGCGGGTGGCAGCGGATTTTACCTGAAGGCGTTTTTTGCGCCGGTAGCTGACGCGGTTGCGGTGGCACCGGAGTTGCGCTCGGCGATCGCGGCTCAGCTGATGGCGGAAGGACTGCCGGCGCTCGTCGCGGAGCTGGAGCGATTGAATCCGGACGGGCTGGGCGGGCTGGATGTGGATAATCCGCGCCGGGTGACGCGGGCTTTGGAGCGTTGCCGGGCGTCGGGGCGCACGTTGGCGGGAATGGCGGCGGAATTTGCCCAACAGCCGGGGCCTTTTTCCGAATGGGCGGTGTGTTGCACGCGACTGGATCGTGAGCCGGATGAGCTGAATGGGCGGATCGCAAAGCGCGTCGATGCGATGCTGGCGTCCGGATTGGTGGATGAAGTGCGGCGGCTACGCGCGGCAGGGTTGGAAAAAAATCTCAGCGCGGCGCGGGCGATCGGTTATCGGGAAACGCTGGCCGTGCTGGATGGCGAATTGGCTGAAACAGAGCTTCCCGGAGAGATCGCCAAAAATACGCGCGGACTGGTGAAGAAACAACGGACATGGTTTCGCTCCCAGATGCCGGAGCACCGCGTGCTCGCGGCGGAGGCGGCGACGGTGGCTGACTTGTTCTGAGCCGGAGGATCAGTCCTCAAGCTTGATCTTATAGCGATCAAGGGAGCTGCCTTCCAGACGGGCAAGATCGGCGAGGGAAAGGCGCAGGTTGACGCGTGCCTGAAGTTCGTTGACGCGGGCGGTGTCCAGGTCGGCCTGGGATTGTTGCACAAAACGGAAGGTGGAGAGGCCGGCTTCGTAGCGGGCTTTTTCAAATTCGAATTGTTTTTCGCTCAACTGGGTGGAGAGACCGGATATCTTCACGGTTTCTCGGTTTGTATCGACGGAACGGACGGCGGAGCGCACCTGCACGAGAATGCTTTGATCGAGCTGGCGGAGGGCCGACTCCTGTTGACTCAAGGTGGAGAGGGCCTCGCGGTAGCGGGCGCGCTCGGCCCGCAACCCCCATGGCAATGTGAGCGTGAGGTCGACCTGCCAGTTGTAGGAATCACCGGACCAGGCGTTGCCGGCGGCGCTGCCGTAGGAGTCGCTATCCTTGCTGTTGTAGCCGACGGCTCCGCCGAGATCGAGCGAGGGGAGGCGGTTGTTTTTTGCCACGGCGGCGTCGAGCTTCAGTTGTTCAGCGAATACTTTTCCGGCGGCGTAGTCGGGCTGGTTGACGAGTGCGAGGGCGTAAGAGTGATCGAAGGAAACTCCGGGCACGGGGTCGTCGGAGAGGCGAACGGTGCCGACAGGTGAGTTGAACTCGAACTGGCCGATGAGCTGGGTGAGGGCGTCTTCGCTATCCCGGACGGTTTGTTTGGCGAGGAGGATGTTGCGGTTGGCATTGGCCACGCCGACTTGCGACTGCAGAACCTCGAGATCGGTGGCGACGCCGGTTTTGCGGCGGGATTCATTTTCGTCGAGGAGCTTTTGGGCGACTTCGAGACTGAACTGGTAGACCTTCAGTTGTTCGCGGGCGAAAGCCAGGTTGTAGTAGGCGCCTTCGACATTGCGGACGACGTTGAGCACGACGCTTTTGAAATTATAGTTGGCGAGGGTGACGCCAAGCTTGGCCCTGGCGATGGCGGCGCGGTTGATGGTGACGCCGGCGCCTTGGAGCAAGGGTTGCCTGATGGAAAGGGAAACGTCGCTGTTGTAGACGGGATTGTAGAAAGGCGGAGCGGTGTAGGGGCTGACCCTGCTTCTATCCAGTGCGGTGCTGGCGGTGAGCGAAGCACCGGTGACGATCTTCTGGGTGACGGCCAGACGGGCCTGATCTTGCCTGGAAGTGGAGGTCGGGGAAGCGTTGGTGTCTTTGCTGCCTGCGGCGCTGCCGCTTACGAGCAGGGTGGGATCATAGCCGGCATCCGCCTCGATCACGTTGTCGCGTGCATTCAAGGTCGAGAAGCGCTGGATTTGCAGATCGAAATTTTTATTGAGTGCCCGGTCCACGCATTCCTGAAGCGTGAGCACGGAAGCGGGCTTTTCCTGGGCAAAAGCGACGGGGAGGATGGCAAGCGCAAGGGCTGCACAAAACACAGACGGGCGGATCATGATGATGGCGAAAGAGGGCGATTATTGTTTTTCGAAATCACCGTTGGAGGTGCGCTTAAGCACAGTGAAGCCGGCTTGCTTGGCGCTGGAGACGGACAGGGGCGCCGTGATTTTCGGGGTGTTGACCGGCTGCGGCATGGTGCGGGAAACGGCCTGTCCGCAGGTGGGGCAGGCGGAGAGTGAAGGCTCGCCGGCGCTCTGGCGGTGTTCGAATCCGTCGCCGCACAGTTTGCACGGAGCTTTGGCGGGGATGTAGCGATACAGGGGCATGCGGGGCAAACCCCACCATGCGAAGAAAGTTTTGGCCAGTCACTTTCTTCCGCCCGTAAAAATAGGCCGCAAAAAAAAGCGGCCCGCGGGGGCCGCTTTGAAAATCGTCGGGCGGGAACTCTTATTGCTCGACCGCCGGGGCCGACTTGGCGAGCTCGTTGTCAATGATCGTGCGCAGGGCGTCGCTGGAGTCGCGCGAAGCTGTGTAACTGGCGATTTTGTCGCGTGTTTCGATATACTTCGCGCTCGTCGGATCGAGGTCGGGTAATTTTTTGTCGACGGCGTAGGCGATGATGCCTTTGTCGCCAGCAATCACCATTTGGGAGAGACCACCTTTTTGCAGGGTGTCGATGGCGCCGTAGAGCGAGTAGTCGATGTCCTTGGGCGGGGTCGCGAGGGTGAAGGCCGGCCAGGTCTTTACCGTGATCTTGGCGGTGGTGGTCGCGCGGGCGGCCTCGACGGCTTTGTCGAGAGTGTCGCCGGCTTTGAGGCGGGCTTCCAGGGTCTCGCGGAGGCTGCGACCAAGATCAACGAAGCGTTTGCGCTTTTCGTTTTCGAGGTAGTCGGCGGTGACGCGGGCCGTGACCTCGGCGAGGGCGGGCTTGCGGGCGGGAATGGTGTTTTTCCATACCAAGATGGCGGCGCCGCTAGCAGTGGTGACGACGTCGGAGAAGGGTTTGTCGGCACCGAGCTTGAAGGCTTCGTCGGCGACTTGAGGGCCGGCGAGTTCGGCCGGAACGTTGTCGTGGTCGAAAGGAGCGGCTGACTTCAGAACGAGCTTTCGCGGCGCGAGGAAGGCATCGAGGCCGGCGGCGGTCACTTTGCCTTCGTAGAGGGCGACAGAAACATCGGAGGCGGTTTCGGCGGCGAGGCGCTGGGCGCGTTCCAGCTTGAGGGCGGCTTCGACCTGGGGGCGGACAGCGGCGAAGTCGGCATCGGGGCCGGCGGGCGGGGTGATGAGCGAGGGCGTCTTGGCGTCGGCGGGTTTCGGGAAGCGGGCGGGGTTGGCGTCGTAATAGGCGCGCACCTCGGCGTCGGTCACATTGACCTTGGAAACGAAATCGGCGGCGGGGAAATTGAGATACTCGAGACTGACTTTGGGGGGGATTTCGTAGCGGAAGGAGTTGTCCTCAAAGTATTTTTCGAGATCGGCGGCGGCAGGGTCGATCTTGAGGGTGAAGCTGGTGTAGTCCACGTCGATGGCGGCGATGGTCCAGAGTGAGTCGGCGCGGATGAGCTGGTTTTTCACGTCGGAAGCCAGGACGTAGCCCGGTCCGGAGAGAAGTTTCTCAACACGGTTGTAGATGACGTCGTCGGCGAGCACGCGGAGCACATCGCTCTCGCGGAGGCGCGGGTTGGTCTTGAGGCTGTCGCGGAAATCGGCGTAGCGCTTGGCGTCGAACTGGCCGTCCTGGCCGGCGAAAGCGCGAAGCGTCTGCACATGCTCGGAGATTTCCTGTTGGGTCGGGTCGGGGAGATGAAGTTGTTCGGCGAGGTGGAGGGCGGCATAACGCTGGAGCGCGTATTGCTGGAGCCGGTCGCCTTGCAGCGCGCCATAGCCGGCCTGAAGGGTCACACTCAGGTTGGCATCATCCATGAGACGCTGCTGATCATCGGCGGAGCCGAGGTCCAGGTCGAAGAAAGTCCGGCTCAGGGTCTTGGGATGGGCGCCGCTCAGACCGGAGGAAGGCCCGAACGAGACGACAAACGAGACGATGATGACGGCCAGCATGACCAAAAAGATGGTGCGAAAGTGCTGCTGGAAGGTTTTCTGAATCCAAGAAATCATGGAGGTAAAAGGGTCGATGCTGAGGCGGGGGAAGGGGGTGTCAACGGAAGAGCGGAGCGCGAAAACGAAAGGCTGAAAAGCCCAAATACAGGGGATTTTATCCGGCTGGCGTGCGGATAAATCGACGAATGCTTCCGGCTGCGGGTGTCAGGAGGCCGAGGGGTTCTCGTTGATCAACTGGTCGAGGGGTTTTTGGAAAAACTCCACACGGGAGAGATCTTCAACGGTGGCATTGTAGCGTTTGACGATGGGATCGAGTTCGGCGAGGAGCGGTCCGGTGGGGTCGCCTCCCAGATCATCGTCCAGGCGTTTGAATTCTCCGAGGGTGATGTGGCTGAGAGGGCGGGCGGGCTGGAAGAGATAGTCAGTCGCGTCTTCGCCGGCGGCCGGGGGAATGGGGGTGACCAAGTTCATTTTCACGAGGCGATTGATGCACTCGTTGAGAATTTGGGTGGGCACCTTGAGGCGGGAGCTGAGTTGGGAGGCGGTGCAGGGGGGCTGGCAATTTTGGAAGCGACGGCCGATATTCAGCAGGACAACCAGCGAGAGGCGTTCGCGCATGGATTCGGCCAAGCTGCTCCAAGCGGCCTGGCTGTTGCGGAAGTTTACGTTTTGCACCGCATAGCTGACCTGGCCGCCAAGCAGGACAAAGAACCAGAAAACGTAGAGCCCGAACATGAGGATGGGCAGAATGCCGAGCGAACCGTAGAGGCTGCGTTGGAGAACGACGCGCTTGAGATAGAGGAATGCGAGGAAGTTGTTCAGGATAAGCAACGCGGCCACGACAAGGGCTCCGATGAGGGCGGCGCGCCACCAGACGTGGGTGTTGGGGATGGTGCGGTAAAAGACCGTGAGCATCGCGACCAGCAGGAGCATGGACCCGGCCGGCAGGAAGAACTTGAGCACGGCGACCATTTCGCTTCCGAAGGGGATTTTATCAAAGGCATTGAAAAGCGCTCCGGCGGACAGGCCGGTGACGGCTGCGAAAAACAACACCGAGCCAAGGGTCAGAAGGGTCCAGTAAAATACGATTCGCATGAGCCATGAGCGGCCGCGACGCACCCCCCATATCTCGTTGAACGATGTTTCGACGGATGTGAACAGTTGAAGAACAATGATGATCAGGGTGATCGCGCCGAGCGCGCCGACGGCACCGTTGCGCGAACCGGCGATGAAGCCGTTGATCATCTGCACGAGTTCCGGGTCGTTTGGAGAGGACTGGGTGACGCCGGTCGGCGCGGCCACTCCGGTGGCGGCGGCCACGATGGTGTTTGGGGTGGCGCTGGGGCTGGCCGGAAGCTGCCCGGAACTCTGGAGCTGTTTTAGTTGCGGGGCTACTTTTTCGATGATGCCGCTGAGGGTTTTGGCGGCGAGGCCGGGGTCCTGTTTGTCGAGCATGAAGCCCGCCACGAGCATGGCGATGGCGACGAGTGGTCCCAACCCGAGCAATGAACTGAAGCTTAACGCGGCGGCACGGCTGGCGGAGCGGGTTTCCTCAAGGCCGGTGGCCGTGATCGAGATGATGCGGAGGATGGCGTAGAGGCGTCCGCGCAGGGATTTATCACCGAGATACTGAGGCTGCCAGATTTCCCGTTTATAAGTGGCGATCAGTTTGATCCAAAAAGGAGCTGGGCGGGCCATGACGTGAAATGGTCTGGCTCAGGTCAGTGAGTAAAACGCAAAACCGAGCATGCCGGCAAAGCCCAGACCGGCGGCGATACCAATGCCGAGAAAGTTTATGAAGACCGTGCAGAAATAGAGTCCGACGGAACCGACGGCGAGCGCGGCAAGCGGCACCAGCTGACCTTGCGTCCAAAATAGAAATCCAGTGAAGCCGAGATTCAGGGCCGCAGAAAAACGGACCAATGGATAAATCTGGGTAACCTGCAAAATCAGGAGCAGGGCGATAATGGTCTGGAGTGCGCCGACGATTACCAGCGGGTGCTGGATGATGGCCACCGGATCGAGCGTGATGACGATGTCAATGGACGGAAGAATGAGCGAGGCCGCGCTGATAATGAGCAGAGCGATGGTGGAGTAGAGGCCGATGGCTGCCGCGCGCTCGCGGGCGATGGTGGGGTCCAGCTTGTCCTTGGTGTCGGCGGTGCGGCCTTCTGCGGCGGCAAGCATGTCCTCGACCACGATGGGAGCATCTTCCTCTTTGCGGACGTTAAGGCTGTTGATATTCTCCTTGGCCTTGAGTTTGAGGCTCTTTTTTTCGGGGAAGAGCATCGCGTCCAACTCGGCGTTGTCACCGATGCGCACCCATTGTTCGCTGGTTGCGTCGTAGAACAGGGTCTCCTTCGTGATTTGACCGTTCTCGACCAGCGAGACGAGATGCTCCTGCGTAAACGGACCGCGAGCTTCAGTTTCGGACGCGCTGCGAACGTAAAATTCCTGCGTGGCCATGGGATTGATGGAATGAGGGTGCGCCCGGAAAAAGAGCGCGGCAAGAGTGTTTTGAGGCGGATATTACATCCGGTTGACGGTGCGCAGGCCGAGCAGGCCGAGGCCTGTTTCAAGCATGAGCAAGGTGCGGGCGCACAGCATGAGGCGGCGCGCACGGATGGCGGGATCGTCCACGGCGACTTTGTCGGCCGCGTAGAAAGTGCTGAATTCCCCCGCCAGTTCGTAGAGATAGAGACAAAGGAAATGCGGTCGCAGACTGGAAGCGGCGAGCGTCACGGCATCGGAAAATTTCGTCAGCTTGCGGGCCAGCGAAAGCTCCTCGGGTGTTTCGAGCGGGCCGGCGGCGGCTTCGACGGAGGGATCGCCGGGGACAGCTTCGAGCTTGCGGAAGATGGAGCGGACGCGGGAAACCGCATAAAGAAGATAGGCGGCGGTATTGCCTTCCAGGGAGATCATCTTGTCCCAGGAGAACAGGTAGTCGCTCGAGCGGTTTTGGGAAAGGTCGGCGTATTGCACGGAGCCGGTGCCGACGATCTCGGAGATGGTGCGGCGTTCATCCTCGGGGAGCTCGGCACTTTTTTCGTCAACGAGACGGCGGGCGCGCTCGACGGCTTCGGAGAGCAGGTCCTTGAGCTTGATGTTGTCGCCGTTGCGTGTCTTGAGCGGGCGTCCGTCTTCGCCGAGGACGGTGCCGAAGGCCACGTGTTCAAGGCGGGGAAATTTGCGGCCGGTTTTTTCGAACCACTTTTGCGCCGTAAGAAAGAGTTGCTGGCAATGGTCGCTCTGGCGGGAATCGATCACGTAGATCGCGGCGTCGGCGTGGAAATGCTCGCTGCGATAGAGGATGGTGGCGAGGTCGGTGGAGGCGTAGTTGGCCGCGCCGTCGGACTTGCGAATAATGAAGGGCTGCTCCTTGAAGCGCGGGTGCTCGGGATGAAAAACGACGAGCGCACCCTGACTCTCGGTGGCGAGGCCGCAGCCGGTGAGTTCGTTGTAAACACGCCCGACCTTGTCGTTGTAAAAACTCTCACCAAGCGTGTAATCGAAGCGGATGCCGAGCAGGTCGTAGATCTGCTGGAAGGCGGTCACGCTTACTTCGCCGATTTTTTTCCAGATGGCGGTGTTCTCGGGGTCGCCTGACTGGAGTTTGACGAGTTCCTGTTGAGCTTCCTTCAGGACGGCGGGATCGGCGTCGGCGGCGTTGTTGCCGACTTTATAAAGACGTTCAAACTCCTCCAGCGGATCACGGGCGAAGGCAACGGTGTCGAGCTGGCGTTTGTAGGCCCAGATGAGTTTACCGAACTGGGTGCCCCAATCTCCGATATGGTTGTCGCGGATGACTTTTGCGCCACTGAAGGCGAGCAGGCGGCTGACGGCCTCGCCGATGACGGCCGAGCGTAGATGGCCAACGTGCATCTGTTTGGCGGTATTGGGGGAACTGTAATCGACGACCCAAGTCTGACCGGCGTAGGCGGTGGCGGCACCGGCGGCCAGTTGTTCACGGGTGGAAAATATCCGCAGCCATTCCTGCAACGCGGCGGGCTGGAGCGTGAAGTTGATAAAGCCCGGCCCCGCCACGGTTACAGCGCAGGCAGCAAGCACATCAGGGGGGAGGGCGGCCACGATCTTTTCGGCGAGGGCGCGTGGGTTTTGCTTCGTGCGCTTCGCATAGGGCAACACGCCATTGGCTTGGAAATCCCCGTGTTTGGGATCGGCGGTGCGAACCTCGGGTGTGAACTCGGCGGTGTCGAGGCCCGCAGTGTTGGCGGCGGTCTTCAAGGCCGTATCGAACAGGGCGGCGAGGTTAAACGAAACGTGCATCTCCTGAATCAACCGGTCCGGAGAGGGGCGGTGCAAGCGTGGATTTGGGTTAAGATGGCCGTGCTTTCCCCATGAATACCCCGAGCGAAACGGGGAGTTTTGGCTCGACTTTTCATGGGAGGCAGTTTGTCATTTAAACTTTTACGGTCTGCCGGCCGACCCGATTTACTCACACATACACAATGACTAAACGCACGTTGCCTCCCCGGAGGTTCATCAAACCGTCCTTCAACTTTCTTATCGAAAAGAAACGCGACGGCCAGGAGTTTACCCAAGAAGAAATTCGCTATATCATTGATTCCACGCTGGATGGCGACATGCCCCAGCATCAATTGGCGGCATTGCTGATGGCGATTTTCTTCCAGCAGATGTCGGCCCAGGAAACGGCCATTCTGACTGAGGAAATGATGCTGTCCGGCGAGGTCATCGACCTGTCGCATATCGCCAAGCCGAAGATCGACAAATACTCGACCGGCGGCGTGGGCGACAAGACCTCCTTGGTGCTCGTCCCCCTGGCCATGGCCAGTGGTGTCGTTGTGCCGATGATGTGCGGCGTTGAGCATGATTATGTGATCAGCACCCTCGACAAACTCGCGGCCATTCCCGGCTTCAAGGGGCATCTTTCCATCGACGCTTTCGTCTCCCAACTCGGCAAGATCGGCGGCGCCATTGTCGCGCAGGACGAAAAACTCGCCCCGGCCGACGCGAAATTCTACGAACTTCGCAAGGAAACCGGCACCATTCCCAGCCTTCCGCTCATCACCGGCAGCGTTCTCTCGAAGAAGCTCGCCGAAGGTTCCGAAGGCCTCGTGATCGACGTCAAGTGGGGCAATGGTTCCTTCATCAAGGATCTCGAGCAGGCCAAGCAGCTCGCCCGTTCCATGACCCGCGTGGGTCGTTCCATGAAGCGCCGCTGTGTCGCGCTCGTGACCGACATGAACCAGCCTCTCGGTGACACCGTCGGCACCAGCCTCGAAGTCAAAGAAGCCATCGCCCTCCTGAAGGGTGAAGGCCCCGAGGACATGAAGGAACTCGTGCTCAAGCTCGGCATGGAAATCGTGCGGCTCGCAGGCGTCGCGGGTTCGACTCTTTCCGCCAAGCAAACCGTTCAGCGACACCTCACCGACGGTTCGGCCCTCGAGAAATTCAAGGAGCTGGTCAAGGCTCAGGGCGGCGACATCGCCTACATCGACCATCCTGAAAAATTCCCCCAGGCGAAACACATTCGCAAGCTGCCCGCCCCCAAGCGCGGTTACGTCCACACCATCAACGCGGCGATGATTGCCCACGGCGTGCATCTGCTCGGCGCGGGTATCACGAAGCCCGGCGAGAAGCCCGATTTCTCCGTGGGCGTTTCCGAAATCAAGAAGGTCGGCACACAGGTCAAGCAGGGCGAGCCGCTCATGATGATCCACTACAACGACGAGTCGAAGCTCGAGCAGGCGCTCGACCATTTCAAGAACGCCTACCGCCTCGCCCCGAAGCGTCCCACGCCTCCTCCGCTCGTCGTCGAGCGTGTGGCCTGAACCAGCAGCGGAAATTGATTATCCAAGGCCGTCCGGTTTTTCCGGACGGCCTTTTTCGTGGACGCTGCAGCTGCGGGCCGTAAAATGGAGCCATGAACAACCTTATGTATCTTTTGGTGTTGGCGCTGTGGATCGTCGCCATTGTTGACTGCGCCAAGAGTAATAATCCGAACAAGGTCGTTTGGATTATCATCATCATCCTGGTTCCTCTGCTTGGTTCACTCCTGTATTTTATCTTTGGAAGAAAGTAGGCGCTGCTTCTTTCCGCCGCGACGGTTTCATCCCGCGATTCAACCGCGGTCATGAGGATAAATATCGACAACTTCGCGTTCACTCAAACCCTGACATCTGTATGCATTCGCTGGATCATCTTTTCATCAAAAACAAGCAGTGGGCCGACAGCATTCGCGCGAAAGATCCGCAGTTTTTCGCGAAACTGGCCGCCCAGCAGACTCCCGAATATCTGTGGATCGGCTGTTCGGACAGTCGCGTGCCTGCGAACGAAATCCTCGGGCTTTTGCCGGGCGAGATTTTCGTGCATCGCAATATCGCCAACGTGGTGGTCCACACCGACCTGAATTGTCTTTCCGTGATTCAGTTCGCCGTCGATGTGTTGAAGATAAAGCACATCATGGTGGTGGGGCATTACGGTTGCAGCGGGGTTGGAGCCGCCTTGAGGTGCGAGCGCGTCGGTCTGGTCGACAACTGGCTTCGGCATGTGCAAGATGTGAAGGAGAAACACGACGACTGTCTGTGCAAGATCCCAGACGGAGTCTCCCGCAGTCTCAAACTGTGTGAATTTAACGTCATCGAGCAGGTGGACAACGTCTGCAAAACCTCGATCGTGCGTGATGCTTGGGCGCGCGGCCAGGAGCTGCATGTCCACGGTTTCGTTTATGGTCTCACGGACGGGCTTCTGCATGACCTGAATTGCTCCGCCAGTGACTTCGAAGGGGCGGCCGTCAGTTACAAATCCGCCATCGCCGCCCTTAGCGCGCCCTGAGCGTTTCCAATAAAACGGACGCAAAAAACCCGCAGTCGAAAGGACTGCGGGTTTTGTTTTTAGAAACAGGAAGTTTCGTCCGGAGCCACGGTTCAGGCGCGGCCCATGTAGGAGCCGTCGGCGGTGCTGATGCGGATGATTTCACCTTCCTTGATGAAGAGGGGAACGTTGACCACGAGGCCGGTTTCGAGGGTGGCCGGCTTCTGGACGTTGGAGGCAGTGTCGCCTTTGATGCCTTCAGAACTCTCGGTGACCTTGAGGTTCACGGAGGAGGGAAGTTCGACGGTGAGAGGTTTCTCATCGACAAAGAGAACGTCGACCTTGCCGTTGGCGGTTAGGTAGTTCTTGGAGTCGCCGATCAAGGTGGCGGAGAGCTCGACGGTTTCAAAAGTGTCCGGGTCCATGAACGCGAAGTTTTCGCGGTCGGCGTAGCTGAACTCGAGGGTCTTCTTTTCGGTGGGGAGCACCTCGATGGTGTCGGTGGAGGCGAAGCGTTGGTCGAGCGCCTTGCCGTAACGAAGATTGCGCATCTTGACCTGCACGAAAGCCCGCAAATTACCGGGGGTGCGGTGCATGGTTTCCATGACGAGATGGGGTTCGCCGTTGAATTTGATGACTTGGCCTTTGCGGATGTCGTTGGCTGAGGGCATGACTTTATCGAGGTGTTTTTGAGTTGTGAAAGGGGTAGGGTGTAAGGTGCGGCGCAAGGGAGTGTCAAGGCTTGGGGACACATCCGGCTTGCGCTTTGACCGCACATACCGACACTCCGCGCCAAACCCTTATGAAACAACGCACGCTCGCGCGCGCCGTATCGATCCAAGGCAGCGGCCTCCATACCGGCAACGCCGTCACCGTCACCTTTAAACCGGCGCCGGTGGATCATGGCATCATCTTCAAACGCATCGACCTGAACGGGCAGCCCGAGGTCAAACCCCGCATCGAGCTTGTGGGCGATCTGGTGCGCAACACCACGGTCCAGGACGGACACACCAAGATACACCTCGTCGAGCATGTGCTCAGCGCGCTCAGCGGCTGCGGCATCGATAACATTCTCGTGGAGATTGATTCTTCCGAACCCCCGATCATGGACGGTTCGGCAAAGCCTTTCGTGAATCTCATTCTTGAGGGCGAACCCGTCGAACAGGACAAGGACCGCGAGTATTTCGTGCTCGAGGAGCCTGTATCCGTGGCGAAGGGCAACTCATCGATCATCGCGCTGCCGTGCGACGAGCTTAAGATCACCTGCACCTCGACCGATGATCGTGGCATCCACACGCAGCATCTCACGCTTACGATCGATCCCGACGTCTACATGACGCAGGTTGCGGCGTCGCGCACATTCACCGTTTACGAGGACATCGAGGAGTTGTTGAAGCTCGGCAAGATCAAGGGTGGTTCGCTTGATTGTGCCGTTGTCATCAAGGGCGACAAAATCATCTCCAAGGAGCCGCTGCGCTTCAAAGACGAGTTCGTTCGCCATAAGATTCTCGATATCATCGGCGACATCGTGCTGCTCGGCATGCCGCTGAAGGCGCACATCGTGGCAACCCGTCCCGGGCATGCGATCAACGCCGAACTGACAAAACTTCTTTTCGCCAAACTTGAGGAGAAACGCAAAGGCCCGAAGAAAAAGCCCCGTCCGTCCAAGGTTCTTCCCACCGAGACCGAACTCGATATCCGCCGCATCCTCGACACGCTCCCGCACCGTTACCCGTTTGTGATGGTCGACCGTGTGGTGGAGTTCATCGGCGAAGATGAACTTGTCGCGATCAAGAACGTCACGATTAACGAACCGTATTTTCAGGGTCATTTTCCCGGCAATCCCGTGATGCCAGGCGTGCTTCAGCTCGAGGCAATGGCGCAGGCGGCGGGGATTCTCATGCTCCGTCGCGGCAGCAGCGAGGGGCGCACATCGTTTTTCATGAGCGCGGACAAGGTCAAGTTCCGCAAGCCCGTGCGCCCCGGCGACCAGATCATCATCAACGCCAAGCTCACGAAGTCGCGAGGCAACAAACTCGCGCAGGCTGAGTGCAACTGCACCGTGGACGGCACCGTCGTATCATCGGCCGAATTGCTTTTCGCGATCATCGACAATAGCGAAATCGACTGACGCCCATGCCGGTCCGCATTCATCCCACCGCTCTCGTGGAATCCACCGCCCAGCTCGGGGCCGATGTGGAAATCGGTCCGTTTGCTTACATCGGGCACGGTGTGCAGATCGGCGATGGCACTCGTATCCACCACCATGCCTCGATCGAGGGAAACACCTTTATGGGAAAGGCCTGCGAGGTGTTCCCTTACGCCAACATCGGGGCGAAGACGCAGGATCTCAAATACAAGGGTGGCGTCCCCGGTGTTCGCATCGGCGACCGCAACGTCTTTCGCGAATACGTCACGGTGCATGCGGCCACTGCGGACGGTAATTTCACGCTGATCGGTGACAACAACAACATCCTCGCCTACAGCCATGTCGCGCATGATTGCGTGCTGGGTAGTCACATCGTTGCCAGCAACGGTGTGATGCTGGCCGGCCATGTTGTCGTCGAAGATCACGTTGTCATCGGCGGTTATGGCGGAGCCCACCAGTTCTGTCGCATCGGTGCTTACGCGATGCTTTCGGCCACGGCCAAGCTGGTGCATGATCTGCCCCCGTTTTTCATCGCCGACGGCACGCCCGCCGTCGTGCGTGCCTACAACAAAGTCGGACTCGAGCGCAACGGCTACACCCCCGAGCGGATTGATCGCGTGCGTAGCATCTACCGCATTCTCTATCGCGATGGATTGAATCGCACGCAGGCGTTGGAAAAGCTGAAGGCGCATCCACAGGCCGACAGCGAAGAGGTGCTACGCATCCTTGCGTTTGCCGCCAAGAGTGAGCGCGGTCTAGCGCCAGGTCCCGGCAAGTGACGTTCTCTCGCGACATCGCCGCGAGAGAACAGGTTTGGCTTACTTTTTCTTATACACGGTCGCGGGGTCGAAGAGACGTTCGGACGTGTAGGCGAGGGTGAAGTCGGTGCCGGCGGCGGCCGCGTCGAGATCGGTCAGCTTGCGGTAAAAGCAGCTCTTGTAACCATTGTGACACGATGCGTTGGCGGCACCGCTCTGTTCCACCTTGAGCAACAGGACGTCCTGGTCGCAGTCGGTGTAGAGTTCCTTCACCCACTGGACGTTGCCCGACTCTTCGCCTTTACACCAAAGCTTGTTGCGGGAACGGCTCCAATAGGTGGCTTTTTTGGTCTTCAACGTGTGCGCGAGCGACTCGGCGTTCATGAAGGCGAACATGAGCACCTGCCCGGTGGCCGCGTCTTGGGTAATGCAGGGGACGAGACCGTCAGTGCCGAATTTGGGCTGAAGGGTGGTGCCGAGTTCGATTTCGGCGAGGGTGGTGCGTGCGGGGAATACAGGTGTGCTCATAAGATAAAAATGAGTGGGATGGTCAGGATTTGGAGGCGATTTCCAGAAGATAGGCGTAGCTGTAGAGACCGGTGCGATGCTTGTCGCTGAAATCGAAGCGCACGGCATAGTTGCCCACCCGCTCCCAGCCGATGACGGTCACACCGGGGAATTTCTTGGGGCCATCGCCTCCGTATTGATTGCCGAGGATGTCACGCTCGCCGATGTTTTCCGCACTGGGCGAAGCGGCGCGCAGTGCTTCCATCGGGTAATAGGTTTCTGTCCCGTCGCTCCAGACGATGGCGACTTCTTGCCCGATGAGCTGGATGTTGGCGGGTATTTGCACGGCGTGAAGGGTCAATATGCCTGCCAAATGACAGTGGGTAAAACAATTTTTGCTCGCCGCGGGTGCGTGCAGGTCGTGAGTTGGTCGAACCATGCTCGTTCACACCGTCATCTTTTACCTGCGTCCGGATATTACGGAGGTGCAGAAACAGGAGTTTCGCAACGAAGGCCTTGAGTCGTTGGGGGCGATTGCCGCGGTGAAACATTTCCATGTCGGCGTGCCCGCCGGCATACCGCCGCGTCCGGTGGTGGACTTGAGTTTCACGTTCGCGATCACCGCGATCTTCGCCGACGTGGCCGGACATAACGCCTATCAGGTCGATCCGCTGCATCTGGCGTTTCTTGCCCGCTTCAAGAGCTATTGGACCAAGGTGCAGATATACGACGCGGAATAACCGCCGAGACGGCGGGAAAGTGTGTGCGTGAAGCACGCAAGGGGCGCGTCCACGGTTAGGCCATGAAAGCGCGGGGATAAGCCATGTCTTGTATCGGGTGGTCGTGTCCGTGTAAGAAACCGCAAACCGTGCCGACAAGCAGGTGGCTGCGGGCGCATTTGGCGAAATTCACTCCCATAAAGATGACGGAGGATTTCTCCTTATGAGACGGCTGCATGCGGAAACGCAACGAGACGTTAAGAAATGCAATATGAGCTTCGGAATTCCCTCAGCCATCAAATGGGTAAGTAAAAGCACTGTTGACGAAGAACCCGGCTGAAAATCATCGGAACGTAGGTCCGTCACTCTGCGTAGGCGCCTCTCGTTTCCAGAAAAAGCGGCTCATGGGCTTTCTTTTTCGCAATAGGAGGAGGTTATCTATTTCGATCAAATTCAATCAAATTAAATCAAAAATATTGCTATTTCGATCGGGATCTATTTGGGTTTTTAGCGTCTGACCCCATCCCCCTTACCCCTTCTTGGAATGGCTTCAAAGCCGCGTCCGTCGTTTTGTTTGGCCTGTGCATGCACAGATTTCGATGGGGGATATGCGCCAACTCCACTGTCTGAATAACCCCGTTATAGGCCTGAATTCTCCAGCAACCGTCTTCCCCTTATGAGTCTCATCCATTCCCCCAGCACATTGCTTTCTTTCCGATTTGGCCGTCGTCCAGTCCTGCTTCTTGCGCTGGCCTGTCTGCCCCTACTTCAGGGCAAAGCCGACACTCCGGTGATCAATGTTTTTCTACTGGGCGGACAATCGAACATGGATGGCCGGGCATTGATTTCAGATCTTCCTTCGGCGCTACAAGCCCCGCAACCCGACGTTCCTTTTTACCATGATACAATCTTGACCACCCTTCGCCCTCAATCCGGCGGAACAGGACAGTTCGGCCCGGAAGTCACCTTTGGTAAGGACATGGCTGCCTATTTCGAGGCGGCCGGCAGCTCCATCGCCATCATCAAATACGCGGCTGGTGGCACTAATCTTTATTCGCAATGGGCAGCGGGAGGCACCGCGACACAAACTGGAGATGGCACCCAATATGTTAGTTTTCAAAATACGGTGGCGCGCGGCCTTCAGGCCCTTCGGACGGCCAATCCGACTGCCATCATTCAGATCAGCGGAATGATCTGGATGCAGGGTGAAAGCGATGCCGTGGTGGTGAACGGTGTGGACGAAAGCCTGGTCTATCAGGCCAACCTCACAAACTTCATCAAGGACGTGCGAATGACCTACGGGGCGAACCTACCCTTCGTTATTGGACGGCTTTCCGTGAACCAAACGGGGACCGGTCCGGCGGCACAACGCGGCAACGTGATCACCGCGCAAAATGCCGTGACGGCTTCGCTTCCTCGCGTGGGGATTGTCAACACCGACAGCTTTTCACTCAAATCCGACAATCTGCACTTCGATGCAACCGGGCAGCAGGATCTGGGCAGCGGCTTTGCCACTGCGATGCAAAGCACCGCCGCCTCTCCCATCTACATTGGCGATGATGCGGTGGAGGGCGCGAGTCCCACCGCCGGCACCGGGCAGGATACTCTTTCGACGCCCGTCACGTATGGCTTTGTGACAACAGGCACCACGTATGCCAACACCACCAGCTACATGCAGCAGGTGACGCTGACGCAGGTGAACTTTTACGCAGGCAGTGTCTCCGGCACCATCACCCCCTTTGCAGCCATTTACACAGGAAACCAATCAGTCTCCAACATTCAGCAGGCGATTAATTATAATGTAGTGGTAATAGGCGATCCTATCAGCACTACGGGAGGATCCGGTCGACAGCAGCAGGCATTTTTGGCGCATGGAGTCAGCCCGGTCGTCACTTTGGCCCCGGGACAGGTGCTTAGCGTCGGTTACGTGGCCAGCGCGGGCGGTGTCGCACGGTATGGTGCGGGAGTTGGCACCATTGATTACGTTGCGTTGGCAAATACAGTGCCCGCCATTCAGCCCGCCCCTTTTACGGCCAGCACCGGCATGTCGCTGGATCGCACATTAAAATTCAACGTGGGCATCGTCGTTCGAGTGGCACCTGTTTTATACATCGGCGATGATGCGGTGGAAGGCACAAGCGTCACCAGTGGCACTGCGCAGGACAGCCTCACCACACCCGTTACATACGCTTTCGCGGCAAGCAGCACGACCTACGTCAACACCACCGATTTTGTGCAATACGTGACCCTCAGCCAGGTGAATTTTTATGCCGGCAGTTACAGTGGAACCGTAACTCCGTTTGCTGCCGTCTATTTGGGAGACCAAGGCTCCACCTCGATTAAAACCGGCGCAAACTATGAAGTGGTGACCGCAGGAGATGTGCTCTCTGTTACGGGTGGTTCCGGCGTTCAGAACCGCGCGTTTACCGTGGGCGGTGTCAACCCGGTGTTCGAGTTGGAGCCGGGCGAAATACTAGCGGTCGGATACCTTGCCAGTCGAGGGGGTGTCGTAAGATACGGCGCGGGCACCGGCATCATCGATTATGTGGCGTTGGTGGATACACTGCCTGCCAGCCCTCCCGCACCTCTGACGGCCAGCACCGGCATGTCGCTGGATCGCACGCTCAAGTTCAACGTCGGTATCAGCGTCAATTCCGGTCCGTTCTATTTGGGCGATGACGCGGCAGAAGGAGCTGCCATTACCAACGGCACCGGACAAGACTCCCTGAGCACTGCGGTAACCTATGGCTTCGTCGCCTCGGGAACCACCTATGCGAACCCATCGAGTGGGGTGCGCAAGATCGTCCCCGGCAACGTCAATTTCTACGCTGGTTCGGTAACCGGGACGCTGACCCCATTCCTCGCCTTGTATACTGGCGACCAGTCCGCCACAGCCATCAAATCCGCCGCGAACTATCGCATAGTATCAATCGGCGATTCGATCCAAGTTGTCGGTAATTCCGGCCTCCAAAGTTATCCTTTTGTTGTCAATGGTTACACGCCGTCTCTGTTTCTGAGGTCGGGTCAAGTATTGACGGCAGGCTATCTGGCCAGTGCCGGCGGCGTTGTGCGCTATGGAGCCGGCACTGGGGTGATCGATTATGTCACGCTAGCCGGCACGCTGCCGGCCACGGTGGGCAATCCGTTCTCGGCCAGTGCCAGCACAGCGCTGGACCGCACGCTCAAGTTCAATATCGGTTACAACATCAGCACGGGGCCCTTTAAAGTCGCCTGCATCGGCGATAGCATCACCTACGGTGCATTCTTGCAGGATCCCTCAACGCAAAGTTACCCGCCGCAGCTACAGGCTCTGCTGGGGAATGATTTCATTGTCACGAACTACGGGGTTTCCGGCCGCACCATGCTCAAAAACGGCGATTCCCCATACTGGAATACCGGGCAATATCCCCAAAGCATTGGCTCCAACCCGGACATCGTCGTCATGATGCTCGGCACAAACGATTCCAAACCGCAGAATTGGGTCTATCAGTCTGAATTTCTCTCCGATTACAAAGACATGATTCAGAGCTATCGCGCGACCAACTCGCATCCCATGATCTTGGTCAACACCTGCCCGACAGTGGCGGGTCCGGACACTGGCGCCATCACCAACAGCATTGTCACCGGCCAGATTGTGCCCTTGGTCCGTCAAGCAGCGGCGGACATGGAATGCCCCATTGCGGACGTAAACACGGGAACCGCCAACATTCCGCTCGATTTCCCGGACAACGTGCACCCGAATATCGCCGGTGCCGGAGCCATCGCAAGCATGGTCGCTTCCGCAATAGTCGGCCCGCAGGCGCCAACTTCCGGGACAACTTATCAGCTTATCGGCAAATACTGCGGCCTGCCTGTAGAGGTCGCAAATGGCAGCACGTCAGCCGGAGCTGTCGTGGATGTAGCCACGAACAGCGGCAGCGCCGGGCAAAAATGGGTGCTCACTGCACTTTCGGGCGGCTACTGGAAAATCACGAATCTCAACAGCGGCCTCGCGCTTGATGTCGCCGGTGGATCAACTTTGAATGGTGCGGGTATCGTGCAGAGCACCTACACCGGCGCGACAAGTCAGCAATGGCTGATTGTGGACGTGGGGCAGGGGTATAGCCATATCGTCAATCGAGCCAGCGGCCTGTTGTTGGAGGTGCCTGGCGGCAATGCCGCATCGGGTGCCGCGGTGCATCAAGTTTCCCTCAGCACTACCGACGACGGAGAGTTGTTTCAGCTGATCCCCAGGTGAACTGCATCCGTAGCGGATCGAATTTTTAGAGAAGCAACGCTCGCCAAGTTCTCGTCGGGGCGAGCGGGCATCTTCAAGCAACGTGATCCTGAGAGATTGCGACGATCATTGCGCGCACCTGTGACGAGGGTGTGTGGTTGACGAGGTGAGCGAAATCTCCGGCAACTTGGTTTTGCGGGCGGGGCACGACGTGGAGCCAACGCCAATGAACGGATCGGTGTAAAGCGGCAGCCGATTTGAGCCTCATTGGCGGAGGTTTAAGCCTCGCTGGTCTTTTGGGGTCGTGTTCTTTAGGAATCCTTAAGCAAGTTTTAAGATAGTCGGTCGGGCAAGGGAAACCGACGGTTGAGCGCGGCGCGGCGGGCTGCACAGGGCGGGCAATTGGCCAGAGCGGTGCCCAGGAGCGCGTCACTGACGGCCGCCACGGGCTTGGCTAGGTGTAATATGTCTCAATTGGATCGGTAAATGTCGTCGTAGCACCAAAAAGCTCGCCTGCTAATGTCACTGTTTTCCCGAAAAAGGTGTGATCGACCACAGTATACGGCGCTGCAGCGTCGTAGTCGGACATGAAAAAAGCTGATTGAACGACGTTCCAAGTGACCGATCCAGCCTCCCATTTCCAATGGATCACATTTATCTCAATATCCAGCAGGAGCGTGTAGGTGCCGTCATCAGTATTTTTGACGATGGGACCCCAAACAAGATGACTCGGCGGCGCATCAGGGTTCTCAAGGTAGTTGCGCGTGGTGATTCCCACCGAGACTTGATTGAACAGGTCGCCATCGGAAGGGCTGGATGGAAAGCCGGAAAAATTAGCAGCATACAAATCACGTTCGCCCTGATAACAAACACGACTGGACGGGATACCGCCGCCCGTAGCCGCCATGGGAATATCAACCGACGTGGATGGACCCAGACCGAGCGTCATCGTAGACGTCCAACTTTCGGTCATCCAAAAGATCGTCCAGACTTGTTGAAGCGAGAGCCCGGTGAGTTTGACCACTCCGGTCTCGGTAGGCGATGCGGAGGTGATTTTGCCCGTATAGCCCTCGATCTGGGCGCTGGTCAGCTCAGCCACGCAGAATGGAAACCAGCCGTCGGCGGCGAACTTGGGGGCGACGGACATATCAGTTGGAGCGGCCGGCGTAGGCCTCGAAATAGAGCGCTGGGCCGCTGCCTGAGCAGACCTGCTTGAGCTTGAGGTTGGTGCTGACAAGCTGGAGCAGATGGTAGGTTTGCGCGTCATCGCCCGTGCCCACCACGAAATCAAAGCCCGCTTCATCAAGCGCGCTGCCCGTAAGGATTTTGGCCAAGGGATAATTGGCGGACGTTTGTTTGGACGGTGAACCGGCAAATACGAACGGTTCAGGCCAGTCGACGCCACGCACGATGGTGCAATCTTCCGTGGAACTGGGTTCCAACGTGTCTCCATCTACGGGGACACTCAGCCAGAAAAAGCCGCCGCCAGAGGAGAGAGCCCATGAGTCGTTGAGATTAGCGATGGTGATCTCAGTTTTCCAATCGACGTCATAAAGGGAGCCGCTGACGATTTGGGCCAGGGGAGTGCCTGCGATAAGTGTGGTGTTTTTGAACCGGAAAAATCCAGATACAACCCCGCCACCACCGCTGCCAGGAAGGCTGCCGGAGCGGGTTTGGGCTACTTTTCCGCCGGACTGGATGGTGGGCATAATCAGATCACGCCGGAGGCGCGGTTGAGGCCGCGATAGGCCGGCGCCTTGAGCCGGTTCGCGCGGTTGATGGAGGTGAGGTCGTCGGGTGTGATGGCGCTCGGCCAGCCCACCTGCACCTGCGTGGTGCCGGTGGCGATATCGACGGAAACGGATTGGACGAGGGCCTTCATGGTGGCCCAAGCCGCCATGCCACCGCCGAGATTCACGACCATGCCGGGAAGCACCGAAAGGGTGGCCTCTTGCTGCACGAGGGTGAAATCGCCCTCGTATTGCACGACACTGAGCGCGGCGTAGAGCTTGGTCTCCATGCCGGGCGGCGTCGGCTCCTCGGGCACGCTGTCGGCCGATTCCTGATAGGAATAGACGCGGGAGGTGCAGTTGGTGGCCATGACATCGGCCGTGTATTCGACGCCGGGCAGACCATCGGAGCCCAGCGCCGCCACGCCCCCGATCGTGTAGGCGATGCGTGCGCTGTAAATCTGCTTCTGGCCTTGCCTATTGAGGCCGGTTTTTTCCATCCATGGGGTGATCGTGCCCTCGATGAGCTCGTTGACCAGGCTGGTGTCGAGCGCGGGGGTGACCTCGGTGGTGATGCCGTCGGCCACACTGGTGGTGGCGGCGGCGAGACGCTGGCGGTTTTTGAAACCCGTGATGACGACGCCGGGCTTCGCCAGATCGGGCACCTTGCGGAGCCAGAATTTTTTGAGCTCATCGAAATCGCTGCCCGTGGTGATGACGGTATCATCCAGCTCGCCGTCGCCCAGCACGCCGAAGAGCGGGAGCACGGTGATTTTTTCCGCCGGGACCGTTTCGGAAAAGTTCACGCCGGCGAGCTGGATGGTGCGGCACAAGGCGTTTTCAGACCGGGCGAGCAACTCCACCGCCGCATCGGCGGCGACGACAGCGGCGCGGGCGGTGGCGACAGCGGCCTTGGCGGCGTTGTAGGCGGCGGTGAGGCCGGGATCGGTGGGATTTTCTCCCCAGGCAATCGAGGCGGCGGTGAGGGTGGCCAGGGCCGGCGCCAGCGCGGCCTTGGCGGTGGCGACGGCGGCGACGGCGGCGGTGACGGCCGCGTTGCCGGCGATCTTTTTTTCGAGGCTCAGATAAGTGTTGCCGTTGACGGTGTTGGTGCGGCGGAAAGTGAGGAACACGCCGGGGATGACGAGATCAGGCCGGTCAAGCAGATGGATGCTCTCAAACTCGGCGTAGCCGGTGGGGCCGTAAGCCGATGGCGGCGTGCCCTTGGGGGCGATGGTGAGCGTGATGGCGGGCAGGGCCGTGCGCCGCCGGATGTTGATCGTGGGGGTGCCCGTGGCGTAGGCCCACGAGACCACGGCATCGGGCGCGGTGGCGAGGAGCTTGACGATGGCATCGGCGATCTGGAGATCGGAGATTTCCTCCCAGGTGAGGTTGTAATCAAAACCCTCGATCACCCCGAGGGCGATGGGCACGCCGGCGTCGATGGCCGCGTTGATGACGATGGCGAGACTGGCGCCCACCTCGACGGCCGCGCCATCGTCGGCCTGATTGAGGATGATAAACCCAGTAGGCACATAAATCGGGACAGTCGAGACGAGGGGATCCACGATGACCGCGCTGTTCTGCCGCAGCGGCCGGCGCTCAAGCCAGTCCCACGGGCCATAGGCCTGGTAGCTGATCGTCTCGGCCTGCGCGCCCAGGAAACGCTGCGTTTTGAGGACTTTGCCCACGAATACAATCACGCCGGCACGCCTCACAATGAGTGTCTCCCCGTAGGTGAAAATGGGCGCGGCATCCCATGAAGGGGCCGCAAGGTGATCGACCACGAAGGTATCGGGCTGCAGCGAGGCGAAGGTGAGCCTGGGCGAGCCAAGCCCGAGCTGCTCGATGGGGGTGCCGTTGATGGTCCAGATCGAGGGCATGGCTACTGGTTGTTTTTCCCAGCCGTCTTGATCTGGGACTTGAGGGTGTCGATTTCGCGTCTTAGAAGGCCGAGCTGATCCAGAAGCGCTTTGCTTTGCGGGGATGGCGCCCCGAGTTGTTTGACGACATCGGTCACGGCTTTCACGGCGGCGGCGACTTCCGAATCGCCGGCATTTTGTTTAAGACCTTGGGCGGCTTCGTGGAGGGCTTTGGCGGCCTCAAGGGTTTCGGGATGCGCCTTGGCCACGCCATACGCAGAGGCATCGAGATTGCCGCCCACTTTTATGGCGTCGCCCTGCACTTTCTTGCGGGCTTCTTCCTGTTTTCTTTTTTCGTCGATGGCGATCTGTTCGGCGCTTTGATTAACCGTATCTTTTTGCTTGGTGATGCCGGCTACTTGAGCATCGGCGGTGGCGACAGTGATCCTTGTCTTGGCTTCCTGGATCGTGGACTGGGCCTTGTCGATATTGGCTCCCTCGTCCTTACGCACTTCCTTGAGGGTTTTTTCTTTCTCGGCGAGCTTGGCGGTCTCGACGTTGATTTGATCGAGCAGCTGGACGTATTCGTTGGTGCCGGTCTTGCCGGATTTAACGAGGGCGTTGCGTTGGTCATTAAGCCCGGTCACGAGACCTTTTTGACTACTGAAATCGGTCTCGGCGGCAGTGATGCGGCCGCGCGATTGATCGATCGAACTGTTGGCCGAGGCGATGACATCCTTCTGGAAACGTTGTTCGCGGTCGGCTTTGGAAAGCTGCGAATCCGTGATCAGGGAATCACGCTTGGCACTGTAATTGTGCTTGATCTGCGCGCGCTCGACAGGGTCTTGGGTCTTGCTGAGGGCAGTGGCTTCTTCGAGATTAAGCTGGGCCTGCTTCACCTTGAGATCGGCATCGGCAATGGCGTTAAGCCGGGTCTCTGCCTCCGTTGCGGCGGCGACGACACGTTCCAGGGCATCCGCTGTTTCCTTCGCATCGGTCTTGGCTTTTTCTAGTGAAATATCGCCAGCCTTTTTGATGTCTTCAAAGGTCTTCGGCAGATCGGCGACGGCGTGCTCCACTTGCTGCCCCGCATCGCGCATTTCGAACCAGCCGGTGACGAGTTTTTTAATCGGGTTGTAGAGCGCCACGGCAGCGCCAGCGACGGCCGTCAATACGATCAAAACGGCGCCGAGGGGATTGGCCGCCATTGCGATGGTCATGCGGCGCCAGGCGGAGGTGACGAGGTCGAGACCGCCGGTGGCGAGACCTTGGCAGGAACGAATCAGCCCCTTGATGGTGTAGCCGAAGCCACGCAGGCCGCCCATGGTGGCACCGTTGAAGGTCTCCTCCATGCCACGCACGAGCTGCGAGGTGCCGGCGACGTTGCCACCGAGTTCCTTGGTCGCCTTCCCCACTTCGTTGAGGGGGCCTTTGAGGTTGGTGGCGGCTTTGGCACCATTGAGGAGCGATGCCTCCAGTGCGCTGGTGGAAGCAGCATCGGTAAGGGCGAGCTTTGCTTTGAGGCCATCTACGTTTTGCCCGAGGGCCTGCGCGGCGGTGATGTCTTCGCGGAGGACTTGGCGGAGAGCCTGGAGCTGGTCGAAGTTGAGCAGCTTGAGCGTGGCCTCGAACTTGGCGGCCTCGATGTTGAATCGTGCGAAATCGGTGGCGATGTCCTGCGCGGCGGAATCGACCTTTTTAAGATCACCGGCGGCGGCACCTACTCCCTTGATGGCGGCGGCCGCCTGCGTCGCCCCCGCCGTATCGGCGGTGACGATGATCGGGATTTTAAGGTCATCGGCCATGATGGTTTAAATGCCGGCGGCTCAGAGCGTGAGCTTGAAGGCCATGCACCAGTTCTTGGGATCATTGGTGAGACCATCAGCCGATACCGGCGTGGGCCACACGCCCGTAGTCCAGTCCTGATCCTTGAAATACATCGGGCTGGCGTCGCTGTCGCACAGGTTCCCGAAGCGGTTATTTTCGACGTATGTGATGATATGTCCCGCCGCTGGCGTTCCACTCAGGTTGATCCGCACCACCGTTGCCGATTGCAGGGCTACACTGGTGATCGTGAGCCCACCACCCGAATACTCGAAGCCCTTGTTCGTGAGCAGGGTGTCAACATTGTTGTTGTTGGTGGCGAACTGCAGAGGCGGTGCCTCCACGTAGAAGGTGATATCCACATAGTTCGACCCGAGGGTGTAGGACTTGGGCCGCACAGGTTCCCACACCCCCGTCCCTTGGTAGATCTGCTTGAAAGCCTTGCCCGCCATTTCACCAATCCACCGATGCCCGCGCACATAGTGGTGGATGAAATTGGTGATCGGGTAATCGGGACCGATGCCAAAGATCGGACGAGTTCCACGGGTATTGAGGATGTCAATGACCTGACAGTTCTGAACGAACGTAGCGTTCCCGCTGCCCGTTGGTGAGTAATTGGGTTGATCAATGAGGACGATCAAATCCTTGCTCGTTCCAAGAGCCTTTTTTACATCGGCATTAAGCTCGTCGTAATAGGTGAGAAATTTAGTCGCGTAGGTCGCATCCGTGGCATTGGCGTGCCCGTGACGCCAGATGAGCACCGGCTGGTCAATCTCGTAGTCATATTTGTCGGCGAACTCCTTTTCATTCACCATCTGGCTGATGGCATACTGATAAAAATTCGCCCCGTTGACTTTCATCGTCGTCGGAGGGGCCGACAATGGGGCGCCTGTGAAAATCTGGTCTATCGTCGCACCGCCGTAAGCCCACGAAGAGAAGCACACATCATAGTCCGGGTTTGATTCGTAGAGCTGGCGTAAAAAGCCAAAAATGGAACCCTCTGAAGCCGAACTCAGGTTTGGGATGGCAACCTCCTGCTGACCATAGGAGTTTAGAACATTCCGCATGCCCTCAACCGGAGCCACGGGAGAATTAGTATTGCGGATGCCATACCAACCCACAGGTGCCCAATTTCCAGCAGTTGGGTTGTAGAAAACATTGTTGGTTCCAGCGGTTGTGCCACCACCCCAACCTTCGGGTGTGGTCCAGCCGTCAACCACTGAGGTTGCAGGAGCGCCGTCTGCATTGCTTTGCCCAGCCAACATCACAGGCAGCAACTTCCGTTTGGCTTGGATGCGCGGGAGTCCATAAATGCCCGCCAGGGCATCATGCACTCGACGAAACATCGGGTAGCTGAAATCCTTTACCCCGACCGTGGCTTTGTAAGTTCCGAACCCCAGCTTCCCCATGAGCATGCCGGATAGATCATCGCCAGCCAGCAGGGTGGAATAGCTCGGCACATACGCGGAGGTGATTATCCGCCCGTCGCAGTAAATGCGTATCCAAGAGCCGTCAAAAGTCATGGCGATCAGCCTAAAGCTGTCGGAGGACAAGAGATCGGGCCTGATGTTATTTTGGTAGCTCGTCAGATAGGTTGTTGACCCCTCATATTGAAAGGTGAACAAGCTTCCTTGGTTGCCGTAAATCGTCGGTCCATTTGAGTCGGCGTTTCGGATATTTAAAAATCGCGAAGGACTCACATAAGGCCCGTCGTAATTGGCTAGAAGGTATGGATCGACAGGAAACCAACCATCGGTGCCGATCGGATAAAGTTGATAATAGTATTTATTGTCGTCGAGAGTGCGGGCGATGGTGAACGGCGGATAGGAGGTGTCCGCGTGCATCGCAGTGGCGTCGGCGAAAGTGACGTCAACCGACAGGTGATTATTCACCACCCAAAAGAGAGAAAACTTCTTGGTGGAAGTATCATTCAAAGCGCCTCCGTAGGTGAAGTAAGCTTGTGCATTTGTGCTCACACCATCGGTCACGAGTTGGGGTTGATAGCGTCCCCACGCATGAGAGAAAAATGCCGTTGTATCGGTGCGGGTCAGATCATTTCCAGCTGGGTCTGCAGAATACCATTTGTCCAAAAGATCGGGGGCGGTTTCCAATTTGAAGCAGCCACGATCGAGCGCGAGGACCGAGCAGGCGGGCATGCTGTCGCCGATGGCGTCGATCACGCGGGCGTGGGAATACACATCGAAACGGTCCCAATCCACATCGGAGCCGAGCGCGATCAGACGATCCACGAAGGCGCGCAGGTATTTGTTTCCAGCGATGGACTTGATGGCGCTGTGCGAGAGCTTGGCGAACTCGATGGAGTTGTCGGGGATGGTGGTAGGCGCAGCAGGCTGACGAAGCCAAGTAGTGCCGTTGCTCACGATGTAATCGCCGTAAAGGTAGGTGCCGTCCGCATTGGTTCCGGAGGCGGTTCCGGGGACATTTACAAAATAGGAGTATTTGTCATTTCCACCGGAGGCGGCGGGAATGGTGGGGGTATCAGTCGTGGGGTCCCAAACGCCTTGATAGATCGTCCCGAGTGGATATGCAGCGAGTGCGGCTTGCGCCTCGACGTTGCTGAGATCCGCAGCAGCCGCACCCACATCGGAGGCGGTGAGTGTGATCGAGCTGCTAAGAGCCTTGGAATTGACGGTGGTTGTCTTGGGGACGAGGAGCGCTTCGGCAGCGGTGGCGCGGGAGGTCTCGGTGGAGATCGCGGTGGCGTTGGTCGAGCTGGCGCTGGCGTTGGCGGTGAGCTGGGTCTGGATCGCGCTGGTGACGTTGTGCACATAGCCCAGCTCGGTGGCGGTGGTGGTGCCGATGCTCGTGGTGGAGGGCAGCACGGCAGTGCCGGTGACAGTGGGACTGGTGAGCGTGGGGCTGGTGAGGGTTTTGTTGGTCAGCGTCTGTGAATCGCTGCTGCCGACGACGGTGCCACTGGGGGCGGTTTTTGCGCCCCATGAATCGATGGTGCTTCCGTTGGTGAGACCGAGACCAGCGGCGGTGAGCGTAGATGCCGTGAGAAGGCTGCGTCCGTTGCTGGTGGTGGTGAGCGCGGCGATGCTCGTGAGGTCGCTGTCGAGGGGCTGGTAGGCAGTCGCATCAGTGTAGGCGGCCGTGCCGAGCGTGCCGCCGGCGCCGATGGCGAGCGTGCTGCCATCGGTCGCGGTCAACGTGAGGGTATTGGATGCGGTGAGGGTCTTGCCGCTGGCGATGACGAGCGTGCCGGCGTAGGGCGTCTTGCCGCTCCAGGTGTCGAGATTGGCGGACCAGGCTTCGACATTAGTGCCGATCACGAGGCCGAGGGTCGTGCGGGTGGCGGCGGCATCGGCCTGCGTGAGCAGCGAGCGGCCGAAGGTCGTGGTGGTGAGTGCGGCGATGCTGGTGAGGTCGCTATCGAGGGGTTGCGCATCGGTGATGCCGTAGCCGGTGAGGGTCGTGGGCGTGCCGGTGAGCTTTGACCAATCAATCGAACTGGAGCCAAAGACGACGGTCGCAGCCGAGAGATCGACGGTGGATCCGCTCGCGGCGGTGAAGGTGGTGCCGGCGGCGAGCGTGGTGTTGCCGATCAGCGTGCTGGCTGCTTGGGCTCGACCGGAAAAGAGAACGAGAAAGAGAACGAAGAAAGAGAACGAGTTTTTCATGGCGGAAAAAAAGTGGGCGGAGTGATCAGGTGCCGAAGGCGATCCAGCTGAGGACGTAGCCGTCGACGGGAAGCGGCGCGGCGAAGTCGACGATGAAGCCGGTGTTGGTGGCTTGGCCGCGCAGCGCACGGCCGACGATGGGCTGGCCGGAAACAGGGATGAGCTCGACGTAAACCTGCGGGCTGCCCTCATACGGAGATGCGAAGGTGATGGCCGCGCTGGTGGCACCGGCCAAGAGGGTGAGATAGTTTTTTTTCACGGTGACTCCCAGTTCGGGATAGTAGGTTGATTCCGGGTCTGCGCCCGGAGAGATGGAGATGGTGGTCGGCAGAAAAACGCTCCCGACGAAGTGGTAGCTGACGAGGAGGCTCTGCCCTTTGAGCGAGCCGGCCGCGAAGCTGACGCCCTGGAAGGCGGGACCTGTGAGGCGGAGATTGAGAGACGGGTCGTCATCGTCGGCGCACTGCACGATGAATAGGCCGGTGTCGGGCAGATCGTTTTGATGGGTGAGCTCGAAGTAGGCGGCATCGGCCGCCGTATCGAAGAAGCGCTCGACCGTGAAGGTGAAGTCGACCGAGCGGTTGCCACGCGAGAGGAACAACGTGTAGAGCGCGCGCGGGAGCTGCACGGTCTGCACGAGCTGCTGGCCGTTGAGCCCGAGATCTCGCGGCGGGGCGAGAAACCCATCCGCCGCGAGCGTGGTGCCTGAATATGCGATGCGCACACGTTTGTGTTTTTAAGCGTCGGGATCGGTGGCGCCCACGGCCCAGAGGGGATTGGCCGCTCCGGTCGTGTAGGTGCGCGAGGCCGTCCAGGTGAGCTCTCCGGCGCGGTCTTCCTTGGCATCGAAGTTGACCGGCGGATTCTTGAGGAAGGCACCGTAGAGCGACACGTAGAGGCCGGTGCCGGAGACCTTGAGCACATCGGTGCCGGAGAGGCTGCGACCACGGCCGGCGCCGGAACCCTGGAGGCCGAGCTTGGCGAAGATGTCGTCGGCGCCGATGTTGAGCGGGCGCGCGGTGAGCGTGGCGGCGAGCTGGGTGATGCGCCGCGAGCAGATGCCGCCGGTGTCATCCATCACCGGATCGGTAGTGAGCGGGAAGCTGCACTTGATGCCTGCCTTGGTGCTCATGGCCGCCCAAGGTGCGGTCGATCCCCAGGAGAAGTCGTAGGCCTGGGTGATGATGTCGGCGGGATTGAAGCTCGTGTCGGTCACGGCGCCGGTGGTCTTGGTGTAGAGCGCGGCGGCATCGGTGGGAGCAGTGGAGAACTTGCGGAAGCACTCGAAGGTGACATCGCCGATCACCGTCTGGATCGCGCTGGCCATGAGGTCGGGCATAGCGGGCAGAGTGGAGTTGTGGAAGGTGTAGATATCGCCATCGAAGGACTGCACGACGAGCGGCTCCTGCTCGATGATACGATGGGTGCCGGTGCCGGCATCGGTGATATCGACCGTGTTGGTGCCGGCGGCGGCATCGGCAGCGGTGGGATGCAGGGTGAACGTATCGGCCGAGAGCTTCTTGAGGTAGTAGAGCGTGGCGGCGGAAGTGCCGGCAGGCAGCACGCCGAAGGAGGCGAGACGCACCGGGGCACCATCGCGGAAGCCGTGGGCGGTGAGCGTCACGATATCGGTGGCGGTATCGATGGAGCCGAGGGTCTTGGCGTGGTGGATCAACGAGCCGAGCGCGGCGAGCGCGTAGGGCCAGAGGATCGAGAGCGCGTCGAGACGGCCCACGGGGGTGAACTTCACCTCCATGGAGAGGTTGCTCTCGCGCTCCTGGATCACGCCATCACGGGCGCTCTCGACGTTGAAGGTTTCGATCTTCTGGGTGACAGTGACATTCCCCTTGGAATAAAAGGTCTTGCCGCGCGTCATGATGAGGGCGGGACCGGCGATGGTGAGGGCGGGATTCAGTGGCGTAGGCATGGGAGGAAGAGCTTAGAGCTAAGAGCCAGGAGCTGAGAGCCCCGGCAGGTTGGATTTCAGATTTCGGATCAGGTGATGGAGAGTTGGACTACGTCGCTGGGGAGCAGGCCGTCCTTCTGGGCGGCGGCGCGCACGGTGGCGGCGGCTTCGAGGGTGACGGCACCGGTGTAGAGCGTGGCGGTGGTGTTGCCGGAGCCGGGATAGGTGCCGTCGGTCGTGTAATAGATCGCGGCGCCGGCCGTGGCGCAGGAGAGCGTGAAGGCGAGCGAGCCGCCGGCAGTGATGGCCGGGCGGGCGACTTTGGGGACGGGTTGCAGGCCGCTCTTGACCGAGAAACTCACATCCACCGTCACACGTGGATCGAACGCATCGGTGGGCACCATCGAAGAAAAGAGCAGGATGTTTCCCCCGAAGGGCGTGAACTGGTGGCCGAGCTGGATACAGTGCTCGGCGATCTCCTCGGCGGTCTTGCCAGTGCCGACCGGCCCGAGATTGATCGGCACGATCTCCTGGATGCGCACGGTGAGCAGGACATCCAGCCTCGGGCCGGGCACGTTGGGATCGAGCTGGTCGCTGGCGGGCATGAGCACCTGCACCGAAGCGCCGGCCTTCCCTGCCTTCTTCTTGATGCCGCCCAGCACCTGCTCGATCTGCTCGTAGATCTGCGCGAAGCCGGCCTTGGCGCGCGGGCGGATGAGCGATACCTCGATATCCGCGAAGAACGAGTCGCTCAAATAGCGGGTGTAAAGATCGAGCTGTAGGCGTTCGTGCAGGCTGCTCATGATGCGGCGCCGGCAGGCGGATTGAAGGCTTGGACGACGGCCGTGGAGAGTGCCTGCCCGATGCGCGGCAGGCGGTCTTCGAGGCCACGGCGAAAAGGAGCACGCGCAGGGAAATTGATCGTATAGGACTTGATGGCGCCACGGATGCCGCTCTGCGTCTTCACGAGCCCGCGCCCGCGGCGCTCGTAGCGGTCGAAGGCGATGATGCGGCGCTTGTGCGCCTTCACCTGAAACGCGCCGCCGTATTCATGGATGGCGGCATACTTCACGTTGCTGCCGATGGAGGCAGTGATGACGTTGCCGGCGATCTGGGCTGGAGCCTGCCAGACGGATTGACGCAGACGATTGGTGCGCACGCCCAGGCGGCCATCGGCGGCGGGAAACGGCCCCTTTCCGGTGAGCCGATCCTTTTGAATATGACCCACTGCCAGCCCCAGCTCGTAGTTGAGCGTGGTGCGCACCGCTTTGAGCAGGTTCATGGGGAACTGCTGCGCATTGGCGAGGAGCGCCTGCGCTTTCGGGCTGAGAGTGATCTGGAGGTCAACGGCCATGGCTCAGATGATCGCGAAGCGGATGTGGTCCTTGAGCATCTGCTGCACGAGGGGGATGAGATCGACGGTGCCGAGATCGTTGGTGAGGCGTTTTTCCTCGGGCTTGGCGCCCAAAGAGAGGCCGAGCTTGTCGCGCCGCGACCACACGTATTCGCATTGGATGATCCACGCGGAGCGGATCGCCTCGGGCAGCGCGGCGGAGCCATCGGGCTGCGTGGTGGGATAGCCGTCATCGGTCGGCTCCAAGGTTTCCCAGAAGTAGCCGCCCGTGTAGGTGACACGCGCCTGACCGTGTTTATCGGTGAGATAGTTGGAGAGATCGAGCAGGCCGGCATCGGCGCTCCAGTTGTAGAGGGCGCCGAGGCCATCGACCCAATCGGTAGCGAGGCGCACCTTGTAATCGAGGGCGGTGACCGCTTCGACGGGATAGCGCGGGAGACTGATGAGGCGGCTATTGCCCGGCACGGTGAGCGTATCGGCCTCAACGCGGGCAAACTTGCGGTTGCAGAAACCCTCGACCAACCCGGCCACGCCCAAGCCCACGGCGGCGACGAGGGCGTCGTAGGTGATATCGCTGCGCAGCGATTCGTTGAGCAGCTGGATCTTGAGGGCGGTGAGGTTGGAGAAGCCGGCGTTCATGGGATCAGCGGGTCTTGATGGGAAACGGGCGCGGGGCGGGCTTGGGCATCGGGCGGGTGACGGTGGGCGGAGGCATGGCGTTCAGATCACGGCCACGGTGAAGAAGCAGTCTTCGCTGCCGGCGGTCTTGGTCGCGTAGGTGGAGGAGTTGCACACGGTGACGCCGTTTTCACAGGCGAGGCCGGTGGCGGGGAGCGGGATCTGGAAGTTGCTCGATCCCGGCACGGTGATGACCGCGAGGGGAATGGCGGCGGCGATCTCGGTGACGCCCTGAGTATCCACGGCGACGGCGAGGCCGGAATCGCCAGCGGCGATATCGGTGCGGGCGCCGGTGGCGGCATCGGTGATCGTGACGACGTTGACGAGCGCGGTGGCGCCGAAGTCGGCGATGGCATCGATGGCGGCGGCGATGGCGGTCGCGATGGTGGAGACGCTGTCGCCGGTGGTGAGGGCGACCTCGATGCCGGTCTTGCCGTCGAGGGCGGGATCGGTGCCGCCGGCGTCGAGATTAAACCACACGTAGAAATCGCCGGAGGCGCCGGAGAGCAGGAAGTATTTGTCGCCCAGGCCGGCGGCGGTGAGGCCGGTGGTGTCCACGGTGGAAATCTCAGCGACGCCGGCGACGGCATCGGGCGGGACGTCGGCGGCATCGTGGAGCTGGATGAATTGGGCAGTGGCCTTGGCGTTGTAGCCGGCAATGTGGGTGACGACGCCACGACGCAGAGAGGCGACGAGGGCGGCGGCGGCGGCGAGGGAGGATTTTTGCGAGGCGATCATGGTGGTCTTAGTTGAGAACTGAGAGTTGAGAGCTGAGAGACGGGCTTAAGGAGTTTCTAAAAAGTCCCCGCGCCCATGCGGGGGACTCGAAGAAACGCCTGGGCGTTTGGTTAGCTGGCGGAGCAGCGCAGACCGGCGACGGCCTTGGAGGCCATGAGGCCGACGGTGAAGCGCTCCAGGCCACGGATCAGAATCTCGTCGGTCGCGAAGCCGGCTTCGCGAGAGGTGTCCATGCGGACGGTGCCGCGCGGCGTGAGATACTGATACGAGGCATCGCCGAAGAGCGCGTGAACCACGCTGACCGTGGCGCTGGTGGTGTAGGCCGGCATGATGTCGGTCCACACGATTTCGAAACCATCGAGCGTGGCGGGCGAAGTGCCGTTGGCGCGCTGATACGGGACGACCGTGGCCGACGTGTTGAACGTGACCAGGAGCGCCTCGTAGGTGGAGTGCATGTAATACTTCGAGCTGTTCAGCACGACACCGCTGAGGGTGGACTCGTTGCGCATGGCGCGGAAGTCGGCGAGGGTCGCCTGGCTGGGCTTGGTCTTGCCGGAGTTGGACGCGCCGCCTTGGTAAACATAGCAGGAGTCCGTGACCACAGCCTTGGCCAGACCCTCGCCCGTTCCGTTGACGCCTGAACCGGCGCCGGTGGAGAGGAAGAACTGGTAGTCTTCGCACTTGGCGATCTTGCGGGCGGCGTAGCGGGCGATGAACTGGCCCATGGCGACGATGCTGTCTTCGTCGATTTCGGAGGGCAGGCGGATGAGGCCGCCGAATTTCTCGGCGGCGAACGTGACCCACGCGAAGCCAGGGCTGACTTCGGTGACGGTGCCGCTCATGCCGATGAGGCCCCAGTCGGTATCGGTGCCGAGTTTGGGCAGCTTGATGGTGCCGGCTCCCATCGGAAACACGGTGCCAACCTTGCGAGCCTGGCCATATTGGAAGACGAGTTCGACGACCTCGGCACCGTAATTGACGGGCAGCGGGATGTCGCTGGTCGTGAGCGCCGACTTCAGCTCCATGCCAAGGATGCCCTTGACCTGGCGCTCGATCATATCGAGCTGGTGCTGCTTGAGGTCGGCACCGGGCGTCTTGGCAGCAGCGATGAGGCCGATGGCGCCGAGGAACTTGGCGCAGTCGTCGGAGACCTCGCCACCACGACGGGCGCGCTGGTTACGGACCTCCAGCATCTGCTTGCGGAAGGTGTCGTTGGCCTGCTTCACCTCGTTGAGGATCTTGGTGAAGTCGTCCATGGCCTTCTGCTGGGCCTCCTGGGTTTTCTTCAGGTCGCCGACTTCGGCCATGCGCTGGTTGAGCAGCGTGAGGGATTTGGCGAGCTGTTGGTCGAGGGTGTCCTTGGGAGCATCATCGGTGAGGGATAGCGAGAGCGGAGCCAGCGCGAGGCCGCCCGCGTTGGCGATGTTATGAGCGACGAGCAGCGTTGCGGCCGCGAGCCACTGGAAGAACAGAAGGAACTTTTTCATGGTGGGAACTTGATGAACTGACGTTTTGGTTTCAGAGATGGGCTGACACTCCGGCGATGAACGCTGCCTTCGCCCGCAGGGAAGCGGCGGCACCGTCTGCGGGACTGGTGGGTGCGGTCGCGGTTTTCGTGGCGGCATACAGGACGGAAAGTTTTTCGAGTTCGCCCTCGGCCAGGCAGCCGGCCTTGTAGGCCTTGGCGAGCGCGCTGGGGTTGGCCCCGATGATGCACTGGCTGAGCTCGATCTGCTCTTGAGCGAGATACACGGCGCGGAGCTGGGCGGCTTGCTGCGGGTCGAGTTTCAACTCGGCGATCTGCGCGAGGAAGGGGGCGCTGTTGCCATCCCACTTGCTGCACATCGACACGGGCACGAAGCCCACCGAGACCGCCTTGAGGAAGCCGTCGCGCACGAGCTTGAAGGCCATCGCACCCAGGCTCCCCTCGTCGCGGATGTATTTCACCGTTTCGACGAGTTCCGGCTTGTTGTCTGCGCTCATGCCGGTGCGCCAGTCGGTGACCTTTCCAAGCAGCTGCGTGATGCAGCTGTAGTCGTGGCTGTTTACGAAGGGGCTGTTCTTGGTAAAGTTGGTGAATCGCCAGCCGTTGACGCGCACGATCTCGCCATAGCAGTCGAGCGTCTCGTCGGAGGCGGTGAACTCGATGGTGCCATCGGCTTCGCTGAGGACGCGGGGGACGACGGCGAACTCGCGGCGGACGGTGCCGGCGGGACGGCCGAGCTGCTTGAGAATGTCAGGGATGTTCATGGTGGGAAAAGGAATCAGCCTTCGGCGGTTTCGACGGGGATGGAGACGCAGTGGCAGTTGATGACGTTCTCGGGCGCGCCGGCGGGATCGCCGGGGAACTGGAGCTGCTCGCCGCCGACTTCGAAGAACTCGTCGATGCGCACGATCTGCTCGTTGGCGGCGGCGTGGGCGGCGCGCACATTGGCGTTGCCGCTCGTGAGCCATTGCTTGTAGCCGATGCCGGCCTGCTGCATGGCCTCGTCGCGGCCCGCACCGTAGGCGGCGGCGGTCTCGGTGGTGGCGATGACACGGGCCTTGCCCTGGTCGATGCCGTTGAACTCGGCGCGCACACGGGTGGCGAGTTCCTCGGTGGTGTCGCCCTTGGTGATGCCCTCCTCCAGCGCCTCCTTGATGCGGTCAAAGGTTTCCTGCGGCACACCCTTGAGCTTGTTCTCGCGGGCGCGGGCGTATTCCAGGACGGCCTCGGGCGGGAACTTGAAGGGGTCGTCGCGGCCGATCTCCTTGAAGAGCTGCGAGCCGGCGGTATCGAGAGCGGTTTCTCCGGCCTTGCGCATGGCGGCGAGCAGGCCGTCCGAAAACTTGGTGAGGTCGAAGAGGAAGTTGGCGGCGGCGGCGCGCTGCGCGAGCTGAGAGTTGAGAGCTGAGAGCTGAGAGCCGGACTTTTCGGCAGGGCGATAGTTCTTCTGAATCTTCGCGAGAACCTCGCCGCGCGCCTTCATCAGCTCGCGGCCGATCTTCGACTGGTAGAGCTTCACGGTGCCGCGCCGCTTGGTCATGTGGTCGCGCCACTGGGCGAGCTGCTTGGGGTCGCGGGCTTTCTGCGCGACGACGGAGGCGTCGCCATGGCAGCCGCAGGTGAACATGGAGAAAGAGTCGGGAGCTGAGAGCTGAGAGCTGAGAGACCGGCACTCCGGCTTCGAATTGGCGGCGCGTTGGCGGGCGAGGAGCACGAGGCGCAGTTGCTCGACCTCGGGATCGGCGGGGGCGGCATCGGCGGGCTCGGCAAGCGCGGGATCGGCGGCGGGATCGGAGGAGCCGCCTTGGCTGGCGTTCGGATCAACGGGGCTCACCGAGAACGGGAGATAGCCGATCTGCCAGCCGGGGAACGCATCCATGCCGAGGCCGAGGTAGTCGTTGACGTTCTTCATCGGCATGCCGACACCGGTCAACTTGATCGCAGTATCCACGCGCGCCTGGCGGGCTTCGACCATGACGGGATGATCATCCCAATCGGCAACAGCGGTGAGCGGGCGGCCGGCGAGCAGTGAAGCAGGGCGATCGAGCGCGCTATCGATGGCGCCAGCCTCGGCGATGCACGTGCCGGTGATGAGCTGGTAGCGATCGCTGCTCGCGCCGGTGGAGTAACTGGCCTTGATATCGGCCATGCTCGCAGGCACGCCCAGGCCGATGTAGATCTCGTGACGTGAGGCGAGACGGGCGGCGGTGAGATCGGCACCGGGAGCCTGCGCCTTGGCATCCTGAATCTCGAATTTCGCCGGACCCCCGAGGAAGCCGATGGAGAACTCGCCGCGGCGCGCCTTGCGCTGTTTCTCGCGGAGGCTGGCGATGATCTGCTGCTTCTGCGCCTCATCGAGATTGCCATCGGCGAGGACAAAGACGCCCTGGTCGCCGTTGTTGCGCATGAGATTCTTGACGTAGACGCCGGCGAGGTAGTCACCGGCGGCAGCGTTGAAGATGGCATCGACCGGCGCGGAACCACGGAACTCATCGCAGCCGGTGTTCATGATCGGCACATGGATCACATCCTCGGGGAGAAACGTCTCCTGCCGGCCGCCGGCATCGGTATGCGCCCAGCCGATGATCTGACCGCCCGATACGATGTGGCGCATGCAATCCGGCCGGGCGAGGAGCAGCGGCGGGAGACTGGCAGGATTGCGCGGGCGCAACGAAATATCCGTCCAACCCTCACGCAGGAGGATGAAGAACTCGCCCTTGAGGTCGAACCAGTTGGCCGCCCACACGCGATACTGGTCGAGCGTGAGACGACGGCCGGTGGAGAGGGCGAAGGGCTGGCCGGACCAGAAAGCCTTGAAGCGAGCCTCGTCGTATTCCTTGTCGCCATCGTAGAACTCGACCTCGGTGGCGGCGATCTCGCCGGCCTTCTTGTCGATCGCGGAGCGCACCCAGCCGGATTGCTCGCGGGGCAGGATAAACTCGGCGGTGCGGCCATAGCCGAGCCCGTCATCGGCATCGCGGCCGGCGATAAAATCGGCGGCGAAGGAGCGGGCGACCCATGAACGGACGGCGCGGGGGAGCAGTTTCATGCTGCGACCTCCGATTTGGCGGCGTTTAAGCCTGTCTTAAGGTCAACAGGAAGGCCGGTGCGCGGCATTGCGCGAGGGGTTGGACCCGTGAACTCGTTTAAAGCGAAAGAAAGGGGGGTGTGCATGGTCGTTTAAATAACCTCGGAGAAGAAGTTGCCGGTGAGCTGCTGGCTGGCGCGGATGGCGAGAGCGACGGACCAGAACTCGTCGGCATGGCCGGCCTCATCACGGGTGGCGGCGATGCTTACCCGGCCGCCAGGCGAGACGATGCGCTCGGGCTTGCGCAGGCTGTCACGCAGCTGGGCATCCATCGGGATCTCGATGCGGTGATCTTCGAAGACTTGGAGGAGCTCCGTCGCCATGAGCTCGGTGACGCGGGCGGTCTCGCCCTGGCGACCATCGGCGCGCAGGCGTTTGCTGAGTGGCTCGGTCGAGCCGAAGTTGACGCCCTTGATGTTGCGGCCCCACGGCTCGTCCTGCGAATACTCGACCAAGCCGAGGCCGATGCCTGTCATGTCGATGCAGCCGGCGCGGAACTTGGGCAGCGTGGCGATGAGTTTCAACTGGCTCTGCTGGTAGGGCAGGCGCTTGTTTTCCATGCGAAGCATGGCGACCACGCGGTAGGCCTGGCCGATCTTCTCGATGACGGTGATGACCGAGAGGTCGCGGTTGCGGCCCACGTCCTGCCCGAGATAAAGCTCGCCGTGCGTGAACTGCGCGAGGCGGGCGATGGTGGCGGGCGACCACTCGCCCTCCTCCACTTCCACGCCTTCGCGCTGGGCGGCGTTGATGAGCTCCTGGGTGAGGAGCGCGCTGGCCTCGTCGTTGAAGACGCACTCGTAGTTCTGATCGTAGGCGCGTTTGTCGCTCGCCTCGGCGCGGGCCTCATCGGGCGTGATCTCTTTGCCGGTGACGGCGGAGTAGATCTTGATCTCGCCGGCCTTCCACGCATCAGAACGGCGCACGCGGTAATACGGGATGCGCCCTTCGCTGATGAGCTGGTAAAACATGTTCCGCCGGCCGTTGCCGGTCGACGCGATGCGGCAGAGATAGTCGGGATTGCTGGAAATGATCGGCTCGGCGGCTTCCCAGATGGCGGCGCTGTCCTGGTGGAAGGCGAATTCATCGAGGATGAGATCGCCCGAGAAGCCGCGGGCGGTGCGGGGATTGGCGGCGAGGACCAGGATGCGGCCCACCTGCCCGTCGACGGTGACGCGCACCTCGCCGCGCATCATGTCATACTTCATGTCCTCCGAAATATCGGAGCGGCCGTCGAGCGCGGCGAAGTTGCTCTCCATCTCGATGGCCTTGCCGAGCTGGCGGCAAACTTCCTGGCATTTTAAAACGAACTCCAAGCCGTTGGCGCGGCTATTGGAGAGCACGGTGACGAGCCGGCCCGGATGATCGAGGAGGCGCTTCACCGCCCAGTTGGCGAGGGTGTAGCTCTTGCCCACCTGGCGCGACCAGTGGAGTATCTGTGTCTTGGTCTCGTGATCCCAGAAGACGCGCTCCTGGTATTTGCGGAAGGTGATGAGCCCATGGGCGCTCTCGACCACATTGGCCACGGTGCCGGCGGTGATCGCGGCGACGGCTGCACCCACGGCGATGGCCTTGCGGACTTTGCGGGCGGCGGCGCTCATGTGGATGCGCCCCCCTTGTCGCCCACGGCTTTGAAATCGGCGGGCTTCTGGCCCCAGAGGACTTTGGCGACGCGCTCGGTCTTGGCGGCGGCATCGAGCTTGTTGTCGGCGATGATGAGCCGGATCTCCTTGGCGTGCTCCAGCACGGCCTTGGCGGCGTCGAACTGCTGCATCACGAGTTTCTGCTCCAGCGCGCGCAGATCGGCCTTGAGTTTCTTCCCGTCGCGGAAACTGGCGGTGAGGCGGGTGACGTTGAGCACCGTCTTCTCCAGCACATCGGCCTCGATGTCGCGGCCTTCCATGCGGGCGCGGAGGATCTGGTCGGTGATCTGCTCGCTGAGCATCACGGCGGCGGCCTCGGTGCGCGTCTCGGGGTCGGCGCCGGCCTCGGCCACGAGCTGGCCGATCTCGCGGGCGCGTTTCACCTCGGCCAAGTATTCAGCGAAGTTCTTTTTCTTCACCGAGCGCGCGCTCTCGTGCGACGCGGTGATGCCGCGCTTGGCCATGGCCGCCTGGATCTGCGCGAGCGTGGGATTGCCGCTGAGCTGGTAAAGCTCATCGAGCATGGCCCTAAGCTCGGGACCGGAGAGATTGTTTTCGGCAAGATTACCCACGAGAAAAAAGGGAGGAGACGTTCTCCTGCCGGGCGCCATCGCCCGGCAGGGTTGACACGATTTTGACCAAGCACCCCCGGCTACACGGGCCGGAGGAAGTGAAGAGGGAGCGGCTCATTGTTGGACGGCTCCCAGGCCCACGCGGGTGATGACCCAGCGGGCAGCATCGGGATCGAGGGCTTCGCCGACCTTGGCGACCATCTCTTGTTCAAGCAGCCAGTTGAGGTGCTCGCGCAGCTCGGGCATCTCGACCTTGCGGGGCATCTCGATGTTTACCCCGTCGCTGATGGAAGCGATAGGGGCGGAGTTGGGCGAAAATGCTTCGAGCGTGCGCAAAATGCGCAGGCGGATGGAGAGTGGATAGTTCATCGGCTGGATTCGGCGCGCACGATTTCGATGATGCGCTCGGTCTGCTTATCGAGCTTGTCGTAGATGCGGATGACGCGCTGCTCGCCGGCCTCCTCGATCTTGTCGAGGCGTTTGGAAATATCCTCGGTGTGCTTCTCAAACTCCGCACGAGTGACGAACTGGTGATGCAGTGCGGGCGTGGCGCGAGGCTCAAACTGGCCCGAGGCCTCACGCTGGTCGCGGCGGTAATTAAAAAGCCACGACGAGAGGAATACGATCACGAGCACAGCGCCGCCTAAAACGGGAGCATCGGACATGGAGAGGTCGGCGAGGAGCGGCGTCATTTCTGGATGGCGTTGCGTTCTTGGGAGAGGGCGGCGGCGGTGTTGATGAGCTGGTTTTCGAGTTCCCCGTAGGCGGCGGCGCTGTGCCACACTTCATCCACCTGCGGGATGTAGATCCCCGCCTTGCTTTGGATCGGGACTCCCGCCGGCAGCTGGAGCACTCGGGGCTGGTAGATCTGCAAGGACGCCTTGGGCGCGGACGATCCGGTCACGCAACCGGTCAGCAGCGAGCTGAGAAGCATCGTCGCCACGAGTGCGCAGGCTTTGGATTTGGTCTTCATCGGTTTCGATATCGGCTTCGATGCGGCGGCGGAGATCGTAGGCCGCGCTCACCTGTTTCAGGCGCAGCCACTCGGCGAGCGCGGTGAAGATGGCGGTGATCGCGGCCCACATGGCTTCAGGTGATGTCCTGGACGATGCGATCGAGGAGCGGTTGCACGCCGTAGTCGGAAGCTACGGATTGGATCTTGGCCTTGATCTCGGCTTCGGCGGCGGCGACTTTCGGAAGCTTGGTCGCCTGCTCGATGCCCACGACAAGGGACTCGGTGATTTTCTGCGCGGTGGTTTTTTCCGTATGCGACCACACGCCGAAGATCGCCATGACTGCAGCGATGATCGAAGAGATCACCGTGCCATCGGCATACCACGGCGTAGATACAACCACGGCGGCACCGGCGGGCGCGGCGGCTTGGGCGTAGGCGGTGACGGGGTGGAGAACGAGAACGAGTAAGAGAACGAGAACGATGGCGGAGAGCCACGGAAGGAGGGTGCGGGCTGATTTGGTTTTGTTCATGACGGGTTGGGAAATTTTAAAGGAGCTGGCCGCCGGGCTTGAGCACGGCGTGGCGGGCTTGATCGGCGGAGACGCAGTCGGGGCAGCCGTTATTATCGCAGCCGGTGCAGCGCAGGCGCGGCGCACGCTCGGAGGCGAGGGCTTCGCGCAGGGCATCGCCGAGCGCGGGATCTTCGGCCGATAGCATCGAGAAGAGTTGCACCCAACGGGCGCGCGGGGCGCGCAGGCCGTGGCTTTTCGGTGTGTTGTCGGCATCGCCCACGATCACCGTGGCGACGACTTCGCGGCCGGCACGCTCGGCCGAGAGCACGGAAAAAATCTCCGCCACGGGCAACACACGGGCGCGGGGCTCGCGGGTGCGGCTTGATCGCGAGCCGGTTTGTGGTAGTGCTGGAGGTGTGACGGGTGGCACGCCGCACACCTTAGCGAAAAAACAAAGCAGGTGTTACCCTACGAGTCCTTGGTGTCGTTGTAGTCGGGGAAAAAGTAGGTGAAGACCCACCAGCAGGGTAGGTCCAGACCCCAGCTGGCATTTACCATGCGCAGCAGCAGGCAACAAAAAGCCCCGCTCGGCGAGGAGCGGGGCGTGAGGGGAATGGGAACTGACGGGGGGTTATTTCCCGAAATCCCCAGCCTCAATCGATACTTCGGATTTTGGCGGATTAAGCGTGTATGCCGGCACGTGCTTGGCGCCTGCTCCCACCGAGGTGTAGCTGTAGCTGCCATCGGTCCAAAGGATGAGGTCAACATCATCATCATCGGCCACGGTCGTGAGACCACGCACGAAGGCGACGGCATCTACCATGACCGGCGTTTCGGTAGGCACGTTGACCGTTTCATAAGTCGGACCATCCAAGCCGGTGGCGTATTTGATTTTCTTAGTGGGCACATTGACGACCACGATTTTTGATACGGAACAAAGCGCACCATCATCAAGGGATTGGATGACATGCACGCTGAGACGATTGGCGGTGCGCCGGTGTTTTTCGCATTGGGCAAGAAAGTCTTTGTCGTCGTCGCTGAGCTTGAGCCGCGAGATCTGCAAGACGCGACCGCCCGCCAAACGGATTGATACGGTGCCTGCAGTGAAGCCGACGAGCGTGGCCTGCACCTCTCTGCCGGTGGTATCTGTCCAAGTGCGAGCATGAGCAGGTTGGACGGCGAACAGAAATGCCAGCAAGAGAATGAAGAGCAGGGTTGTTTTCATGGCGGAATTATTCACTCAAACGAGCCTTCTCCCAAGCGGCGGCGCGGGCTTCTTGATCCAGACGCTCGACGCGCTCCCTCTCGGTTTCGTAGGCGGGCATCTTTTTGTTTAACCAGACACCGGGCAGAGGTCTTTTTGCGGCGGGCGCGGGTTTGGGAATTTCAGGCAGCAGCAAAACTAGAATCCAGCCGATAGGCCCGATAAAAAACCCGAGCATAAAACCGTGAATCTCTCGATTCTTGGATTTGCCCAGCCAGCGACCAAGGAGACCGCCGAATAGGGCAAAGAATAAAACTGCGACGATGTATTCAGGAGTGAAGATATCCATATTAGGTCCTTTCAGGCTTAGAGTTAGAGAGTGCGCCGATTATTAAACACAGGCGCATCGTTGTGCTTGGATTTCGGATAAAAAAAAGTGTCTGTCTTTCACGTCGTGGCTAAACCTCCAGCCAGCAAACGGAAAAGACAGGATGCCGAGGGGCAATTTGTCTTCTGCTTCGCGGCCGATCTGCTCGCGGAAAATGCGGCGCTGCGGGCGGAGAATGCCATTTTGCGGGAGAAGCTCATAAAAAAAGGCGAGATGCTTATGATGCTTGGGCAGCGGCTGCGCCACCTTGGGACTGCGGATTTTTTAGCGCCTTGATGTTGACCTCGGCCTGGCGACCCAGCTCATCGAGATCGGCCTCGATCTCGGTCATGTTCACATGCCAGCGAGCAGGCACGGAGACATGATTACGCAGCTGCTCCAGCACCCACGCTTGGCGGACAATATTAGAACCAGCAGCAATCAAGAGAAGCCGCATGTGCTCATCGATATCACGCTTGATGTTTTTACCAAGTAAACCAGCGGGTTTAGGTGAACTTCCGTAAGGCGCCGAATCTTCGGCAACGAGGGGTATCCCTTTGAGTGACGTTTCTTTTGTGCGCTCGATCTCAATGAGACGTGCGTCTATTTCATCGGAAATCGGGTAGTGGCCATTCTCTACGCGATTCACGTAAGGACGTGCATAGCCTAATAGTTTGGCAAATTCAGATTGATCGAGGCCGAGTCTGCGCCTGAGCAGCATCATGGATTCTGCGGTGTGCTTAGGCATATAACTTTTTTTCTAAAAACATAACATTTGTGCTTGAACAAGTGTGACGTAACACATGTGATGCCGTCACAAAGCCACCATGACCCCTCGAAAGCAAGCCCCGATTACCCTCAAGAAGAGGATGCTCGATAAAAAAGTAAACGTAACGGATCTAGCCCGCCGTGTAGGCCATGCGCGCACCACCGTCAGCCGAGCAATCAATCACGGCGCCAATGCCGGTGTCCTTAAAAAAGTGAAGGAGGTTCTCGATGTCTGACCCCGCACTCATCGCTGCTCTGGAAGTAGCGTATCGGCACTACGGTGACACGACCACAACCGAAATCGAGCGCGATGCGATTTTGGCCGCCATGTCGGCCCACATGAATCCCCGTGAGGCTCAGATCGCCGCGGCCTCTCTTCACCACCGCTTGGAATCAAGAATTCACCAGCTCCAACTCACCGACCTACTCACTCGCGCCGCTTCATGAGCACGCCCAAGAAACATGTCTCCAAAGCCGAGATGGAAGCCTGGCAGGCCTCCTTGGGTTTCGTGTTTCCCCGCAAGCCGATGCTCCGGCCCGACGAGGTGGCGACCCCGTTTGGCGTGGATCTGCGCACGGTCGCCCGTTTCTTCGATGTCGAGCAGACCCGCGAGGGCGAGATACGCCCGTGGCTCATGGGGCTGGAGCTCAATGCCGGCCGCAAGGGCGAGCGCCTCTCGCGCCGCATCCCCCGCGACAACGCGATCCTGCTGTGGGCCCACTCCGCCAACTACACGCCGGCCGATGTGCTCAACCTGCTCTTCGACGTGCTCGACAAGCGCACCGACACCGAGCTGCTCGCGATCACCCAGCGCGCCAACGAGCTGATCCGCCGCCGCGCCACCGGCTGAAATTTTCACGACCGACCAACACACACGACCATGAAAGACAAATCCTGCACCGTTCTCGACCGCGCCGAGTTCGCGCGGCGTATCCGCAAGCACAAGAACCTCTACATCGCGATCCGTGATTATGACGGCCGCTCCATCACCGGGTTTTTCATCCCCGCCAATCTCGCCGTGACCCAACTGCTCGCCGGGAGCTTCGACGAGCTCACCTGGAGCGATGATGAAGCCGGCCCGGATGTGGCCGGCGATCGCGCCCCTGCCCACATCGTTCTCTCCCGCCAGATCGAGATGCTCACGGGAAAGCTCTCATCCTACGAACATAGCGCGGCGAACGCCTCCACGGAAGCGAACCGTGAATGGAGCCGCAGCCAGGCAGAGAAATACCGCCGCGAGATCAACCTCGCCCGCACCAAGCTCGCTGCCCACCGCGCCCAACCCGTCGCCGCCTGAGCCATGTTTCCCGACACTCCAACGCAAGAGTCCGGCTGCCTCGTGAGGCGGCTGCGCGATCCCCACGCGAAGCCGGGCGATCTGCCCGTGTGGTGGTGCTCGCTTTGGTATGGGCACGGGGTGCTCGCCATCTACTCCCGCGCTTTGGCCGCCGCCGAGGAGCCCACGATCAACGACATCATGCGAGCCCACCAAGCGGCTCCCGACACCTTTGAAAAGCAATATCCCTACGTCTCCAGCACCAACCTTTAACCATGCCTAAAGCCTCTCTCCAAGTCATGCCCTCCAGCCCTTTTGCGGGGCTTCAAATCTCGGCCACCCCCTTCGGCGTGGGGGATAAAAAGGTGGGCGAAAAACTCACCGCGCTCTACCGCGATGCGCAGGACGCCGAGCTGGCGATCCTCCGCTTTGGCGCGGCCTTCTGGGCGGTCGAGCAGGTAGTTCTGGCCACATGTGGCCAGAACTCCGGTCCCGGTGCCTACGGCTTCGCTACATGGCTTGCCGACCACGCGCCCGAGATCAGCCGCACCACTGCCCGCCGCTACCGCGACATCGCGGAGGCGACGGCGGAGCGGTTCAAGATCGCCGACCCGGTGCGGGTGTTTTCCCTGCCGGTGGACCAGCTCGACAAGCAGGACCAGGCGAAGCGGGCCAAGGTGTGCGAGTTCATGGCCGAAAAATCCATGCGCGGCATCCAGCTGGAGCTGGGCCTCGTCTCCCGCATGGGTGCCGCCGCCAAGGGGGGCGACCTGGGCGGGCGCCGCAAGGCCGCCGCCGACATGAGCCCCGCCGAGATCGCCCAGGCGCAGGAGGCCACGCGCGCGGCCAACGAGAAGGAGTGGACCGGCTGGCTCGACATGCTCGAAGCCACCGGTCTGCGGATGCCGCAGTGGAGCTGCCTGCCGCTGCACAAGCTGGAGCGCATGTCGTCGCTCCTGCTCGACGTGCGCCGGCTCGTTGACCAGGCGGTCGCCACGGAGCGCCGCGCAGTGAAGGGAGGCCGCGCATGAGCCTGCTTCTCGAAAACAACCGCCGCCTGTTCTTCGTGCCCGCCGCCGATCGCGAGCTCTTCGACACGCAGATCCCGAAGGCCGCCCGCGCCCGTTGCGAGCTGCTGCTGTGTTGCATGGAGCGCATCCATCTCGCCCGCAACCGCAAGGCCGAGTGCTCCGAAATTGCGCGCCGTCTCACCCACCTGCGCGGCTGCTCGGCCCCGCACCTGAAACGGTTTTACCTGGCGTTCCGCGCCTCGGGCAACGACTGGCGCAAGCTCGTCGCCGCCTACCACCTGCCCGCCGAGGAGCACCAGCGCGGGAATCTCTCGCCGGAGTTCGTGCGCTACTGGCAGGCGCTCGCCGAGGAAAACCAGCGCGCGGCGCGGCCCGCGTATCGCGAGCTGCTGCGCCGCTGGCGCCGGGGCGACGAGATCGCCGGCGTGGGCACGTGGCAGCGGTGGTGGCAGGCCAAGTTCAAGGGCCGCCCGCTGCCCGCCGAGTGCCCCGAGGACCTGCCCACCGGGTGGTCGTATGAAAACCTGCTGGCCAACATGCCCGCGAAGGTGGAGACGACCATCGTGCGCGACGGCCTGTTTGCCGCGCATGCCGGGCTCTCGCAGATCCTGCGCGACCGCAACCAACTGCGCCCGCACGAGCTGCTCACGTTTGACGACGCGCAGCTCGACTTCCGCGTGATGGCCGATGGCGGGGTGCGCAAGCTGCGCGGCGTGTTCTGCCTCGACGTGGGCGACGCCTATCTGCTGAGCCACTACACCAAGCCCGCCCTGGCCAAGGAGGATGGCGGCGAGGAGGGCCTCATGCGCGCCGAGGTGCGGCAGATGCTTTTCTACATCCTGCGCGACTACGGCATCCCGCGCGACTACCCGCTCAATCTCCTGGTCGAGAGCGGCGCGGCCTCCATTTCCAAGGAGGACGCCGCCTGGCTGCACGCGATGAGCGGCGGCCGGATCATCGTGCACCGCACGAGCGTGACGGAGCGCACGGCGTTCCTCGGCGCGTATACCGAGCGTTACGGCCAGCCCTGGCACAAGGGCTGGATCGAGGCGTTCTTCAACCTGCTGCACAACGAGTGCGCGGGGATCGCAGGCCAGTTCGGCCGCAACCAGCTCGAAGGGAAGACGGGCGACTTCGAGAAGCGCAAGGAGGCCGCGCTCGCCCTCTACAAGGCCGCCGAGTGCCTGCCCGCCTTCTACCGCGACCAGCTCGCCACGCCGTTCCCCTCGCTGGGGCGGGCCAACGATTTTCTCATCGATGTGATCAACCGCATCAACCATCGGCAGGACCACCGCCTGCAGGGCTTTGAGCGCGTGTCGCAGTGGCGGCTCACCGATGGCGACCGATGGCGCGACTGGGCCGAGCTGCGCGAACTGCCCGCCGCGGCGCATGACGCGGTGCAGACCCGCGAGGTAATGGAGTCGCCCGCTGCGCGTCACGCCCGCCGCTGGGCCGAGCTGGTGCGCGACCCGCTCTCCGAGCTGTCGCTCATCCCGCTGCTCAACGCCAAGCGCACCGTCACCCTGGCCAAGCCTTTCGAGGTGAAGCTCCAGATCGACGGCAAGGGCCACGTATTCAGAAAAATCGACAAGGCGCTGGCCAAGGAAGGGCTCACGTTCACCGCGCACTTCGACGAGGACCGCGCGGACTGCATCCATCTCTTCGACGAGGCGGGCCGCCATGTGGCGACGCTGCCCCGTGTGGACGGCTTCAATCCGCTCGACCGCGACGCCTACAAGACCGCGATCAAGGCCACCGCCGCCGGCAACCGCGTGCTGCTGGACAACATCCAGCAACGCACCGCCGGGCGCGCCGGCGAGCGCCTCGTCGCCGAGGAGCGCAACCGCGAGGTGCTGGAGACGGCCGCCGCCGACATCGAGGCGGGCCGGATGCAGCTCAACGCCGCCGAACGCGCCTCGCTCTCCATGCAGGCCGGCGCGGCCGAGGTGCGCACCACCCGCGCCGCGTCCAAGACCCGCTCCTCCAAGAAGCAGGCGGCGATGACCAGCAAGTTGGCCGCCCTCGCCCAAAGCGCCCGCGACAACGGCGCTTAAGATCCTCTCCAGACCCTTTTCAGGAACCCAAACACACACACGACCATGGCCACCATCATACCGACCGAATCCCAACTGCGCGACTGGATCACCAGCGGCTGCGAAAACCCGAAAAAGAACATCTACCCCATCGAGGCGATCGACGCCACGATGGCGATCCACAGCTATCTCTACCGCCGGTGCGAGGGAAACATCAACGTGCTCGTCGAGCACGCCCGCCTGAAGGGCTTCAACTACGACTACGGCTTTTTCTACCAGCTGCTCACGGCGCGGTATTTCCGGCCCGACTCGAAGACGGGCAAGCCGCAGGGCTCGTGGAAGAATGTGGTCGAGCTGTGGAAGCAGCTCCAGATCTTCGATATTTTCGCCAAGGCGCTCTCCAAAATCCGCTTCGTCGATACGAGCGTCTACGAGCGCATAAACGACTATGTGCAGTTGAAAAGCACGCCGTTCAACGCCTGCCGCTTCGGCGCGGTCGTGGGCCACACCGGCATGATGAAGACGGAGAGTTTTCTTGAGATCGGCCGGCGCGGAAAGGCGGGGGCGATCTTCCGCATCGAGTCGCCCGCCCAGCCGAAGCTGAACCAGTTTATCCACAAGCTGGCCCACGCCCTCGGCGCGCAGAAGACGTGGACGATCGCGCGCAAGATGGCGCACATCGTGGAGAACGTCGCCGACCGCGTGCTCATCATCGATAACGTGCAGCGGTGTTTTAATCTCCGCAGCGGCTCCAACCAGCCGATCTTCGACTATCTCCAGGAGTTGCAGGAAGACACCGGCTGCACGATCATCATCTGCTGGACGCCGGTGGACAAGGAGTTCGAGGGAGAGTTTACCGGCGGCGCCTACTTTGAACAGTTCGTGGGCCGCATCGGCGGCGAACGTGAAATCCTCCGCCTCGAAGACTACCCTCTGGAGGAGGACATCGAGAAGATCGCCCTGAGCTTCCACCTGCCTGAGGGCGACGTGGAAAAACTCATGCCGCGCCTGCGCCTGCTCGTGCGGGAGAAGGGCCGCATACGCGCGCTCTTCAACGCGCTCCAGCAGGGCGCCCGCCTCGCCACGGCCGACGAGAAGCCCTTCCGCGCCCACCACGTCCTGAGCTACCTCGCGAGCTACGATGAAATGAAAGCCGCCATCTAATCACGACCATGGCCACCAAAACCCAATACGACTGCCAGACGCGCCCCAATGGTCGGGGAGGGTGGGAGATCGCCGAGATCGACGCGCCCGCCGGCATGGGCATCGGCAACTACTCCACGGAGGCCGATGCGTTCGCAATGGCCGCCTACAACTTCGATCGCAAACGCATCAAACGCGGCGACGAGCCGGCGGCCGCACCCAAGCCCGTGATCGCAAAACAACCCTCCCTTGGCAGCCGCCTGGTGCGCCGCGTCAAGGCCCTCACGAAATGAATACCAGCACGCTCACTGCGTTGATCACCCACCACGAGAAGCAGGCGCGCTATTACCGCAATCTCGCCGCCGCTGATCGCGAATGCCGCCGGCACGATGCCGCCGAGGCACGCGACGAACTCGCAGTCACGCACGAGCACTGGGTTTCCTAGCTGCGCACCCTGGGCGCGGCCTTCGCCCAGCTTGTCGAGGTGCGCAAGCGCCCGCTCTTCGCACGCCCCCTCAACCTCGCCCACGCCAGCGGCTGATCCTGCGTCAGCCTACTCGCTACTCACACCTTCTCCCATGAGATACATCGTCGCCCGCAACCTGTCCGGCATTGAGCATCCGTTTCTCGCGGTGGCTCCGATCACACACAAGCAGCTCAAAGCCCAGGCCGAAACCGAAGGCTTTAAAGAGATCTTAAGCGCGGGCTTCGTCCACTTCGGCCCCGCGCTCGGCGTGACAACACATTATCGGAGCGAGGGATTGGGTCTCAAGCCCCGCGCCGAGGATGCGCGCCTGATCGAAATTTTCTACAAGGCGACCCTCAACCTAATCCCTGAATTTCAACCGAAAGCATAACCACCCACGATCATGCCACGCACTTACATCACACCCGAGCAGATCGCCACCGCCCGTGCCCGCGTGCTCAAGGGTGATAGCCAGTCGGCCATCGCCCGCGATCTCGGTGTCTCGCGTGACGCGATGGGTTACCACCTGCGCGGCGGCAAGGCTTACTACAGTGGGAAGCGGCCGTGGGGAACATCCCTCCGTGCCGCCAAGCTCGCTCTGGCCGCCGGCAATCATGCCGAGGCTGCATATCACTTCACGGCCACCGCCAAAATTCTGATCAATCTTTAACCCACCCACGACCATGCCCGCGAAACCAAAAAACAACACCATGCAGCTGCGCTCGCAGCTCTCCCGCGTTCTGGAGGCCATCTCCAGAATCGAATACCCCAGCGATATCGAGCGCGATTTCCGTCTCGGGGTGCTTAAGCGTATTCCGCTGGCCGCCGATCTGCCCGTCGTCTCCGACGAGGATCAGCAGACGCGCGCCTATGACATCCGCGACCTCACCTCGGCCTGCGCCATCGCCCACCCGACGCCCGAGGAGCGTGCCGCGCGCGCCATGATCATCGGCAAGCTCTCGGCGAGTTTCAAGTTGGCCGAACTCCGCAAAACCACCCTCGCAGCCCGATGAGCATCACCGGAGCCAGACTAGTCATTCACCTTGCCGCGCTCGATGCCGCCGGTCTCGTCGCCGAATTGGAGACCGTCGCGCGCCAAATGAAGGCGCATGAATTGGTGGTCGAGATCACGCACAAGGGTTGTTTCCGCATCGTTAAGGAAGGCAACACCGCCCAGGGCATCTTCGCCAACCGGCATGCGATGATCGGCCTCCTGGTCTGCCTCGCCGCCGTGGATCCCGCCGCCGGCCCCAACGCCTTCTGGAAGGAAGTGCTCTCCTGAAAATGAGCGCCGCCCGCCAAAAACACCTCGGCCCGCTGGATTTCAGCGGAGGCCCCAACGCCCCGAAGCCCGGCTCCGGCATGAAGGCGCTGGAGGCGGCGGCGATCTCCAAGCCGGCCGGATCGTTTTACTATCCGCTGTTTGAACACATGAGCCGTGAACATGGCCTGATTTTAACCGACTCCGAACTCGCCGAAATCGTGCGCGTGTCGGAAGCGTTAAGCCGGAACGACGCAGGTGGGCCATGCGGCCCGCAGGCCGCGCCCGTTGGCACCCCTCGCGAACACCCCTGAGCAGCATACGCATTGGCACTAGCGCATGGTTCTCCTCCGTAAATTTATGTCCTCGAAAACTATCAAACTCACCGAAGTCCGAAGAGAGAAAATCGACTTCCGCAAGATCGCCGAAGAATCCGGCGCACGTCTCGGGAACCTGTGCCACTCGCCCGCTTTCGGCTGGGGCGTCCGCACGCAGGACGGATACCCGGCTGACTTCTGCTCGATCACGCCTCCGCCGTTCCAACAAATAAGATGACCAACGACCCTGAGATGACGGCCACGTCGGAGCCCGTCGCGCTCGAATGCCCTGCACCGATCGCGGCAGGACAGACAGGGTCGTTGGGTCTGGCGCCTGGTTCAGCGTCCGTTCACTTTTCGAGCGCCTCTGACGACTGGCCAACCCCTCAAGACTTCTTCGACAAGTGCAATGCGGAGTTCGGGCCGTTCGACCTCGACGTGGCCGCCGCGCCGGACAACGCCAAGTGCGCGAAATACTTCACGTCGTGGGATGACGGCCTCGCCCGTGAATGGTGCGGGCGCGTGTGGATGAACCCGCCGTATGGTCGCACAATCGGCGACTGGATGCGGAAAGCCTACGAATCCGCGCAAGCCGGCGCGCTCGTGGTGTGCCTCGTGCCAGCGCGGACAGACACGGCGTGGTGGCACGACTACGCGATCAAAGGACATATCCGATTCATTCGCGGGCGGCTAAAATTTGGGGGGCACGAAAACTCAGCGCCGTTCCCCTCGGCCCTCGTGGTCTTCTCTCCGCTGAACGCGGAGATCAGACACGCGAACCCGAATACCAATTCCGCCCCGAGCGGACAATGACCATGAAAAAACCTGAACCTGTGAGCGTTGTTTCTGTGGCGACTGGTTCTCTGGCTCGTGAGCCGCTGACCGAAAAACAAGCCGACAACCTGCTGGCTCTGCTCGGAAACGCCAAGAGGCTGGAAAAGCTCAGCGCGGCGGAACTCGTGAGCGAATGTCTCGAGACTCCCGCCGCTGACTACCAAGTCGTGACAGAGCTCATGAACCGCGTCCTGCCGGGGTGGGCTGACATACTCGGGGATGACGAGCCAGAGAACGCTTCGGATCAGAGACCCCGCCCATGAAGACTCTCAATTGTAAGCAAGACGCGAAGGCGGGGTTCTCTGCATCCGATTGTTCGCCCACGTTCGTCTGGACGCTCATCGCTGGCTACGAGCCGATGGAGGAATGCCATACCGATGGCGGCATGAAAGTCGGCTGGGTCAACCCGGATGCGCTCACCAAGATGACGCCTCGGAACAAATGGGGAACGCGCGCGGACTGGCCCGGCGAGTGGGAGGGCGTGCCGCATGTCAACGACGCAGAAGGCCAGCCGCTCGATTGGGAATTGTCGCGCGTCTGTGAAAGCTACGAAGCCGCGAAGTCGCACGTTCAGCGCAGTTGGGCGAACAACTCGGGTCAGAAATGACCCTCTACTAATCAACCGAATCACCAGCGGGCACAGCAGGGTCATTTTCTGTAGTCGCTGGTTAGCCTCCGTAAAACGAATACTATGGACCTAGAAACACGATACATCGTAGTGAAAATCAAGGACGCGAACCGCTTCCTTTCGACTGCCGAGCGAGACATGCTAGAGCGGCTCCATGCCAAGGCCGCTCTGGGTAGAATAGACGCAGGCCAAAAGATGCTAGACTGCATCGTGGTAGAGAAAGACTGGCCGGAATACGCGCCGACACTCGCCGCTATCTCAGCCCGCGTGGACGCCCTCGGGAATAAGCCACACCATGCATGTGACGAATCGTGCATCTATCACTGCACGGAAGCCGGACAGCATCCGCCTGATTGTTTGGCTAACAAGCAGTAGGCCCACGGAGGTTCTCTATCACTTATGCCCTGGCTCGCTGACAAAATCTCGGATGCTTGTGCGGTGAAGAACTTTTCACCGCGCACGGTGGAATGCTACACGTCGTGGGCTCGGGTATTTTTTCGGTTCTGCAAGCAGCGTGACCCCCGCTCCTGGACGGCTGATGACGTTAAGGGATTCCTCACTTGGATGGCTACGACGAGTCCTTCCTATTCGGCCAAATCCCAAAAGCAGGCTAAGAACGCCATCGTCTTCGTCACCCGTCACGCGCTGGGAGTGGACATTGGCGATTTCTCTTCGTTCCAGCGGGCGCCGGAGTTCCGCCGACCTCCCACGGTGTTATCTCGCACTGAGGTGCTCGCACTCCTCGAAAAAATCCCTAACAAATGGCGGCTTCCGATTGAGCTGCTTTATCGGTGCGGCCTTCGGCTGAATGAAATGTGCCGGCTGCGGGTGCAGGACTTGGATATCTCTTGCAGGCGGGTGATCGTCATTGATGGAAAGGGCAAAAAACACCGTGAGGTGCCGTTGCCAGAATGCCTGGTCGAAATGGCTGAGCGCCGTATCCGTTGGCGCAAGGGCCTGCACGAGGCCGATCTTGCCCAGGACGCGGGGATCGCTCCGATGCCTGATCGCCTCGGGGTCAAGCTGCCCAGCGCCTGTCGTGAGATCGGCTGGCAGTTCGTTTTCCCCTCCACCTGCATCCGTGATGGGGCGCGGTGGTGGACGAGCGATACCCAGATTCAGGAGATGGTGAAGAAAGCAGCCAAGGAGGCCGGCATCCTCAAGCGCGTCACGCCCCACACTCTGCGCCACTGCTACGCCACCCACCTGCTGGAGGCTGGCGCCAATATCCGCGACGTCCAGGAGCTGCTCGGTCACGCCGACGTCTCGACGACGATGATCTATACCCATGTGCGCGCCCAATCGACGCGGGGATTTGTTAATTTACTGGCCTCATGACGCCCGCCGCCCGCAGTCACTATTTCATCGAGCTCTGGCCAGCCGCCGCGCTCGCCAACGAGTGGAACGTCAAGGACGACGCCCGGCGGCGCGCCGTCACCCTCGCTTGCATGGCGGCCATCAAGGGCCCCGAGACCGATTCCGTCTCCAAGATGGGTGAGGACGAGATCACGGCGCTGTTTACCTACCTCCGCCACCTCGCAGATCCCGCGAGCCTGGACAAATCCGCCCGCTGGGTGAGCTGCCAAGAGGACTACAAGACCTTCGCGCGCGCGAAGCAGGCCGATTTCCACGAGCGCAGCCTCTACGGGAAGGGCAAAAACAAGCTCGATAAGAACCGTTTCAAGGGCGAGACGAGCGCCGCCGGCGGCCCGCTCGACACCCTCGACGCCGAGGAGGTGCGCAAACGCCACCTCACGATGGCCAGCCGCAACCAGGCGCGCCTGCGGAAAGAGAAAAAAGACCGGCGTGCGGCTACCAAGGAGCCGGCGATCGACTTCGACGCCGCGCCGGCCGGCACCGCGATGCCTGCACCGGCTGCTCCCATGCCCGCGCACCGCAAAACCGCCGATATCGAGGTGCCGTTCTGATGGAATCCGTGGGCAAACTTCTCTCCAGTGTCGGGATCGCCGCGACGGGCGGGCACGGGGTGAGTTTGCCGCCGGAGGTGCAGCGTTTCAAAGTGACGCTCGCCCGCTTTGCCTTTTACGAAGTCGAGGTGCTTGCCGAGACCGCGACGGCCGCGATGGCGATGGCGGAGCAAAGCCCGCCGGTGAAGCCGAAGTTGAAATTCTACACCGGGCACTCGGCGACTTATGCGGAGGTGTTTCAACCGTGGGATGGGAAGTGGGCGAAGGTGCCGCGCGCATGAAATCCGACCCCTTCACTGACGAGTTGGGCTTGAAAATGGCCGCCCCAGAGGTGAGCGAGTCGGAGATTCAGTCGTTGGCGACGTGGTTGGAGGGTAAGGAATGGTGCACCGCCCGGCAGATCGAGGAGGCTCTGGGTCTCGATGAGCGAAAGGTGCGTGCGATCGCAGAGCACAGTGACGGCCTCATCCTGAGCGGGCCCGGTTGCCCTGGCTATCGGCTCTTCGATGGGGCGACCCGGATCGGTGACGCCGATCGGGCGGCGCATCCATCGTTTCGCAAGGTGACCTATGGATGTACTTGGCTCTTTTCTCGATTCGCGTCGCGGTAGCGACAAAGGCCGGCCGGCGTCCGAAGACTGGATGCTCACCGTGCTGGCCCCCGAGGAGCGGTTGATCAAGTTCGACGCCTGGACCAAGCACCAGCTGGCTACCCGTCTCAAATGGCCGGCCGATGAACGCCGGCGGGTGAAGCTGCAGGGCCAATGCCGCGCCCGGCTGGAGAGGATCACCCTCGATCTGTGGCGCCGTGGTTGGCTTTTGGACGGCAAACGACTCTCCGCTCATATCATTGCCGCGCTCGATGACATCGCGGCCGCACAAGGGCAGGGAAGGGTGAAGGAGTTCTGGCCGTTCTTCTGCCGCGTCGTGGACACCTACGTCGGCATCAACTCCGAGACGATCCAAGCAGAGGCGCGGTCGCTGGCCGGCGCCCAACCTGCCGGCGACGTGATGAAGCGGGCGCTCGGTTCAATCCTGAAGCCCGTCCCCACTATTCCCGACCTAGTCGCCGAGCGCCGGTCCGAGATCAACCAAGAGCGCGAGGAAAAGCTGCGCTCCAGACTTTCTAAAGCCCGACTTAAGGAATCTTCAAACGACGGTCAGAAAACCCTCTTTTAAAATCCGCGAGGCTTAATCCTCCGCCAATCTGCCGGCTTTTTCCGGCTTTCTTGTCCGAGGAGGAGCAAACCGAAATCCAAGCCGTCCCGGCACCCGCGCGGCGGCTTTTCTCCTCTGTAGTTCAGGGTTTCTCAGGGTAGATAAGGCTTTTTCAGGCGAGGCTTAATCCTCCCTCCCTCTCTCAGCGGCGAGCAGCGGGGTGAACGTGGCC
>DATJHQ010000008.1:0-50830 GCA_035493815.1 Rariglobus sp.
GGCGTTGACCTGGTCGAGAGTCACGGCGTCGATTTTTTTCGGATACTCGTCTAGCCAGTTGAGATCATAACCGCGGGCGATGGTGGCTAGGATCATGCCGGCGATGCCGTCGGTGGTGGCGAGGCCGACTTTGTAGCTGCCCGTGAGGTTGGTCTTGGTGCGTTCGAGTTCGGCGGCGGTCACGCCGTCGTCATACCATTTTTTTAATTCGCGGCGGGTGGAGGCGAGGCCTTTTTCGAGGAGGGATGGCGCGAAGCTGGCGCTGATGCGCCAGTCGCCTTCGGCGAAGGCGTCGTTGCTCACGCGGGAGCCGATGCCATAGGTGAGACCTTCTTTGTCGCGCACGGTGGCCATGAGGCGGCCGGTGAAGCCGCTGCCGAGAATCGTGGTGGCAACACGCAGAGGCATGGAGTCGGGATCGGTGTATTTAAGTCCGCTGGGCTGGCCGAGGATAACGCTCACGCTGGGCTTGTCGGGCATGAAGATGCTCTGGTCGCGGTCGGCATCGACGGGCGCAGGCTTGGGGTAGTCGGGTTTGGCGACGCCACCGGTCCAACCGGCGAAGGACTTGGCGATTTCGGATTGAAGGTCGGGAACATCGAGATCTCCGACAGCGACAACGGTGAAGGCGGCGGGGCCGTAGTATTTTTTGTGGAAGGCGCGGAGGTCGGCGACGGTGGCGGTCTTGATGGCGGCGAGGAAAGCTTCGGTGGGCGGTTGGTAGTTGGGGCTGCCGGGTTGATAGATCGCGTCGGCAAATGTCTGGCCGGCGCGGTAGCCGGTGCTCTCGAGGGCGCGTTGAAGTTCGCCGGTGAGTTGTTGTTTTACCTTGGCAAACTCTTCTTCGGAGAAGGCGGGCGAGCGCAGTTCTTCGGCAAGCAGACCGATGACCATGGGGAGGTCTTTGCGGAGACATTTGCCGCTGAATTCCATGAGAGTGCCGCCGACTTCGAAGCCGAGTTCGGCGCCGACGGAGTCGAGTTTTTGGGCGATGGCGTATTTGTCCTCGGTGGTGGTTCCTTTGTCCAACATGGCGCCGACCAAGGTGGGGACGGCCAGGTTTTCAGAGGGAGCGAAGCTGTCGCCGGCGGGCAGGGAGCCGCAGAACGTGACAACGTCCTTCACGCCGGTGGGGTAGGCGATGACGTCGAGGCCGGCGATGCGGGTGCGGATGGCATGCTCGGCGATTTGCGCGTGGAGGCCGGTCGCGACGATGAGCAGGCCGATGGCGAGCGGACGGAAAAGATGGAAGAGGTTCATGACGTGGGAACGTGCGGCGATTGGTTAGCGGCTGATGGGGCCGGAGGTGCCGAGGGTGGGCGGCGGAGGCAGCGGAGCGCCTTCGGGCGGGAGAATGGGCATGAACCAGCCGGTGGTGCTTTGGTCGGTGTCAAAGTATTCGTTGGCGACGCGTTTCACATCGTCGGGCGTCACCTTCTTGATCGCGTCGTCAATTGTGGCGTAGAGCGCCCAATCGCCGACCGCGATGTATTCGTTGAGATTGCTGGCGATGGCGAAGGCGCCGTCGCGGGAGTAGGCGGAGGAGGCGACCATCTGGTTTATGGCGGAGGAGACCTCGGTGGCGGTGACGCCGTCTTTTTTCAGGCGGGCGATTTCGTCGAGGGCGATTTTTTCGACATCGGCGTGTTTCGCGCCAGGGGCGAGTGCCGCGTAGACGATGGCAAGCGACGGGTCGTGAAAAAAGCCGACATCGCAGCTCACGCTGGTGGTGAGGTTCTTGTCGGTAAGGGCGAGATAGAGACGGCTGTTTTTGCCGGAGGTCAGGATGGAGCCGAGGACGTTGAGCGCAGGGATGTCGGAGTTGCGGGCGGACGGGATCTTGTAGGCGATGCCGACGACCCCGAGCTGGCCGGCGCGCTGCACGGTGACGCGGCGCGGGCCGGTCTGGGCGGGCTCGACGGTATACATCGGAGGAATGGGATGCGGGGCGCGGGGAATGGCGCCGTAGTATTTTTTGACGAGTGTGAGTGCGTCGGTTGGGGTGATGTCACCGATGACCGTGGCGGTGGCGTTATCAGGCCAGTAATAGGTGTCGTAAAACTCGCGGAGTTTTGCGATGGGCACGTTTTCGATATCGCTGCGCCAGCCGATCGTGGGGTGGTGGTAGGGGTGGCCGACGTAGGCGGCGGCGTAGATTCCTTTTTCGAGGGCTTGGACGGGATTGTTTTCGCCAATTTCGAATTCGTTGCGGACGACGGTCATCTCGGGACGACGGTCGGACTCGCGCAGCCAGAGGTGGCGCATGCGGTCGGCTTCGATGGCGATGTAGCCTTCGAGGTGTTCCTTGCCGAGCGTGGCGAAGTAGTTGGTGCGGTCGAGCCAGGTGGTGGCGTTGTATTCGGCGCCGACGCGTTCGAGGAACTGTTTCACGCTGTTTCCCTTGGCGTCGTTGTATTCCTGGCTGCCCTTGAACATGAGATGTTCGAGCAGGTGGGTGGCGCCGGTGACGCCGAGGCCTTCGTTGCGCGAGCCGACGTGGTAGGTGACCATGAAGGTGGCCACGGGAGCGGAGTGGTCGGGGAGGACGAGAACGTCGAGGCCGTTGGCATCAAGTGTGTATTCAGAGATGCCGCCGACGGTTTTGACGTAGGTAAAGCCATCTACTGCGGCGGGTGGAGGCGTGTCGGCGGCGTGAAGACCGAGGGCGGGGAGCAGCGCGAGGCCAAGCAAAAGGCGGAGTTTCATGAGAGTGAGATGAGGTGTGACCGCAGGATTTGGAAAAGTGTCCATGTGAAACGAGGGCAGGCAAGTGTGGTGATTTGCATTCGGGCGGACGCACGGTTTTGATGGATGGCACTTAATGAAGCGGGCGCGGTCCGACTTTAAGCACATCATCATGGCGAAATCCCAATCCACCCCCGTTTCGACCAATGCCGAGCAGCAACGCCTCGCCGAGGATGCGAACCGCAAGAAAAACTGGAAACGATGGGGACCCTACCTGGCCGAGCGCCAATGGGGCACGGTGCGCGAGGATTATTCGGAGGACGGCGAAAGCTGGAAATATTTCACGCACGAGCAGTCGCGGAGCCGCGCCTACCGCTGGGGTGAAGATGGGTTGCTGGGCATCACCGACCGTGAGTGCCGGCTGTGTTTCGCGCTCGCGTTGTGGAACGGGCGGGATCCGATTTTGAAGGAACGGCTTTTCGGGCTCGCCAACAACGAAGGCAACCACGGCGAGGACGTGAAGGAGGCCTACTTTTATCTCGATGCCACGCCGACACATTCCTACCTGAAGGCGCTCTACAAATATCCGCAGGCGGCTTTCCCCTACGAATCGCTCATCGGTGAAAACGGCCGGCGCACGCGCCTGCAGCCGGAGTTCGAGATCGCAGATACGGGAGTCTTCAAGGACGGACGCTATTTCGATGTCATGGCGGAATACGCCAAGGCTACGCCCGATGATCTGCTCATTCGTATCACGGTCACGAATCGCGGGCCGGATGCGGCCGAGCTGCATCTGCTGCCGACGCTGTGGTTTCGCAACACCTGGAGCTGGGGCTGCACGCACGAGGGCTGCGGCCTGAAACCGCGCCTCAAGGCCGCCGGTGCGGGACGCGTGGAGTGCCGCCATGAGACGCTGGGTAATTTTGTGTTCCGCCTGGAAGACGAGCCGCCGCTGCTGTTCACGGAAAACGAGGCCAATGCGGAGAAACTCTTTGCGAGCGAGAATGCCGGTCCTTACGTGAAAGACGCGTTTCACGAACGTGTGATCGGCGGGCGGGCGGACGCGGTTAACCCCAAGCAATACGGGACGAAGTGCGCTGCGCATCACCGTTTCACGCTCAAGTCGGGCGAGTCGCGCACGCTGCGGCTGCGGTTGTTTCCCACTGACGATGATGCAACGGAGTCCAAGGAAGTATTCGGGAAAAGTTTCGACACGGTGTTCGCGGCGCGGATTTCAGAAACGGAGACGTTTTACTCCGGATTACTCGCGGCAGTGAAGTCGCCGGCGGAGCGCAATGTCGCGCGTCAGGCCTACGCCGGGCTGCTCTGGTCGAAACAGTTTTATCACTACGTCGTGAAGGACTGGTTGCACGGTGATCCGGGCATGCCGCCGCCCCCTGGCGGGCATGCGCTCGTGCGCAATGCCGAATGGGAACATCTCTTCAGTCGCGACGTGCTTTCGATGCCCGACAAGTGGGAATACCCGTGGTTTGCCGCATGGGATCTGGCGTTCCACATGATTCCGTTTTCACGGGTCGATCCGCGCTTTGCGAAGGACCAGCTCAACCTGCTCCTGCGCGAATGGTATATGAGCCCGAGCGGGCAGATTCCGGCCTACGAATATAATTTTTCCGACGTGAATCCGCCTGTTCATGCCTGGGCCTGCTGGCGTGTCTACAAGATGACCGGCGCGCGTGGTTCACGCGACAGGCGCTTTCTCGAAAGCACGTTTCAGAAGCTGCTCATCAACTTCACGTGGTGGGTGAACCGCAAGGATGCCAGCGGTAAAAACCTGTTTGCGGGCGGGTTTCTCGGTCTCGACAACATCGGCGTGTTCGACCGCTCGAAACCGCTGCCCGGGGGAGGCCAGCTGACGCAGGCCGACGGCACGGCGTGGATGGCGTTTTTCTGCAGCACGATGATGGCGATGGCGCTGGAGCTGGCCGACGGCGACCCGGTTTACGAGGATATCGCTTCGAAATTTTTCGAGCACTTCATCGCCATCACCGATGCGATGAATCGTCTGGGCGGGCATGGGCTTTGGGATGATCGGGATGGTTTTTACTACGATCAATTTTGTCATCCCGATGGAAGCAGCGAGCCGGTGCGCCTGCGCTCGATCATCGGGGTGATCCCGCTCTTCGCGGTGGAGTTTATCGAGGAAGGCCGGCTGGATCATCTGCCTGGCTTCGCGAAGCGCACACGGTGGTTTCTCAAGCACCGCGCCGATCTTGCGAAACACATGGCCTATCTGAAGGACGACGGCTGTGAAACCGGCCGTCTCATTCTGGCGATCCCCTCGCGCGAACGCCTGGAGCGCGTGCTCCGGTATGTGTTCGACGAAAAGGAATTTTTGTCACCCTACGGCATCCGTTCCCTGTCGAGGGTTTACACGCAGCATCCCTATGAGATGACGCTCGCGGGCGAGACGCATCGCGTCACCTACACGCCGGCGGAGTCGGACACCTGGTTGTTTGGCGGAAACTCCAACTGGCGCGGTCCCGTGTGGATGCCGCTCAACTACCTGCTCATCGAGGCGCTGGAGCGTTACCACCATTTCTACGGCGACGAATTCACGGTGGAGTTTCCGACGGGGAGTGGCGTGCGAATGACGTTGCAACAAGTGGCGGGCGAACTCTCGCGGCGCCTGGTGAAGCTCTTTTTGCCCGATGGTGAAGGACGGCGGCCGGCGATGGGGCTGGATCCGTTGTTCAAGGCCGATCCGCACTGGCGGGAGCACGTGCTCTTCCACGAGTATTTCAACGGCGACACCGGCGAAGGGCTCGGCGCGAGCCACCAGACCGGCTGGACGGCGCTGGTCGCGCGATTGATTGAGCAGAATCCGTAATGCCTATTTCATGAGGCTGGAGTCCTGCCAGTGTGAAGTAGGTATCCAGCTAATTTTAAACTCTTTTGGGGCGACATCAAAAGCCCGACTCGCTATTTAAAGCTGAGCCGGGCTTTCCCTGTAGCATTAACGCAGATAATTAGGGTGTATATTCTGGGAAAAAAGTGCTATTTTGATAGAGCACTTCACCTAGTGCAATTTTCAGAGGAGCGGTCCCGCCAAAGGTTTTAGAGGATGCATCGGTATTGTTAAAGAGAGTGTTATACCAGCTTCCGACTCCCGTGATTTTAATTTTTGTAGGGGCGATGACACCGGAAGTGCCGGAGGTTTTACGAAAACTGTAGGTGATATAACCGCTGCCAGAGGCGCCCCATTCGCTACCAGCGGAATTATAGGTCGTGCCATCTGTGGCGGCAGCGCGTGATGCAAATGGAACGAGATAAAGAGGATCGTTGGCGTATAGACTGTAGAAATCTAAAGTGAAGTAAGTAATCATTGATCCCGATACGTTTGCCGGTTGGCCATTGACCAGATTTTCCGTTAACGATCCTGCATTATATTTTGGAGTAATGCGCATACCGGTGTCGTAGGCTTTCAGGACGCGATGATCCAAGGAGTCGATCTTGGACAAGAATATCCAGTAGGGAGAGTTTAACACGCCATCAATCGACGTTTGTGGTGCTCGCACGGCGGTGAGCTCCCATTGGTCATTCACCTGCTGCTTCAGGTAGGCGATTTCATCCTCGTAAGATTGTGCGCCTGAGGGGTCGTTATTTAAGAGAAGTGTGCGACTGGATTCCGCATAGTTTTCGAGAACCTTGCGGAGGAGCTGTTGCACGAAAAAAGCCTGATCGCCGTTGCCTGCCGTGTAGATGATAGGTGCACCGGTTTCGGTAGTCGTGCGACCTACCGGATCGGGTGGATTGTCGATGGTCTTGCTGGATGCAATGGGTTGGGCAACACGTGTTTTTCCTACTCCTGTTATATTGAACTGCCAAGTAATCGTAACCGGCATGGTTTCAAGGTAGGCAGTGGAGGGGATTGCAAAAGCGGTAATATTTCCGAGGAAACAGAGCAGGCCGGCGATTGATAAGTGTCGATAAAATGAGTTCATTGTAAGAATTTATTACTTGGTAAAGTTATATAAGATCTTATTTTTATGGTCCCGTGCTTGGTCCCATGGCGGGGCTTACATCAGGGTATTTGTCGTAGCGGACCAACTTGGGTGCTCCGACTGTAATAGTGAGCGTAAAGAGGCCTGAGCTGGGCACCGACGGATTGGAATCTTGGGTCAATGATCCGGAGTAGCCGCCCTGAGTGATAGCTGAAATAGAGCTGATGCCATAGAAGAAAATCTCGTAATCATCCGAGGCGTTCTTCGTTGAGTATTTTACACTGGCAAATCCGGAGCTCTCTGAATCCAAAAGCGAATATACGTTCGAGGCGCTACTGCTAAATGTCGGCGTGTATGAATATAGCACGTGATTGGTGATGGTGCCAGAGGACGAATAAATGTACCGCCCTTGGTTTCTTTCGCTGTATCTTGCCACCGAGTAGCCAACGGAAGATGCAAATTTACTGCTGGGTATAGCAACGACGGTAGCGTCTTTAATTGCGTAAAGATAGAATCCAGCGTCTACAAAAGGCAAATCGGCGGGAACGTTGCGTACAGCCACCAGACTCCATCCAGCTGCAGAACTGTCGGGGATGATACTGGAATCAACCAATTCTTGGATGACTTGCAGGTTGGTCAGACGAACCGTGGTTGGCGTGATGGTGATCGCGGTCGGAGTGGTAGTGGTGACGGTGCTTGTTATGCTCGCTTGGATTGTCACGGGGGCTTCCGTCAATACATCGACCAATTGGGCGTTGGCACTTATTGCGCCGCCAAAGAGCACGGTGGAAGCGATAAGGAGAGAGTGATAGTTGAAGTGTATCATATGGTGGACGGCGAAGACGCTGCTTAAAGTGTTAACGGTTGGCGAGTGAATAGCGGGTTAGTAAACCGTAAAAGTCATTTACCTGTCTTGGCTACTGGTATGGATAAGAACTCTATAACCTGATGTAGGCGATCCGCCTCATCGCCTTCCGCATTTAATTCTGCTGCTTTAAGATACGGAATGGCGTCGGAATTGCCAATCTGGACAAGCGCGTTGATGGCGGCGGCGCGAACGGTTTCATCGGAATGATTTAAATACGTGGCGATTTTCGGGATATATTTGGGGTCATATGTAATCGCGAGTGTTTGTATGGCATCTCGTTCCGCTTGGTGCGGGAAAATTTCAGGAAGGGGTTTGCCTGCAGGAATGCGCACTTGTGCCGGAATATGGCCAACGAGTGGGGGCGCGGTCGAAGGTGGAGGTGTGTCGAGGTGTGTAGATGCGTCAGATTTTGAAGAGGGCGGAGTTTTTGGGGTGGAGGGCGTTGTGGTCTGTCCCATGGCGGCATCTTTCACTTCCGCAGATGGAGACATGGTGCGGGTGTAGAAATAGGCCGCTATCAACGTGGCGAACATGACCGTGAAAAAGATGAGGCGAGGAATTGGTTTCATGGGTGATGTTGATTCGTATTTATATTCCGATACAAGATGATGATCTTGATGACTTTCCGTTTAGACTGTGTTCACGTCGGAAAATCGGCGAGTTTTTCGCGGAGGTGGGTTGTGCGGGTCTTGGCTTCGCTGTTGCGCACGGCCATCGCGTAGGCGGCGGGTTCGCCGACGAGGAAGACTTTTTTCTTTCCGCGGGTGATCGCGGTGTAGAGCAGGTTGCGCTGGAGCATCATGAAGTGCGCCTTGAGGAGCGGCACGATCACGACGGGGTATTCGCTGCCCTGGCTTTTGTGGATGCTGATGGCGTAGGCGGGGGCGAGGTCGCCGAACTCACCACGATCAAAGGTGTGTTCGTCGCCGTCGAACTTGGCGGTGAGCGTGCCGGCTTCGGTATCGACGGAGGCGATCACGCCGATGTCGCCGTTGAAGAGGTTTTTGTCGTAGTTGTTGCGCAGCTGGATGACCTTGTCGCCCGGACGGTATTCGCCGTGGGGGCCGCGCAGGCCCTTGGCGTGGGGGTTGAGTGCGGCCTGGAGCTGAATGTTGAGATTGCCCACGCCGGCCGTGCCCTTGTGCATGGGGGCGAGGATCTGCACGTCGTTGATGGGGTGAAACCACTTGTAATGCTGCGGGACAAATTCGGTGCAAAGCTGGATGGTTTTTCGCACGGTGTCTTCGGCGGACTCGGCGACGATGAACGTGAGATCTGACCACGCCTGCGCGGCGGAGACTTCGTTGACGGACGGGGGAAGCGTGGGCTCGCCGGCGTTGATGGCGTGGGCGGTGGTGACGATCTGGCTCTGACCTTTCTGGCGGTAGATGACGTTGAGGCGTGTGACGGGAAATGCGGACAGTGCGACGCTGGAGGCGATCAGGTCCTTGAGGACGTTGCCGGCGCCGACACTGGGGAGTTGGTCGATGTCGCCGACGAGAAGGAGGTGGGAGCGTGAGGGCACGGCCTGCAGGACGGCGGCGGCGAGGCGGGTGTCGAGCATCGAGGCTTCGTCCACGATGATGAAATCGGTGGCGAGCGGCTGGTGTTCGTTGGCGACGAAGCCGCCTTTGGAGGCGTCGTATTTGAGAAGACGGTGAATGGTGGAGGCGAAGCCGCCGGTGGTTTCGGCGAGGCGCTGCGCGGCGCGGCCGGTCGGGGCGGCGAGGTGCACGCGGACCTTCTTGGCCTTCAGGATTTCGACGAGGGCGCGGAGGATGGTGGTCTTGCCTGTGCCGGGGCCGCCGGTGAGAATGGAGACTTTGGAGAGAAGCGCGTTTTTGAGGGCGGCGCGTTGTTGCTCGGCGAACTCGAAGCCGGCTTTTTGCTCGGCCCACTCTACGGCGGCGTCGGTCTTGATGGGCGGGAGGCCGCTGCCGACTTTGCCGAGCCGGGTGATGGTGGCGGCGATTTTTTGCTCGGCACGGTCGTTTGCGGGGAGTTGGACGAGCGCGGAGCCGGGAAGCGGGTTTTCCACCCCGGCGGGTGAATGACGGACGAGGGCGCGGGATTCGACGAGGGCGTTGATGCGGGCTTCGACGAACCTGGCTTCGGTTTCGAGCAGCGGCGCGGCGTAGTCGACGAGATCGGTTTCTCGGACCGCGGTGTGGCCCTCCTCTTGAAGCGTTTCCATCGCGTAGAGAAGGCCGGCGTCGAGGCGGGGCGGAGCGTCGTTGGCGTAGCCGAGATTGATGGCGATGCGGTCGGCGGTCTTGAACCCGATGCCGTCGATCTCGCGGGCGACGCGGTAGGGTTCGGTTGTGAGGATGCGTTTGGCTTCGCCGCCGTATTTGTTGATCAACTTCACGCACTGGCCGGTGGTGACGCCGTAGGTCTGCAGGAAGATGTAGAGTTCGCGGAAGGCGCGCTGGTCGTCCCAGGCTTTCTTGATGGCGGCGGCGCGTTTTTTTCCGATGCCGGGGACGTCGCGGAGTTTGCCGGATTCTTCGCTGAGGACGCGGAAGGTGTCGGTGCCGAAGGCGTCGACGATCTTGTTGGCGTAGACTTTGCCGATGCCTTCGACGAGGCCGGAGCCGAGGTATTTGCGGATGCCGTAGACGCTGGAGGGAAGTTCGGAGCGGAACGTGGCGATTTTGAACTGATCGCCGTGCTGGGCGTGTTTCGCCCAGGTGCCGCGCAGGTGGAGGGTCTCGCCGCATTGCACACCGGGGAGGGCGCCGACGATACTTACGCGGGCATCGGTGTCATCGGGGCGGAACTCCGCGATGGTGTAGTGGTTCTCCTCGTTGAAGAAGATGATGCGTTCGAGAACGCCGGTCAGGGTGTCGGAATTGGCGGAGGAGGCGGCCACGGTGCGCGGATGATGAACACCGCTTTGGCGCAAAAATCAAACGCGGGGAATTGCCATGGGTGAGGATTTGAGGCGGAGTGGGGCCATGTCCGTCGCTTCAAACTCGCTGCTTCCGATGATTCAACTGGCGATCACGCCGGTTATTTTGATCACGGGCCTGGGTTCGCTCATGCTTACGATGACGAACCGGCTCGGTCGAATCGTGGATCGCACGCGGATTCTGGCCGGTCAGGCTCAGGCGGCGAAGGACGATACGCGCGGTCACATCGAGGCGCAGTTGCGCATCCTATACCGGCGGGCGAAGTTCGTGCGGATGGCGGTGATGTGCAACACGCTGAGCATGTTCACTTCTGGTCTGCTGGTGGTGGTCATTTTTGTGAGCGCGCTGGCGGGCGTGGAGGTGGGGCCGTTGATTTTGGCGTTTTTCATGGGCGCGATCGGCTTCCTGCTCACGGCGCTCGGGTTTTTCCTGAGCGACATCAACCTGACGTTGAAGGCGCTGGGTTTGGAGGTGGAGCGTGCGCTTGACCACCCGCCTATCAAGTGAGGCCGAATTCGGCGGCACCGATGGTGAGAAGGCTGTCGTAGACGCCGGCGGCTCCGGCGGCGCGCAACTCTTCGGCCGTGTGGGTGCCGGTGGTGACCGCGAAGCAGGGGAAGCCGGCCGCGTGGGCGGCTTGCACATCCCAAGGGGAGTCACCGACGAGACAGGTGGTTGCGGCGCTGGCCTTGAGCGCTTTGAGGGCGTGAGCGGCGAACTCCGGCTGCGGTTTCAGCCACTCGGTGTCGGCTGCGCCGAGTATGAGGTCGAGGTAGGGGGACAGTCCGAGATGTTCGCATACGGCGCGGGCGGAGGGGCCGTGTTTATTGGTGAATACGGCGCAAGCGACGCCGCGGGCGTGAAGTTCTGCGAGGAGCTCACGGGCGCCGGGCAGGGCTTCAACGCCGTCGAGCATGTGGGAGTTCCAGAACGGGCGGTAGATGCGAAGGGCTTCAGCCAGTCTTTCCTCGGGCACGAAGTTGCGCATGGCGTTCTCCAGACCGCCGCCGATGGCGTTTTTTACCTGCTGATAGGTCGGCGCGGGCAGGCCGAGTTGAGGCAACGTGTGCACGTAGCTGCGGTGAATGGCCGGAAGATGTTCGATCAAGGTGCCGTCGAGATCGAAGAGGACGGTGCGGAAACGCATAAAACCAGCCTTGGCCTTTGCGCGCCGGCAAACGACACAAAATTTGCATTCCTTCCGGCGGGGCGGTCGCTACAACTTTGGGGCGATGTCCGTTCCCCCAGCAATCTCCGACCGGCCCGTGGTGCAAACGCGGATTGACGGCGACTGTCTGTTCGTCGAGCTGGGCGGTCGCTGGCGCATCACCGAGCCGCGTCCCTCGTGGGTGGCGACGGTCGCCGGATGGTCGCCGGTGCGGGTGAGACTGTCGCTCGCGGCGGACATCGGCAACTGGGACAGCGCGCTGCTTCTTTTTATCAACGAGGCGCGCCAGTGGTGCCAGTCGACTTCGACGCAGGGGGATTTTTCGCTGTTGCCCGATGCGGTGCAGCAATTGATCCGGCAGCTCACCGTGTCCAATGCGGTCTGCAAAAACACGGACCGCTCCAAGGATTTTCTCACGGTGGTGGGACTGGCGGCGCAGGATATCTGGAAGAAGACCAAGAACATCGCGACCTTCGTGGGCGAGTGCGCCCTCAGCACGGGCAACCTCGTCAAGAATCCGCGCAAATTCCGCTGGCGCGACTGTCTGGAAGAGATGCAGAACTGCGGGGCGATGGCCCTGCCCATCGTCAGCCTGATCAGTCTGCTCATCGGCCTCATCATGGCTTACCAGTCGGCGGTGCTGATGAGGCAGTTTGGCGCCGATATCTACGTGGCCGACGCGGTGGGGCTCGTGATGGTGCGCGAGATGGGCGCGATGATGACGGCCATGATCCTCGCCGGCCGCACGGGCGCGGCGTTTGCCGCCACGCTGGGCAACATGAAGGCGAACGAGGAGATCGACGCGCTTTCGACGCTCGGTATCCGGCCGGTGGATTTTCTTGTGATGCCGCGGTTGATCGCGCTGGCGTTGATGATGCCGCTGCTCGCGCTTTACGCCAACGGACTCGGCATCCTCGGCGGCATGGCGGTTTCACTCGGGCTGCTGCACATCCCGCCGGCCGCCTACTGGGTCGAAACGCAGTCGGTGATCGATCTGTCCGACATGGCGTCGGGCCTGATCAAGGCGTCGGCTTTCGGCGTGCTTGTGGGACTGGCCGGCTGTCATTGCGGCCTGCAGGCGGAACGAAGCGCCGCCGGCGTCGGTCGCGCGGCCACCTCGGCCGTGGTGACGGGGCTCCTGCTCATCATCGTCGCAGACGCGATTTTCGCGGTGCTGTTCAACATTCTCGGAATCTGACGCCGCATGAATTCCTCGCTTTCCGTTCCCGCCATCGACGTCACCGGCCTGGACTGTGGCTATGACGGCAACGTGTTGCTGCATGACCTCAACTTCACCGTGGGCTGCGGGGAGATTTTTTTCATCATCGGCGGGTCGGGCTGCGGCAAGAGCACGCTGTTGAGGCACATGATCGGGTTGAACCGGCCGATGGCGGGGCAGGTGCGTTTTTCAGGGGAGCTTTTCAGTGATGCCGATCCGGCGGGGCAGCGCGCGCTGCTGAAGACATTCGGCGTGCTCTATCAGGGAGGCGCGCTTTGGAGCTCGCTCACGCTCCGGCAGAACGTCGGCCTGCCGCTGGAGGAATACACCACGCTCAGCCGCGCCGAGCGCAACGAGATCGTGGTCATGAAACTGGCCCAGGTGGGTCTTTCGGGCTACGAGGATTATTATCCCTCCGAGATCAGCGGCGGCATGAAAAAACGTGCGGGCCTGGCCCGGGCGCTGGCGCTTGATCCGGACATCGTGTTTTTCGACGAGCCCTCGGCCGGACTCGATCCGCTGAGCTCCCGCAGCCTCGACGAACTCATTCTCAGCATCCGCGACACGCTCGGCACGACCTGCGTGATTGTTTCCCACGAACTGGCTTCGATCTTCTCGATCGCGAACCGGGTCATCATGCTCGACAAGGAAGCCCGCGGCATCATCGCCGACGGCGATCCCCGGGTGCTGGCGCGCGAGGGGCCCGATCCCCGGGTGCGGACATTCCTCACCCGCGGTCAAATCAAGTGAGCCGTTTTCACATTAAGCCTGTCCAACCGCGACAACCTCTTTCAATACTCGAACCGTGAAGACCAAGGTCAGTCCCGCCATAGTAGGCCTCTTTGTTTTGGGTGCGTTTGTGCTCGGCTTGATCGCGCTCCTGGCGTTCGGCGGGGTTAACTTCTTTTCCAAGCCGGAGCGTTTCATCGTTTATTTCGACGAGTCGATCCACGGCCTTGACCTTGGCTCGCCCGTGAAATTGCGCGGCGTGCGCGTGGGCCGCGTCGTTGATTTCAATCTTCGCTACATTCCCGAGCAGAACAAGTCGGTGGTGGCCGTGGTGTGCGAGCTCACCCGCAACGTGATCACCGATGCGCAGGGCAATCCCATCGATGTGTCCGACCGCAAGCGCCTGCAGGGGCTCGTCAACCACGGTCTGCGCGCCCAGCTCGGCGTCATCGGCCTCGCCACCGGCCTGTTGTTTGTGGAGCTCGATTTCATGGATCCGAGCGTCTACCCGATCCCTCCCGGCTCCGGCTTGTCCTCGAAGTATGTCGACATGCCCGCCGTGCCCTCGGCGATTTCCCAGTTCCAGTCCAACCTCACCGGCATCCTGGACAACATGAAGCAGATCGACTTCGTGGGTCTCTCAAAACAGGTGCAGGGCCTCTTGGCGGACACCCGCAAGAAACTCGACGCCATGGATACGGGCGCCCTCGTCGCCCAGTGGACGAAGGCGGGCGCATCGGTCGAGCAGCTCGCCTCGTCGGCGGAGCTCAAGGACACGCTGGCCAACATGAACGCCGCCTCCGTGAAGCTGAACGGCATCCTCGCCAAGTTTGATCACGAGGGCCCGTCCGCCGCGCAGCTGAGCGACACGCTCAAGGACGCGCGACAGGCGATCGCGTCCTTCACGGGAACGGTCGACACCCTGCAGCATTTCATCAGCGCGCAGCAAAATCTCGGCGACGACGCCGCGCAGGCGTTTGTGCGGCTGGGCGACGCGGCGGCGGCCGTGCGTGCGCTGGCCGATTATCTTGAGCGCAATCCCAACGCCCTCCTCACCGGTCGAAAACCGCCGCAGTGAGCCTTCTTGAAAACCGACGTCCACGGAATCCACCGAGATGAAAAAAACGCTCCTTAAAACCCCCGCCGGTCCGGTCGCACTGCTGTTGGCGTGCGGCGCGCTGCTTTTCCAAGCGGGTTGCTCGATCATCCCCGCGCCGCAGACCGATCCCACCCATTACTATGTGCTCACGGGTCCGTCGTTCGCCGATCCGGGTCCGGCCCGCCTGGAGAATGCGCTCAGCATCGGCGTGCGCCGCGTCGAGGTGGTTCCCTATCTCAACGGCAAGGCGATGATCGTGCGCAGCGCGGCCAACGAGATCGCCTACCAGGATTACGCGCGCTGGGCCGAGCTGCCGGCGGCCGGCATCGAGCGGCTGGTGATGGCGCGCCTGCAGAGTTCGCCCAAGGTCGGCCGGGTTTACCTGCAACCGTTCCCCTTTGACGTGAAACGCGACTACGACGTGGCCGTGAGCGTGCAGCGTTGCGAAGGCGAGCGGAAGGCCGACGGCGCGACGGCGGCCTGTTTTGTCTGCACCGTTGAAATCACCGAGGCCAAGCCGGGTGGCGCGGTCGTGGTGCGGAAGACTTTCACGGCCCCGCAGGCCGCGTGGGATGGCAAGGACTTCGGCAAGCTTGCCCAGTTGTTGAGCGCCGACGTCGCCGCGCTGGGTGACGAAATTGTGGATACCCTGCCCGCCAAGTAATAAGAGGATCAGTCCGCGGGACTGGCGGCCCGCCGCACGAAAAAGGCCCGGCAATCAAGCCGGGCCTTTTGGCGTCAGGGACGCGGACTATTCCGCGTCCCGGGTTTACTTCTTCAGCGCGGCGGCGATGCGGACGAGCGCCTTCTCGACGTTTTCGCGCGAGTTGAAGGCGCTGATGCGCACGTGACCTTCGCCGCACTTGCCGAAGCCGGCGCCGGGCGTGCAGACGACCTGGGCCTCGTTGAGAAGCTTGTCGAAAAACGCCCATGAATCCGTGCCCGTGTTGATCCAGATGTAGGGGGCGTTGTCGCCGCCGATGCAGCTGAAACCGAGGTCGGTCACGGCCTTGCGGATGAGCGCGGCGTTGGCGAGGTAGAAGTCCGTCATGGCCTTCACCTCGGCCTTGCCCTCGGCGGTGTAGATGGCGGCGGCGGCCTTTTGCACGGGGTAGGAGACGCCGTTGAACTTGGTCGTGTGGCGGCGGTTCCAGAGGGCGTGGATCGGGTGCGCGTTGCCGGCGACGTCATAGGCGACGAGCTTCTTGGGGACGACGGTGTAGGCGCAGCGCGTGCCGGTGAAGCCGGCGGTCTTGGAGAAGCTGCGGAACTCAATGGCGACCTCGTCGGCGCCGGGGATTTCGTAGATGGAGTGGGGGATCTGCGGATCGCGGATGTAGGCCTCGTAGGCGCTGTCGAAGAGGATGATCGCCTTGTGGGCCTTGGCGTAGGCGACCCAGGCGGTGAGCTGTTCCTTGGTGGCGACGGCGCCGGTCGGATTGTTGGGGAAGCAGAGATAAATCAGATCCGTGGCGACCGCCGGGATGGCGGGCACGTAGCCGTTGGCGGGCGTGGAATCGAGGTAGGTGATGCCGGTGTAGCGGCCGTCGAGATTGGTGCCGGTGCGGCCGGCCATGACGTTCGTGTCCACATAAACGGGATACACGGGGTCGGGGATGGCGAGCTTGAGGCCCTCGGTGGCGAAGATTTCCTGAATGTTGCCGCAGTCGCACTTGGAGCCGTCGGAGACGAAAATCTCGTCGGCCGCGATGGGGCAGCCGCGCGCGACGTAGTCGTTGGTGGCGATGGCTTCGCGGAGGAAGGCGTAGCCCTGCTCGGGACCGTAGCCCTTGAAAGTGGCGCGCACGGCCATCTCGTCGACGCCGGCATGGAAGGCCTTCAGCACGGAAGGCGCGAGGGGCTCGGTGACGTCGCCGATGCCGAGACGGATGACGGGCTTGTCGGGGTTGGCGGTGGTGTAGGCCGTCACGCGCTTGGCGATGTCGGAAAACAGGTAGGAAGCCTTCAGCTTAAGGTAGTTTTCGTTGATGCGGATCATGGATGGACGAGTGAAAGAAGCGTAAGAGTGGTCTTTAAGGGGCGAAAAACTTGAATAAGCGGCGCAGCGTCGCTTAGTTCAAGCCTCGCGTTTCCCCGCGATCCCCACGCTTCATGCAAACCATCACGTCGGTTTTTGAGATGCAGACGCTGGCCGAGGACCTGCGGTCCAAGGGCCAGATCATCGGTCTTGTGCCCACCATGGGCGCGCTTCATGACGGGCATGTGAGCCTGATCAAGCTCGCCGCCGAGCAGGCCGACACGGTGGTCGTGTCCATTTTTGTGAACCCCACGCAGTTCGGGCCGAGCGAGGATTTCTCCAAATACCCGCGCTCCCTGGAGGCCGATATCGCCGCGTGCGAGGCCGCCGGGGCGGATATCGTTTTCGCGCCTTCCGTGGATGAGATTTATCCGAAGGGCTACTCGACCTACATTGTCGAGGAGCACATCGCGAAGCCGCTCGAAGGCGTGTCGCGTCCGTCGCATTTCCGCGGGGTCACCACGGTGGTGGCGAAACTGTTCAACATCGTGAGGCCGGAGCTCGCCGTCTTCGGCCAGAAGGACGCGCAACAGGTCGCCGTCATCAAGAAAATGGTCGCCGACCTGCACTTCACGGTCGATGTGGTCGTTGCGCCGACGTTGCGCGAGCCGGACGGACTCGCGATCAGTTCGCGCAACCGCTACCTGACCTCGACGCAACGCGTCGAGGCGCTGGTGATTTACCGCGCCCTGCGCAAGGCCGCCGACATGGTCGGCGCCGGCGAACTTCGCGTGGACCGCCTCATCGCCGAGGTCACCCATCTGATCGCGCAACACCGCCGCGTGCGGCTGATCTACGCTTCCATTGTGGATCGCACGACGATGGAAGCCGTCAAGGGCGAGATCGTCCCAGGCAAGGTCGTCATGACCATCGCCGTGTGGGTCGATGAAGTCCGCCTGATCGACAACGAGCTGCTCTGATTCCCGTGAGCAACTCCTTCGACGTTCTCGTCATCGGCAGCGGCATCGCGGGTTTGAGCTTCGCGCTCAAGGTCGCGCAAAAAGGCCACTCGGTCGCCATTCTCACCAAGAAGGCCAAGGCCGACTCCAGCACCAACTGGGCGCAGGGCGGCATTGCGGTCGTCACCGGCCAGACCGATGATTTCGACAAGCATGTCGAAGACACCCTCGTGGCGGGCGACGGCCTGTGTGACGGGAAGGTTGTGCGCGAGATCGTGCGCGACGGTCCTGCGCGCGTGAAGGAACTGATTGATCTCGGCTTGAAATTTTCCCGTGACGAATCCGGCGGCTACGACCTCGGCCGCGAGGGCGGCCACAGCGAACGCCGCGTGCTCCACGTGAAGGACATGACGGGCAAGGCCATCGAAGCCGCGCTCATCAAGGCGCTTTCGCGCGAGCCGCGCATCGCGATGTTCGAGCACATGTTCGCCATCGATGTCATCACCCGTCGCAAGCTCGCCGGCCCCAAACCGCGCGGCGCCGACCGCGTGCTCGGCGTCCATGCGCTCGACGTGCGCGACGGCCGCGTGATGACGTTTCGCGCGCCGGTCGTGATGCTGTCCACCGGCGGGGCGGGGCAGGCCTATCTCTACACGACCAATCCCGACATCGCCACCGGCGACGGCATCGCCATGGCCTATCGCGCCGGCGTCGAGGTGCGGAACATGGAGTTCATCCAGTTTCACCCCACCGCGCTTTATTCGACCACCGCCGCGCGTTTCCTCATCAGCGAGGCCGTGCGCGGCGAGGGCGCCGTGCTGCGCAATCTCGCCGGCGAGGCCTTCATGAAAGGCTATCACAAGATGGCCGACCTCGCGCCGCGCGACATCGTGGCCCGCGCCATCGACACCGAGATGAAGAAATCGGGGGCGCCCCACGTGTGGCTCGACATCACGCATCGCAACGAAGCCTTCCTGCGCACGCGCTTTCCGCAGATTTACCAGACCTGCAAGAATCTCGGGATCAACATCGCCAAAAAAATGATCCCGGTCGTGCCCGCCGCGCACTACACCTGCGGCGGCGTCGCCACCAATCTTTCCGCCGAGACCTCTCTCGACGGTCTCTACGCCTGCGGCGAAGTCGCCTGCACCGGTCTGCACGGTGCGAACCGTCTTGCGAGCAATTCCCTGCTCGAAGCCGTGGTCATGGCGCACCGTGGCGCCGAATCGGTTGATGGCTACCTGAAAATCGCCCGCAAGCTGCCCAAGCCCGTCATCCCCGACTGGGTGGATCTTGGTGGCGGCGACATCGACGAGCGCGTTGTCATCGCCCATAACTGGGAAGAGCTGCGCCGCACGATGTGGGATTACGTGAGCATCATGCGCACGACCAAGCGCCTCGAACGCGCCCGCACCCGCATCGCCAACCTTGATCGCGAGATCGGCGAGTATTACTGGAATTTTTCCGTCGATGCGCACCTGCTTGAACTGCGCAACCTGATCCAGGTGGCCGAACTCATCGTCGCCTGCGCCTTGAAGCGCCACGAAAGCCGCGGGCTGCACGCCATCGTCGATTATCCGGGACATCGAAAGATCGCCCGCGATACCTGCGTGCGGAAAACCTGAGAAGCGCCCGCCGCGCTGCTCGCAGCACCGGATTTTTTGCTGATTTTCCGCGGTCCTGGCGGGCCGTTTCTTCGACTATCACTTGCGAAATCATTGAACCGGCTCCGTTGGTGTTTTCTGACAGAGAAAGAGAATGATTTTTTAACCATTCATGGTTAAACGCTAATGTGGATTCGGGGTTAAATGGTTTTGTCGTGAATTGCTCCGAGTGGACGTGTTACCTTCGGCGATACGTCTGTCCTTGTTTATGTGAGGACGGGTTTAATTTTGATGGAAATGTGCCAAAATCTACCATTTATTAATCTTTCCCATGTCCAGCTCCCCTACGTCTGATCTCAAAAACCGCATGCTTGGCCTTTCGCATCAGCTTGGCCGCGAAGAGCGTAAGCTGGCGATTTTGGGGGAGGGCAACACTTCCACCCGTCTTTCCGACGACACGTTTGTGGTGAAGGCGTCCGGTTCCAACCTCGCGACGTTGACCGCGCCGGGCGTCACCGAATGCCGCTTTGCGGATTTGCTCCCGCTCATGAAGGCGAAGGCGATGACCGACACCGCCATCGACGAGCGGCTCTTCTCCGCCCGTGTCGATGGCGCGGCGCGCAAGCCTTCCGTCGAGGCGATTTTTCACGCTTACCTCCTCACGTTGCCCGGGGTCAATTTTGTCGGCCACACGCATCCCATCGCGGTCAACTCGGTCCTCTGCTCGAAGCACGGGAAGACGTTTGCCGCGCGCCGCCTCTTTCCCGACGAGGTCGTCTGCTGCGGGGTCGAGAGTGTGTTCGTTCCCTACACCGATCCCGGCCTCAAGCTCTCGCAGGCGATCAAGAAAGCCGTCGATGCCTACATCAGGCGTCTTGCCCGCGCCCCGCGCGTCATCCTTCTCGAAAACCACGGTTTGATCGCCCTCGGCGCCACGCCGGAATCCGTTCTCGCCGCGACGCTCATGGCCGTGAAGGCCGCCGAGATTTTCATCGGCGCCGCGTCCATCGGCGGTTTGCCGAAGTTCCTCACGTCCGCCCAGGTCGCGCGCATCGCCGGTCGTCCCGACGAGCACTACCGCCAGAAGGCTCTCGGCCTCTGAGCGCGCGTTTTCGTCCGTCCGTCGTTTTTCCAGATCCACCCACATGTCCTCCTACAAACACGTCAACTTCTCCTGGGATGATGCCAAGGCCGCTTCCCTCGATCCAGTCGGTCGCTTGATCTACCGCTCCAATCTCCTCGGTAGCGATCAGCGCATTACCAACACCGGTGGTGGCAACACCTCCGCCAAGATCCAGGAAAAGGATCCGCTCTCCGGACAGGCCACCGAGGTCCTCTGGGTCAAAGGCTCCGGCGGCGACCTCCGCACCAGCACCCGCGAAAACTTCTCCTCCCTCTACCAGCAGAAGCTCCTCGATCTGCAGAAGCTCTACGCCGCCCGTCCCGACAAGGGCCTGAAGTCGCAGGCCGAGGACGACATGGTCGGCATGTTCTCCCACGCCACCTTCAACCTCAACCCCCGCGCCTCCTCGATCGACACGACGCTCCACAGCTTTCTCCCCGGCAAGCACGTGGACCACATGCACCCGAACGCGATCATCGCCATCGCCGCCTCGGCCAACCGCGAGAAACTCACCCAGGAAATCTTCGGGGGCAAAATGGCCTACGTTCCCTGGATGCGCCCCGGCTTCGAGCTCGGCCTCGCCATGCAGGAGATCGCGAAAAAACAGCCCGCCATCAAAGCCATCATGATGGGCCAGCACGGCTTCATCTCGTGGGATGACGACGAGAAGACCTGCTACGCGCACACCCTCGACTTCATCGAGACCGCCGCCGCCTACATCGAGGCCAAATACGCCGCCAAGGGCGGTGACGCCACGGCCTTCGGCGGACAACTCTACGCCACCCTCGACACCGAGAACCGCAACGCGACCTTCTCCGCCATCCTCCCCTGGCTCCGCGGCCAGGTCTCCAAGGAAAAACGCTTCGTCGGCACCGTGCAGGACGACGCCAAGATCCTCCGCTTCGTCAACTCCAAGGACGCCGCCCGCCTTGCCGAACTCGGCACCAGCTGTCCCGACCACTTCCTCCGCACCAAGATCAAGCCGCTCTACGTCAACTGGAACCCCCAGACCGAGGACGTCGCCGCCCTCAAGGCCAAGCTCGCCGCCGGTCTCGACGCCTACCGCAAGGACTACGCCGCCTACTACGCGAAGTGCAAACACGCCAACTCGCCCGCCCAGCGTGACCCGAACCCCACCGTCGTTCTCATCCCCGGCCTCGGCATGATCGCCTGGGGCAAGGACAAGTCCGAGAGCCGCGTCACCGCCGAGTTCTACAACTGCGCCGTCGAAGTCATGCGCGGCGCCGAGGCCATCGACACTTACGTCGCCCTCCCGCTCCAGGAAGCCTTCGACATCGAGTATTGGCTCCTCGAAGAGGCCAAGCTCAAGCGCATGCCCGCCGAGAAGGAACTCGCCCGCCAGGTCATCGTCGTCATCGGCGCCGGCTCCGGCATCGGCAAGGAAACCGCCCACCGCCTCGTCAAGGAAGGCGCCCACATCGTGTGCGTTGACCTCAACGCCGCCGCCGCCGAAGCCACCGCCAAGGAAATCGAGTCCAAATACGGCCTCGGCATCGGCGTCGCCGGCACCGGCCTCTCCGGTTGCGGCCCCGCCCTCGGCCTCGCCGCCAACATCACCGACCGCGCCAGCATCCGCGCGATGTTGGACAAGGTCGCGCTCGCCTACGGCGGCTTCGACAGCATCTGCGTGACCGCCGGCATCTTCGTGCCCTCCGACACCACCGGCCACATCCCCGACGACAAGTGGGCGCTCACCTTCAACATCAACGTCACCGGCAGCTACCTCGTCGCCGACGAAGCCTTCAAATCGTGGAAAGAGCAGGGCCTGCGCGGCAACCTCGTCCTCACGACCTCGGCCAACGCCGCCGTCGCGAAGAAAGGCTCGCTCGCCTACGACACCTCGAAAGCCGCCGCCAACCACCTCGTGCGCGAACTCGCCATCGAGCTGGCCCCGCTCGTCCGCGTCAACGGCGTCGCCCCCGCGACGGTTGTGCAAGGCTCCGCGATGTTCCCCCGCGACCGCGTCATCGGCTCGCTGGCGAAATACAACATCCCCTACACGGATGACGAAGCGACCGACAGCCTCGTGACGAAGCTGGCCCAGTTCTACGCCGACCGCACGTTGACCAAGAGCCCGATCACCCCGGCCGACCAGGCCGAGGCGTATTTCCTCCTCGTCACGAAGCGCCTCAGCAAGACCACGGGACAAGTCATCACCGTGGACGGCGGCCTGCACGAAGCATTCCTGCGGTAAGTTAAAAATTGCCTGCGCAGCTTCGATCACAGCGCAGGTGAGGAAAACCAAAGCCGTGCATCCGAAAGGGTGCGCGGCTTTTTTGCGCATATCCTACGGACTCAAAAAAATGACCCGGCCACGGAGTTGTTGACCACTCATGGAATCCGCCAATGGGCGAATTCTCTGGGAGAAGCTCCGGCCAATGGCCTTCACGATTAAGCGGAGGGGCGTCTGATGACGCCGGGGATTGGAGACCGTAAATCTGCGCCCATCTGCGAAATCCTGCGGTCAATCGCGAGGTTGCCAGTTGGCACGAAAGCGGCACAGTTTGGGGCATGCCGATGACCGCAGATCAAATTGTTGAGGAGACCTCACAATGGCCGGTTGATGCCGTTGCCGAGCTGCTTGATCGTATCGCGCTCGCCAAACACGGCGGCATGAGTGCCACCCGCCAAGATGCATGGACGGAAGTCGCCCTGCGGCGCTCCGCCGAACTGGACAGTGGCAAGGCCGAGTTGATTCCGGGTGACGTCGCCAGCGCGCGCATCCGCAAGATCGTGGGGAGATGAAGCCGCACGGGTTTCACCGCGAGGCGCTCGACGAATACGCCCAGGCGGCCGAAGACTACGCGAAGATCAATTCCGAGCTGGGCGGACGGTTTTACGATGAAATCGAGCGACTGATTGGGGACGCCTGCCGCTCACCGCTGCTCTTCCGGCGCATCCGGGGTCCGATCCGGCGGCATTTCTCGACGGTGTTCCCGTTCGCCATTCTCTACGAAGACAAGCCCGACCACGTGCGCATCGTCGCCGTGATGCCGATGCAGCGCGATCCTGACTACTGGCTGCACCGCACGGGCTGATTTCTAGCATCTAGCGGCCCGACCCCTTTGGCTCGTCCGCCTTTGGCTCGTCCGACCCCTTTGGCTCGTCCGAGAGCCCCCAGCAGGCGTCCCTGCCGGAGGTCTCACATTAACGGGCAGCCAGTCTTTCGCGCGGCCGACGCACGACTAATCAACGGCAACTCAAGCGGTGAAAGACAAAGTTTGCTAGCGTGTTACTAGCCGCGATAGGCAAGCGTTTCAGATAGAGAGGAAGCCGTAAACTTTGCCCTTGGGCATCTCCTTCATCTTTTGGAAAAACTCTGTTTCGGTTATCTGTGTCGGCCATTCCAGATTTATGCTGAGGAGAAACCCGCCGTTGTCGGGAAGGCGCTTGGCCGCGATGGCATTTAGGCCGATCAGATAGTTCAGGTCGCGAATAAGCGCGCGGTAAGGATTGCTCACGCGATAGAAATGCCGGGTGCGTTCGGTGACGGTTGTGAGGAGCATTTCCTCCTCGTCGAGGAACAGATTGAGTAATTGCACATGGCGCGCTGACAGGGCTCGTTTGCGCGGAGACTGCAGGCGGCCGAAGAGATCGGTCATGGTGTTTCGGAAAAGCGCCTTGGTGACCTGCAGGCGGATTTCGCCGAAGAGGCGACGGCATTGGCTCTCCACCCCCTTGAGGGCAAATTTAAAAAACACCGTCAGGTCATGGTCACCCGCGCGGGTGTCGTTGAGTGCGTTTAGGTAGCCGGTCTTCTGTTCGTAGTAGTAATTCGACATGGCGATGAACAACGTGTCGCGCAGGCCGGTGCGACGGAGCAGGATCGCCTCCAGCGCGCGGGCAGTGCGGCCGTTGCCGTCAAGGAAAGGGTGCATCGCCGCAAAATGGTAGTGTAGGGCCAGTGCCTGAAGCAGCGGATCGTGGTCGTGGTAGCGGGTGCGGGCTGCTTCGACAAGGCTCTCCATCATGCGCTGGCATTCGTCTCCGCCTTCACAACCGCGGTGCCGAGGAGCACCGAAGGTTACATTTTGATCGCGTTCACGCATGCGTCCGGGGGCACAATGATCGTCGTCGCAATTGCTGACCATGCGGCGGTGGACATCGCAGATCAGCGGCACATCCACCGGTCTATCCGAGGGAAGCTGTGCGATCCAGCGGTATGTAAGCACGGCGGCAGCGGCTTGGCGTTGTGATCGGGTTTCGAGCTGCTCTGGCGTCTCTCGCATGGCGGCTTCGAGTTCCTTTTCCGTGAACTCCGCGCCCTCGATCCGGGATGTGCCGGCGACCTCTCGCTTGAGCTGCACTTTTTGTAGCTCATCCGCCCAACTGCGCTGATAGGGGATTTGTGTGAGAGCCAGCATGGCGGCCTTGGCGGCCATCAGCTCGTCGAGAATGGCGAGCCGGTCATACTTGATCCAATCACGGGGAGGCTCGTAGCGAACGATCATGGATGCACTCATAATCCATTTCGTTTCCTTGCCAAGTTGATTTTATACTCAATTTAACTACTTTTATATAAGCACTAAGTGACTGTTTTAAATTCGATTGTTTGAGTGTCATATCGCGCTTCATTTCTCATATGGTTGCATGGGTTGATCAAGATGTCGGCGTGGGTTGTTCACCGGGTTTTTTCCTCGCGCTAAGATTATTGTAGGTCACCGGCGTGAAGCCAGCCGAGCAGGGCTGTAAGTTGTTGGTTTGTATCCGACTCTTTATAATTCTTAAAAAACAACAAAACATGGCCCATGTCTCTTGTTGCGCGTCTCTCGGGAAATAAAAAACCTCCGCTCGGTTGAATGGGCGGAGGTTTGGACTTTGGCGGTTGTCGCCGGCTAAGCCACTTAAGCTGCGAGCCGTCCGTCGAAAAGCTCACGGATCCTGTCTTCCCATCCCGCATTGTGGATGTAGCGGAACTCGTGGAGATGCTCATTGAGCAGCTCGGCTTTTGAAAGTCGCGACAGGGTCTCCCAATTGGAGCCGAGCCCATACGAGGCATTGCCGTAACGGGCGTTTTCGAGAAGCACCAAATTGCGCTGGGTATAGACGAAGATAACATAGCCACTGAATCCGTGACGACCGACCATGCGGGCGTCCGGTTGGTAGGAATTAAGAACTTGGAAACGACGTAGAATCATATCGCGCTTGTTTTGAGATTCATTCCGTGTCGACGGTTCGAGATGTGCACGGAGTTGCTCAAACGGCATTTCTCCAGGAGGTAGCACCTCCCAGTTGATACGCTGAACTTCAACTGGCATTAGGCGCTCTAGATTGTTGTTCATGACCTCACACGACCCGAAGAGCTCAATCAGCAGATTTACGGCTGTCTTGAGTTGGTGCTGGGATGTTTGTCCTTGAACGATATGAGGGAGAACAATGACTGTTTCGCCACTCGCGGTGTAGCGAACCGTTAGCTCCATGCTGTATGGATTGTGAAAAGTGCGCGGGTAACGTTGATACGGCACATCAACGTCTCGCTCTTGATCTTCATACCAATCGCCACGCTTCATCCGCCAATGCCAGCGAACCGTACGATATGCCGTTTCTTTGGGGCGATCACGGTGAATTTGAAACCAGCCCTCTGCATTTTCACGGCATGCTTTACCCCTGTTTGCGGCAGGCAAAAGGCTCAAGCCTTCTTGTAGGGGGTAAGGGAAGCCGGCCTGATTGATTCTATTGCGCAGTGCCTCGGAATCTATGACTCCGAGCACGATGTTTTCCCCGTTGGGGATATGCCCAAAATGGGTCTGGGCGGACCTGATTTTATGAGTAATCATCAGGTATTTCCCCTGCATAACTGAGGCCTAGACCCTAATTTAATGCGTAATAAATTGATTGTAATGTGTTTAAAAAACACACTCATATTGTATGAGAAGCTCCTAACGGGATATTTTTATGGTTAGTTGAGCCATGCTGACGCCGTGTGGGATGTCACAAAGGCCCACCGATTGTAGTTTGTCACACTGTGTATACTACGGATTGTGGCGCACCGTATTTATCAGTTAAGCGCCGTCAAGTCGGTCCAAGCCGGGCGAACCAAAGGGGTCGGAGCCTAAGGGGGGCGGGCCTGAATGGCGCTAAGTTAGGCCAGTGAGACCGTCGAGCCAACGGGGTCCCGCGAGCCAATGGGGTCGGGCCGAGTATTGTTGTATTTCAGGAGTTCGCAAAGTTCCCCATGATCCCAAGCGCCGAGCCGCGGTCACGCTGTTGATACGAAGGGGATCGGGCAGGTAAGTCGAAGGGGTAGGTAAGTCGAAGGGGTCAGGCCGCTAGATGCTAGATTGGGGCAATGGGGTCGGTCCTTCGGTATTCGAAAAAATGACTGGGCCGGTAAGCCGAAGAAGGCAGGCTGCTATATGCTCCTTTTCTCGGTATTATCCGGACTCCTCGGATACTCTCCCTGTTCGGCGGGGCAAAGCGGCAGCGCCGAAGGTCGTTAGATCGCCACGACCTGTGTTCGGGTCACGCGTCGGATTGCCTGCGGCGACTGGCCGAAGGCGCGCAGGAACGCCCGGCGCATGCGCTCGCGTTCGCCGAACCCCGTCTCCTCCGCGATTTCGTCGAGCGAGTGGTTGCCCGACTCCATCATCAGTCGTGCCTCCTCCACCCGCAGGCGCTCCAGCGCGCTCGCCGGCGATGTTCCCGTTTCCACCCGAAACAGCCGGTTAAACTGACGCAGGCTCAACGTCGCCACCTCGGCCAAACTCTCAACCGAAGTGATCTTCTTCAGGTTCGCGCGGGCATACGTCAGCGCTTTCTGGATGCGGTCCGACTTCGGCGCGAGATCCAGCAAAGCTGAATGCTGCGACTGCCCGCCCGTGCGCCGATGATAGACCACCATCTTCTTGGCGACGATCTTCGCGATGCCCGCCCCGAGGTCCTGCTCCACCATCGCAATCGCCATGTCGATGGCCGAGGTCATGCCGGCCGAAGTCCAGATCGGACCGTCTTCAATAAAGATCCGGTCTTCATCAATCGTCACCGCCGGATACTTCTCCCGCAGGCGGTCTGCGTAAAACCAATGGGTCGTCGCCCGCCGGCTGTCGAGCAGCCCCGCCTGCGCGAGAAACAAAGCCCCCGTGCACGTCGCCGCCATGCGACGCACCGCCCCCGCATTGGTTCGGAGGAAACGCACCAGCGGCTCGCTCGCCGGCTTGAAGTCATTGTTTCCCGCCGCGATGATCGTATCGACTTTTTTGATGCGCTTCGGGAGCCGTTCCGTTTGAATGGAGAAGCCCAGCGAGGACCGCACCAGCCCGCCTGACTCCGAGAAGAGGGTGACATGGTAGGCCTCCTCTCCGGCGGTTTCGTTGGCCATCTCGAACACCGTTGTGACCGCGAGGCTCAGCACTTGGAACCCCGGGTGAACCACCATCGCAAGCTCGCGCGGACCGCTTTTTTTCGCGATTTCATCGGATGGCCTAAAAAGTTGTTTATATGACATACCGGACATCCTGCGTTTACGATATAGTCATGGGCAATCCGAAAAACGGACCAATCAAAACCACTTCCTCCCTCATCAAAATGAACACCATCGCCTCCTCTGTCTCCGCTCCCAAAGCCCTCGTCACCGGCGCTTCCTCGGGCATCGGAGCCATCTACGCCGACCGCCTCGCCCATCGTGGCTACGACCTCATCCTCGTCGCCCGCAACGCCGACCGCCTCGCCGCCGTCGCGGAACGCATCACCGCGGCCACCGGCCGCTCGGTCGAGGTTTTCCCCGCAGACCTCTCCGCCGCCCCCGACCGCCTGCGCGTCGAGGAGCGCCTCGGTTCGGACGCCTCCATCGAGCTCCTCGTCAACAACGCCGGCTTCGGCGGCGTCGCCCCGCTTCTCCAATCCAACGTCGACACGATGGAGGAGATGATCGACCTCAACGTCACGGCGCTCACCCGTCTTACCTACGCGGCCGTGCCCGGCTTCGTGGCCCGCGGCCGCGGCACCGTGATCAACATTTCGTCCATCGTCGCCATCGCCCCCGAACTCATGAACGGCGTTTACGGCGCCTCGAAATCCTTCGTCCTCACCTTTACCCAATCCCTCGACCACGAGCTCCGCGACAAGGGCGTCCGCGTGCAAGCTGTCCTTCCCGGGGCCACCGCCACCGAATTCTGGAGTGTTGCCGGCCTGCCGCACGAGAACCTGCCTGCCACCTGGGTCATGAAATCCGAAGCAATGGTCGACGCCGCCTTGGCCGGACTTGATGCCGGCGAAATCATCACCATCCCGCCGCTTCAGGATGGCGAGGACTGGAATCGCTACGAGGCCGCCCGCCAGGCCTTCCAAAGCAAGTTCGCCAACTCCCAGCCAGGTCCCCGCTACCTCAAAGCCGTCTGATCCTCCGCTCTTTTCCACCCAATCATCATTGCCATGAATTCGCCCTTTCCCTGGTCACCATGAGCCTCGTCGGCAGGTTGTCGGGATTCGTTGAGGGCACACCAACCATAACCTAAATTAACGATGCACACACTTATACAGCGCTTCCACACGATTTCCACTCAACCATTCGAACGAGTCATCGCACGGCTCGAAGCGGCGGTCGGCCATCCTGATATTCATACCTTTCAAAAGGAGATGGCCGCTGCAAACACCCACGACGAACTGAAGCAAATCGTGCACAATGCCGTGGGGCCGTCGGGCCTGATCGAATTTGTCCGTTTTAATATAGGAGTCGTAAACCGAAGGGTGCAAAATACTGAGACGCCGCGCAGCATACGTTTTCTCATCGGCAATCCACTTATCATGCAGTCGATGGTCGTGCACGTGCCCGATGCCGCTTCTTACGCGCCAGTGACCATCCTGATCGATGAACGTTTGGACGGGGTTCGCTTATCCTACGACAAGATGGTTGGTTTTCTCACTCCCTACGGAAATGCGCAGGCGCTGAAAGTGGCGCAGGAGCTGGACAACAAAATCGAGGCACTGTTGACCGCCGCTTCCCTCTGAGGGGTGATCTGAAGGGATCAGGCCGCTTAGGCTACTTTTTGCGGGCCGATTTACTTGTGCTCTGTGGATGGAGGCCAACTAGCCGTTCGCTCTCCGTCGGCTAGTTCCTCGACCCTTGATGCCTTCGAGCTAGAGTTCCGTTCGCAGCAAGGCGGCCTTGTGCGTTCAAGACCCGCGCGTTAATCCGATTCACACCGTCGGAATCGTGCCGCAGTCGATCACGTATTCCGCGCCGTGGATCGCACTCGCCCGATCCGACACCAGAAATGCCACCAGCTCCGCGATCTCTTGTGGAAACGCCGGGCGCCCCAAGGGAATCCCGCCCAAGGCATCCACGATGCCTTGCCGTGCCGTTTCCTCGTTGGTGTTGGCGCTGGCCGCCAGTCGCTTCACCATCGCCTCGGCCGCCGTGGTGTAAATCCAGCCCGGCGCGATGGAGTTAACCCGCACGCCTTTCGGGCCGAGTTCCTTCGACAGCGCCTTGCTGTAGGCCGACAACGCAGCCTTGGCCGCTGCGTAGGCCGTAGTGGAATCATGGAGCGGTAGTCGTCGCTGGATGGAACTGATGTGTGCGACCACGCCGCATCTGCGGGTCACCATGCCCGGCACCAGCAACCGGTCCAGTCGCACGGCCGCCAGCAGGTTGATATTCAGCTCATCCTGCCAGCAGGACTCCGTCGCCGCGGCGAATCCGCCACCGGGCGTCTTGGAGCCTCCGACGTTATGCACGAGGATGTCCACGCCGCCAAGTTTGCTCAGCACCGTTTCGGCCACGGTCGCGGCGCCTTCCACAGTGGCAAGATCAGCCTGGATGAAAACCTCCGCAGGCAGGCCGTTGAGCGGGCCGGACCGTGCCGTGGTGGCGACCGTTGCCCCGCCTGCCGCAAGCCGGCGCACGATGGCTTCACCGGCGCCCTTCGTGCCGCCGGTTACGAGGATGCGTTTGCCGGAAAATTCGTGGGCGTCGGATGGAATCGGTTTGGTTGTATGCGTGCTCATGAGATTTCCAGGCGGGTGATTTTCTGATGCTTGAGGGTGAAGGCGTAATCCAGCTCCACCGGGCTCCCGGGAAAGTCGCCCGAGACGCGCGCGGTCACCAAGTGCCTGCCGTCTTTTTCCTCGATCCGCAGCGGTTCTACCAAGGGGTGGTATTTGCGCGTGGTTTCGTCGATCCAGGTCCGGATCGCGTCGGGCCCGCGCAGATCCTTGCCTTCGTCATGGACCACGGCGTCTGGGGAAAAACAGGCCAAGGCCGCTTCGTTTGCCCCGGCGTTTGCCGCCGTCCAATAGGCCGCGACGGCCTCCGGCAGCGTAATGGAATGATTTCGCGTTCTCATCAGCCTAGAATACCGCAAGGCTGTGTTTATGGGAAGAACCCACAAAAAAGTAAGTGCCTCTCCGAAGGGCAAACGCTGGACGCGCATCACTGCGGCGGAAGGAGTCGAGCAGGCGTTGCACATGATCGAAGGCCGCTGGAAACTACTCATCCTCTTTCAGCTTTTCGGCGGAGAAGTGCGGCGGTTTTCCGACCTTGAGCGGGCGATTCCCGCCGTCACCCAGAAGATGCTCGCCCAGCAGCTCAGGCAGATGGAAAAAGACGGCATCGTGCGCCGGAAAATTTATCCGGAGATTCCGCCGAAGGTGGAGTATTCGCTCACCGAGTGGGGCCAGTCGCTCTGCCCGGCGCTCGATGCCTTGTTGAAGTGGGGGGCGAGCCAACCGGGGCCGGCCGCTGTTTGTTGATTTATGGGGTCTGCGGGAGAAGGAGCTTCGGGAAATTGATATAACTCGCGCGGCCTCCTTGGGTCGTCGAGGTCTGAGTTCGTCGGTTCGATGAAAATCGTGTGGCGGTGTCTGTTGCGGGCGGATTGGTTCGTTGATCAAGAGAAGGTCGCCTCCATTTCCATGAACGAATCAAAAACTCATACGCGTTACCGCTGGGTGATTGTTGCCGCCGGCGGACTGCTGGGCTGCGTGGCCATCGGGTCCATGTTTTCCCTGCCGGTGTTCCTGCTGCCGATCGCCCGTGACACGGGGTGGTCGGTCTCCGGCGTGTCCACCGCCATGACCATCGCATTCCTCGCCATGGCGCTCGGCAGCGTGTCGTGGGGTGCACTTTCAGACCGGATGGGGCCGCGCTTCGTGGTGCTGGCGGGCGCGGTCGGTCTGGCCGCAGGGCTGGCATGGGCGAGCCGGACGACGTCGTTGCTGCAGTTTCAAATCGTATTCGGAGTGCTGGTCGGTGGCAGCGCCGCGGCAATTTTCGCGCCGATGATGGCCTGCGTGACCGGCTGGTTCGAAACGCGCCGGAGCCTGGCGGTCTCGCTGGTCTCCGCGGGCATGGGCATGGCGCCGATGACCATGTCGCCGTTCGCCGCGTGGCTGATTTCACACCACGACTGGCGGACGTCGATGCTGGTGATCGCGGGATTCGCGGCGGCGGTGATGCTGCCCGTGTCGTTCTTGGTGCGATGCGCGCCGGGGGCTTCCGGTCGTGCGGTTGCGGTGACACCGGCCGGAGCCGGGGAGGGAGTGTCTGTGCGGCAAGTCCTTCGCTCACCGCAGTTCATCATCCTGCTGCTGACTAATTTTTTCTGCTGCGCCACGCATTCCGGTCCGATCTTCCACACGGTGAGCTACGCGGTGGCGTGTGGAATACCGATGATCGCGGCCGTCTCGATCTACAGCCTGGAAGGGCTGGCCGGCATGGCGGGGCGGATCGTGTTTGGCCTTTTGGGCGACCGGCTGGGCGCGCGCCGGGTGTTGGTGACCGGACTGCTGCTGCAAGCCGGCGGGGCGATGGCGTATTTTTTTGTGCGCGAGCTCGGGCAGTTTTATGCCGCCGCCGCGACATTCGGATTCATCTATGCCGGGGTGATGCCGCTTTACGCGGTGATCTCGCGTGAGACCTTTCCGATGCGGATGATGGGAACGGTGATCGGCGGCACCGCGATGGCCGGGAGTCTCGGCATGGCGACGGGCCCGGTGGTGGGCGGACTCATCTACGACCGGTTTGGGAGTTATGGCTGGCTGTTTCTCGTATCGGGAGCGCTGGGTTTGGGCGCCTTCCTGATCGCCCTCACGTTCCGCCCGAGGAACTTTTCCGCGCCCGGGGCGGTTGTCGCGGCCACCGGGTAGGCACGGTTAAGTCGAAGGGGTAAGTCCGCTAAGTGTTTTTTCGGTCGCGGCGTCCGAGCGACAGACCCATGCGTATGACTTTCATGATGCGTTTCCTACCCCTCTTGCTACCGCTCTTGTTCGCTGGTTGTGTGTCCTCACCCAAGGCTCCGCCGTTGCGCACCGTGGAGCATGTGGACATGGATCGCTACCTCGGGCGCTGGTATGTCATCGCGAACATTCCCTACTTTCTGGAGAAGGGAAAAGTCGCCAGCTACGACACCTACGCACGCAAGCCCGACGGCACGCTCGTCAACAACTTCACCTTCCGCAAAGGCGGCCTCGACGCACCCGAAACCACGTGGCACGGCTCGGCGTGGGTGGTGAACACGCAGACCAACGCCGAGTGGAAAGTCCGTTTCATCTGGCCATTCACCTCGACCTATCTCGTGCTCGAACTCGACCCCGACTACCGCTGGGCCGTCGTCGGCACCCCGGGCCGTGGACTGCTCTGGATTCTCTCCCGTGATCGTCAGCTGCCCGATGACATCTACGCCGCCATCCTGGAGCGTATCCGCGCCCAAGGTTACGATCCGACCCAACTCGCCAAAGTCCCTCAGCCCGTCGAGTAAACTTTTCGCACCTTTGCGCGCAGTATGGTCAGCCCGACGATCCGCCGGCCAGGCTTGAGATCGCCGCAGTGATGAAACAATTTCCGCCATGCCGACTCCTCCTTGGAAGCAAAAGAAACCGGTCGCCGGTGATGCATCGACGAAGACCACGCTCACGCCGGAATCGATCGAGTGGGCAAAGGCGCGCGCCAAAGCCGCCGGCCGGCGTTACCCGAACTTGGTGGACAACATGGCGGCTACCCGTCGCCAGCGTGAGGCTGCGCATCCCTCGCCGGATAAGCTGAGGCCGTGAATCACCGCCGAGCTCGTGGCTGCGCGGGAATGGCTTACTCGGCCGTTGAAATATCGTCCGAGGCCGAGTTGGTTTGGACGGAGGCGATGCCGACTTCGGCGGCCGCCTGGGAGGAATACATCTGGCTCTTGCCGATGATTTCACCGTTCTGGGCCTTGAGCACGAAGTAGGGTTCGTTGGCGGTGGACATCTTGTGCTCGAAATTGCGGGCGTCGGAGCCGTTGGCCTGGACCGAAGCGATGCCTTCGAAAGCGGACTGCTTTTGTTCGTAAACCTGACTGGTGAGAATCACCTGATTGTTCTCGGCCTTGAGGTTGAACATGAATTTGGCGTTGGTGGTCGGGCTGATTTGGTAGGGCATGATGGTTCGGTTGATTTTGATGAAACAGAGACGGCTGATGATAGGCCTGTCGTCCGCACATTCCCATGGGGTCTAACCCGAACATGCCCCGAGTGGTCGAAGGGTTTTGGGATGAGTTCTGGAGTTTGCCGGTTTTTCTCCGCTAAGGTCGGCGGGTCATGGCTATTTCTTCCATCGCGATTGTCGGTTCCGGTGCGCTCGGGCTCTATTACGGAGGCCGGTTGGCGCGGGCGGGCGCGGATGTTTCGTTTCTGGCGCGCAGCGATCTCGACGTGCTGCGCACGCGCGGAATCACAGTGAAGGTGACGGATGGAGATTTCGCGCTGCCGTCGGTCAAGGCGGCGGCGGCGCCCGAGGAAATCGGGCCGGTTGACCTCGTGATCATCACGCTCAAGGCGACGGCCAACGATCAGCTGGCGGGCATCCTGCCGCCGTTGCTGCACACGAACACGGCGGTGTTGAATTTGCAGAACGGGCTGGGCGTCGACGAGCCGGTGGCGGCGGTCGTCGGACCGGAGCGGACATTGGGCGGGCTTTGTTTTATTTGTGCCAACCGTATCGCGCCGGGCGTGACCGAGTGCACGATGCCAGGGTATGTGGTGATCGGAGAATTTGCCGGTGTGCCGCAGCCGCGCACGCAGGCAGTGGCGGAGCTGTTTGGCCGTGCAGGCGTGAAGGTGAACGTGAGCCCGAGTCTGGCCGAGGCTCGCTGGCGCAAACTGGTGTGGAACGTGCCATTCAACGGGCTTTCCGTGGTCGGCGGAGGCATCACGACCGATGTGATTCTGGCTTCTCCAGAGCGGGAGTCTGAAGTGTGGGCGCTGATGCGCGAGGTGCAGGCGGCTGCGGCGGCGTATGGTTTTAAGATTCCCGAGGAGTTCGTGGTCGACCAAGTGGAGCGCACGCGGCCGATGGGGCCGTATAAACCCTCGACGATGCTCGATTATCTGGCGGGCAAGCCGCTGGAGGTGGAGCCGATCTGGGGCGAGCCGCTGCGCAGGGCGAAGGCCAAGGGCGTGACGACGCCGAGGTTGGAGGCGCTGTATAAGAAGTTGGCTGACTGCACCAAGCGTTCCGTTTGAGGCCAAAGGTGACGGTGGGGCGGTCGCAAAAGCTTGGCGCCGTGCCTGCACTCCTTAATATTTACCCCTCCATGAGACTTCCCCTCGTCCTGATACTTGCTGTCATTGCGACATCGGCGCGCGCCGATTCGGCGACGGTTCCGGAGGTCACACAGACGATTCCCGCGCAGGCTCTTGTTGCGGGGACCGATGTCGTATCGATCAACTTGGCTGATTTTTTTGATGTCGCCGGAGTTTCCGGCCAGGTGGTGCAGCTTTCCACCGGTTATGGAAAAATAAACGTCGAGATGTTGGCCGATGACGCGCCTAACACGGTGACGAATTTTTTGAGTTATGTGAACTCAGGTGCGTATAATAGCACCCTGTTTCACCGGTCGATTCCGGGGTTTGTGCTGCAGACGGGCGGTTATTTTCTCGATAATGGCGGGGTGGTAACCCCCACGGTCACCACCGGCACCGTGGACAATGAATTCGATGTGTCCAACACCCGGGGCACGCTTGCGATGGCCAAGGTCGATGGTGATCCCGACAGCGCGACGAGCCAGTGGTTTTTCAATCTGGCTGACAACAGCACCAATCTGGACAGCCAAAACGGCGGATTCACGGTTTTCGCACGTGTGCTCGGCACCGGCATGACGGTGGTGGACACGATTGCGGCGCTGCAGAGTTACGACGTAACCGGATTTTTGGGCGACGATTTTTCTCAAACGCCGCTGCAGAATGTGCAGAACGGCCAGCAAAATTTATATATCAACAATCTGGTGCTGATATACTCGGCCCAAGTAGTGCCGATTTGTCCTTCGACCCAAGGAGGTCCGTCGGTGATCACCTTTGGCGTGGAGAGCACCAATCCAACGGCTGCTCCCGCCTTCGTGAGCGGACATACCTTAAACCTGCCAAAGGCCACCGCGACCGCGGCCATCACCGTCCGGGCGGAAGATTCCAACGGTAACGGCGCCGAATCGACTTTCATCGTCGGCGCAAAAGGGGTGACCGTCGGCCCTGGGAAAGCGGTGGTTTTTCGGGTGCCGGATACGGTGAGCACGTTCCAGTGGCAGCGTCTGCCCGCCGGCGAAAAAATCTGGGCGGATATCACTGATGGCGACGGCTACACGGGCACGACCACCGCGGTGCTGACGGTGCCGGCCAATCTGGCGGTGACAGGCGACCAGTATCATTGCACTGTTACCACCGCGGGTAAAAAAACGGTGACGAAACCCCAGTTGCTCACGGTGGATGCCTTCGCGACGGTCGTGTTGAGGCAGACGTCCGCGGCCAGCATCGCCGGAGCCGGCGCGGTGTCGGGCACCACCTACTTCGCCAAGGGCTTGCCGGCCGGACTCACGATAAATGCCTCCACCGGTCAGATCACCGGTCAGATCACGGCCAAGCCGGGAGTTTATACGGTGACGACTTGGTCGCAGAACGGTTCGGTGAAGAGCGCGATCACGACCCGCACCATCGTGGTGCAGGCTTTCGTGTCGTTGATGACGGGATCGTTTGAAGGTCTTCTGGAGAATTCCGGCGCCGTGCCGATCGGCAAAGTGGAGCTGCTGGTGAGTGCGACCGGCGCGTTCACCGGCAAGCTGACGTATGGAAGCGGTTTTGTGGGCAGCTTGAAGGGAATGATGGCATTGAATGCGGACAGCACACTGGCTACGACCACCATCGATCTGGGCGGTGGAGTGCCGCTGGCTCTCACCATTGACAGGAATAACCGGCTGATGGGAACCCTGACGATTCCGGGCGCGCCCGTGTCGGTTGTAACCTTGGTCGGCGGCATCAAGACGGGCGGTTACAACGCTGCGCAGCCGGCGCCCTGGCAGGGAACCTACGCGATGGTGATTGGGGATGTGCAGAATTTTAATACCGATAGTCTGGTTTATCCATCAGGGGCCGCGCATGCGGCGGTGACGATCGCGAATACGGGTGTCATGCAGATCCGCGGGAAGCTGGCGGACGGCACGGTGTTCACCGGCTCGTGTGCGACCGACTTCACTGGCACCTACCGGCCTTTTATCATGCCTTACAAGCGGGCATGGAGCTTTGTCGCGGGCTTTTTGCCGCTCAGCGCGCGCGGCAGTTCGCCCGAGACTTATCATGTGGCGGCCGGCACGGGGTCGGATTTTTATTGGCTTAAGAACGCCGGTTCCACCGACAAGCTTTTCCCGGCCGGCTTTGGTCTGTTGGGAGTCAACATCGGCATGGAGCCGTGGACGCCACCCGCCGACGTGAACGCGCTCGTTGCCAAACTTGGTCTGGATAGCAGCAAGACACTTTTGTTGCTGGTTTCCTGCACAAACGAGACCCTCGATGCCAATAATAACAATCAGCCGGTCTTCACGCCGGTCCTGTATAATCAAAGTGAATTCAATACCTACGGTTTGCCTGTCGCTGTGACCTTGGCGGGTTCAGGCAAGACAGTGACGCTCACAGGAACAGGCGCGTCTCCGATCACCGCGAAGGTGAATCTGGCGGACGGTTCCTTTACGGGCACGATCAGTTTGGCGGCGACCGGTTCCACGCCGGCCCGAGTGCTCCCTTTTGAGGGATCGCTCCTGCAACTGATCAATCCGGCGGCGACCGACACGGTGGGCCAAGGCTACTTCCTGTTGCCCGGCGCGGCGAAGACCGATCCGACGCTGGGCGGGCTCATTAAACTGGCTGTTCCCGCCGTCGCGCCCTGAGGCGATTGTCAGCGCGACTTGCGAGGGATATAAACTGTCTGTCGGAGCGATTTCCCCAGGAGGGTGCGGAAAGTTTTTAGGTTTTTAACCGCGCCGAGAGCGGTGAGCTGGTTGGCAAGGTTGCCGACGGCGGAGCCTTCCAATTCAAACGACACCACGGGCACGCCGGCGTGGTCGGCGGTGGCCTGGCAGAGCAGGCGGTTTTTGGCGCCACCGCCGACGATGAGGATGCGTTTGAATGTTTTGTTCGCGAGGCGTTCGAAGGCGCGGAGGGCGTCGGCGTGGCCTTGGCCGAGCGAGTCGCAGATGAGGCGGGTGTAGCCGGCGAGATTTTTTGGCGGGGCGATGCGGCGTTTTTTCAACTGGGCGTCAATGGCGGCTTTCATCGACTTGGGGTTGATGAGCGCGGGGTCGGTGACGTCGAGCAGCGCGGTGGGCGCGGGGAGTTTTTCTGCGGTGGTGATGAGCTTGGCCCACTCGGTGGCGTTGACGGGGCGCGAGGCGAAATCCTTGAGGGTGCCTTCGAGGAGCCAGAGGCCGATGACATTGGTGAGGGGACGGTAGCGGCCGGAGCCGGTGCGCTCGTTGGAGATGCGGGCGGCGAGGGCTTCGGCACCGAGCACGGGCGTGTCGCTTTCGAAGCCGACGAGCGACCAGGTGCCGGAGCTGAGAAAGAGGTCGGTGCCGTCGGCAGACGCGGGCATGGCGTCGTAAGCGCAGGCGGTGTCGTGGCCGGGGACGGCGATGACTTTCACACCTTTGAGCGCGGGGATGTTGCGGACCGTGCCGAGCTTGGTGCCGGCAGGGACGGGTTTGGCGAAGAGCGTCGCGGGGATGTGGAAGTGATCGAGCGCGGCACGGGACCAGTCGGTCGAGTGGACATCGAGGAGCTGGGTGGTGCTGGCGATGGAGAGCTCGTTGGCCATGCGGCCGGAGAGCAGGTAGTTGAAATAATCGGGGAGGAGCAGGCAGCGCGTGGCGAGGTCGGCGACGGCGGGGCAACTGGCGACGGTCTCTTCGAGTTGCAGCGAGGTGTTGTAGAAGACGGGCGGAATGCCGGTGGCGGCGTAGATGCGGTCGAGGGCGGCGCGGGTGTCGCTCAGGCGCTTGAGGCCGGGCTGCGTGCGCGCATCGCGGTAGGCGTGCACGGGGAAAACGAGACGCCCGGCGTCGTTGACGAGAGCGTGGTCCACGCCCCAGGTGTCGACGCCGACGGAGGCGAGTTTGGCGCCGCGCGGAAGGGCGGCCACGGCCTTGGAGAGACCCGTCTGAACCTCGTTCCAGAGGCCGGCGATGTTCCAGTAGTCGTGTCCGTCGACGGACTGGAAGGCGTTGGCGAAGCGGTGGACTTCGGTCAGCGAGAGTTTGTTTTTCGACCAGGTGCCGAGGATGACGCGGCCGCTGGTGGCGCCGAGGTCGATGGCGGCGAGGTGGAGGGTCTTCGAAGACGAGGGCATGGAAACAGGTGGCCGGCGGCCGATGATTACGCGAGTTGCAGGAGCTTCGAGGCGCGGCGACTTTGAGTGAGGAAGAAGTCGGCGTTAACGGTTTTTTTGATGTCCACGTCGTAGGTGGGGATCATCGCCTTCATGCGGGCCTTGCCCTCTTCGGTGGTGAGAAGATGGGGCAGGCATTTTTGGATGACTTCGAGCACGATGTGAACGGAGACGGAAGCGCCGGGCGAAGCGCCGAGCAGGGCGGAGAGAGTGCGGTCTTCGTTGGTGATGACCTCGGTGCCGTAGTGGACGATGCCGGCCTGACCGTCGGTTTTTTTGATGGCCTGCACGCGGATGCCGGCGTCGATGAGTTTCCAGTCTTCCTTTTTCGCGTCGGGGTAGAAGACGTGGAGCACCTCCATGCGGTCGTCCATCGACTGCGTGCCCTGTTGCACGAGGTATTTGACGAGATCGAGGTTGCTGGCGCCGATCTTGAGGAGCGTGGCTAGGTTGTGGGGTTTGACCGAGCCGGGGAGGTCGAGGACGCTGCCTTTTTTGTGGAGGAACTTGGTCGTCCACGCGGCGAAGGGACCGAAGAGGAGCGTCTTCTTGCCGTCGAGGATGCGCGTGTCGAGGTGGGGCACAGCCATGGTGGGCGCGGCGTCCAGGGGCTGGCCGTAGACCTTGGCCTGATGGCGGGCGACGATGGTGGGATTGTCGCAAACGAGCCACTGGCCGCCGATGGGGAAACCGCCGATGCCCTTGCTCTCGGGAATACCGGCTTTCTGGAGAAGGTGGAGGCTGCCGCCGCCGGCGCCGACGAAGACGAACTTCGCGGTGTTGTGGCGGGTCGTGCCGGTGGCGAGGTCGCGAATGGTCACGTCCCAGCCGGCGGAGGTTTTGTCGAGGTCGGTGACACGGTGGTTGGTGGCGATGCCGCAGCCGGGCTGGCGGCCAAGCCAGCCGAGGAGTTTGCGGGAGATCTCGCCGAAGTTCACATCGGTGCCGGTGTCCATTTTGGTGGCGGCGATGGGCACGTCGGCGCGGCCTTCCGTGAGAAGCGGAGCCCACGAACCGATGGTGGCGTGTTCGGTGGTGAATTCCATTTCCTTGAAGAAATGGTGTGCGGCCATGGCGGAGTGGCGGGCGCGGAGATAGTCGACCCACTTGGCGCCATGGACGAAGCTGAGGTGGTTGACGGGGTTGATGAATTCCTTGGGGTTTTCGGCCATGCCCTCGGCGATGGCATAGGCCCAGAATTGGCGGGATTTTTCGAACTGCTCGAAGATCTTGATGGCGTTGGAGACATCCACGGTGCCGTCGGCGTTTTGCGTCGGCGTGTAACTGAGTTCGCAGATGCCGGCGTGGCCGGTGCCGGCGTTGTTCCAGCCGTGCGAGGCTTCCTGGGCGAGCTCTTCGGTCACCTCGTAAACCTGGATGCCAAGCTTGGGGTCGAGCCGCTTGAGCAGCGCGGCGAGATTGGCCGACATGATGCCGCTGCCGACGATGATGACGTCCGGGTTTTCGACGTGGGTGGAGTGATTCATGAAAAGGATGTTTTCCTGCCTAAGCGTTCAAGGGAACAGGGCTAACATAATCTTCCAAATTCTACCATACTCCTTTCGGGCCGGCGGATTTTTTGATGGCGCGGGGTGCGGGTGATGGGGCGGATTCATGTCGCGGGAGGCGGGTTTTTCACCGTGAGGATGCAAGGAGACTCGGCTCAAATCCGCCGGGCTTTACATGAGCTTAACAATTCGTGCGTATGTCTTCATATCCACTTAACCTACGCGAGGTTTAATGGTGCATCCTCCAGCCATGCCCGCCCACTCATTTTTCAACCTGCGGTTTGTTTTATTGTTGGTTTTCAGCGTCGGATTCATGCGTGGAGCGACAACCGATCCGCATATCACCTCCTGGGTGACGGCCCGCAGCTATGCACGCGTCTACGAGACCGCGACGGACAGGACCAACGGCAATGCCGTGACGACCTGGCCGCGCTCGGGGCTGACCAACGGCGGCGGGGGCCAGGCCACGGTGGTTTACTCCGATGTGCAGCGCGTCGTCTATTCGACAAACTATGTTTACGTCTACGTGACCGGACTTCCGAGCTATACGGCGGGCAACTGGCTGACGCCTAACGGCATGGTTTACACCTCGTGGCCCACCAACCGCGGAACCATCCAGAAAATCCCGCTCAATCCGACGATTCCCGCGACGAAACAGGCCAATCACGGGAGCGGAGGTGTGCTCGTGAACGGGGTTTTCGTATGGGCCAACGGCGACGCCCAGTCCTACTCCAACGCCAGTTCGACGAACAGTGTCGCCAGCATTTCGATGAATGGCGACGGCATCTGGAATCGTCTCGCCGGCGTGGCCGAGACCTTCAACTTCGACCCCGCCTACGGGCATCAACCGAGTTCGGGGGCCTATCACAACCATATCAATCCCATCGCGCTGCGCTACCAGCTCGGTGACAACGTAAGCTACAACGCCGCGACGAAGGTCTACTCCGAGGCGGCGACTCCCACCAAGCACTCGCCCTTGATCGGCTGGGCCAACGACGGCCTGCCCATCTACGGACCCTATGGCTACTCCTCGGCGATGGATTCGACCAGTGGCGTGCGACGCATGACCAGCGGTTTCGTCAAACGCGACAGCACGAACGCCGCCCTTTACGGCACGGACGATCTCGCTGTCACCGACCGTGTGAAGCTTCCGGTCTGGGCCGCCAGCGTCCAAGGGAAGAGCCAGACGCTCACTTCCAGCCAATATGGCCCCACGACCACCGCCACCTATGCGCTCGGGCCCGTCAACAAGACATGCGTCGTGGGCACTTTTGCGGAGGATTACGAATATCTTGGCGATCTGGGCAAGACGCAGGGCGTGGACTTCGATCTCAACCGCCAGAACGTGCGCTACTGTGTGACCCCTGAATTTCCGAACGGCACCTACGCGTATTTCGTCTGCATCGATGATAACGGCGGCACTGTCTTTCCGGACATTATCAACCAGGAATATTTCGGCACCGCCGCGATGGGGCCGGGCACAGTCAGCAGTATCAATGAAACTGTGACCGAGTATAAACGCGGCGGCCAGGCGTCCTCCATCACCCTTACGGCCGAGGCATCCGACACCGGCGTGCGGCTGTCTTGGACGTCGGTCGAGGGGGGCACTTACACCGTGGCATCGTCCCAGGATGGGTCCTCTTACACGACGATCTCTTCATCGGCGGCCAGCGCCGGCACGACCACGACTTACAACACCGCCACGCTGGCGCCTTACTACAAGGTCACACTCAACGCGCTCGCGACCTATGACACCAATGGCAACGGCGGCGTCTCCGGCATTGGCACGAGCGGAAGCGTTTCCTATCCGGCCGGTGCGACCCCGCCCGCCATCACCACGCAGCCCGTGGGGGCGACGGTGGCGACTGGCACCAAGGTAACCTTCACGGTGGCCGCCATCGGCACAGCCACGTTGACCTATCAATGGACCAAGGACGGCGATCCGATCAGCGGCGCGACGAGCGCCAGCTATGTGATTGCCAAGACGAAGACCACGGACTCGGGCACCTATGCGGTCACGGTGACCAACGGCGCCGGCAACGTCACCAGCGACGATGCGGTGTTGGTGGCAAACGATCCCCCGGTCATCACCACCCAACCCGCGTCGCAGACGGTGACCTATGACAATGACGTGACCTTCAGCGTCACCGCCACGAGTGCCGAGGCCATGACCTACCAATGGAAAAAAGACGGCTCTGTGCTCATGAATGAGACCGGCAGCAGCCTGACCATTCCAGCGATCGAGTTCTCCGATGCCGGCAGCTACACGGTGATCGTTACGAATTCCACCTCCGGTGGCTCGACCACCAGCTCTGCGGCCGTTCTTGCGGTGGCGGTGCCGGCGCCGTCCATCAGCGTGGCGGGAGAAATCCCCATCGGAGGGGCGGTCGCGCTCCACATGACCGGAGGCAACGGCATCGGAGGCGTGACCTACTACGCCACCGGTTTGCCCTCCGGGTTGAGTCTGGATTCGGCCACCGGCCTGATCACCGGCACCATCACAACCAAAACAAAGGCCGGCACCTACACGGTGACCTACTGGGCGCAATACGGCTCGCTCAAGAGCGCCATCCAGACCGAGCAGATGGTCGTGACGACTTTCCCCTCCGGAATGGTGGGGAAGTTTGAAGGTCTGCTGGAAGACGGTGATGACCTGCCGGCGGGCAAGGTGGAGTTGACCGTTACCTCCACCGGAACGTTTACCGGCAAACTCACCGCGGCGGATACCAAGGCCTATTCGCTCAAGGGAACGCTTGCCCTCAATGACGACTACACGATCGGCGGGAGCACACTCTCCATTTCCCGTGGCAACGCGCTGGATGCCTATGTGCTCACGGTTTCCGTCTCTTCAGGTTCTGTGCTCAGCGCCACGCTTGCCGGGGTGGGCGACACCGGCACCGGCGTGCAACTCGCCTCTTATGCCAAGGGAGAAACCGCACCGTGGGCCGGCACATATACCCTCTCCTTGGGTGATCCGGCCGACATGGGCACGACTGCATCGCCGGAGGGGGATGGCTATGCGACCGCGACGATCAGTTCGACCGGCAGCCTCAGTGTGAAAGGCCGGCTCGCCGATGGAACCACGCTGACCGGCACGCTCGCGGCGGGAGCCGACGGTTCTTATCGCTGGTATTTGAAACCCTATAAAACCGCCGGCAGTTATCTGGCCGGTTGGTTGACGTTGACCGAACGCGCCGACGAGACCGGCCGCTACGAGGCCTCGTCGTCCGACTTCTACTGGCTCAAGGCGGCGTCATCCAAAGATAAACTTTACCCGGACGGTTTCGGCCCGATCGGCTTGACGGTTGATCTGCAAAAATGGGTCGTGCCCTCCGATACCGCTTCGCTCGGCAGCCTGATCGGGACGGGCGATGGCTCGTTGTCGCTCGTGATCGACGGCGCCGGCCTGTCCAACGCCGATCCCGGCGTAAACACCTACACGTTGCCCGCAATGCTCAGTCTGGGCTCGACCGCGACCGCGACGGTGACGGATGTGACCAACCCCTCGGGATTCAGCCTCAAGGTGAATACGGCCAACGGAAGTTTCACCGGCAGTTTCACGCTCACGGATGGGACATTGAAGAGAAAGGTTTCCCTGCAAGGCGCATTGCTGCAACTGCCGTCACCTGCTTCGACCACGGTGGTCGGGCATGGTTACTTCCTGCTCTCGCCCACGGTCAAAACCGATCCCACGCTCTCCGGTGCGTTGGAGCTGGTATTGCCATGAGGACTTGAGCCTTGGGCATGGCCGGACACTCTCTGCGCAGCGTGACAATCTCCACCTCTCGCATTCTTGCCGGCATCGTATTTTGCCTGATGGCGGCGAATGTGCGCGCCGCGGATGTCACCCTGATCTGGAAGCCGGTTGCCGGGGCCGCGCCGGTCAAGCCGGCCTCTTCCGAGTTCATGAAAGTCGGAGCCAACGAGCTCTCGTTCACGCGGATCGCGGCGTTGGTGTCGAGTGTGGCGTTCGTGCGGCCGGACGGGAGTTTCGCGCAGCTTGAGGGGCAGTTCGGCGCCCTGGCGCTCGATGAAGGCCGGTCGCATTTCACTCTGCACGGCGTGCCGACGGGGCGCTATATCGGCTTTGAGTTTCTCGTTGGTTTGCGGCCCGACGTGAATCATGGCGATCCGGGCCGGTGGCCGGCCGGCCATGCGCTCAATCCGCTGGTGGACGGCCTTCACTGGAGCTGGCAGGGCGGCTATATTTTTTTGGCCCTGGAGGGAAATTATCGCCGGCCCGGTGGCGAGACCGGAGGTTGGTCGCTGCATCTCGCCAACGATCCGCGGCTCACGTTGATCGAACTTCCTCACCCCATGGAAATAACCGGCGACACCACGATCACGCTGGAACTGGATCTTTCGCGCGTGCTTGACGGCATCACGCTTTCTCCGGAGCACGGCGACTCAACCCATTCGCGCAAAGGCGACAAGCTGGCGGATCACCTCGTGGAAAACGTTCCCTCATCTTTCAGGGTGGTGGCGGTCGCGGCAACGATTCCGGTTGCGGGAGTGACACCTGCCGTGTCTGTGAAAAGCGCCGGAACGCCGCTCGCGTTCACCGTGCCACCGGGATTTCCCCAAGTCACTTTGCCGGCGGACAATCCCCTGACGGTCGAAGGCGTTGCACTGGGCCGAAGATTGTTCAGCGATACGCGGCTTTCACGCACAGGCGTGCAATCCTGCGCGACGTGTCACCAGCCGGCGCGGGCGTTTAGCGATTCTGTCGCGCTGAGTCTTGGCGCCGATGGCAAACCCGGTGCGCGCAACGCCATGCCGTTGTTCAACCTCGCCTGGAGTGGAGCTTACGCGTGGGACGGCGGTAAACCGCACATCCGTGATCAGGTCCTGGCCGCGATGACCAACGACATGGAGATGCACGCCGATCCGGCCACGGTCGTCGCTGCGCTCGCCAAGGACGAAGCGCTGGGGGATGCCTTTCAGTCGGCGTTTGCCTCGCGTGAAATCACCGTCGCCCGCATCGGCCTCGCGCTTGAGCAATACCTGCTGACGCTGGTTTCAGCCGATTCCAGGTTCGATCGCGCGATGCGGGGTGAGACGCAGCTCACCGAGGATGAAAAGCAGGGTTTCGCGATTTTTTCGACGGAGTATGATCCTGTGCACGGCATGCGCGGAGGAGACTGTTTTCATTGCCATGGAGGCGTGTTGTTTTCCGATTACGCCTACAAGAACACCGGCTTGGATCTTGTTTCCGCCGATCAAGGGAGGGCGAAAGTGACCGGCAATGCGTTTGATCGCGGCAAGTTCAAGACGCCCTCGCTGCGCAATGTCGCGCTGACCGCGCCCTACATGCACGACGGCCGCTTCATGACGCTGGAGCAGGTGATCGCGCACTACGACCATGGGGTGAAACGATCCGATAATCTCGATCCCAACATCGGGAAACACCCCGATGCCGGCCTGCAACTGAGCGCGGACGAGCAACGGCAGCTCGTTGCGTTTTTAAAAACACTCACGGATGCGCGTTACGATGCCGGCGGACCTTCCAAGTAAACCGGCAGGCGATCGCCTTCGCCGGTCCATGCGGGTTGAAAAACATCGGGCGCAAGCAGGTGGGCGGCGATGGCAGGCGGGATGCCCAGCAGCAAAAGCCAGCGAAATGAGGTGATCGGCTGGCGGCGAATATGGACGGCGTCGGAATCGGCGGTGGAGTTAAATGCGATGGCGGTCGGTTTCATGCCTCCGATTTCATCGCATTTGCGTTAACGGATTATGAGCCGAAGACGGAAAAGTTTTAAGCTCGTGTAAAGATGGCGGGCGGCCGCGCGTTTTGGAAACGACGGAGTTTAGATCACGGAATTGGTGAGCGTGCCGATGTCTTCGATTTCGACGGCGATGGTGTCGCCGGGCTTGAGCCAGACGGGGGGCTTGCGGGCAAAACCTACGCCTTCGGGCGTGCCGGTGAGAATGACGGTGCCGGCGGGGAGGGTTTTGTCGGCGCTGAGGAAGGCGATGATCGCGGGCACATCGAAGATCATGTCGGACGTGTTGGAGTCCTGCATCACGGTGCCGTTGAGGATCGAGCGGATGCGGAGGGCGTTGGGATTCGGGATTTCGTCGGGTGTGACGAGCACCGGGCCGAGCGGGCAGAAGGTGTCGAAGCTCTTGGCGTGGCACCACTGGCTGCCGCTCCAGTCGCGCTGCCAGTCGCGGGCGGAAACGTCGTTGGCGCACGTGTAACCGAGAACATAGGACAACGCATTTTCACGGGTGGCGTTGCGACACTCACGTCCGAGGACGATGGCGAGTTCGGCTTCGTAGTCGGCTTTTTCGGTGGGCTGGGTGCGCGGGAGAACAATCGGATCGCCGTGATTTTGAATGCTGCCGGGGAGCTTCATGAACCACACGGGGCGCTCGGGCGGGCCTTTGCCACCCTCGGCGGCGTGTTTGGCGTAGTTGAGGCCGATGCAGATGATCGTGGCCGGAACGACGGGCGCAAGCAGCCGACCGGGTGTGACGGTGCGTTCGGTGACGCGGAACTCGTCGAAGAGGTCGCCGGACACTTCACGAAGGGAGCCGTCCGGCTGGAGTGCGGCGTGGGCGGGACCGGAGGGAGTGAAGTGACGGATGAGTTTCACTTGGCTTGGGCGAAGTTGCGGGTGAGGGCGACGAGGCTGGAGAGGTCGGGTGCTTCGAGGAGCGCCTTGCGATCTTCGGGGACGTCGCAGATGCGGGCAATCTCGTTGAGGGTGGCGAGATGGCTGTCGGCGTCGGCCTGTGGACTGAGCACGAGGAAGGTGAGGTGGCCGAAGGAGCGGTCGCGGGCGAGGAGGCAGATGCGTTGATGCAGATCGGGGGCGTAGGCGTGGGGCACGGAGACGCCGCGGCCGACGTCGAAGGGGAAGTCGACGACACGGCGTTGGAGTTCGCCGGAGACCGCCTTGGCGTCGATTGAAGGATAGCGGGTGCGCAGGGCTTCGATGAGTTCGAGGTAGGGTGGTTGGGCGGCGGAGGCGGGCATGTCGACCACGAGGCCGGCGGAGAGGGCGTTTGCGAGGTAGCTGCCGGTGCGGCGCAAGAGAAGGAGGCGATCGCCTTTTTGCAGGGTGGGGCGGCGGGCGATGACCGGGTGCACCTGGCCGTCGCGGGCGAGGAGAAGAGCGATGGCTTGCGGGGGAAGTGGCGCGGGGATGTCGACAAGCAGTTCCTCCAGGGAACTCGCGCCGGAGAGCAGTTCGGCGGAGATCTGGCCGGGGCGGGGCAGTTCGTTCCAGACGGGCTGCCCGTGGGTGGCGTGGTGGGTGCGGGCGGAGCCGTCGGTGCTCCAGCGATACAGATGGTCGCGGAGCATGTGTTCGCTCCAGCGGTGGCAGGCGAGCTCGTTGAGGTCGGAGTTGTCGGTGAGGGCGAGCAGGTGGCCGACCGAGACGAGATCATGCCGTGCGATGAGAGGTTCGGGCTCGAGGGCGTCGCCGCTGATGACGTCGAGGTGGTCGCGGGCGGCGAGGGCGGTTTCGAGGGGATTGCGGTCGATGAGGGTGACGGGTGCGCCGCCGTTGGCGTCGAGGAAGGTGGCGACGCGTCGGGCGAAGCCGTGCGCACCAAGGACGAGCCAGCCGCGTGCGGGAGGGCGTTTGAGGCGGAGCACCCAGGCGAGTCCGCCGGCGGTGAAACCCTGAAGCACGACGGTGGCGATGATCACGCTGTAGGTGAACGTCTCGACGAAGCGCGGATCGAAAACGAGGGCGTGGTCGCGGGCGAGCGCCAGGGCGAAGAGCGAAGCCATGGACGCGGCGACGATGCCGCGCGGGGCGATCCATCCGAGGAAGACCCGCTCGCGCCAGTTGAGATCGGAGCCCCAGGTGCAGAGCAGCACGCTCACGGGACGCACGATGAAAAGAAGCGCGGCCACCGCGAGGACGCCGGGCAGACCGAAGGCCTGGAACTGCCCGAGATCAAGGCGGGCGGAGAGCAACATGAAGAGCAGGCCGATGAGCAGCTCGGTGAGCTCCCCCTTGAACTCGCGGATTTTTTGGAGATCGACCGGGTGTTTCCAGCCGACGATGAGGCCGGCGAGGGTGACGGAGAGAAGGCCGGCCTCGGGCTGGATGGTTTCGCTGAGACCGAAGAGAAGGACGGCGAGCGCGAGGGCGAAGCCGTTGACCATGTTGTCGGGAGCGAGACGGTGCTTGAGGGCGAGGTAGATGCCCCATCCGCCGGCGACGCCGAGGACGATGCCGGTGGCGGTGCGGATGCCGAAGTTGAGCATGGCCATGCCTCCGTGGCCGGATTGGGCGGTGACCCATTCCAGGCAGAGCAGGGCGATGAACACGCCGATCGAATCGACGAGCACGCCCTCCCATTGGAGGATGTGATGCAGGCGGGGTTGGATCCTGATACGCTTGAGGAGTGGCGCGATGACGGTGGGGCCGGTGACGATGACAAGGCTGCCCGCCAGCAACGCGAGGGGCCAGCCGGTGTGGAAGAAAAGTTTCACCAGCGCCGCCGCACCGAGCCAGGTGACGAGCACGCCGAGAGAGAGCAGTCGCTTGATGACGGTGGAGCCCTGAAGGTAGCCCTTGATGTCCAGGGTGAGTCCTCCTTCGAAGAGGATGATACCCACGGCCAACGAAACGATGACCGGCAAAAATTCACCGAGAGAGTCCGGATCGAGAATACGGAGTCCTTGCGGTCCGCAAAGCACGCCGCCGCCGAGAAGGAAGACGAGGGTGGGAAGTTTTAGGCGGCGCGAGACGACGATCAGGATCAGCCCGAGGGAGAGCGCGAGCGCGAGAGTGAGCAGGGCTTGGTGCGAAGTCGGCATGCGTGCGGTTGCTCAGAGCACAACGCGCAGCGGGGGAACGTCAATGGGGCTGGCGCGGCCGGCTCACGCCTTCGCTTCCGCGTAGGCGTCCATGCCGGCGCAGGAGCACACAAGATTGCGGTCGCCGTAGACGTTGTCCACGCGACCCACGCTCGGCCAGAACTTGGACTGGCGGGTGAACTCGCTCGGGAAGGCGGCGACTTCGCGAGAGTAGGGGTGGTTCCACTCGTCGGAGCAGACAACCTTGGCGGTGTGCGGAGCGTGCTTGAGCGGGTTGTTGGCCTTGTCGGACTCGCCGCTGACCACGGCCTGCATTTCGCCGTGAATCGAAATGAGCGCGTCACAGAAACGGTCGAGCTCGGCCTGCGTTTCGCTCTCGGTCGGCTCGATCATGAACGTGCCGGGGACGGGGAACGACATGGTGGGCGCGTGGTAACCGTAATCCATGAGGCGCTTGGCGGCGTCCTCGACTTCGATGCCGGATTTTTTCCAGCCGCGCAGATCGACGATGCATTCGTGGGCCACGAGGCCGGTCGCGCCGCGATAGAGGACGGGGAAATAATTCTGCAGACGGGCGGCGATGTAGTTCGCGTTGAGGATGGCGATCTTGGTGGCTTCGGTCAGCCCGTCGGGACCCATCATGCGGATATACATCCACGAGATGACGAGGATGCTCGCGCTGCCCCAAGGCGCGGCGGAAACGGCGCCGAGGTGCTTGCGGCTCTTGTCGTGCACGGGCGAGACGACGACGTGGCCGGGCAGGAACTGCGCGAGGTGCGCGGCAACGCCGATGGGCCCCATGCCGGGACCGCCGCCGCCGTGCGGGATGCAAAAGGTCTTGTGAAGGTTGAGGTGGCAGACGTCGGCGCCGATGTGGCCGGGGGAGGTGAGGCCGACCTGGGCGTTCATGTTGGCGCCGTCCATGTAAACCTGTCCGCCGTGGGCGTGGATGGTGGCGCAGATGTCCTTGATCGTGGGTTCGAACACGCCGTGTGTGCTCGGGTAGGTGATCATGAGCGCGGCGAGATCCTTCGAGTGGGCGGCGGCCTTGGCGTTGAGATCGGCGACATCAACGTTGCCGTTGGCATCGCAGGCGACGGGGACGACTTTAAAGCCGCACATCGCGGCGCTGGCGGGGTTGGTCCCGTGCGCGCTGGTGGGGATGAGACAGATGTTGCGCTGACCTTCGCCGCGCGACTCGTGGTAGGCGCGGATGACGAGAAGGCCGGCGTATTCGCCCTGCGAGCCGGCATTGGGCTGGAGGGACATCGCGGCGAAGCCGGTGATCTCGCAGAGCCAGGTTTCGAGGTCTTGAAAGAGTTGCGTGTAGCCGCGGGTTTGGCCGGAGGGCGCGAAAGGATGGAGCTTGCCGAACTCGGGCCACGACACGGGGAACATCTCCGAGGTGGCGTTGAGCTTCATCGTGCACGAGCCGAGCGAGATCATCGAGTGGACGAGGGAAAGGTCCTTCGCCTCGAGGCGCTTGATGTAGCGGAGCATCTCGTGCTCGGTGTGGTAGCGGTTGAATGACGCCGCCTGGAGGAAGCCGCTGGTGCGGGCGTGTGGTGAAGCGAAGGCGGCGGGTTGAGAGTTGAGA
>DATJHQ010000009.1:0-10525 GCA_035493815.1 Rariglobus sp.
GAGGTCGTCTACATGGAAGGTTGCACCGCCCCGAAGTTCTCCACCTCCACGCTGCACAGCGCGGTGGTCGAGCTCGTCGCGCTCAAGGGCGCCAAGATCCAATACATCACCGTCCAGAACTGGGCGAACAACGTCTTCAACCTCGTGACCAAACGCGGCGTCGCGCACGAGGACGCCGAGATCAAGTGGATCGACTGCAACATCGGCAGCCGCCTCACGATGAAATACCCCGGCGTGGTCCTGAAGGGCGAGCGCGCCCGCGGCGAGGTGCTGTCCATCGCGCTGGCCAACGACGGCCAACATCAGGATACCGGCGCGAAGATGGTTCACGCGGCCAACAACACCACGTCCAACATCATCGCCAAGTCGATCTCCGTCGGCCAGGGCCGCTCGACCTACCGCGGGGTCGTCCATATCCCGAAACATCTCAAGGGCTGCAAGAACAACACCGAGTGCGACGCGCTGCTGATCAACACCAACAGCCGCACCGACACCTACCCCGCCATTTCGGTCAAGGGCGACCGCAACGCCACCCAGCACGAGGCCAGCGTCTCCAAGGTTTCCGAGGATATGATCTTCTACATGCAGTCCCGCGGCCTCACCGAGGCGCAGGCGATGAGCCTCGCCGTGAACGGCTTCGTCAACGACCTCGTCCGCCAGTTCCCCATGGAATACTCGGTCGAGCTCAAGCGCCTCATCGACCTCGAAATGGAAGGCTCCGTCGGCTGACCTTATTCAATTAAATTAACCACGAAGCTCACGAAGAACGCGAAGGCTCCATCCAATCACACCTTTCCGTCCTTCGTGATCTTCGTGCCCTTCATGGTTCAAAAAATCTGATTTAGAAAATGTCCGCTCCCGCCCTTTCCTCCCTCGCCGCTCCCGGCCTCGATTCCGCCCGCTTCGCCCAGCATCTCTCGCAGCGCAGCTACCTGCCCGCTTGGTGGCTTGAAGCCAAGAAGGCCGCGTGGAACCAGTTCAACGCCCTGCCGATGCCCTCGCGCACCGACGAGACTTGGCGCTTCAGCAGCCTTGGCTCCCTCGACATTTCCGGCTTCGACCTTCCCGAAGACCCGTCGTCACACATCCCGAACCTCTCCGCCTTTCCGCATCCGGCCGAGATCATCTTCTCCAACCGCCAGGTAGTCGCCCGCAGCACCGTCCCCGCCGACCTCCTTGCTAAGGGCGTGATTTTCTGCCCGCTCGACGAAGCCCTCCGCGACCACGAAAACCTCGTCAAAACCTACTTCCAAAAACTCCCCGCCAACCTCGGCAGCGAGAAATTCGTCGCACTCAACACCGCCTTCACCGCCGCCGGTGCCTTCCTCTACGTCCCCAAGGGCGTCGAAATCGCCCTCCCCTTCGTGGTGCAACACACTCTCTCGGGGGAAAACATGGCCACCTTCCCGCACACCATCGTCGTCCTCGGTGAACAGGCCAAGGCCACCCTCGTCGAGTTCTTCGTGAGCGCTGGGAAAACCGCCCGTCAGCTCGTCTCCGGAGTCAACGATCTCCATGCCGGCCCCGGCTCCCAGCTCACCTACGTCGGCCTGCAAAACTGGTCCCGCGACACCCTCGCCTTCCAGACCAACTCCATCGTCGCCGAGCGCGACGCCCGCGTCCTCTCGCTCAACGTCAACCTCGGCGGACGCCAGGCGCGCCACGAATCCCACTCCCGCCTCCTCGGCTCCGGCGCGCATTCCGAAATGCTCTCCCTCACCATCGCCGAAGGCACCCAGGAATTCGACCAGCGCACGCTCCAGACCCACGTCTCGCCGAACACCACGTCGGATCTCCTCTACAAAAACGTCCTTCTCGACACCGCGAAAACCATCTTCTCCGGCCTCATCATCGTCGAACCCGACGCGCAGAAGACCGACGCCTACCAGAAAAACCGCAATCTCATGCTCTCCGACACCGCCGAGGCCAACAGCCTCCCCGGTCTGGAGATCCAGGCCAACGACGTGAAGTGTTCCCACGGCTCCACCACCAGCCGCATCGAACCCGAGCAAAAGTTCTACCTCCAGGCCCGCGGCATCGACCCGGCCAAGGCCCATGAACTCCTCGTCTTCGGTTTCTTCGAGGAAGTCCTCGGCAAACTCGAAAACGAAGACCTCCACGCCTCCTTGATCGAACTCATCAAATCCAAGTTCAAAAAGTAACGCTCCATGAGCACCAAAGAACGCATCCTCTCCCGCGACGTTGTCGTCACCCAGATCCCATCCGGCGACAAACACACCCTTTTCGCCGGTGACAAAGTGTTCATTCACCAAGTGCTCGGCGGAACCTACACCGTGCAGGGGGACACCGGCCTTTACCGCATCGACGGCAAGGACGGCGACGCCATCGGCGAGACCATCGCCGATCACGCCGTCGCCGCCGCAACCCTCGCCGACGGCGCCCCCGATCCTGTCGCCGTCTGGGACCAGCTCAAGAAAGTCTACGACCCCGAGATCCCCGTAAACATCGTCGACCTCGGACTCGTTTACTCGATGGACATCGAAAAAATCGAAGCCGCTGAAGGTGGTTACAAAGTCTCCGTAGCCATGACCCTCACCGCACCCGGCTGCGGCATGGGCCCGGCCATTGCTGAAGATGCAAGAGGCAAAATCCTCCTCGTTCCCGGAGTCTCCACCGCCGACGTCCGCATCACTTGGGAACCCGCGTGGAACCAGTCCATGATTTCCGAAGAAGGGAAGATGAAGCTCGGCCTCATCTGAACCAACCAGACCCGACCTTGCCGTCGGGTCTTTTTATACCCCATCAATCACTTCGCCGGCAGACGGAACGCCGTCCTTTGGTGTCATCCGGTCCACCACCACGGTGGTCACCAAATCCGCGCCCACGTTCACCGTCGTGCGCGCCATGTCCAGCAGCCGGTCGATTCCTAGCACGATGCCGATCCCCTCCGGCGGAATGCCGAACGTCATACACAGCCCCGCGATCAACGGAAGAGAGCCGCCCGGAATCCCCGCCACCGCCACCGCGCTCAACACCGCCAGCAGCAGCAATGTGGCCTGCTGCGAAAACGCCAGCTCAGGGCCGAACACCTGCGCGACGAACAACACCACGCATCCCTCATAGAGCGCCGTGCCGCTCATGTTCATCGTCGCCCCCAGCGGAATCACAAACCCGCTCACACTCGGCGACACCTTTAGGTCTTCTTTACACGCCGTCAGCGAAGTCGCCATCGTCGCCGCGCTCGAGCTCGTCGAAAACGCCGTGATTAACACCGGCTTCACCGTCCGAAAAAACTCCAGCGGCGAACGCTTCGCCATGAACTTCAGCCAAAGCGACATCGTCCCGAAGAGGTGCAGGCCCATCACGGCCAGCGTGCCCGCGACGAACAAACTCAGCGCCAACAGAATCTCGACGCCGGTCTTCACGACCACGCTGTAGATCATCATCGGCACCGCGTAGGGCGCCAGGCGCAGCGCATAATGAACGATTCCCGTCATCAATTCGTTCGTCAGCTCCAGTGCGCCGATCAACTGCCGTCGCTTCTCCTCCGCCAGCCCCACCCCCACCGCGCCGACCAGCAGCGCAAAAAGAATCAACGGCAACACTTCGCCGATGGAGCCGCGGCTTTGTCCCGTGATCGCCCCGAGCAAGTTCCGCGGCATGAACATCTCGACGATCGTGTTCAAGTTCATCGCCTGCTGCGTCTGATGCGTCTCGATGTGTTTGGTCGCGGTCGAACTGTAGTCGGCCCGCAACTGCTCCCTCGTCTCCGGGCTCAGGGCGCGTCCCGGCCTCACCACATCCATCATAAAAAGTCCCAACGCCACGCCGATAGCCATGTTCAGCCCGAACAATGCAAAGGTTTTCCCTGCCATCGGCCCCAGCTTGTCCAGCCGGCCAAGTTGCACGATGCCCGACGCGAGCGATGCAAACACCAGCGGAATGATCACAAAAAACAGCAATCGCAGGAACACCTGGCCCGCCGGATCAAAAAACTCCCTCGATACCCACTGAGCCTTGGTAAGAAAACCGGGAAATACACTTCCCAAACCCAAAGTCGCCAGACCAGCGATCAAACCGACGACAAGGCCACCCAGAATGCGATTGGCCAGTTTGGCGGAAGAAGCCGACATGCCTCCATGAGGAACCTGCAAGGCGGCATGCCGCAAGGCTTCTCCAGCATCACGCGCAAAGCAAATTTCGCCCCGCAGCCCTTGGATTTGCCTGAGCACTTGCCAAGAGCCGGCAGGCGCACAACGTGTTTTCACCATGCATTTCGATAATCTCCAGCCCGGTCTGAGCGCCCCCCTCCCACGCCTCGATGACGATGAAGATGACGACGACAAGGAAGCCGACGCCGTCGCCAAAAAATCCAGCGCACCCGTCGCCATGCTCATCCAGAAGAAATTTCTCGATGCCCGTAAAATTTTCCTCTGGGGCGCCGTGACCGACGAAACCGCCAAGGACATCACCGAAAAACTCCTTTACCTCGAAGCCATCGCCCCGGGTAAGGAAATCTACTTTTACATCAACACCCCCGGCGGCTCCATCACCGCCGGCATGGCCGTCTACGACACCATGCAGATGATCACCTCTCCCATCACCGTGATCGTCACCGGCATGGCCGCCTCCATGGGCTCCATTCTTCTCTCCGGTGCGAAAAAAGGCCGCCGTCTGCTCTACCCCCACTCGCGCGTCCTCATTCACCAGCCGCTCATCTCCGGCCGCATGGTCGGCCCCGCCACCGACATCAATATTCAGGCGAAGGAAATGGAAAAGCTCCGTGCAGAGCTGAATCAAATTCTCGCCAACGCCTCGGGCCAACCCATCGAGATCATCAATCGTGATACCGACCGCGATTTCTACCTTAATGCCTCGGAAGCCATTGCCTACGGCCTTGCCGACAAGATCGTCGACAAACTCTGATCCCCTCGGTTTTCCGACTTCATGACCGTAAATCCACGGATCAAATACCGTCCGAACAGGTCATGAAACCTGTTAAAGCCATGCGCTGGCATGGCTTTATTCCGCAGAAACGCTTGCCAAGTGAAGCGGAGTCTTGGCAAGCTCATGGACTTCCCTAAGAAGCACGCCCCCTGTCCGCCCCTCCCCTTTGTTTCCAATGCCAGAGCTTTGCCCCCCGCATTCCCCTGATTGCCAAGTCCCGCGCGCCCTCTCGCGGCTTCTTCGTTTTGGCGGAGCCGTTGCCTTGGTCGCACTTCTCTGCAACTCCCTGCCCGCCGAGACTCCACCGCCGTCCCTTAACGACATTTTCAAGGAGGGCGCCGAGGCCTACAATCGTGGCGACTACGATACCAGCATCACGGATTTTGAGAAAATCCTGAAGCTCGCCAAACCCGGCCCCGTGCTGGAGCCGATCTATTATTCGCTCGCCACGGCCAAGCTGAAAAAAGGCGACAATGATGGCGCCATCGCCGCCTTCCGTGTCTATCTCCAGACTTATCCCAACGGCTCCCAAATCAATGATGCCCGGGCCGGCATGACCAAGGCCCTGATCGCCGCCAAGCGCATGCCCGAAGCCTTGGCCGCCATCGATTCCCTTCGTGATCTTCGCAGCAGCAGGGGTTCCCAAGGAATCGACAACTACGCGGCCGTGCTCGGCCTCACCTTGGAAATCTCCGACTCTCTTCTAGCGGAAAAGAAGACCGCCGAGGCGCTCGACCTGATCCAGACAGCACTCCGTCGCGATCAGATCATCGAACGCCAGCGCCGTCGCATCGTCGAGCTCGACCGCATTTACAAGCAAGCCGTGGCCACCAGCGGATCCGCCAGCGCCGACTCCTCTCTCGCGGCCAATCGCGACGCCCTCGCCACCCGTCTCAAGGATGCCCGTGAAGCCCTTAAAAGCGTGGAGGAAAACACCGCCTTCGACATCCCCCGTCTACTGCGTCAGGCCCAGTGCTACATGGTGCTCGAGCAGCCGTGGGAGGCCACCGTCGTTTACAACGAGATCCTCACCCGCTTCCCCACCGCACCGGACCGGGTTTACGCCCTGCGCGGCTTGGTTTTTGCGAAACAGGCCGCCGGTCGTCTCGTCGAATGCCAAACTCTTAGTCAGCGCTTCCTTGACGAATTCCCCACCAGCCCCTTTGCCCCCGAAGTGGCCTCGGTAGGCGGACAAGTTTCCCTTCAGTTAAACAACAATGAGAAGGCCGCCGGATTCTTCGGATCCGCGGTGGAAAACAGTCAGGGCAATCTTCACGAACGCGCCATTTTCCAACTCGGCAGCGCACGCTTTGCCTTGAGAGACTGGGCCGGTGCCCGCGAGATGTTTGATCGTTACGTCAGCGAATACCCCAAGGGCGAATGGGCCGACAATGCCGCTTATCGCTCAGCCATCAGCTGGATCCTCGATAACTCCGATCGCGACCGCTACTCCAAGGCGGAAAAAGCGATCAAGGCCTTCGTCGACAGCCACTCCTCAAGCACCTACCTCTCCGACGCCTATTACCGTCTGGCCGTCTGCAAATTCGCCTTTCAGGAATACGACGACACCATCTCGGCCTGCGAGGACTGGGAAAAGCGTTTCCCCAATGACGGCCTTCTCGCCGAAGTGCTTTCGCTCAAAGGCGACGTCCAAAAAACCCTGGCGTCAAACAACACCAATCCGAAAAAAGTGCAGGCATACAAAGATGCCGCCATCGACACCTACCTGAGGGCCGCGAGCGCCGCCTCCAGCGATCAAGTCATCGCTTATACTCTTAACGAAGCCGCCCGCCTCCTCGAAGAGAAAAAAGACTGGGCCCGCCTCGCTTCTGTTTTCACCACCCAGATCGACCGCCAACCCGACAGCAAGCTCATCATGGGCTGGTATTACTGGGTTGCCCGCGCCAAGGCCCGCGCCGGCGAAGCCGAAGACGCCTGGAACTTCCTGGCCGACCGCGTAGGCCTGCAAATGGACAATCCCACCAATGAAGACGTCGAGAAAATCCTCGAGCTCATGGCGCAGATCCGCGCCCGCCAACACACCCCTGCGGGTGCACCGGCCGGCCCCTCACCCTTGGATCAACTGACCGAACGCATCCACGCAGGAAGCGGCTCCAAACCCCTCGTCCGTGCCCGGCTTCAGTATTACCAAGCCCGCGTTTTGAGTCTCAGCCGTAAAACGGACGACGCCGAAAAAGTCCTTCTCACCATCGGCCGCGAGATGCCCGCCGATCAAATGAGCGCCGCTCTCCTGGCGGTCGCCGGTGAAGCGCTCTACAAGGACGGTGAAGGCGCTCAGGCTTCCTCCTTTTTCAACGCACTCCTTGATCGCTTCCCGCTTTCCGATTACCGCGATTACGCTTATGTCGGCCTAGGCAATCTCGCCCTTGATCGTGGTGAAGCCGAAACCGCGCTCACATTCTTCGGCGACGCCATCAACAAGGCCGGCGGCGTGCACCGCCAGCGCGAGGCAACGGTCGGCCAAGCCCGCAGTCAACTTGCCCTCGGCAATCTCGACAAGGCGGCCAAACTCTTCGAATACATCGCTTCGGCCAAGGAATGGCGCGGCGAGGCCACCGCCCTGAGTCTTTACTACCTCGGAGAAATCGCCGTGAAACAAGGCGACCTGCCCAAGGGCATCGCATTTTTCCAGCGCGTCTTCGTCAGTCAGGTTCGTTACACCGAATGGGTTGCCAAATCCTACCTTGCCAGCGGCCAAGCCTTCGAAGCCCTCGGCAAAAAACCCGAGGCAGCCAACACCTATCGGGAGATGCTGAACAACAAGCGCCTTAAAGACCGCCCCGAGCTCTCCGTCGCGCGCACCCGCCTCCAAGCCATCGACCCCACCTCCGCATGAGCCGCCGTCTTTCCTTCATTCTCTCCTTCGCTTTGATCCATGCGATCTCATTTGGAGTCGCGCGCAGCCAGACCTTTTATTTCAACGACGGCCGCAAGGCTTCCATGCCCGAGGCGCGCGTTCAGGGAAACAATATCATCGTGCCCCTGAAGCTCGCCGGCACGGATGGCGGCTCCGCTGAAATCACCCTCTCGATTTCCAGCCTTAACCATATCGAATGGCCCACGCCTCCCGTCATCGCGGAAGCGGAAGCCGACCTAAAGGCCGGCAAACCTGCCGACGCCCTTAAGAAAATCGACGCCATTCTCACCGAACAGGAACCCTTTCGCGAAATACCCGGTTCATGGTGGAACCAGGGAGCGGTCGTAAAAGCCGTCGCGCTCGCACGCCTCGGCAAGACCGTCGATGCCGACGTCATGCTTGAGCGTATGCGCCGTTCCAAAGCCCCTTCGGACGATGTCTCCCGCGGAGAAATGGCCATCGTCACCCAGCTCATGTCGGCCGGCAAAATCGACGCCGCCAAGATCCGCATGGAAAAAATCGAAGCCACCGCGACCGACGACGCCAGTCTCGCCGCCATTGCCGTGACCAAGGGTAAAATCCTCGAAAAAGCGGGACAGGCCGAGGACGCCCTTCTCTCCTACCTTCGCGTGCCCGTATTTTATCCCACTGAAGAAGAGCAAATGCCCGCCGCTCTCCTCGGCGCGGCCCGCGCTTATAAACAACTCGGAGACTACGCCCGCGCCACCAGCACCATCGAGACCCTTACCACCCGTTTTCCCAAATCCCCCGAGGCCGCCCAGGCCAAGGGATAATCCAACTCTCCTCACATTTATACCATGAAATCACTGCCCGCCAGCCCCACTCCGTCCCTCAAAACGAGCGCCGTCGTGACCGCGCTCTTCACCGGCCTCGTTGTGCTGGTTCTCGCGCACCCGGCCTTCGCCCAAGATGCCTCGTCCACCGCTGGAACACCCCTCGTCATCGAGAAAACGCTTTTCCAGCGCCTCGTCGCCGCCGGCCCCATTTTCATGGGCGCCCTGTTCCTCTCATCGATCTTCATGTTTTGGCTCGTGATCGACGGCATCATGCGCACATCAAAAGCCAAGCTCGCTCCCCCGGCCGTCATCGCCGGCCTTCGTCAGAATCTGCTCGACGGCGATTACGAAACCGCAACCCAGTCGGTCACCAACGGCGACTCGGTGTTCGCCGACATCGCCTCCTCCGCTTTCGGCAAGGTCGGCCTCGGCAAGGAAGCGACTGACGACGCCATCTTCGAGGAGATGGAACGCAGCCGCGCCAGCTTCACCGCCCGCATCAGCTATCTCTCCGTCATTGGTGTCATCACCCCCATGGTCGGTCTTACCGGCACGGTGTTCGGTATGATTCATGCCTTCGACACCCTTGGCTCTTCCGGTGTCGGCGACCCCACCAAGCTTTCCGCCGCTATCGGTGAAGTGCTTGTCTGCACCGGCGGCGGCCTCGTGGTCGCCATCCCGGCCTTCGCCTTCTACTACGTGTTGCGCAACCGCATTTCCGCCGGTTTCCGCCACCTGCAGCTCGAGATCAACGCGATCTTCCACCACCTGCCCTACGAACACCTGCAAGGCCTCCGCTTGGAAGCCGATGCGTTCATCCCCGCTCCTCCCCGTGCCCAGGCCCCCTCCGGTGACACCGCCGAGGCCTCCGCCTAACCCTCAACCCGCACGACCATGGCCGGAGGAGGCACAGGAGACGGCGAAGAGCCGGAATTCCAAATCGCACCGATGATCGACGTGCTTTTGGTGCTGCTCATCTTTTTCATGAGCACCATCACGAAGCAGGTCGCCCGCGTGGACAAAGCCATCGTCCTTCCCGTGGCCTCCCACGCGTCCAAGCGGGACAACGCCCGTGACGAATCCATCGTCAACGTTCGTTGGGACCCCGAGAAAAAACACGCTCTCTTCGTTTTTGAGGATGTTGGCTACGAGAAGCTCGATCCCATCGTGCCCTTGTTGACCCACCTCCAGAACGCATCCAAGAAACACCGTCTCGTCATCCGTGGCGACCGGTTCGTCCCCGCCGAACAGATATCGCTTGCCATGGCCGCCGCCGCCTCGGCCGGTATATCCGACATCACCTTCGCCGTCTCCCCCCGTTAATCCCCCATGAGCCGTCACCGCCGCCGAAGACACTCCCCCGAAGGAAGCCCGGATCTGGGCTTTCAAATAGCCCCGATGATCGACGTCGTCTTCGTCGTGCTCGTGTTCTTCATGTCGCTGTGCGCCGCGATCAAGGTCGAAGCGGAGCTTAACACCAAGCTGCCCGGCAGCGCCTCCACCAGTGTGGCGGTCGATTTCCCTGATGAACAAACCATCAGCATCGATTCCAACGGCCAGGTATTGCTCAACGACGCGCCTTTCGACGCACCGAATGACCCCGCGATGCCGAACCTCACCGACACGTTGAAACGGCTGAAACAAAATTCCGACAACGCCCAGACAAAGCTGCTCATCACCATCTCCAGCGATCCCAAGGCACCCTATTACAGGACCATTGACGTCCTGAATGCCTTGGCGGACGCAGCGGTTGATAATGTAACCTTCACCGTCGACGACGGCTTCTGATCTCTCTGCCGCGCCATGAGTGATTTCAAAAAACGGTTTCTCCGTTATATCAAGCGCGCGGGCGCAGGCTCGATGCTCATCAGCATCATCCTGCATGTGTTCATCATCGGCGGAGCCACCGTTTACGTCGTCAGCTCCGTCCACCCCCAGCGCA
>DATJHQ010000010.1:0-29123 GCA_035493815.1 Rariglobus sp.
GACCTCGGGGAGTTGAAGCGCATCCTGCACCGCGCCGTGGTCGACGCGTGCGACCATCGCAACCTGAACGAGGACGTGCCGTTCCTGCGCGGCGTCATCCCGACGACGGAGAACCTCGTCATCGCCTTCTGGCACCGCATCGCGCCGTTGCTGCCGGCCGGCCGGCTGCATTGCGTGCGGCTGTACGAGACGCCGCGGAATTTCGCGGAGTTCTTCGGCCCGGGCGCATGAGGCCCCCGCGGGCATCCTTCCGATGAAACAGATGTATCTCCACCGTTCGAACTGCGGCAAGGAACCGCCGATCCAGCGCACCTACGACCGCAAATTCCGGCCGGACGCCGCCTACCGCGCCTCGATGCCGGACATGATGGAGGTGGCGCACGAGACGATCCAGGGCGCGCACGTCCCGATCCAGCAGGTGGGTATCCACAATTTCAAGCTGCCGCTCAAGTACCGCACCAAGGCCGGCAAGATCCTCACGCTCGAGACGAGCGTCACGGGCACGGTGTCGCTCGAGGCCGACCTGAAGGGCATCAACATGAGCCGGATCATGCGGACCTTCTACGAGCACCGGAACGACGTCACGACCGGCGAGTGGATGGGCAAGATCCTGAAGGCCTACCTGCGCAAGGTGGAGTCGAAGGACGCGCGGCTGAAGATCTCCTTCTCCTACCCGATGCTGCGCCCGAGCCTGCGCACGGACCTCGAGGGCTACCAGTTCTACACCGTGGCGTTCGAAGGCGTGATGACCCGCGACGGCCGCTACCGCCGGTTCATCCATTTCGACTTCGTCTATTCCTCGGCCTGTCCCTGCTCGGCCGAGCTGACGGAGCACGCCCGGGACAAGCGCGGCGCCTACGGCGTGCCGCATTCGCAGCGCAGCAAGGCGCGCATCACGCTGGAGGAGGCCGAGGGCCGGAAGATCTGGATCGAGGACGTGCACGCCCTCTGCCTGCAGGCGCTGCAGACCGAGACCCAGGTGATGGTGAAGCGCGAGGACGAGCAGGCCTTCGCCGAGCTCAACGGCGCCCATGTGAAATTCGTCGAGGATGCGGCGCGATTGCTTTACCAGCAGTTCAACGCCGACGCGCGCATCAAGGATTTTCAAATCGCCTGCGCGCATCTCGAATCGCTGCACTCACACGACGCGGTGAGCGTGATCTGCAAGGGCGTGAAGGGTGGCTTCGCGGCGGATTTCTCCGATTTTCGGTCGTTGGTGTGCTGATCGTGAAGCATCCCGCGCGGTCGCACCGTTAATCCGGGCTTCCGTGTCGCGGCGATCCGGTTTTGGCTCGTGGCATGAAATCTCCCGTCGTCCTCATCACCGGCGCATCCCAGGGCATCGGTGCGGCCATCGCCAAGGTGTTTGCGGGCGAGCTGCCCGGCGTGCGTCTCGCGCTGGTCGCCCGCAACGCACGGAATCTCGCGGCGGTACAGCGCACTTGTATGAAACTCGGGGCGACGTCCGAGGTGTTTTCCTGTGATGTGGCCGACGAGAATGCCGTCGATGCGTTGGCGGCGGCCGTGGCGATGCAGTTCAAGCATGTGGATGTGCTGATCAACAACGCCGGCGTGTTTGCCGCCGCGCCTTTTGGGGAAACCAAGGTCGCGGATTTCGACCGTATCGTGGCGGCCAATCTGCGGAGCGCGTTTCTGGTTTCCCGCGCCTTCGTGCCGGCGATGATGAAGCGCAAAAGTGGCGATGTGTTTTTCATGAGCTCGATCGCGGGGCTCGGAGCGTATCCGAACTCGGCGGCTTACTGCGCGGCGAAGTTTGGCGTGACGGGGCTCGCGAAAGTGTTGCGCGAGGAAACCAAAAAGGCCGGAGTGCGCGTTTGCTGTGTGCATCCGGGCGCGACTTGGTCGCCGTCGTGGTCCGGGAGCGGAGTGCAGGAGGAGCGCATCATGCCGGCGGAGGATGTGGCGCGCGCGTTTCTGGATGTCTACCGGTTGGGCCGTCGCACGGTGGTCGAGGAGATCGTGTTGCGTCCGCAGCTGGGCGACCTCTGAAGGCATGCACGTTGCAATCCTCCGGCGGAGACTGACGTGCATTTTGCAGGAAAATAAAAACGGAACAAACCTGGCGCCGAGTTAAGCTGTTGATCCGCCGTGCCGATGGCGGCCCAAGCCTTGTTGGCACGGCTCCCGCAAGGTAATGGGTATGAATTTACCTAACGTCATTGGATTTTTCGGAATGGGTTTTGTGATGGAACTGTTGCCGCGGCTGGCTCCGGAGTGGGTGTCGGGAGAGGCCTCGCGCGCAGGCGCGGACACTGGCGCGCTCTGGTTCATGGTCATGGGCGCGGTGATGATGATCATCGGCGGATCCTATCTCGCCCGCATGGCGTGGGAGACGTTACCTCGAGAAAAATACCATGCGATGGTGCGAGATATCGTCGCCGCCGAAAAGCGGTCCGAGGCGTCGAGTTCGGGGGTTGGTGCCGGGACGGTTCCGCGAGCCTGAGAATGAAACCGGCCGTCTGAGTGTTATTCAACGAGGTGCGAGGCGGCTTCGTTGTAGCACGGGGTGGCGCCGCGCTGAGATGCGACCCATTCGCTCAGGCGGCAAGCCCGGGCGAGGCATTCTTTTGGGGATAGATGACCTTCAAGCAGGTGGGTGAGTAAAGACGCGAGGAAGGAATCTCCCGCGCCGACGGTGTCGGCCACGACGATTTCCCGCGCGGGTTCCCAATGCCAGATCGAGTCGTGCAGCAGGCCGGCCCCGCGGGCGCCGCTGGTCACGCATACATGGCGGCAGCCGTGGCGTGACGCCAGTTCACGGGCGTCGCGTTCCTCGCGGCCGGGCTGTTCGTTGCCGCCGTCGGTGAGGCGGGCCGCCTCGGCGGCGTTGAGCTTGAGGAGGGTGGCGCGGGAGGCGAGGTTGCGCACAAGATCAAGGTCGTCGTGCGGAGGACGCAGGTTTGCGTCGAAGACACGCCACGCGTCCGCAGGCAACACGGCAAAGATGCGATCCAGAACGGTGCGGTTGAAGGCCGATCGCAGTGCAAGGGAGCCGAATACCAGCGCCTGCGCACCGACCGCGGCGCGGGCAACGTCTTCATTCATGAAAATCTGGTCCCAAGCCACGCTGGCGGTGATTTCGTAGGAAGCGTCTCCTGTGTCGCCGAGTGTTGCGCGGACGTAGCCGGTAGGCAGGCCGCTGTGGCGTGTCAGGAGCTCAGTATCCATTTCCCAGTAACGCAGACGGCGGAGAAGCTCTTCGCCGAGGAGGTCCCGGCCGATGCCGGAAACGAGCCGCACGTCGACGCCGTGCTGCTTCAGGTGATACCCCACGTTGAAAGGAGCGCCGCCGGCAAAAAGGCCGGCCGGCATGAAATCCCACAGGATTTCACCGAAGCAGAGAATACGGGGGTGGGACATCAGGCGGATTGGATCAGAGTGTTGTTAAGGCAGGGAGATCAGTCGCTGGTGAGGTGGGAGGGATCGGCTTCGAGTTCCTGGCAGGCGCGGATGAAGCTGGCAGCGGACCAGGCTTGGAAGGCCTTGCCCATGGGGCGGCCGGTGCGGCCGTGGGCCCATTCGTTGAATTCCCACTCCTGATCGCGGCCGAGCTGGTTGAGACGGGCGAGCTTGAGGAGTTCGCGGCAGGCGACTTCGTGGAAACCGAGACGGTGAATGAAGCGCACCCACATGCCGCCGACCATGGGCCACGCGCCGCCGTTGTGGTAGTGGTTGGGAAGGTTGAGCAGATTGACCGTGTAGTAGGCGCGCCAGTCGGGATCGCCGGCTTGAACGACGGGATAAAGATTGGCGACGGGCCACGGCTCGTTGACACCGGCGCCCCACATGAAGCGGAAGGCGGTGCGGGCGCGGTCGGCGTCCAGCAGGTTCATGAGAAACGCGAGCACGTTGCCGAAGACGTCGCAGCGCCAGTTGAAGGCAAACGGCGTGATTTCCGCGAGAAGGTATTGGGTGTCGCCGAGATCAAACTGGCGGTCGGCGAAGCGGTGGGGGCCGCCGGTGGGCGTGAGAGTGCTGGGCCAGAAAGAGGTGAGCACGCGGGAGCGAATGTGCTGCGACCAGCGGAGGTAGTCGGCGGCGCGGCCGTATTCGCCCTGAAATTCAAGAAGGCGACCGTAGCAGACGTTGGCGCGATACCAGAGGACTTCGTCGTAGAGGACGTTGTAGGAGCGGCCGAAGAGATCTGTCCAGTCGCCGGCCTCGGGGATTTCGAGGAGGCCGTCGTTGTTGCTGTCGTGGGCGCTGAGCCAGTCCATGGCGCGCTGGAGCCGGCCGGCATGCGCGTGGAGGAAGGCATGGTCGTCGGTCTTCGCGACGTAGTTGTAGAAGGCGATGATGATCCACAGGCCGCTGTCGATGGAGCAGATGTTGCCGACGCCGGAGTAATCGGCGACGCCGTCGTCGATGCGGACGTTGGCGGGGATCTGGCCGTTGGGTGAGGAGGCGTTGAGGAGCGTGTCGAGCGTGGCGCGCTGGGCGGTGCGGATGGCGGGATCGTCCAGATCAATGGTGTTGATGATGGTGATGCCGCCATCACGGGCCCATACGCTGCGGTAGTTGGCGTCGGTGCCGGTGACCGGATTGTCGTTCAACGAGCAGGCGGAGAAGCCGAGCGGGGTGATGTTTTTTTTCAACGCGACGAGCGCGCGTTCGTAGGCGGTGAGGAGAAACTGTTTCTCGGCGGTATCGAGAGGACCGAGACGGGTGCCGGTGAAGAGCAGGCGGAAGCCGGGGGGATGCTCTTCGGTGGCGAGGCCGGAGCCTTCGGCCGATGGCAACTCGGTGAGCACGCCGTAGTGGCGGAGACCGTCGAGCACGCCGTCGGCCATGACAAGGCGCGAGCTGTAGAACGGTTGAGCCACCGTGGCTTCCAGAAGCTCGGGCTGGGCATTCTCGACAACGATGCCGCGCACGTCGGGGAGGAGGAACATCGAGCTGTCGTTGCCGGTGTCGCCGGCCACAAGGATCTGATCGGAAGAAATATCCAGGTGTTCGGCGAGCCAGCGCAGCGCGCCGCCTTTGGTGGCGTTGCGTGGCAAGATGTCGAGGTCGCGCTGGCTGGAGTAAACGAGGCTTGTCTCCAGATTGGCGCGGAGCAGCAGTTGGCCGAGTTCGCGAAGTTGTTCGCCGGTGGCGTTGTCGAGAAACCAGCTGGATTTGAAGGGGTGTTGGAATTCGTCGGCTTGCGGCTTTACGCCGGGAAAAGCGGCGACGATGGCCTGAACGCGGTCGCGATCCCAGCCGTTCGTGAGATGTTTGGAAAAGTTGTCGAACGGCCGGTCGGCGCGAACGTCGTGAATCTGCGTGCCGACGCCGCCGATGTAGTAATCGGGAGGGGGAAGTTCGCCGCGGGCGATGAGCACCTTCATGTCGTCGACCAGACGTCCGCTGTTGTAGACCAACAGCGGACGCCGACGGGGACTGAGCGCGGCCCATGCGGTGGCGAAGCGGCGGGTGGACTCGGGGTTTCCGAGAAGAGTGCCGTCGAGGTCGGTGCTGAAGAGTTTGATGGTATGCATAGGGTCTCAGTCGCCGTCGTTCCAAGGCTCTTCCCACTCGGTGTCGTTGAGAGCCTTGAGCATGGGGCGGCCTTCGACGAGGCTGATGAGCTGCTGGGCGATCCCCGTCCAAGTGAACAAACTGCGGGCCTTGTGAGCGCCCATGCGGGAGAGGCGAACCCAGATTTTGGGATGTTTGAGCGGCTTGAGCATCATGATGCCGAGATCCTCCTTGTCGAAGGGATCTCCGAACAAGGCGTGACGTCCAAACGACACGGCGCGGAAGAGACCGCCGTGGATGGTGATGACGGTGGGACAGCCGCAGGCCATGGATTCGATGGCGGTCATGCCAAAGGGTTCGTAACGGCTGCTGAGCACGAAGAGATCGGCTGCGCGGTAATAGTCCGCCAGATCCTTGTTATCGATGTGACCGGCAAACTTTACGCGCTTTTGGAGACCGAGTTTTTTGGCGAGCGCCTTGAGCTCGGCGAGAATACGTTTCTCCTGGGTGTCCATCTTTTGGCCGCCCACTGCGAGATGAAGGATGATGTCGGGCTGGCGTTTGGCGACGAGGGCGAAGGCTTTGATCAGAAGATCGTAGCCTTTGTTGGTCGCGAGCCGGCCGAGGGCAAGGATGGTGGGTTTGTTGAAACCAAGGCGGCGGCGAATCATTTGCCGCGAGGCTTCGCTCACCGGGAAGAAGCGGTTGTCATCATAGCCGGGCGGGATCATCTGCACTCGACTCTCGGGGATGCCGTAGTCGGAGGTGATCATGTCGAGCTGTGGCGGAGTGGTGGCAACGACGAGATCGCACGTGCGATAGAGGATGGTCTCGTGCTTGATGCGTTCGGTGAAGTTGAATTCCTTTTCGAATGAATCGGCGCGTTCCGGATAATCAGTCTCCATCTGCTGTTTTTTCCACAGACCGAGCGAGTGGGGAGTGTGCACGTGAGTGACGCTCAAGGCCTCGGCGAGACGCTGCCCCGCGATGCCCGCGTCCCAATAGTGGCTGTCGATAAACTGATAATTCAGGTTCTTCTTTTTGATGAAACGCAGGGCGTTTTCGCACCATTCCATGAGGTCCAGATGGAGATACTCCTTTGGAATGAAGGCGTTGCTGCCGCAGCGGGCGCGAATCACGCGCACGTGGGAGTTGACGATGTCGATCTCGGGCTGCTTCTCAAAACGCCGTGTCCAGATGTCCACATCGTAACCGAGCTGGGCGAGTTTCTTGGCGAGCTCGATGACGTAAACAACTTGGCCGCCGGTATCTGCTGCGCCGAGAGGAGGATTGGCGGCAACGTAACCATGGGTGGAAACCATGGCTATGCGCGGCCGTTTTTTATCAATATGTAACGTGGCCATGAGTCGATTTTGGGAGCGCATCACACGATGCGCAAGACTCGATGGTTGGTTTTATTTGGGTAGTTTTTGTTCCGATACCAAGTGAAATAACCGTCTTCAGGACAATGAGAGATGAAGGAGGGCGAGAAGGCGGTCCGGTGTGTTGGCCGAGGTCTTGGAGACGAAGCCGCGCGCATGTGCGAAGTGCACGTCGGGTTCGCCGGCAATACGCGTGAAATCAAGTCTCGGGTTGTCGCGGTGGCGCGAGAGTCCGTAGCCGGCGCTCCGGCGGTCGGGCGCGATGGTGCCGAGCACGCGGTCGGTCAGGCCCTGGCTTTCGATGTAGCGGTCCAGGCCGGCCGAGGGTTCGTCGGGCAAGGGATCGGTGCGTGGAAGAAAGAGAACGCAGGGCCCGTCGGTGGATTCATCGAGCGGCCATAACTCCGCGTGGCGCGCGATGAAGTCGAGACGTTGGCGCAGTGAGCGCACATAGCCGAGCAGGTCTTCGCCGATCATACGCATGATTTCCCAGAGCGGTTCTCTGGTGGAGAGGTGCGTGACCTGCGCGAAGCGGCGGAGGAGAGTGCCGTCGATCGGCGAGTGAAGTTTGGAAACGATGTCGCGTTCGACGCCGAGCCAGCGGGCGGTGTCGTTGGGGCCGCGGCAGTCGAACCATTCGGCGGGTTCGAGCCAGTCGCAGAACTGGCGTGCGTCTTCGTAGAGCCCGAGGTGCTGGAGGACAAGCGAGAGCGAGCAGGTGGGCGGGTGATCCTTGGGGAGCTGGTGGTGATCGAAGTTGTTGAGCGCAGGATCGTGAACGTGGCCGACATCCACGACCGCGATGGCCGGATCGGCGAGATCGGTGGGCGTCGGCTCGCGGCGGACGATGGTCACGGGGTGTTCCGCAAGAAGCACGCAGCAGGCGAGGAACTCGTCTTTATGCGCGCCGCCGGGATGGGTGAGGATGATGATGAAATTGGATTTGCTCAAAGTCGGGCGACCATACGGGTGCACGACACACGGGCAACATTCACCTTTAGAGCCGTTAACTACGCCAAGTTATCCGAGCCCCGTTTTATTGGTATAACTTGAGCAGAATGCTTCCATGCTTGGGCACGGGGAGCGTGATCTCCTTATCCAAGAGCCCTAGATCTTTTCGTGCCCAGACATCCCGCACTTTGAATATGTCGTGGAGATTTATGTCGCTTGCTCGAAGGGTTATCGGAACTTCGGATTCGCCCCGATTAAACAGGCCGACGGCTTTTTCGTTATTTTTAATATCACGAATCCACACCTCGGTTTTTCTGCTTTGAAACACACGGCGGCCGGGCTGACCGAGTGGGTCTTGGTTGATCGCCAAGGCCTCTTCATTGGTGATGATCGAGAGCGTCCAAACGTCATTATCCGGCTGATTACCACCCAGCATCAGCGGCGAAGGTAAAAGTGACCAAAGGGACAGGAGCGTGACCTGTTCGTCCTGGCTGAAACGGGTCATGCGCGAGCCGCCCACGGAGCGAATGCCAATGCGGCCAAAGGGGATCATGTCGGAGTCGGGCCAGTGTCCGGAGCCGCCGATGCCTTGCCATTTTGCGGCGAGGTCAAAGGCGTGATTGAGTGAAGCCCAGTCATCCCAGAAATCTTTCGAAATTCTCCACATGTTTGCATGGACGGAGACGTGGATGCTTTCGGAGACGGGCGTTTCTCCTGGTGAGGTGGAAAGCACCATGGGGCGGCCGCTCTTGTCGATGGCGCGCCGGATGGCTTCGATTTCCTCTCGGTGGTAGGGTTGCGACAGATCGTCAACTTTTACGAAATCTACACCCCAGGAGGCATACAGGCGAAAAATGGAGTCATAGTAATCCTGACCTGCTTGTTTCGTGGTATCGACACCCCACATGTCTTTGCACCACGAGCATGGGCTTTTGACGTTGGCGGCGTCCGCTGCCTTGAACTGCGAGTGTTCGATGGGACTGTTGTTGGCCACTGCCTGTCTTGGAATGCCACGCATGACATGAATGCCAAATTTAAGGCCCATGGTGTGAATTTTATCGGCCAGCGGTTTGAAGCCTCGGCCATCCACCGAGGAGGGAAATCGATTGGTCGCAGGCAGCAGACGTCCAAATTCATCCGACGCTAGTGGTCCACCGATGCCGTTGGGATCATAGTTCGCAGCCGTGGGATCAGCCCAACGAAAATCCACGATAACGTAACGGTAGCCAAATTGAGCCAAGTGGGCTTTCAGATAGTCGGCATTAGCGATTACTTCGTCTTCGGTGACGCTGGACCCAAAGGCATCGTAGCTATTCCAGCCCATGGGCGGAGTCTGTGCCAGTTTCCAATGCGCAGGTGTATCCGCCGCATCTGCCATGCTGCCCATGAGAAGCACGGACGCTAAAAACAGGAGGGATTTCACGGGGTATGGTTGAGCAGATTTTGGGTTAACGAGAAGCGGCGGTGGCTGGGAGCGTTTGAAGTCTTATCGAAGCTTCTCGTAATCCGGTGGCGCGTGCGGTCAGCACGACGGGGCCGCTTTGGTCGGTGGAGCGGAGCACGACCTGCGTGCGGCCTTGGAAGGCCTTGCGGTGATCGGCTTGATAGCGCTCGAGACTCTTGGTGTCGCCACTGCCGACACCGGCGATGACGGTCGGACCCTGCACGGAAAAAGAAATTTCGTTGTCGGCATCCGGGCGCCATTGGCCGGTCTTGTCGACCACTTCGACCGTGACGAAAATCAGATCCTGGCCGCCGGCGGCCATGGCCGGGCGATCCGCGGTTAATTTGAGGCCGGCGGGGGCGCCGACGGTCGCCAGTTCGAACTCATCGATTTTTTTCCCGTCCGCATAGGCTTCGGCTTTCAGGGTTCCCGGACGATACGTGATATCGAAGGCGGCGTGGAATTGTTGCCCGCGGCCCGTGGGTTTTTCACCGATCAATTTCCCGTCCTGATAAAGCTTCACGGTTTCTCCACGGGAATAGACCTCAACCTTGACCGGCTGGCCTTCGAATCCGGGCCAGGTCCAACTGGCGGACTCGGGGTAAACGGCCCAGCCGCCGGTGTTCAACTTGCTGCCGGCGGGCACCGGTTGCTTGACGGCGACATAGAGTTTTTCGCCACGATCCCACACGATGTTTCGATAATGGGAGATCGCTTTGCGCGTGCCGATGAGGTCCATGTCGCCGCAGTAGGCGCTGTGCCACGGGAAGAGGTCGTCCCGGCCGTGGTCATTGGCGTTGCCGTCGAGCACTGCGCGGCCGATGCCCGCCTCGCCGAGGTAATCAATGGCCGACCACATGAAGTCTCCGACGACGTAAGAGTTGTCGTTGATCCGGGCCCAGGAGTTGAAGGCATCCCGTGGATTGGACTCGGTGGAGACCATGACGCGTGTGGGCACGCGGGCGTGGTCCTCGGCATGCGCTTGGATCGCGTAGTTGTAGCCGGCGATGTCGAGCGCCGCGCAATGCCGGTCAAACACAGCCATTTGTTCCGGTTTGGGGCGGAACAGAATGCCCTCTGTGACCGGACGCGTGGAATCCAGGTTTCGGATGCAATCCGCCAGGGATTTGGCCGTGTCGGCGCCGAGATCATCGAAGCGCTCAGGGATTTCGTTGCCGATGCTCCACATGATTACGGAGGGGTGGTTGCGATCACGCTTTACCATGGCTTCCAAGTCACGCTGCCACCAATCCTTGAAGTAGACGTGGTAGTCCTGGGAATTCTTGCCCTTGTTCCAGCAGTCGAAGGCCTCATCCATGACGAACAGGCCGAGACGATCACAGGCATCGAGGAAAGCCGGCGACGGCGGATTATGCGAGGTGCGCACGGCGTTGAAGCCCATCGACAGCAACAGTTCCACTTTGCGTTCTTCGGCCCGGTCAAACGCCGCCGCGCCCAAGGCGCCGTTATCATGATGCACGCAACCACCGTAGAGTTTGATGGTTTTTCCGTTAAGCTGGAGTCCATTGTCCACGGACCAGGTGAGCGTGCGTATGCCGAAGGGTGTTTGGGTGCGGTCAACGCTCCGTCCATTGATCAGCACCTCGCTGACCGCGGAATAAAGAGCCGGGGTTTCATGGGACCAGAGACGCGGGGCGCGCACCGGAATCTGGCCGGAAAACGTGGCCGTGGTGCCTGCTTCGAGAGTTTTGGTTTCGGTGATTTCGCCCGCCTTCCGGCCGTCGGGGCTCAATAGGCGAGTGCGAAGAGTCACTTGTGAGGAGGCCGATGAGTGGTTGGCCACTTCCGTATCGATCTGGATTTGGGCCTGGCCCGAGTCTGCGGTCAGCGTTCGCACAAACACTCCCCATGGAGACACGCTCACGGGATCGATCACCGTCACCCAGACATGGCGGTAGATGCCCGAGCCCGAATACCAGCGACTGTTCTTCTGCTTGGAATTGTCGACACGCACGGCCAGCAGATTTTTTTCTCCGGGTTTTAGATACGGTGTCAGGTTGGCAAAGAAAGAGGTGTAGCCGTAGGGCTGGTCCGCGACCTTGGAGCCGTTGATCCACACCTCGGCGTTCATGTAAACGCCTTCGAATTCGATCCTCACCTGTTTGCCGCGCCATGCAGCCGGCGCTTCAAACGACCTCCGATACCAGCCTGTGCCGGCGGTGCGAAATCCACCGGCTCCGCCCATGGGGGCCTTGGCGTCGAAATCACCTTCGATGCTCCAGTCGTGCGGCACGCTTACGGTGCGCCAGGAGGAATCATTAAATGCGGACTCTTGGGCGCCGGTCGCGTCTCCGAGGAAAAACCGCCAATCCTTGTCCACGGGGAAGCGCTGGCGCGGGGATGCCTCTTGTGCATGAACGCATGAAGCAAATCCAAGGAAGGAGAGAAGGAGCAGCCAGGCGAGATGGGGGTATTTCATAGAGACATTAAAAGAGTGGCGGCGTTTAAAGACGGCACAAATAGCGAATCATATTACCGTCAAGCAGACGGGAGATTTACGAAAGGGAGCAGAAGCGGAGAGTGGCGACGCTTTTCTATGTTTACCCTTGGAATCGATTACGGGACCAACTCTGTGCGCGCCTTGGTGGTGGATTGCCGAAACGGCCGGGAGCTTGGTGCCTGCATCGTCCGCTATCTTTCCGGCCGGGAGGGGATATTGCTGGATGCCGCTGATCACCACCTCGCGCGGCAACATCCCGGGGACTACTTGGGCGGACTCCAAAAAAGTGTGGTGGGAGCAATTGCCCGTGCGCGGAAAGTGCCCGGCTTTGATCCCCGAAAAATCATCGGCATCGGGGTGGATGCCACCGGCTCCAGCCCCATTCCCGTTGACCGGCACAATGGAGCGCTCGGCATGCAGGATTCCTGGCGGTCAAATCTCCATGCGCAGTGTTGGTTGTGGAAGGATCACACCAGCTGGCGCGAGGCGTCCGCCATCACCGAGGCGGCGGCACGCCATCGCCCGGCTTTGATTGCGAGATGCGGGGGCACCTATTCTTCCGAGTGGTTTTGGGCGAAAATCTGGCGCTGCCTAAAAGTGGCTCCGGACGTTTTTGAAGCCGCCCATTCCTGGGTCGAGCTCACCGATTGGATTCCCTCCGTGCTCGCAGGGGTGAGGGATCCTGCCGTGATCAAGAGAGGTGTTTGTTGTGCCGGTCATAAGGCGCTTTACGCCAATGAATGGGGCGGGTTGCCGGATAAGAAATTTCTTGCGCGGTTGGATCCCAAATTGGCCGATTTGAGGGACAGGCTTTATGAAAAAGCCTACGATGCGCGGACTGCGGCCGGCACTCTTTGTGAAGAGTGGGCGACAAACCTCGGTCTGACGGCCGGCATTCCCATCGCGATCGGAGAGATGGATGTCCATTATGGTTCCATCGGCAGCGGGATTACTGCGGGCACGTTGGTCAAAGTCATCGGGACTTCCACCTGTGACTGCGCCGTTGTTTCCACGCGAAAAAAAGTCCGGCCGATCCCCGGAATATGCGGGATGGTCGAAGGCGCGATTTTGCCGGGATATTACAGCATCGAAGCGGGACAGTCGGCGGTCGGTGATATCTTCAATTGGTGGGCCGGTGGTGTGCTGGGCGACGTGAATCTCCACGACACGCTTACCTTGGAAGCGGCCGCGATCGCACCGGGCAGATCGGGCCTGCTGGCGCTGGATTGGAATAACGGCAACCGCACCATTCTGGCCGACCCCCAGCTTTCCGGCCTGCTCATCGGCCAGACGCTTCACACCGGTCGCGCGGAAATTTACCGGGCACTGATCGAGGCGACCGCCTTTGGCGCGCGGACGATCATCGAGCACCTGCGCACGCATGGCGTTCCCATCCGGCGGATTATTTGTGCGGGTGGCATCGCCGAAAAGAACCCGTTGCTCATGCAAATCTACGCCGACGTGACCGGCTGCACCATGATGGTTGCCGGCTCCAGTCAGGCTTGTGCGCTTGGTGGGGCCATCTCCGCCGCGGTGTTGGCGGGTGCCCATAAGAATTTCGCCGGCGCACAGAAGAAAATGACTTCCCTCAAGCAGATCGCCTACGTGCCGCAGGCTGCCCATCGGAAAACCTATAGCCGGCTCTACGCGCTCTACCGGACGTTGCATGACGGGTTTGGCGGTGTCCGCAAGGACGCCGACATTTCCCGCGTCATGAAAGACCTCCTCGCGATCAAGGAATCCTCTCGCGGCTGACTCTCTGCATGAAACTCATCGCTCCCACTGAATTTTGGTTCATCTGCGGCTCGCAGCATCTCTATGGGCCCGGTCCCCTGAAGCAGGTTGAGGCCAACGCCCGCGATATCGCCGGAGCCCTTGGCAAATCCAAGCGCATCTCGGGCAAAATCGTCTTTAAGGCGCTCCTGACCACGCCGGATGAAATCACGGCACTGTTCCAAGAAGCCAACGCCGCGCCGGAGTGCGCCGGACTCATCCTGTGGATGCACACATTTTCACCGTCCAAGATGTGGATACGCGGACTGACTTCATTGCGGAAACCCTTCCTGCATTTACACACGCAGTTCAACCGGGAGCTTCCGTGGGCCGAGATCGACATGGATTTTATGAACCTCAACCAGTCGGCGCATGGCGACCGCGAGGCCGGATTCATCCACACGCGGCTGCGCCTGAATCGCAAGGTGGTGGTCGGCCACTGGAGCGATGAAGAAGTGCAGGCGGGCATCGATGCGTGGACGCGGGCGGCCTGCGCGTGGCACGACTGGCAAGGCGCTTCCTTCGCCCGGCTGGGCGACAACATGCGGCAGGTGGCCGTCACCGAGGGCGACAAGGTTTCGGCGGAAGCCCGCTTTGGATTCTCAGTGAATTCCTATGGTGTGGGCGATCTGGTAGCCCACGTCGAAGCGGTATCCGAAAAGCAGGTGGCCGCGCTGGCCGACGAATATGCCGCGCGCTACACCATGGCCGCCGAACTCCGTTCCGGCGGCCGCCGACATGGTTCCGTTCGCGAGGCGGCACGCATCGAACTCGGGCTGCGCTCCTTTTTGGAATCGGGAGGATTCAAGGGATTCACCGACACGTTTGAAGATCTGCACGGCCTCCGACAGCTTCCGGGAATCGCGGTGCAACGCCTGATGGCCGACGGCTATGGTTTTGGCGGAGAGGGTGACTGGAAAACCGCGGCGTTGGTGCGGGCGATGAAGGTGATGGGCCACGGTCTCCCCGGGGGGACTTCCTTCATGGAAGACTACACTTACCATCTGGATCCGAAGGGGTCGCTGGTGCTTGGCGCCCATATGCTCGAAATCTGCGAGAGTATTGCCGCAGGCAAACCGTCACTCGAAGTGCATCCCTTGGGAATCGGCGGCAAGGAAGACCCGGCCCGGCTCGTCTTCGATGCGCCGGCGGGCGATGCAGTCAACGCGTCGCTGATCGATTTGGGCAATCGCTTCCGTCTGATCGTGAACGAGGTCAAGGCGGTGAAACTCACCCGCCGGCTGCCCAAACTCCCGGTGGCTCGTGCCCTCTGGAAGTGCATGCCCGATTTCAAGACCGCCTGTGCCGCGTGGATTCACGCCGGCGGGGCGCATCACACCGGTTACAGTTATTCGGTGAAGACGGAGCACTTGGAGGATTTTTCGGAAATAGCGGGGATCGAGCTGGTCGTGATCGACGGGGAAACCCGCCTGCGCGACTTGAAGACGGAACTGCGGCAGAACGATCTGACCTACGCGCTGGCACAGGGATTGAGGAGCTGAACATGTTGGAAGACCTCAAACGCGAAGCCTACGAAGCGAACCTCGCCCTGCCGAGAAACGGGCTCATCACGCTTACGTTTGGCAATGCTTCGGTCATCGACCGCACCCGCGGTATTTTTGCCATCAAGCCGTCCGGCGTGGACTATCCCGCGCTTCGGCCCGAGGACATGGTGCTGGTCGATCTGGAGGGCCGGCAGGTGGAAGGCGCACTCCGGCCTTCGTCCGATACGCCGACACATCGACGCCTGTTTCTGGAGTTTTCAAGCATCGGCGGCGTCGTGCATACGCATTCCCTGCACGCCACTGCTTTTGCGCAGGCCGGGAGGGAAATTCCCATTTTCGGGACCACGCATGCCGACTATTTTTCGGGGAATGTGCCTGTCACCCGCAAGATGACTCCGGATGAGATCAACGGTGGCGCTTACGAATGGGAAACCGGCGCCGTGATCTCGGAGCGTTTCGCGCAGGGCGGTCTGTCTCCGGAGGATTTTCCGGCGGTATTGGTCAACCGACACGCTCCCTTCGCTTGGGGGAAGAGTGCGGCCAAGGCGGTGGAGGTCGCGGTGGCTGTCGAATGTATAGCCCGCATGGCCCTTTTATCTCTCCAGCTGGCGTCCGATCTGGCTCCCCTTGAACCGGATTTGCTTCACAAACACTTCAAACGAAAACACGGGGCCGGCTCGTATTACGGACAAGGCTGCTGACGCTGATTCCCCAACTTTAAGTTCCTTCATTACCCCCATGTCCTTTCTTCCTATTCTGGCTACGTTCACCTTCGGGAAATCCAGCATGACCGGTTTGGACTGGTTCATGGTGGCACTGTATTTCGGGGTTCTGTTGTGCGTCGCCTGGTGGGTGATTAGCAAGAGCCGCAACACGGCCGCGGATTATTTTCTTGCGGGAAGAAATCTCGGATGGTGGGTGGTGGGCGCCTCCATCTTCGCCTCCAATATCGGCTCCGAACATGTGGTGGGGCTCGCCGGGTCGGGCGCGACGGATGGTGTGGCGCTCGCACACTACGAACTTCAGGCGTGGTGCCTGTTGGTTTTGGGCTGGGTGTTCGTGCCATTCTACGCGCGCTCCAAGGTTTTCACCATGCCGGAATTTCTGGAGAAACGGTTTTCTCCGGGCTCGCGCTACATTTTGTCGGTGGTGTCATTGATCACCTTTGTCGTTTCAAAAATCGCGGTGGGCATTTTCGCGGGCGGGGTGGTTTTCTCAGCCTTGCTGCCGGAACTGCACCTGCAAATTGGCTCCGTGGGCATCAACAGTTTTTGGATCGGCTCGGTCATGGTGATCTTGCTCACGGGTCTTTACACCATGCTGGGCGGCATGCGGGCGGTAGTTTACAACGATGCCGTTCAGGTCGTGGTTTTGATCGGCGGCTGCGCGCTGCTGACCGGCTATGGACTCTATTATCTGGGCGGCTGGGGGGAACTGCGCCGGCTCTGCGGTCCGGAGATGTTTAATCTCTGGAAACCCCTCATTCCTCACGGCGTGGAGGGAAGCTGGGCTCCGGTGCTCGAGCATGACGCCGCCGGTCACATCACCCGCCAAGCATGGTATTTTAACGGTAACTATCCGTGGCTGGGTATGCTGATCTGCGCACCGATCATCGGTCTTTGGTATTGGTGCACCGACCAATACATCGTGCAGCGGGCGCTGGGCGCACCTGATCAGAAGACGGCGCGCCGCGGCAGTATCTTCGCTGCCTTTCTTAAGCTTTTCCCGGTCTATCTTTTCATCATTCCGGGCATGATCTGTTATGCGCTGGCCAAGAGTGGCAAGGTTCCCGAACTCGCGGGTCTTGTCGGTCCCGATGGGGTTGCCATTCCTGACAAAGCTCAGGGTGCGTTTCCGATGATGGTGGAGCATCTGTTGCCGGCCGGTGTTCGCGGCGTGGTAGTCGCCGCGTTGCTTTCCGCGCTGATGGGTTCGTTGGCCGGAGTCTTCAATGCCTGCTCGACGCTCTTTACGGTGGATCTCTACGAAAAGTTCCGCCCCAAGGCATCCCAAGCACAACTGGTTCGTGTCGGACGCATTGCCACCGCCGTGATGGTGGTGATCGCTCTCGCGTGGATTCCCGTGATTCAAGGAGCCCAGGGACTCTACACGTATCTCCAGGCCGTCCAAGGCTACCTTGCGCCGCCAGTTTTCGTGGTTTTTTTCTTCGGGATTTTCTTCAAACGATTGAATGCTCAGGGCTGTTTCTGGTCCATGATTGCGGGCTTTCTTCTCGGGGTGTTTCGCATGGCGGTCGACACGCCGGTCACGATGAAGCTGTCCGGTTTCGAGAATGGCTATGCGCACGGTTCGTTTCTCTGGATCGTGAACAATATCAATTTTCAATATTTCAGCGTGCTGATCACGCTGGTTTCGGCGGGCGTCATGGTGGTGGTGAGCTATGCGACGTCCCGGCCTGATTACGGACGAATCGCGGGGCTTACCTTCGGCACGGCATCGTCCGCGGACCGGCTGGAGACACGTTCCAGTTGGCAGGGCAAAGATGTGGTTTTTTCCGTCGTCATCGTGGCGCTTATCGTCGCATCGTATCTTTACTTCAGGGGATGATGTTTTTCCCCGAGGGACGCTGCCCCCATGCCCCCCAAGAAAACAGCCGAGGTCGTCCGTCAGCCGCCTGCTTTGCCAGCGGTTCAACACCCTCGTCCCGTTTCGATGGCGGATATCGCGCGCAAGGCGGGGGTCTCCAAAAACACGGTTTCACTGGCGCTACGCCATGATGCGCGGATTCCTCCCGCAACCCGCAACCGGATCGCCAGCCTGGCCGCCAAGATGGGTTACCGGGCCAATCCGACCGTGGCGCGGTTGATGGCCGAATTGCGGTTGGTCCGCACGCCGGCGTTCAAGGCCACGCTCGCTTTGTTCAATGCGAATAACGACGCCAGGGCGTTCTCAAGGCATCCAACCATTCCCTCCTACGTGGAAGGGTGCCGCCGGCGGGCCGCCCAACTGGGCTATGCGTTGGATGAGTTCTGGCTGCATTCGGAAGACTGGAAACGCGACTCGCTCAACCGTGTGTTGAAAAGCCGGAACATCCAGGGTGCCGTGATCGTCGGAACGATGACGGACAATCACCTCCCGGCCAAATTTCTCTCCACGTGCCGGCAATTTCCCTGCGTGGTCACGGGGGTTCGGACGCACAACCCGACGCTGTCTTTTGCCTGTGTCGATCATCACGCGCTGGCGCTTCAGGCGGTCGAGCATGCACTGCGCCTCGGCTATCGCCGGCCGGCTTTGGTGTTGGATTCCGTCATCGACGAATTGGTGGAGGGGCGTTTCAGCGCCGGCGTATTTGTGGCCCAACAACGACTCCCGGCCGGTGACCGCACGAAACCGTTTCTGATGCTCGACGAGGCACGGCGGGATCTTTCCTGTTTCGAGGCGTGGCTGGATGAGGAGCGGCCCGATGTGATCCTCACGTTATACAACGTCGTGCGGCATTGGGTCGAGGCGTTGGGGCGGAAGGTCCCGCGCGATATCGGAATGATCCAGCTGGAGTGGCGGCGTCAGCAGCCGGAATGGGCCGGCATGAACCAGCACAACGATCTGGTGGGTGAAGCCGCTGTGGACATGTTGGTCGGCATGTTGCATCGAGGGGAAAAAGGCGTGCCTGTCTCCGCCCGTGCGACGCTCATCGACAGCACTTGGGTGGACGGAAACACGGTCAAGCGCCGTTGATGCCGAGCCTTATTCGCAGATCTAGGCGGACTCGTTTCGTTTGGTGCGACGGATACGATAGACGAAAATAATGCCCGCCGTCGCCAGTCCGAAAAGTGCGGAGGTCTGGGCCGGCTCAGGAATGGCACTCGAAACGGCGGCAAAGGAGTCGCCGATGCGAATCTCGTCGAAGGTCACACTTCCCGTCGTGGCGAAACCGATTTGGTTGAATGAATTCAGGGTGAAGGACGTGCTGCCCACGGCGGTGCCGAGACTGCCGCCGGGTGTGGCGCTGAGATACAGTGAAACAATACCGGTGGTCGCGGTGGTGTAGCTGAAATCGGCGACCAGAAACTGGGTCGTGCCGTTGGTGGCCGTGCCTCCTGAAATGCCGGAACTGGCGCCATTGGGGCCAATGGCGTAAACGCCTCCCGAATAGCCGATGAAAATACCTTTGGACCCGTTGACCGCTCCGGTTGAGGCGCTCCCGCTGCCCACGACAAGACCGCCGTAACTGGAGCTGTTGGTGGTCTTGATCAGGAAACTGACCCAAACATCCTGGCCGGCTCCGCCCAATGTGCTGGTGAAGGGGCGGTAGGTATTCGCTCCGAGACCGGATGCACCGGCATCGACCTTGGCCGTGATCGAAAGCGCGTCTCCGGAAGTCGGCAAGCTACCGGAACTCAAGGAACCGGAGACGATGGTAGAGTTGGATGCGGTCCATGCGGACGAAAATCCAGAGCCGCCATTTTGGGTGTCGAGCGGTGAGCCGATTGAATAAGCAAATGGTTCGTAACTGAATAACGTTGCCGAAGCGGGTGATGCTGAAAGCAAGCCTAACACCATCACGCTTACCGTCGTGCAGATTTTCAGTGGGGTGTTCATGAAGGTGAACGTGCCCCGAGGACTTAAAATTCACGACGATACGGTTGCTTGACCGTTCGATGGTCAACCCAACCGCCCGCGGGGTTGCGTTTGTCTGCGCATTATCGTTTCAAGCCCGCCAAAAGAAGGCGGCTGGTCTTTGCTTCAAAGCAACGAACCCTGGTCGCCGCCGACTGCGGATTTGAGGCCGATGGCGGCGTAGCCTTTGGCGGTCAGCATGCGGCCCTGCGGGGTGCGTTGCAGGTAACCTTCCTGAATGAGGAAGGGCTCGTGAACTTCTTCGAGTGTCTCGGCTTCCTCGCCCACGGCGACGGCTATGGTGCCGAGGCCCACGGGGCCGCCTTTGTAGTTTTCGGCCATCACGCGAAGGACGCGTTTGTCCATTTCGTCGAGGCCGGCGGCGTCGATTTCAAGAAGCTCAAGCGCGGCGGCGGCGACAGGTTGTGTGATCTTTCCCTTGGCGCGCTCCTGCGCGTAGTCGCGGCAGAAGTTGATCAGGTTGTTCGCGATGCGGGGCGTGCCGCGCGAGCGGGTGGCGATCTCCTTCGCGCCGCCGGCGTCGATGTCGACTTTGAGCAGGCCACAGCTGCGGGTGACAATGCCTTCGAGCGTGGGAATGTCGTAGTAATCGAGGCGTGTTTGAAGGGTGAAGCGCGAGCGCAGCGGGGCGGTGAGCAGGCCGGCGCGGGTGGTCGCGCCGATCAAGGTGAAGCGCGGGATCGAGAGGCGGACGCTGCGGGCGTTGGGACCCTGGTCGATCATGATGTCGAGGCGGAAGTCCTCCATCGCGGAGTAGAGGTATTCTTCGACGGTTTTCGGGATGCGGTGGATTTCGTCGATGAACAACAAGTCGCCTTCTTCGAGGCTCGTGAGGAGTCCGGCGAGGTCGCCGGCTTTTTCCACGACGGGGCCGGAGGTGACGCGCACGTTGCGGCCCATTTCATTGCCGAGAATGAAGCTGAGCGTGGTCTTTCCAAGGCCGGGCGGGCCGGAGAGGAGAATGTGATTGAGGGCTTCGCCGCGGCGCTTGGCGGCGCCGACCATGACCTGCAGGCGCTCGACAGTTTTCGGCTGGCCGGTGAAGTCGGCGAAGGAAAGCGGGCGGAGCGCGGCTTCGACCGGCGACACGGGCGCGGCGAGCGTCGAGGTGATGTAGCCGAGGCCTTTGTTGTTATCGGAAGCGGGCATGGACGGAGTTATTGAACCACGAAGGTCACGAAAGCACGAAGGTTCATGCCACGAGGCGTTTTATACCGTGCTTAAGCAATGGAACGTTGAAGTTGATGAGAAGACCAATTCGATGACCGGAGAGCTTTAAATAGGTGAGAAGCTGGGCTTCGTGAATGGGGGCTAGGGCGTCCACGGTTTTCAGTTCAACGATGATCGAGTTCTCAACCAGAATATCTATGCGGAAGCCGCAGTCCAGATCGCGGCCCTTGTAGGTCACGGGTATCGGAGCTTGAACGACGACCTTGAGGTTGTCGGCTGCCAACTCCCATGCTAATGCTTTTTCGTAGACGGATTCCAAGAGGCCGGGGCCGAGCGTGCGATGAACCTCAAGTGCACAGCCTAGGATTCGGTGCGAAAGAGGATCAAATTCCATAAAGACGATTAAGGATTACAGGGATCGGCTTCGTGTCCTTCGTGAACTTCGTGGTTAATGATGCTATTTCCACTCCACTTCGGCGCCGAGGCTGCGGAGGTTTTCGACGAAGCGGGGGTGGGCGCGCTTGATGATCTCGGCGTTTCGCACGACGGATTTGCCGGGGATGGCGGCGGCGACCATGTAGAGGGCGACGGCGGCGCGGATGATGTAGGGCGAATCAACGACGGCGGGGCGCAGCGGGCGGTTGCCAAAAACCACGATGCGGTGCGGGTCGCTCACGAGGGCGTGAGCGCCGAATTTCGCCAGCTCGGGAATCCAGGAAAAACCGTTTTCGTAAACCTTGTTCCAGAAATGAATCGTGCCTTCGCAACGCGTGCTGAGGGCGATCATGAGCGGGAGCAGATCGACCGAGAAATACGGCCAGGGGGCGGCTTCGATTTTCGGAAGCAGGTTGGTGGTGAAAGGCGTTTCGATGACGAGCTTCTGGTTGCGGCGGACGACGACGGAGGTGCCTTCGTGTTCGATCACGACGCCGAGTTTCTTGAAGGCTTTGGTGATGAGATCGAAGTGGTGCGGAAGCGCGTTTTCGACGCGGACTTCGCCCCCGGTGATGGCGCCAAGGGCAAGGAAGGTGACGATCTCGTGGTAGTCGGTGTTGATGGTGATGTCGGCGCCGTGGAGTTTTTTGACGCCGGTGATCTTGAGCATCGAGGTGCCGAGGCCTTCGATCTTGGCGCCCATGGCGACGAGGGCGGCGCAGAGGTCCTGCACGTGCGGCTCGCTGGCGGCGTTTATGAGGGTGGATTCGCCGGCGGCCAGCGAAGCGGCCATGGCGAAGTTTTCCGTGACGGTGACGGACATGTAGTCGCACCAGTGGCGCGCGCCCTTGAAGCCGTGCGGCAGGTTGATGATGAGCGGATCTCCTTCACTCACGTCCGCTCCGAGGACCGAGAGGATTTCGAGGTGTGGGTCGATCTCGCGGACGCCGAGCGAGCAGCCTTTGGTGTTCGCCTGGATGGTGATCTTGCGGAGGCGGTTGAGGAGCGCGGGGTAGAGGAGGACCGTGGAGCGCATGTCCTGCGGAAGCTCGTCGTTTTCAAGGGTGCTCTTGAAGGTGGCGTGGCAGACGCGCATCTCGCCGCGATCGCGGTCCCAGTCGATCTTCGAACCCTGCGACTGGAAGAAGGCGACGAGCTTGTTCAGGTCGGTGATGTCGGGGACGTTTTTCAACGTCACGGGCTCGTCGGTGAGCAGGGTGGCGCAGAAGATGGGCAGGATGGAGTTTTTGTTGCCCGAGGGGACGATGGTGCCGGTGAGGGGCTTGCCGCCGTTGACGATGAGATCAGCCATGAAGGAGGGGCGCGGTGCGCGTGCGGAAAAACGGAAAAATAAAAAAGGCGTCCGTGGTTAAACGGACGCCTTGAAATGCGTTCGGCCTCGGGGGCCTTGGCAAGGTTTAACTGGGCTTAACTCGCGGCAGGGCCGGGACCGGCGCCGCCTTCGGGGCGGGGACCGCCACCCTGGCCGCCGCCGGAGCGACCGCGACCACCGCGACGACGACGGCGACCGCCGCCTCCGCCGTGACCTTGTTCACCCTGGCTCTGGCCGTGGTGCTGACCGTGGCCGCCGTGGTTGGGGTTGTGGCCTTCGGGGCGGGGACCGCCGCCATGGAAACCACCGCCACCACCATTGCGACCGCGACCGCCGCGATGACGACGGCGGTTGCCGTTGCGTTCGCCTTGGGGCTGCTGGCCGGGTTGACCGAGACCGGGCTGGGCGGGTTTTTCAGAGGTGGGAGCGCCGCTGAACAAACCTTTGAGCCAGCCGACGACACCACCGGGTTTTTTCGGGGTGTTGTTGGCTGCGGCGGGCTTGAAGGCCGGCGCGGGCTGACCGTCGGGCTTGCGCTCGAAGTCGCGGGGATCACGAGGCTGACGCGGTTGACGTTGCTCACGCGGATCCCGGGGTTGGCGGGAATCACGTGGTTGACGGGACTGGCGCGGATCGCGGCGGGGCTCCTGAGGGCCGCTCGCGTTGGGCGCGGAGTCCAGCATGGGCACGTCGCTGCGACGCACGGGACGGAAGACTTCGCGGTTGGTGAGAGCACCGAGCGCAGGAGCCGTCTGTGCGGGTTTCTCGCTGCGCGGAGCAGGGGCGGCGGAACGTTCACCCTCGTAAGGGAAGGCGGGCGTTTCCCAGCTCTGGGCCGGGCGCTTGAGCTCGGCGGGGGGGAGAATGTTAAGTTCGGCCTTTTCCTCGGTCACAGCGACCGGGACAGGATTGACGGGGGCCGCGACGGGCGCGACCGGAGTGGGAGCGGGGGCTTCCACGGACTGGGCAACAGGGGCAACCTGCGCAGGCGCAACGACCACGGGGGCCGGAGCGGATGCCACGATCGGGGCCGGTTCTGCGACAGGAGCTTCATCCGCGGGGGCGAACGGGTTCTTGTATTCACTGGCCGCGGTCAGGATTTGGACGGCGGAGGGCTTGTAGGCACCGGTGTTGCTGGCGGGGGCCGGCGCGGAGGCCGGCTGACTGACGCGTTTGCCGCGCGCGAGGCCCGAACCGCGGTTGGCGCCAAAGGAGGCACCGAAGTCGGCGGCGGGCGCGGAAGGCGCGCTGGCGGTCTCGGCAGGAGCCCCAGAGGGCGTGCTACCGGACGTGGATGTATCTGACATGTCTATGGTTATCTATGGGTTTAATCGCGCTAACCGCGTAGGGCGGAAGCTGCGAGGTTGTGCCGGCTGCGGAGCGCGGATGCGCTCGACGCGGGCAACAAGGCTCAAAAATCGCCTGATTTGCCTTAAGGGGCAACTTTTAATTTTTCGCCGGCACGGGAGGCTCCCAGGCGCCACTTGCCACTTGATCCGTGACGCCGGCCCGCCAAATCTCCGCACATGGACAAGCTCGAAGAAATCTTCCGCATGCAAGAGGCCCTCAATGCGCGCATTGGCGTCACCCTTCCGCCCTCGAGCGAAGAGGAGAAGACCAAATGGATATTGAACTATACCCGGGCGATGCAGCAGGAAACCGCGGAACTGATTGATAGCGTGCCATGGAAATGGTGGGCCAAGTATCAGAAGTTCGACGAGCAGAACGCCAAGGTGGAGGTCGTCGATCTGTTCCATTTTCTGGTTTCGCTCGCGCAGACGCTCGGCATGACGGCCGAAGATGTTTACGAGGCCTATCTCAAGAAAAACGCCGTCAACCACCAGCGGCAGGAGTCGGGCTACGTCAAAAAGGACGCCGATGATTCACGTCACATCTGAGGCGTGATCACCGCCGGGCAGAAGATCGACGCGCGCTTTCGTGTAAAGGTCGTGCGTGATGGCGCGACGCGTGAAGTGGCTTTCGGCGATCTGCTGAAGACGCGCACCATCGTGTCGGTTTACATGAAGAACAACACGCCGTCATGTGACCGGCAGAACGATTCGCTGGCCGCACATGCCGGCGAGTTCAACAAGCTCGGCTACCACCTCGTCGCGCTCAGTCGCGACACCTGTGGCTCGCATGTGAAATATGCGGCGAAGAAAGGCATCGATTATACGTTGGCGAGTGATCCTGACGACGCTTTTGCCAAGGCTGTCGATTCCCTGGTCCAAAAGTCCCTGTATGGCCGGACTTATGTGGGGCCGGCCCGCGCCGCGTTTGTGTTTGAGACGGACGGCACCGTCCTCGCGGTTATGGAAAAGGTCGATACGAAGGACCATGCCGCGCAGCTCAAAGCCGTGCTGGCGGAACTTTGAGACATCTTTCACCGGCTGGCGGCTTGCCGTGATTGTCGCCATCAGCCATCGTCGAGGGCGGTGAAAAATCCAGCTCATATCCAAGACATTCGCGCCGATCTGGCGCATGCCCAGAAATCCAGCCACCGCCGCCGCCGCCGCTGGCTGATCGTCGCCGGTGTTTTTTCGGTTTTCGTGCTTTTCGGCTTTTTCGGCCTGCCGTCCATCATCAAGGCGCAGGCGATCAGACAGCTTTCCGCGCAGCTTCATCGCGAGGTCTCGATTGAGAGTGTGCAGGTCAACCCGCTCGTGCTTTCAATCACCATCGACGGACTCGCGATCAAGGACCGCGACGGCAGCCCGTTCGTCGGTTGGAAACGTCTCTATGTGAACTTTGACTCATGGTCTTTGTTCACGGGCGAATGGCGCTTTCAGGAGATCGATCTCGACGGTTTCTCCGGCAGCGTCGCGCTCAACAAGGATGGCTCGTTCAACTTTTCCGATCTGATCCCGCCTCCGTCTCCCGCACCTGCTTCCGCCGAGCCGGCCAAACCCGGCCGCCCGTTGCATATCAGCAAGCTCGCGGTGACCGCCGCCGTTTTCTCTTTCAACGATCATTCGCGGGCCGCGCCGTTTGCCACGCGGGTTGGCCCGATGACTTTCACGCTCGCCCATTTCCGCACGGCCGGTGATCGCAAGGCCCCTTATGCGTTTACCGCCGTCACGGAGGCCGGCGAGACGTTCAACTGGCGCGGCACCGTTACGATGGACCCCGTGCAGTCCAAGGGGGACTTCAACATCGGCGGGATCACGCTTAAAAAATACGCGCCCTATTATTCCGACCGTGTGCGCGCCGATGTGCTCGACGGTAAACTCGATGTGGCCGCCCATTACGCCATTGTGCTGAAGCCCGATGCGCAGGTGCTGCTGCTGGACAACGCCACCATCAAAATCACCGGCCTCAAGGTCGCCGAGCGCGGAGCCGACACGCCGGTGGTCGAGCTGCCGTCGTTTGTGATCGAGGGCCTTTCCGCCGATGGCGTGAAGCAGTCCGCGACCATCAAGAGCATCACGCTCGACCATCCCAGCCTGCGCGTGCGCCGCGACAAAGACGGTTCCATCAATCTTCTGACGATGCTCACGCCCGGGCCCGGTGCGGCGGTTGCCGCTGCGCAGGCGCCCTCTGTTTCCGCCACCCCGTCGGCCGCCCCGTTGGTGTTGCCCGATGTGAAGCTCGGTGAGTTTGCGATCCGCGGACTTTCGGTTGCCTTGGAGGATCTCACCACGCCGACCCCGGCGAAGAACTCGATCGAAAACATCGACCTGTCGGTGAAAAACGTATCGCTCGCCGAAGGTGCTTCGCCGATCGCCGTAAAGCTTTCCGCCATGTTGCCTCCGGGTGGTGAAATCGGCGTCGAAGGCACGGTGACGCGCGAGCCGCTGTCGGCCGATGTTTCCGTCAAGCTCGCCACGATTCCGCTCTCCGGAGTCACCCCTTACGTCGAACCCTTCCTGAATCTGCGCATCGCCGGCGGAAACTTCTCCGTGGACGGCAAGGCGCGGCTCGCGGGCAAGGCGGCCTCGTTTCAAGGCGACATCAATGTCGCCAACTTCACCACGGTCGACGGCGTGCGCGCCGAGGATTTCGTGAAATTTACCTCGTTCAACATTCTCGGACTCGAGGCGACGACCGAGCCGCTCGCCGCCAAAATCGAGGAGATCAATCTCGTCGATCCGGCCGCCAGTTTTACGATCAACGCGGACAAGACCACCAACTTCTCCAACGTGCTGCGCCAGGCCGCTCCGGCGTCCGGCGCTCCGGCGAAACCGGCTGCCCCCGTGACTTTCCCGAAGACGGCGCCCGCGATAGCGGCGGCGCCATCCGCTCCTTCTCCGGTGTGGTCGCTGGGCAAGTTCACGCTTACCAACGGCACGTTCACGCTTTCCGACCGCTCGGTGCAGCCAGCCGTGCGGACCTCGCTCGACCAGTTTTCGGGCACGGTCGCCGGACTGTCTTCGGCGGATCTGGAGCGCGCCGATGTTGATTTCCACGGCAAGGTGGACGGGGTCGGCTCCGTTGCCATCACCGGCAAGCTCAACGCCCGAGCCGCCACGCCCGATCCTTCCGCGGCCACCGATCTGACGGTCGATGTCAAAGGCGTCGATCTGTCGCCGCTTTCCCCTTACGTCGGCACTTACGCCGGCTATGAGCTCGCCCGCGGCAGCCTTTTCGTCGACGTGAAAACCCATCTCGCCCAGCGCAAGATCGACAGCGCCAATGTCGTCACGCTCAACCAGTTCACCCTCGGTCCGGCGACCAACAACCCGCTGGCCACCAAGCTCCCCGTCCGCCTCGGTATCGCCCTGCTCAAGGATATCGACGGCAACATCGTGATCGACCTGCCCGTCAAAGGCAGCCTCGACGACCCCAGCTTCAAAATCGGAAAGGTCGTCCTGCGCGTGATCGTCAATCTGCTGGTGAAGGCGGCGACTTCGCCGTTCTCGCTCATCGGCTCGATGTTCGGCGGCGGCGGCGACGAACTCGCCTTCCAGGATTTTGCCCCCGGTGCCGTCAGTCCGCTCGATACCGAGACGAAGAAAATCGAAACACTGCGCAAGGCGCTCAAGTCCCGCCCCGCGCTCAACCTCGACATCACCGGCACCTACGATGCTGAAAAAGATACCGAGGCGCTCCGCCAGCAGCAGCTTGATAAACAAGTGCGCGCGCGACTCTGGACGGAGCTTCGCGCCAAGGATCCCGCCACGCCTCCTCCCGATCAGATCACGGTCACTCCGGAAGAATCGACGCGGCTCATCGGTGAGCTCTTTGCCGAAAAATTCCCGGCGGGAGCGGTCGTGAAATCAGACGGCGCGGTCATGGCCGTGCCGCCGCCTCCGTCTCCTCCGGAATACAAACCCCGCGCCTATCATCGCGGGCAGCCTGTTTTGCGACCATCCGACCGCACTCCTTCTCATGCACTGACCATGCCGGCGGGTTCTGTCGTGACCGTCGCGGGGGACATGCATGTGCAGCAGGTCGCCGCCGCGCCTACTCTGGCGGAGATGCGCCGTCTGCTTACGGCTGACATTCCCGTGAGTGACGATGACCTGCGCCAGCTGGCCACCGCGCGCGCCCAGCATGTGCGCGCCGAGCTGCTCGCCGGCGGAGAGGTGGCGGAAACGCGCCTCTTCCTCACGCCGGTGCCTGCGCAAGGCAAGGGCGCGCGTGTCTTGCTTCAGTTGAAATGAGCGAGCCGGCCTGCCGCCCCGGCTGCGGGGCGTGCTGTATCGCGCCTTCGATCACCTCGCCGATCCCCGGCATGCCCAGAGGGAAAAAGGCGGGGGAGCGTTGCGTGCAGCTTCTGCCTGACATGCGCTGTGCGATCTTCGGCCGGCCGGACCGCCCGGCCTTCTGCGTGAGCCTGCGGCCGACGCAGGAGATGTGCGGTGCGTCGCGGGAGGAGGCGCTGGATTTTCTCGCGCGGCTTGAAACTGCGACAAAACCCTAGACGCTCTCCTTTCATGGCCAAGCCCGACGAACCCAAGATCATCTTTTCGATGATGCGCGTCTCGAAGAAAATCGAGCGCAAGGAAATCCTCCGCGACATCTCCCTGTCGTTTTACTATGGCGCAAAGATCGGCGTCCTTGGTTTCAACGGTTCGGGTAAATCCTCGCTCATGCGCATCCTTGCCGGACGCGACAAGGAGTTCGACGGGCATGTCCATTTCGAGCCCGGCTATTCCATCGGCCTGCTTGAGCAGGAGCCGCAGCTCGCCGCCGGCAAGACCGTGCGTGAGTGTGTGGACGAGGGCGTGAAACATCTCACCGATCTCACCGCCGCCTACGATGCAACCTGGGACGAACTCGCCGAGGCGGCCGATGACGCGGCCAAGGATGCGATTGCGGACAAGCAGGCCAGGCTTCAGGAGAAAATCGACGCACTCGGCGCATGGGATGTCGGCCCGCAGGTCGAGATGGCGATGGATGCGCTGCGGTGTCCGCCGGGCGACCAGATCGTCGATCATCTTTCCGGCGGTGAACGCCGCCGCATCGCGCTCGCCCGTCTGCTCCTTCAAAAGCCCGACATCCTGCTCCTCGACGAGCCGACCAACCATCTCGACGCCGAAAGCGTTCACTGGTTGGAGCAACACCTTTCGCGTTACGAAGGCACGATCATAGCGGTGACGCACGACCGCTACTTCCTGGACAACGTCGCCAAGTGGATTCTCGAACT
>DATJHQ010000011.1:0-62156 GCA_035493815.1 Rariglobus sp.
CAAGGCGCGCGAGACCGTGCGCAAAGGCGCGCTGAGCGGCGGCGGCTTGCCCGGCAAGCTCGCCGACTGCTCGGAACGCGATCCGGCGCTGACCGAGCTCTATATCGTCGAGGGCGACTCCGCCGGCGGCTCCGCCAAACAGGGCCGCGACCGCCGCTTCCAGGCCATCCTCCCGCTTCGCGGCAAACTCATCAACACCGAGAAAGCCCGCCTCGACAAGGTTCTCTCCAACGAGGAAATCCGCACCCTCATCACCGCCTGCGGCACCGGCATCGGCGAAGGCGACGAGGCTGTCGGCGGTTTCAACGCCGACAAGGCCCGCTACCACAAAATCATCATCATGACGGACGCCGATGTGGACGGCTCCCACATCCGCACGCTCCTCCTCACCTTTCTCTACCGCCAGATGAAGGGCCTGATCGAGCGCGGCTACATTTACATCGCCCAGCCCCCGCTCTACAAAATCAAGCGCAAGAAGCGTGAGCAATACGTCGACAACGACGAACAGCTCAACCGCATCCTCCTTGAACTCGGCTCCGAGGACGTCGTGCTCACCCGCATCAAGGACGGCCACGAGTTCACCAAGGAAAAGGTCGATCAAATCGTCGAAAACCTCGCCGCCCTGGAAAAACTCGGCGGCGGTGTCACCCGCCACGGCGTCGAGCTGCCCGCCTACCTCGATCAGCACGACAAGACCACGCAGGTTCTTCCCCGCTACATCGCCCGCATCCGCGAAGGCAACAAGGAGTCCCACGTGTTCCTGAAGGACGAAGCCGCCCGCTCCTCCTTCATCACCGAACAAGGCCTCGATGCCGAACTAGCCCCCGACCTCACCGCGCCCAAGCCAACCGGCCCGATCAAGCGTGTCACCCTTCATGAGATTTTTGAGTCCAATGAAATGGCCAAGCTCCTGCGAGCCATCGCCGCCATCGGCCTCGAAATCAACCAATTCAGCACCACCGAGACACCCCGCTACGCCATCATTGAAAACGCCGGTCAGAAGGGTGAAACCCGCGTCGAGCTCGCCTCGCCGCTCGACATCGTCACCCACATCCGTGGCAACGGCCGCAAGGGCCTGCACATCCAGCGCTACAAAGGTCTCGGCGAAATGAATCCCAAACAGCTCTTTGAGACGACCATGGATCCCGAAAAACGCCGTCTCCTGAAAGTCGACATCACCGACGCCGCCAAGGCCGACGCGCTGTTCACGCTCCTCATGGGCGACGAAGTCCCCCCGCGCCGTCAGTTCATCGAAGACAACGCCCTCAACGTCCAATTCTTGGATGTTTGATCCCCTACAATCGTTCTCATTCTCCTACTCGTTCTCGTTCTCGAGATCGAACTTCGGAGAAATCGAGAACGAGTAAGATTAAGAGAACGAGAACGATTTCAAAATGTATACCGGCAACGAGAAACTGGCCACCGCCAACATCACCGACATCATGCAGTCGGCCTACATCGAGTATTCGATGTCGGTCATCATCTCGCGCGCCCTCCCCGACGCCCGCGACGGCCTGAAGCCCGTGCAACGCCGCATCCTTTACGCCATGTTGCGTGAAGGCCTGCTTCACAACCGCTCCTTCGACAAGTGCGCCGGCGTCGTCGGCGAAGTTCTTAAAAACTACCACCCGCACGGCGACTCCTCGGTTTACGATACTCTCGTGCGCCTCGCGCAAAACTGGGTCATGCGCTACACGCTCATCGATCCGCAGGGCAACTTCGGCTCTGTCGACGGCGACCCCGCCGCCGCCTACCGTTACACCGAGGCCCGCCTCAAGAACATCGCCGAGGATCTCCTCGCCGACATCGAGGAAGACACCGTCGATTTCGCGCCCAACTATAAAGAGTCCACCACCGAGCCGACCGTCCTCCCCTCGGCTCTCCCGAACTTGTTGATGAACGGCTCGACCGGCATCGCGGTCGGCATGGCGACCAACATCCCGCCGCACAACCTGCACGAGATCATCGCCGCGACCTGCGCCATCATCGACAATCCCCGCATCGAGGTCGACGAGCTCTGCACCCTCATCCAAGGCCCCGACTTTCCCACCGGCGGCATCATCGCCGGCCGCGAAGGCATCCTCTCCTACCTCAAGACCGGCAAGGGCATCGTCCGCATCCGCGGCAAAGCCCACACCGAAGAGACCAAGACCGGCTCCGAGCAGATCATCATCACCGAGATCCCGTATAACGTTAACCGCGCCAATCTCGTCCTCCGCATCGCCGAACTCGTCGGCGAGAAACAGCTCGAAGGCATCCGCGATCTCCGCGACGAGTCCGACGAAAACACCCGCATCGTCATCGAGCTCAAACGCGGCGAACAGTCCCGCGTCGTCATCAACCAGCTCTTCCAGAAGACCGCCCTCGAGTCCTCCTTCGGCGTCACGCTCCTTGCCATCGACAAGAAGCGCCCGAAGCAGATGAACATCAAGGAACTCATCGAGTGCTTCATCGAGCATCGCCGCGATGTCGTCACCCGTCGCACCCAGTTCCGCCTCAAGAAAGCCCTCGACCGCGCCCACATCCTCGAAGGCTACATCATCGCCCTCGATAACCTCGACGACTTCGTCAAAATCATCCGCGCCTCCGCCAACCGCGACGAGGCCAAGACGAAGTTGATGGCCAAGTATCCGCTCTCCGAGCGCCAGACCGACGCCATCCTCGAACTCCGCCTCTACCAGCTCACCGGCCTGGAACGCGGCAAGATCGAGGCCGAATACCTCGAACTCCAAAACCTCATCGCCTCCCTCCGCGAGATCCTCGAGTCCGACGCCCGCCTCATGGAAGTCATCAAGACCGAGCTCCTCGCCATGAAGGACAAATACGGCGACCAGCGCAAAACCCAGATCATCGCCGCCGCCGGTGAGTTCCGCATGGAAGACGTCATCCCCAACGAAGGCTGCGTCATCACCGTCTCCCACCTCGGCTTCATTAAGCGCACGCCCGTCGCCGACTACCGTTCGCAAAAACGCGGCGGCAAGGGTGTCATCGGCACCGAGACCTACGAAGAGGATTTTGTGGAGCACCTCTTCACCGCCTCCACCCACGACTACATTCTCTTCATCACCACGCACGGCCAGTGCATGGCGAAGAAAGTCTACGACGTCCCCGAAGGCGCCCGCACCACCAAGGGCAAATCCGTGAAGAGCTTCCTCGCCCTCGACGAAGGCGAGAAGATCGCCGCCATGCTCACCATGGCCGACTTCGTCCCCGACCGCTACCTGGTCATGGCCACGAAGAAGGGTATCATTAAGAAGACCGCCCTCACCGATTACACCAACTCCACCCGCGAGTCCGGCCTCATCGGCATCAATCTCGCCGAAGGCGACACCGTGATCGGCTGCGTGCTCACCACCGGCAACGACGAACTCATCCTCGTCTCCCACCAAGGCCTCGCCGTCCGCTTCCGCGAAAAGGATGAAAACGGCGAAATCCTCTTCCGCGACACCGGCCGCGCCACGGCGGGCGTCACCGGCATGCGCTTCAAGTTGGACAGCGATTACCTCGACGTCCTCGAAGTCGTGAATCACGAAAGCAAGTTCCTCGTCGCCAGCCAGGCCGGTCTCGGCGTCCGCACCCGCTTCGAAGATTATCGCCTCATCAACCGCGGCGGCAGCGGCGTGTGGGCGATTACCCTCCCCGAAGACGGCTCTGTTAATATAGCAGGCGCGCTCAGCGTGAAAGACACCGACGAAATCATGCTCCTGACCGCGAAGGGCCAGAGCGTCCGCTGCCCGGTGAACACCATCCGCGAAGTGAATCGCGGCGGCAAAGGCGTGAAACTCCTCACCCTTGCCGAAGGCGACAAGCTCCTGAGCATCGCCCGCGTGGTCGAAACCGACGAAGAACAAGCCGCCGCCGCAGCCGGCGCCCCCATTGAAACCCCACCAGCCCCCGAAGCGACCTAACCCGCTCACGAAGGCGCGTCTTAACCGACGCGCCTTTTTCGTGTCCGCCTCTCCATGAAACTCACCGATGACCTCAAGTTCCCGCGCCTCATCCACGCCAAAGGATGGCTCTTCCTGCTCCTTGGCCTGCTCTCCGCCGCCGGCCTTCCTGATGGAGTCGCCACACCTGCGCACGGTGCTGCTCCTCGCCATCGTAATCTGGTCCTTCTGTCGGTTCTATTACTATCTGTTCTACGTTCTCGAACGCTACCTCGGCAAAAACCGCCCCTACGCTGGTATTTTCGACGCGCTCAGGTTTATCGTTAAAAAAGCTCTGATTACTAAATATCACCAAGCCATGAAACATCTCCTCGTTCCGGCATTGGTCATCACAACTTTGCTTGGACTGACCGGTTGCCCGTCAATTCCCGACCACCCTCAGGCCACCTTCTCCACCCAAGAGAACAACACTATCGTTCACACTTATTCAAAGGTCGTATTTCCCAATAAAATCGGCCCCTTCATCCGCGACGGAGTCCGGGTTTACGATCAAGCGGGTCTTGATGTCAGCGTGGCTTATCATTGCCCCGCACCGATCTCGATTACAGCAACAGTGTATTCTTTTCCCTCCCCCAAGCTTACTTCAATAGGTTCGCCACCTGATGTCATTCAGGTAGCCCGAGAACATCTGACGGCCAATTACTTCAATGACGTCAAACAGGAGATAGTAAGGGTTCACCCCAATGCAGTGGAAATACAGAGCCGCGCTATTTCCGGACCTGAATCGACGATTGGAAAATACGCGGAATATAAACTACGGGAGTCATTTTGGGGGCAAATCCAAGATCTCGGTTCCCGCCTGTATTTGTTCACCTATTTTAAGGAAAAGTGGACCGTGGAATATAGATTCACATATCCAACCAGCCCCGATGCCGAAAAAGCCGTCGATGAGTTCGTTAAAGCGTATCAGTGGACGACAAACTCCATTGAGCAAAAGAAATGATGTGACCCGTGAGCCAATGGGGACGGGCCTTCAGTATTCGAAAAACTGCCCCCTCAGAAATTAATCTGACCGGCCCACAGAAGCTCACTCGGTATTGTCCCGTCACACCTTTCTCTTGATACCACAGGCAATGAAAAAGCTACTCGTCTTCGCCCTGATCGCGGCTTGCGGCTGGTTTTATTTTCACGAGTCGCCCGCCGCGTGGCGCGGCATGCCGGCCGCCAAGGACCCTGAGCAAACCACGACCGCTCTGCCGTCCGCCTTCGCCGATGGCGACTACCAGATCACCCCGCTCGCCCGCTACCGGGTCACCGCCGTCGTGCTGAGCCGTGAACGCTATCGCAATGATCGCGAGGCCTCGCTCGCACCCGTTGATCTCGCCCTCGGCTGGGGGCCGATGTCGGTCGCCGGCGTCATCAACGATCTCAAGATCAGCCAGTCCGGACGCTGGTATGAATACTCCTACCCCGGCGAGCCCCCGCTTGATCCCGGCCTGATCGCCACCCATTCGGCCAACACCCATTGCCTGCCCGCCACGCCCGAGGTGCGCCATCGCCTGCTCGGCGTGAAACGCCACGACCTCGTCGCGTTGGAAGGGTATCTCGTGGAAATCGCCGGTCCCGACGGCTACCGCTGGAAATCCTCCCTCACCCGCGACGATACCGGCGGCGGAGCCTGCGAAGTCATGTGGATCACGGACCTCCACGTCCTGCCAAGACCCCGTTGAAAATTTCCGGAGAGCAGACGTCGCTCAATTAAACCGGAAGCCCAACGCATCCAATTCGCTTAGCAGGAAAGGCGCGCTCGCCAGAACCTCCTGCAACTTTTCCAGAGCCTCGCTTTGCGTCGGCAGATCGCACATCGCCGCACCATCCAAGGAGTCATGCACATGCAACGTCCATCCGGAGCCGGCCTCAGGCGAGGCCTGCAGAATCGAACCATACAGATAATTACCCGGCAGACCGGGATTCGAGCCGCCGCCCGGAACCAAAAACAAGGAATGCACCGGCTCCTGCACCACTTCGACCCCATGCTTCGCCCGGTGATGAGCACGCCGAGCCACCACCACCGCACGAGCAGCCTCAGCCTTTGCCCGCAGTGCTTCCGGCAGCGACTGCACGTAGCGGCTAAAGATGCTCGCATCGGACTCCAATGCGTCCGCGTTCACCTTCCCGCTCAGAAACGATTCCAGATTCTGAGCGTGAAACAACGGCAGCCCGGCCAGTGATCTCACGGTCACATGGCCGCCCTTATGATCCGCCGACACATACACCTGATGCGATGCGACCAGACGCTTCAATGCATCCTGATAGGAGGGCGTATGCGGCACCGCGCCCACCGGACTGTGTTCGATCATCTCAAGGACCGTCTGATCAATCTGGGCATGGGGATCGTGGGGCATGGTGCCTGTTGATTAATCATATCCAGCCCCAACACGAGGACCAATGGGCCAAGGGGCAATTCATGCGCTTTTTTTGGCAAACGAAGCCCGACCCGCCTTCCCGGCGAAAGGAAGGCGGGTGACCGTTCCCGGCGAAGATTTCTTCCGGATACCGGCGCAGGCAAGGCTCAAGCCGCAAAGCCGAACCGGCTCTTGATGTCCGATACGTCGAGTTTCAACGACTCGCGCAAGAGCCCGGAGACGATGCGCTCGGCCGCGATTTTCACCATGCGGTCAAACTGGTGCCCGGTCAGCGCCACTCCATCATGGCGGATCGCCTTGATGTGGGAGTCGCCCAGCAGCAGATGCATGAGAAACTCTTCGGCCTCGACCGGATCGTCGGTGAGGTAGGTGCGCACGCGTTTGCTGTGCTCGGGGAAAATCACGTAATCGATGGCAAATTTGTTAAGCATGTTGAGTCTCCTTTCTGGGTTTTGAATTATGTGGATCGACGAGCTGCAGGTGGGGATGGCGGTAGCGTCTCTGCTGAATCGCAAGGAGCTCGGCCTCCGCCTCCAGCCAGATGATTTCGTCGCAGTTTTCGGGACAGCCCTGTTCCGCCCAAAGTTCTCGGGCGCGAAGGGCGATGTCTTCATGGGTGACCACCTGAGTGGCGGCCATATCCTCAGCCGAAGGGTGATAAGATAGGAGATTGGCCATGGGAGTATGATGGATGGACTGGCGTTGATGGGATGACACGAAGCGGTCACTTGAGGCGGCAAGTCGGGGTGACCACGCGAAGCAAAACCGTGAACCTGATTTATCAAGGAACGTCCCGGAGCTTTCTGCCCGCAGTATGGGCCCGTTTCCTGAAAAATGCCATAGGCTGCGCGCATGAATTGAACCTAGTAGCCCAACTGTTGGCGGTTAAAAGGCCGCTGGAATTACGACGAGGAAAACAAGCCGGCGATCGGTTGCGCGCCATTCCACAGGAACATTCCCCGGCAACGGCGCACACATACGACTCGCCGCATCCCTCAAATCGTTTACACGGAACCGTTCCCACCCATGAAAATACAAGCATACCTCGCAGCGCTATTCGTCACCGTTTCCGCTTTCGCCCAAAATGGTCCGACCGAACTTACAATTAAAAACCTGCTGCCCCCCCTCCCGGTCGGCGCAAACTCAGCCGCCGTTGCCGCCCCAAAATTGGATTGGGTCGAGCGCGTCAAAACTACCAACGAACGGGCCCATAAACAGGCCGACCAGATTCAACTCGTTTTCGACGGCGATTCCATCACCGATGGCTGGCAGGGCCGCGGCCGCGAAGTCTGGGCCGAACACTATGGCAAGCTCGGCGCCTTCGACTTCGGCATCTCGGGCGACCGCACGGAGCATGTCCTCTGGCGTCTCAACCAAGGCCAAGTCGAAGGCCTTAACCCCAAGCTGATCGCCGTCATGATCGGCACCAACAACCTCGGCCGCAATTCCAACGAACAGATCGCCGAAGGTGTGACCGCGATCGTCAAAGACTACCAAAAGCGCTGCCCGAATGCGGTGATCCTGCTTCAGGCCATTTTTCCCCGTGGGAAAATGGCCAATGATCCCAACCGGGCCAGGATCAAGGCCATCAACGCCATCATCTCCAAACTCGGCGACGGCAAGAAAGTCGTCTTCATCGATTTCGGCGACAAGTTCCTGGAACCCGACGGCTCCCTCAGCCCTGAAATCATGCCTGATTTCCTCCACCCTTCGGCCAAAGGCTACGAGATCTGGGCAAACGCCATTCAGCCGGTCATCGACACCTATTTTGCGGCGAAACGGTGATTGACGAAGCCCGCCCAACCTTCCTTTCGCCATGAGATGTCAATCATGGCGAAAGCAGGCGGCCACGGCTTTCCCGAAGCGCCGCCACTACGCAGCCGGCACTGTCACCGGATTGTCGCGGAATTTCCCCAAACTATCGGCAATCGGCGCTTGCCAATAAATTTCTCAAGGAGTCAGGTTGCCGTCCCGTTTTAGACAACCTGCATTCTCTGTCCGCATGGCCGGCCGCCTTTCCCAACTTCTCGATTCCTCCCGCATCGCTCTCAATGTCCAGAGCGCCAAGCGAACCGTTGCCCTCAACGAGGTCGCCCGTCTCCTCGACGGCCACCCCGACGTCACCAATTTTCAAGGTTTCTACAACGAACTGCTCGCCCGTGAGCGACTGGACACGACCTGCCTGGGCAACGAAATCGCCCTGCCCCACGCCCGCACCGAGCACGTGCAGAAAATCGTGATGGCCGTCGGACGCAGCGACACCGGCGTTCATTTCGAGAACAGCAATCAGAACGTCCGCCTGATGTTCGTCCTCGGCACTCCCAAGTCCAACCCGGGCGATTATCTCCAGGTCGTGAGCGCGCTCTGCAAAATTTTCAAGGATCCGGCCAATCGCGAGAAGCTCATGAAAGCTCCGACCCCCGAGCTTTTTGTTCAGGCGGTCATCGCCGCCGAGGAAAAGCTGCTCGCACCGGCCTGAGCCGAAAAGCGTCCCAGCCATACAGGGCTTGCCGGCGGCCACGCCGCAGGCACGATGCGTGTTCCCACGGCGCATGATTCATTCCATCATCTTCAGCGACGGCAAACTCGTAGGACGCGACCTTGAGCCCGAGGCCATTCGCCTGGTCCGCGCCGACAAAGGCCTCGTCCTCTGGGTGGATCTCGACAATCCCACCGACGAGGAGATCAAGACCGTCCTCACTGACATTTTCCAGTTCCACCCTCTCGCGGTGGAAGACTGCGTCACCCCCAGCCCGCTTCCAAAAATCGACGATTATGAAGACTACCTCTTCCTCGTCATGCACGCGGTGGACTTTACCCGCACCGAAAAGTTCAACACCACCGAACTCGATTTCTTTCTCGGCAAGGACTACCTCGTCACCTTTCACCGCAAGCCGCTCCAATCGATTCCCACCGTGATCGACCGCTGCGTGAAAGCAACCGGCGTGGTCGCACGCGGTCCCGACCGCATCGCCCACATGGTGCTCGATGCCATGGTTGAGAATTTCAAGCCCGTGACCGATGAACTCCGCGCCGAGCTGGAGGACATCGAGGAGACCGTGTTGTCGCGCGAATCCAATCACCTCATTCCCGATCTGCTGCACGTGCGCGCCGACATCGCCCATCTTCGCCAGATTATCCGCCCCCAGCGCGACTTGGTCGTCCGGCTCGCCCACGGCGAGAGCAAGATCATCCGCGCGCTCATGCTCCCCTACTTCCGTGATCTGCGCGACGACCTCATTCGCATCGACGAAACCGCCGCCGCCTTCGCAGACCAGTTGCTGATCTCCTTCGATCTCTATCTCAGCAAATCCGACTACGAAGCCAATCAAGGCATCAAGACTCTGACCGCCCTCACCGTCCTCACGTTGCCGGCCACGCTTATCAGCACGTGGTATGGCATGAACTTCGAGCACATGCCGGAGTTGAAATCCCCGCTCGGCTATCCCCTCGCCATAACCGTAACCGCCGTCTTTACCGCGCTCACTTGGTGGTGGTGCAAGCGCCGTCGCTGGATCTGATTCGTGTCCGCATCGTCATGATCACGACTCTCGTCTATCGCGACCACAAGCTCCACGGGCACAATCCGCCCGTGGAATCGCTCGGCGCCTTGCGGCAGGAACCCAACGTCATGCTCTGGATCGACCTCGACCAGCCCACGCCGGAGGAAGTCTCCGCCATCCTGGAAAAACTCTTCGGATTTCATCCGCTCACCATCGAAGACTGCGTCACCGACAGTCCCGTCCCAAAACTGGAAAACTACGGAGACTACCTCTACCTCGTCGCCCACGCCATCGATTACACCTCGGCCACCCACTTCACCACCACGGAGCTCGATCTCTTTCTCGGCCCCGACTACGTCGTCACCTATCACCGGCTGTCGATGAAACCGGTGCAGGCCGTGATCGAGCGCTATCTGCGTTCCCCCGCAACGCCTGTGCGCGGACCCGACCGCATCATGCACACCCTGCTCGACGGACTCGTCGAAGGCTGCAAGCCCGCCCTCACCGCCCTGCGCGCGGAGGTTGATCGCGTTGAAGACGGGGTGTTGCGCAACATTTCCGCCGACGAACTTTTCCCGCTCGTCGTTTCGCTCCGCAAGGATCTCTCCCGCCTGCGCCAGCTCGTGCGGCCGCAGCGCGAAGTCATCGTCGAGCTCGCGCATGGCAAGACGAAGCTCATCCGCTCGCTTATCCTCCCCTATCTCCGCGATGTGGGCGACGACCTCGTTCGCGTCGAGACACAGGCCGGCGCCTGGGCCGACCAACTCATCCTTTCGTTCCGCATCTATCTGAACAAATCCGGCTACGAGGCCAATCAAGGCATCAAGGTGATCACCGCGATCACCGCGCTGACGATTCCACCGCTGCTGATCGGCGGCTGGTTCGGCATGAACTTCGAGCGCATGTCGGAGCTGCATTCCAGCCTGGGCTACCCGCTGGCGGTCGCAGTCATGCTGGCCAGCATGCTTGGCATGCTGGCCTTCATGCGCAAAAAACGCTGGATCTGACCGGCAAAGCATCCGGCGACGCCAAACCGCGTCCCCGCTTTGCTTTCGACTGCGCGGATGTTACGCTGGATTTTCATTCCTTCATGTTGCGCGCTCTTATTTTTGATTTCGACGGACTGCTGGTAGACACCGAAACGGTGCTCATCGACGCCTGGGTGCAGATGCACGAAGAAGACGGCCTTCCGTGTGATCGCAACGCACTCCACTACATCGTCGGCCACACCGGCATCACGCACGACTACTGGACCGCCTATGCGCCGGAAACCAACCGCGCGGCCTTGGATGAACGCTACCGTTTGACGGCCCGCAAACTCACCCTCGACGCCCCTCCCCTTCCCGGAGCTGTCGCCCTGCTGGCCGCCGCCCGCACCGCCGGCCTTAAAATCGGACTCGCCTCCAACTCCTCCCATGAACACGTCGAAGGCCACCTCGATCATCGCGGCATGCGCGGCTTTTTTGACACCATCGCCTGTCGCGACGACGTGCAGCACGGCAAGCCGGAACCTGATGTTTATCTCGCCGCTCTGCGCGGCCTGGGTGTCACGGCGGCGGAGGCCATCGCCTTCGAAGACTCCGTGCCGGGCCATGTGGCCGCCCACCGCGCCGGCCTCCGCGTGGTCGTGATCCCCAATCCTTCGACTCTGCACTGCGAGTTTCCCCACGCCGCGCTCAAACTCAGTTCGCTTGCGGACACTTCGCTGACCGCGCTGACAACAAAATTTAACGCCCTCCGCTGAGTTGCTCGCGCAACCATGCGGGACGATCCGTGGTGATGCTCGTCACTCCCGCCGCCAAGAGTTCACCGGCTCGGTGGGCATCGTTCACGGTCCAGACATTCAGCTGAAGATTCTCTGCGCGCAAACGCTCCATCAGCTGCGCATCGATCGGCCAGTCCGCACTCACTCCAAGGCCGTCAAAGCGTCGCGTCCGGCAGAACTGGATCAATGAGGACATCTTATCCTCCGCTGCCTCCTCGGGCACATCCGCCAGAAACAACGCATCACAATCCGGCAGCGCCCGTTTCGCTTCGCTCAAAATATCATCTTCGAAACTGATCAGCACCACCTGCGCCGGCATGACCGGACTCGCCTCAATCACCCGCCTCAAAGCCGGTGCGAGCCCTTCCGCCTGCTTCAGTTCGATAAAAATGCGCTTCCCTTCCGGCACCGTCGCCAGCACCTCCGTGAGAGTCGGCACACGTTCGCCACGCCAGGCAGCTCCTTTCCAAACACCTGCATCCAGTCTGCGGATTTCGGCCAGGGTTAATGCATCCACGCGAGCGTCGCGTCCCGCCGTTCTCAGCAACGTGGCGTCGTGGATAACGACCACCTCGCCGTCGCGCGTGAGATGCACATCCACCTCCGCCGCGTCCGCATGTTGCGACCAACCCAAAGAGACGGAAGCCACGGTGTTTTCCGGCGCATCGTGCGACGCACCCCGATGGGCGACGATGACAACCTCGGCGTTCGATGAGAGGGGCATGACGGAACCCTAGTCAAAAAGTCCGCCTTGCCGCAATGCATCCCGCTTGTCGCCGTCGAGTGTGCTCATCTCCAGCAACCACGCGACCGGCTGTGCCGCCAGCGCCGGCTCTTCCGCCAACCGCATCAACAACAACGCTCCCGCCAACGCATCATAAAGGGCGGCATGGTAACGCCTGCGCCCGACCGGACAATGCTCCGCCGCCAGAGCATCCAGCCGCGCTTGCAGCGCGAACACCGCCACCAGATCCGCCAGTTTCGCCGATTTCAGCGACGGGTAAAACTGCGGGTAAAGCCGTCCCGTATCGATCCAGGGCCCCCACTCCATGACCGACGCGCCCGGCCGCGCGAAATCCGGCGACGTGCGCGGATACGGCCATGCCGATTTGATCAACGTGTTTTCGGCGTTCGCAAAATGCGCGGCCAGCGGTCCCGTCTCCCGCAAACGCGAGAAGACCTCAAAGTCATCGCCGAATGGCGCATGATCCGCCACCGAAGAAGCCTCGATCCCATGCAAAGCCGCATCCTCGGGCCTCACCCGGCCGGTCGCCCGGCAAAGTCGTGTCTGGGCCGCCACGATCTCCGCACCGCGCATCGTTACCACGCCATACTCAAGGATGCCGGACGCGATGCCCCCCTCAAAATCGACGAAGTGAATAATTTGCCCGGTCCAAGCCATGATTTGATTACAGAGTGAACAGAATTAACGGAATAGGCTTCCATCCTATTCTGTGCATTCTGTTGATTCTACCTTAATGAGCCTCGACGCCTACCGCAGCTTCCTGACCGAGCTCGCCGAAAAAAGCGGCGACTTCCTCCTGCCCTGTTTCGCCGACCCGGCCCTCAAGGTTGAGATAAAATCCGACGACTCCCCCGTCACCGCCGCCGACCGCGGCGCGGAGAAACTCATGCGCGAACTCATCGCGAATCGTTTTCCCGAACACGGCGTGATCGGCGAAGAGTTTCCCGACACCCGCCCCGACGCCGAGTGGGTGTGGGTCCTCGACCCGATCGATGGCACCAAATCCTTCATCACCGGCGTCCCGCTCTGGGGCACGCTCATCGCACTCCTCCACCACGGCCAGCCCGTGCTCGGCGCCATTCACCAGCCGGTGTTGCGCGAACTCATGATCGGCGACGGCCATACGACCACTCTCAACGGTCAACCCGTCCGCGTGCGCTCCTGTGAAAAAATCAAGGACGCCACTTTCCTTACCAGCGATCCGCTCAATCCGGCCAAATACCAAAACGGCGCGGCTTACGCGACCCTCACCAACCGCACCCGTCTCGTGCGCACATGGGGCGACTGCTACGGCTATCTCCTGCTCGCCTGCGGACGCGCCGACATCATGTGCGACCCGGTCATGAACCCGTGGGATATCGCCGCGCTTGTGCCCATCGTGCGCGGCGCCGGCGGCGTCATCACCGACTGGCAGGGCGGCGACCCCATGCGCGGCCAGTCCATCGTGGCCGCCGGCCCGACACTCCACGCTGAAGTGATCGCCACGCTCAATCCCTGACGCAGCGCACAGCTCCACCAAAGCTCAAGGAGTCGCTTTGACCGCCGGCGCAGTGACAGCACCCTGTTGTTTTGCGTAATCGGCGATGGTCTTTTGCACCGAGGCCATCATCGGCCCGAACACCGGCTGGAGAGCCGCCCCGATTTTCGCCTGCAATTGCGGCTGCTTCAACTGCACCAGATGGCCTGCATCCGTGGCATAAAACGCCTTGAGTTCATCCGGCTCGCGCTGGCCCGGCTTTCCGTCGACTCCGAACATTTTATCCAGCGCGGTCTGTCCGGAAGATGTCCCATAAAAGTCAGTCTGCGCCTTGAGATCCTCCTGTGTATAAATTGCTCCCATGACTCCGGCCATACTGGCCTGAAACTGTCCCGCCGCCACCTGCAGCTGATCGCCGATCAGTTTCTGAACCGCCGCCACTTGCTCGGGGGTGGGATTGGCGATGCCGTTACGCATGAGTAGTTGCTTGGCCATTCTCTCCATGCCGCGCTTGAACATTTCCGCCATGCGCTGATCCAGTTTCATCACTTTCAGCAAGGCTTCCGCATCGGTCGCAGTGGCCGGATGATATTCGCCGATTGTGCTCTCGGCCAGATGCAGGACTTCGTCCCGACCGTCTTTGGAAAGGACCAGGGTCTCATCGGCGGCGCGGTATTCCTTGAGTTTCCAACCGCCGAGCGTTTGGCCCACGGTGACCCACGCCGTCTGTTCGCTGCCGGGAATAAGCAGCCCGAAACGACGCCCCGACTCATCCGCCAGCATGCCGCGGAGTTCGGGCAATTTGTCCGGCGCGGCATCCTCGGCATGCACAGGCGCAACCCCGAACATCCCCAATAAAACAAATCCCAGAATCACGATTTTTGATTTCATAATACCCACGCGAGAACCGATCTTTTCAAGGAGTTGCCGGAGCAGCCGCGGCGGCCTTCTTGGCCGCCTGTTCCTTGGCGAATTCAGCCGAGAGCTGCTGGATTTTAGGCATAATTGCCATCATGCGAGGCATCATGATTTCCATCGTTTTTTGCTGAACCTCAGGTTGCTTGTCGATCATAGCCACCCCTGCAGGCGTGCCATAAAAATCCGCCAGCCCCTGAAGCTCTTCTTTGGTAAAAACATCGCTGTAGATGCGGGCAAAATCCGCCTTCATTTCCTCGGGCTTCATCGTGGCATACATCGTGTCCATGACCTTGGACTGATATGCGGCAAAGTCCTCTGGGTTTACCCCCTTCATATCACCTGTCATTTTCTTCATCATGCCCACCATGCTCCGTTTTTGTTGTTCGAGCATTTTACCGAACATGTCCTCAAACTTCATCTTGTTGAGCACGGCCTCGGCATCGGCCAGCGTCGCCTTGGTATCCGCAACAGCGATCTTGCTCGCCGACAATTTCAGCAACACTTCCTTGCCGTCCTTGTTGAGCACGAGCGTATCCTCGGAGGCACGGTAGGCGGAAAGTTTCCAGCCTGCAAAATTATCCCCCACGGCAACCCACGCGGTTTGATTATCGCCTGGGACGGACAGCGCAAAACGACGGTCGGCTCCGGTGGCGAGCATTCCGCGCAGTTCAGGAACCGCCGACTCAGCTGCGCGCATTGTTGCGACGCCCAACAAGCCCGCCAACACAATAACCCGAAGCAAGGTATTCATGGGGATAAACGGAAACTGCTCTTTGGATGGAACCGGCGACGAGCCGGCCAATAACTTCTGAATGTCATCATTTTATGTCCGCCAACACAAGAGTTCCCGCGCAGATGAAGCCGCACACATCCGCAACAACCTTGCCTTAACCCAAGGACCAACCTTGGTTTGCCTGATCAATCCTATGAGTTTTCGACTCTTCATCAACGTCGTGGTCATCGCCGCTGCTTTCCTTGGACTAAATTCCGCGGCATTACATGCGGAGCCCCGCACGTTGACCGACAAACAAGGGCGAAGCCTCAAAGCCGAGATTCTCTCGGTCGATGGGAATACGGTCACCATAAGGCGCGAGGACGGCCACACTTTCAACCTCTCGCTCTCCACCCTGAGCGATGACGATCAACGTTCACTCAAAGACTGGGCCAAACAACAAGCCAGTTTGATTCCTGCGGGTGGCGTCGAACTGCAAATGAGCCGGGGCAAATTCGACAGTCAAAAAAAGGATGAAGAAAGTATCATCGTTACCGAAGAGCAATGGGGCTATACGGTCACATTCTTCAATCACACCAGCAAACCCATCAGCGGAGCACGTGTTGACTATATCCTCTTCGTGAAACCAGATGCGCAACCCGGCAAAGACTCGACCCCTGTCCCTCTGAAAAAAAAGCCCGGCTCCAAGCAAATTGATACCGTTGGTTTTCGTGACAGCGTCAACTTTCGCACGAGCACGATTACCATCTACAAACAACAGCTCAAGCCGGGTTGGGTCTGGGAAAAAACGGGCAACAATGCAGCGGTAAAAGATACTCTTTACGGCATCTGGATACGGGCTTACGTCGGCGATCAGCTCGTCGATGAAACTTGTAGCCCCGACACTCTTTCCAAAACCGAAACGTGGGCCGGAAAGTAAGCGGACCGATCCCGCTGTAATCGCCTACTGAAGGCGCTTCAACGCTTGCCGCGCTTCGTCTTATACTCCGCGGTGACCACGGAAGAGAAACCGCCGCGGGCCTTGAAATCGGCCACAATAACAAGCGAGCGCGGCTTGAGCGCCTTGCCGAGATCATCACAAATCTTGTTGGTCGCCGCTTCGAAGAAAATGCCTTCGTTGCGATAGGCGTGGAAGTAGAGCTTGAGAGACTTGAGTTCGACGCAGGTCTTGTCGGCCACGTAGCGCACCGTGATGGTGGCAAAATCCGGATGGCCTGTCATCGGGCACACTGAGGTGAACTCGTGATGCGTGTGCGCGATGATGAAATCGCGGTGCGGCGCGGGATTCGGAAAGGTTTGGATGATCTTCGGGTCGGCCATGGTGGTGAAAAGTAGTGAGGAGTCGGCAATGCGTAGCGAGTAAAAATCCGCCGCCACTCAAAGGGATTCGCATCCCGCATCGGCCATGCATCCAAGCACCCCGATCACGTCGCCGTTTCGGTGAATCGGCTTTCGCGGATAACGGTGATCCGGATGGTGCTCGGGTATTGCAGCTCCGACTCGATGCGTTGTCGCAGCTCCTTGGCCAGCTCGTGCGCCTGCTCGTCGGTCACCTTCTGCGGGTTGACGACCACGCGCACCTCGCGGCCTGCCTGGATGGCAAAGGCCTGTTGAACACCGTCAATGGACATCGCGAGTTTTTCCAACCGGTCGAGACGCTGGATGTAGCTCGTCATCGACTCGGCACGCGCACCGGGGCGGACGGCTGAAACCGTATCGGCGAGAATAACCAAGCCTGCGTAGAGCGTCTCGGGCTTCACCTCTTCATGGTGGGCGGCAACGGCATTGACCACGATGGGCGTCTCGCCGTGACGTTTCACGAAATCGGCGCCAATGGTCGCATGGCTGCCTTCATAGTCGCCTTCAATCGCTTTGCCGATGTCGTGCAACAGACCGGCACGCTTGGCGATGTTGGGATCGAGCCCCAACTCGCTGGCGATCATCGAGCACAGAAAACCGACCTCGATGGAGTGATCGAGGGCGTTTTGCGTGTAGGAGAACCGGTATTTGAGCCGGCCGAGCCCCTTGATGATCTCAGGATGGAGACCGTTAATGGCGAGTTTTTGCACGGCATCTTCGCCCGACTGTTGGACGTTGAGCTCAACGTCTTCCTTGGCGCGGGCATAAAATTCCTCGATGGACGCGGGATGAATGCGGCCGTCCTTAACAAGGCCCTCCAAGGCGATGCGGGCGATCTCACGGCGCACCGGATCGAACGACGAGATGAGCACCATCTGCGGCGACTCGTCGATCAGCAGGGTGACGCCGGTGGTCGCCTCGAAGGATTTGATGTTGCGACCTTCGCGGCCGATGATGCGGCCCTTCATTTCCTCACTCGGCAACTGGACGATCGTGGCGGTGATGTCGTTGTTGGGTTTCGACGCCAACCGCTGCATCGCGGTGATAAGAATGCGCTTGGCCTCGTTGTTAAGATCCTGCTCGGAACGATCGAGGATCTGGCGCCTCAGGGCGCGCAACTCATCCTGACACTCGAGCTGCACCTCTTCACGCAAGGCGCTCCTGATTTCATCGGCATCCATCTGGGAGACGCCCTCGAGTCGTTTGCGCAGGGACTTCGACATGGAGCGGATGGCGTCGCGGGCCTGCTTTATGGCGGCATTTTCCCGGGCGAGGCGCTCGCCCTTTTGCTCCAGCTGAAAATCAAGCAACCCGAGGGATTCCTCGTGGGCGCGGATTTCGCGGAGCTTCACCTCGACCTCGATTTCGCGGCGGTCGAACTCTCTATTGTGGCCGGCCCTGCGTGCGGCCAGCTCCTCCTCGATGCGCTGTTTGATTTCCTGACCGGCGACCGAGGCCTCGCGCTTGGCGACTTCGATCAACTGGGCGGCCTGCTCGATCGCGACACGCCGGGTATGGCGGGTGAGCGCCCATACGACCAAAAAGCCCACGCTTACGCCTATGGTAATAGCCGCAGTAAGCGCCCAGTGTATCGGGTCGCTTGCGGCAAGCACAGGGACAAAGGCATCGCTGGCGTGATTCAAGAGGCCGGTATCGTGCTAACGATGCGCCAAAGTTCAACCCTTAGTTGGCCGGCGGGCAGCCCCCTCGAGGGGTCACCGGCGCCGACGATTTCGCGTCTTAACGCTTTCCCGGGTTGCGCCCGGTTGGGCAAAGGCTTTGTTGGCTCAACACACTGCGGAGTTGGGCCACTCCGGCCCGGCACGCAGTCTGGCCGTCATCGTGAACGTTCGTTTCAGCACTCCCCTCGATCTTCTCAGCGTCTTTAAAACGACGACACGGGAACGCTTCGACTGGATCACGCCGCTCGTCCTGCTCGCTTTGAGCGCCATCGGCGTGGTGTTTATCTACAGTGCGCAACTCGCCACCCCCCAGAACGATTGGATCAAGCAACTCGTGTGGCTGATCATCGGGGCGGGACTCTATATCGCGGTTTCCCTCATCAACTACCGTTTTTGGCTGAGCTTTTCCCATTGGTTCTATTTTGGATGCATCGTCGCCTTGATTTTGGTGATCACACCGGGTGTCGGCACCCATCGTTACGGGGCGCAGCGGTGGCTGGACCTGGGATTTTTCGCACTGCAACCATCCGAGCCGGTCAAGGCCGCCGTGCTGCTCGTCACAGCCGGCATCCTCGTGCGCTCCAAAGTAGGCACGATTGCGAACTCACTCGGCACCCTCTGGAAATTGGCGCTTGCTGCGGGTCTTCCCATCTTCCTTATCCTGCTGCAACCCGACTTAAAGTCGGCCATCGTGCTGCCTCCCATGGTTTTTTCCATGCTCTACGTTTCCAATCTTTCGACCCGCTTTTTTGCGGCGGCGTTGGGCGCGTTCTTGGTTCTCGTCGGCTTGGTCGCGCTGGACTCGTATAAGTATACGCAGTTCATGGATGCCCATAACTACTCCTACATGAACGATAAGGGGAAGTTCGAGCCGCACGGGATTCTGCCTCTGCACGATTATCAGCGCAACCGCATCATCTCTTTCGTCGATCCGCAGAAATACGACCCCGCCGACATCGGCTGGAACCAGATCCAGTCCACCATCTCGGTCGGCTCGGGCGGACTCACCGGCAAGGGCTGGACGAAGGGCACGCAGGCCCAGCTCGGCTACCTGCCCCGCGCGGTCGCGCACAACGATTTTATCTTCTCGGTCATCGCCGAGGAGAAAGGTTTTTTGGGAAGTCTTACGGTTTTGGGTCTGTTTGGCATTTTGATGTTCAACGGCATACGCATCGCCGGGTTAGCTCGGGATCGCTTCGGCACCTTGATCGCCATCGGCGTGACGGTGCTGTTCGCAGTGCATGTGTTCGTAAACATCGCGATGACCATCGGACTCGTGCCCATCACGGGCATACCGCTTCCCTTTATCAGCTACGGTGGCTCCTTTGTGCTTAGTTGCTGCTTGCTGCAAGGACTGGTTCAAAGCGTCTATCGCTTCCGGAAGGACTTCGCATGAAACCGAAGCCTCTCTGCGATATCGACCGCTCTGCCGGAATTTCCTGCGCCGCGACCAAAGACCAAGGGTGCCCCGTCTTCAACCAAGACAACACCCACCATGAGCGATTCATCCCCCGCCCCTTCCTCCGGCTCCCAACCTCCGGATGCCAGCAATTATGACGAGGAACTCACCAATCCTCCGCCCGTCGTCGAACATGAACCCGTTGACCGCAACGAGTTGAAAACCGGCGCCCAGGCGCGCTCCAAAGACCGCCCGCTGCTCGAAAAAATCCTCCAAGTCTTCAAAAAGGAGAAGACCTCCTTCCGCGAGCTCATCATCAACTCCGAGCCGCTGGAAAAACGCGTCGCCCTCCTCACCGACGGCGTCCTCGACAAGTTCGAGATCGAACGCGACTCCGACAGCCGCATGGTCGGCGGCATCTTCAAGGGCAAGATCAAGAACCTCGATCCCGGCCTCAAGGCCGCCTTCGTCGACATCGGCTATTCCAAGAACGCCTTCCTTCACTACTGGGACATGCTCCCCGCCGCCGCCGATTCGTCGGTCGAGGTCGTGCGCGTTAACAAAAAGAAAAACGCCGCCCCCCGCCCCGCCGAGCCTACCGTCAAGGACATCCCCCAGATGTATCCCCCCGGCAGCGAAATCGTCATCCAGGTCACCAAGGGACCCATCGGCACCAAGGGACCGCGCACCACGACCAACCTCGCCCTCCCCGGCCGCTACCTCGTGCTCATGCCGTTCTCCGACCAGTGCGGCATCTCCCGCAAAATCGAAGACCAGAAGGAGCGCCAGCGCCTCAAGCAGATCCTTCAGGATCTCACCATTCCCGAAGGCATGGGCGTGATCGTCCGCACCGCCGGCGAAGGCAAAAAGACCCGCTACTTCGTGCGCGACCTCCATATCATGCTCAAGAAGTGGGAGGAGATTCAGCACAAGATGCAGACCGAGCGCGCCCCCGCCTGCCTCTATCAGGAGCCGAATCTCGTCGAGCGCACCGTGCGCGATTTCCTCACCGAGGAGGTCGACCGCGTCCTCATCGACAACGAAGAAGACCACAAGCGCACCCAAGACCTCGTTGCCCAGATTTCGAAACGTTCCCGCTCCAAGATCGCCCTCTACAAGGACAACATTCCGATCTTCGAGCGCTTCAACATCGAGCGCCAGATCGAGCAGACCGGCCAGCGCAAGGTCCAGCTCCCGTCCGGCGGCGAAATCATCATCGACGAAACCGAGGCCCTCATCGCCATCGACGTCAACACCGGCTCCCACAAGAACCGGGGCGGCGAGGAAAAGAACGTCATCTACGCCGTGAATTTGGAAGCCGCCGTCGAGGCCGCCCGCCAGATCCGCCTCCGCAATCTCGGCGGCCTCATCATCATCGACTTCATCGACATGAAGGAGCGCCGCCACCGCAACGGCGTCTACGACAAGCTCGTCGAAGCCATGTCCGAGGATAAGGCGAAGAACCACATCCTGCCCATCAGCCAGCTCGGCATTCTCCAAATGACGCGCCAGCGCCAGCAGGAGTCGCTCTCGTCCAACCTCTACACCGACTGCCCGTATTGCCGCGGCCGCGGTATCGTGAAGTCGGCGACGACCATGTCCGTCGAGTTGCAGCGCAAGCTGAGCGCCATCGTCCGCCGCCTCACCGGCCGCAACGACGGCAAGGAATATAACCTCCGAGTGCTCGTTCACCCGAGCATTCTGGAGCGACTCCGCAGCGAAGACGCCAATCTGCTCGTCCGCATGGAAAAGCTCTTCGGCGTGAAGCTGGCTTTCCGGGCCGACCCCGCCTACCACGTCGAAAACTACAAGATCATCAACGCCCTCACCGGCGAAGAGTATCGTTAACAACGTTCTCCTTCTTGCTCAAAAAGCCGGCCCCCATGGGCCGGCTTTTTTGCGTCCAGCGGCCGTCTTGCATCTAGAAATCACCCGGACGTAACCTGCGCCCCTTGCCTGCGTCTACAGCCTGAAGAATGAATAATTTTAAAATTATTCAGAAGGCGCCATGACACCCGACTGCCAGTCCACGATTCTCTGCGCGGCGCGAAAACGCTTCCAGCAATTCGGTTACACCAAGACCTCCATGCAAGAGATCGCGGCCGACTGCGGCATGTCCGCCGCCAACCTCTACCGTTTCTACGAAGGCAAGCTCGACATCGGCACCGCCGTGCTCGCCCGCGAACTCAACAAGGTCCATGACGCCTGCGACAGCGCCCTTGCCTCCGCCGGCTCCGAACTCGCCTCCCAGCTGACCGCCTTTTTCCACGCCATCATCGACACCACGAGGAAACAGCAGCGCAACGCCCCGTTGCTCTCCGATCTCTTCATCACCGTCGTGCGCATCCAGCCCCGTGTTCGTGTCGAGTTTGTCGCCACCCTGAAACAAAAGGTCGCCGCCCTTGTCGCGCAGGCGCAGTCCAACCGCCAGATCCGCACCGGGGATCCCGGCGAACAGGCCGACCTCATCCTCGTCGCCTGTCTGGCCTTCGTGTTGCCGCGACTGATCATCATCGAGCCGCTCGGTGATCCGCGTCCGCAGGTCGTCGCTGTGATCGACTGTCTCATCGCCGGCCTTGCCGTCAAAAAATAACCGGTCCGTTTCCGCCACTTTCCCAATTCTTTTCCATTTCGGTCATGACCAAAAAATCTTCCCTTATCATCGGCGGCACCTTCGCCGCCCTCATCATCGGCGGCGTTTATTACGCCAAATCCCGCGCCGCCACCAATGCTGCTGAGTCTCAACACAAAGGCGCGCCGCCCGTCTCTGTGGTCGTCGGCAAGGTCATCCAACGCGACACACCGATCTACCTCGATGGCATTGGCACCGTGACTCCCTACAACACCGTCACCGTGCGCCCCCAGATCGACGGCCGCCTCGAAAAAGTTGTCTTCCAAGAAGGCCAGGACGTCAAAACGGGCGACCTCCTCGCACTTATCGATGATCGCAGCCTCAAAGCCCAGCTCGACCAAGCGCTCGCCAAAAAAGCGCAGGATGCCGCCCAGCTCTCCAACGCCGAGGCCGATCTCAAGCGCAACAGCTTCCTTCTCGATCAAAACCTCATCGACCGTCAGGCCGTCGACACGCAGAAATCCCTCGTCGCCCAGCTCACTGCCCTCGTTCAATCCGACGAAGCCGCCGTCGAGAATGCCCGCGTCCAGCTCGGCTACACGCGCATCACCGCACCCATTCCCGGTCGCGTCGGACTGAGCCTAATCGACGAAGGCAACATCGTCCACGCCTCCGACGCCACGGGCCTTGTCGTCATCAATCAAATCCAACCCATCACGGTTCTTTTCACCCTCCCGCAGCAAAATCTGCCGCAAATCCAAAAATCCTCCGCTGCCAATCCCGAGTTGAAAGTGATCGCCTACGATCACGACAACCACTCGCCGCTCGATACCGGCAAGCTCACCGTGATCGACAACCAGATCGACACCACCACCGGCACGATCCGCCTCAAGGCCGAATTTCCCAACGCCAATCTCACGCTCTGGCCCGGCCAGTTCGTCAACGTCCGCCTGCTCGTCGACACCCGCAAGGACGGCATTGTCGTCCCCGCCTCCGTCATCCAGCGCGGCCCTGATGGCAGCTACGCTTTCGTGGTCGGCGATGATCAGACGGTGTCCGTCCGTCCCGTGCAGGTCGCCCAGATCGACGGCAACCGCGCGCTCATCGATCAAGGCCTCAAGCCCGGCGAAACCGTCATCGTCGATGGCCAATACAAACTTCAAGACGGTAGCCACGTCACCGTGTCACCTCCGGCCGGATCCGGCGGCAACACTTCGTCCGGCGAAAAGTCCGGCGCCGCTCCGACCGCCCGCAAGCACAAGCGCTCCGAATAACGGAAACGTCCCATGAACGTCTCCGAAATTTTCATCCGACGGCCGGTCGCCACGTCGTTGCTGATGGTCGCCGTCATCCTGCTCGGCGCGCTCGGCTACTCGTTGCTCCCCGTATCCGCGCTGCCCAACGTCGACTTCCCCACGCTCCAGGTCACGACGCAGCTCCCCGGTGCCTCGCCCGATGTGATGACGTCATCCATCACTACGCCGCTGGAGCAACAGTTCGGCCAGATCAGCGGACTCACCTCGATGAACTCGGTGAGCTCCGCCGGCATCAGCACGATCACGCTCCAGTTCGCCCTCGACCGAGACATCGACAGCGCCGCCCAAGACGTGCAGGCCGCCATCAACGTCGCCACCGGCGTCCTCCCCTCCGGCCTGCCCAACCCGCCTTCCTACAAGAAGGTCAATCCCGCCGACGCGCCCATCCTCACCCTCGCCGTTACTTCCGACAGTCTCCCCATCGACAAGGTCAACGACTACGCCGACACGCTTCTCGCTCAAAAACTGAGCGAGGTCACCGGTGTCGGGCTCGTCAGCATCGAAGGCAATCTCAAGCCCGCCGTCCGCGTGCAGATCAACCCCGCCGCCATCGCTGCGCAGGGACTCAGCCTTGAGGACGTGCGCACCGCCATCACTCAGGCCGGCGTAAACGCTCCCAAAGGCAGCTTCGACGGCGCTCATCAAGCTTACGCAATCAACGCCAACGACCAGATTTTCTCTGCCGACGACTACCGCAAAATCATCGTCGCCTACCGCAACGGCGCCCCCGTGCGACTCACCGACATCGGCCGCGTGGTTGACGGCGTCGAAAACACCAAGCTCGCCGGCTGGCGCGGCAACAAACCCGCCATCATCCTCGACATCCAGCGCCAGCCCGGCGCCAACATCATCGAGACGGTCGACCGCATCAAAACGCTTCTGCCCAAGCTTCTCCTTGCGATTCCGCCTTCCGTTCACGTCGAGATACTCACGGACCGCACCACTACCATCCGAGCTTCCGTCGCCGACGTGCAGTTCACCCTCATGCTCACCATCGCGCTCGTCGTCATGGTGATCTTCGTCTTCCTCCGGAAACTCTGGGCCACCGTCATCCCTAGCATCGCGCTGCCACTCGCGGTGGTCGGCACCTTCGGCGTGATGAAGCTCGTCGGCTTCAGTCTCGATAATCTCTCCCTCATGGCGCTCACCATCGCGACGGGCTTCGTCGTGGACGACGCCATCGTGATGATCGAAAACATCGTCCGCTACATCGAAAAGGGAGACAAACCCTTCGACGCCGCGCTCAAGGGATCGAAGCAGATCGGCTTCACCGTCATTTCGCTCACCGTCTCGCTCATCGCGGTATTCATCCCGTTGCTCTTCATGACGGGCATTGTCGGCCGGCTCTTCCGCGAGTTCGCCATCACGTTGAGCGTCGCCGTGGTCATGTCCGCCATCGTCTCGCTCACGCTCACTCCGATGATGTGCGCGCGCCTGCTGACCCATGAGACCGAAAGCGAAGCGGCCCACGGCCGGTTTTATCGCATCACTGAAAACTTCTTCGACGGCCTGCTCTCATTCTACGACCGGGGCCTCAAGTGGGTTCTTAATCATCAGCCGCTCACCCTCGCCGTCGCGATCGCCACCCTCGTCTGCACGCTGGTCCTCTACACCGTCATTCCCAAAGGCCTGCTTCCCCAGCAGGACACCGGCATCATCATCGGCGTGACCGACGCCGCGCAGAACATCTCCTTCAACGCGATGGCCACCCGCCAGCAAAAGATCGTCGATGTCGTGCAACGCGACCCCGACGTCGCCAGCGTCACATCGTTCGTCGGCATCGGCACCATCAACCCCACACTCAATACCGGCCGCCTCTCCATCAATCTGAAGCCGCGCGATCAACGCTCCTCCTCCGCGAGCGAGATCATCACCCGCCTGCGCGCCGCCACCGCTTCCGTCGAGGGTATTTCCCTCTACATGCAAGCCGTGCAAGACCTGCAAATCGACAGTCGTGTGAGCCGCACCCAATACCAATACACGCTCGCCGACGTCGATCCGATCGAGCTCGCCGACTGGGCTCCGCGTCTCGTCGACAAACTCCGCTCACTCCCCGAACTGGCCGGCGTCGCCAGCGACCAGCAGACCAACGGCTACCAGATCGACGTCACCGTCAACCGCGACAAAGCCTCCCGCCTCAACATCCTTCCCGCCGACATCGACAATACGCTTTACGATGCCTTCGGCCAGCGTCAGGTCGCCACGATCTTCACCCAGCTCAACCAATATCGCGTCATCCTCGAGGTCGAGCCTGCCTATCAAAAGGACCCCGACGCCCTCGGCAAAATCTACATCAAATCCAGCAGTGGCCAGCTGGTGCCGCTCAACGCCATCGCCACCACCAAGCTCAACACCGCGCCGCTCGTCATCTCGCACCAGAGCCAGTTCCCCGCCGTCACCATCTCGTTTAACCTACGCGACGGCTATTCGCTGAGCCACGCAGTCGAAGCCATTGCCCAAGCCCAGAAAGAGATCGCGCTGCCCGACACCATCCAAACGGAGTTTTCCGGCAGCGCCGCCGAATTTCAAAACTCACTCGCCAGCGAGCCTTGGCTCATCCTCGCCGCGATCATCGTCGTCTACATCGTGCTCGGCGTTCTCTACGAGAGTTACATCCACCCCGTCACGATTCTCTCCACGCTGCCCTCCGCCGGTGTCGGCGCGTTGCTCGCGTTGATCGTGTGCCGCACGGATTTCTCGATGGTCGCTTTGATCGGCATCGTCCTCCTCATCGGCATCGTAAAGAAAAACGCCATCATGATGATCGACTTCGCGCTGGAGGCGGAGCGCGAACAAGGACTCCCACCCGAGCAATCCATCTACCAAGCCTGCTTGCTGCGTTTCCGTCCGATCATGATGACGACCATGGCGGCGCTCCTCGGCGCGCTCCCGCTCGCCCTCGAAAACGGCACCGGCTCCGAACTGCGCCGTCCGCTCGGCATCGTCATGATCGGCGGGCTGCTCGTTTCTCAGGTGCTCACGCTTTACACCACGCCGGTCATCTATCTCTACATGGACCGGCTCAGTCGCTGGCTGACCGGCCGGCCGCGCGTCACAGCTCCGGCCGCCGCGCCTGAAACCGCGCTTTGAGATGAACCTTTCCGCGCCCTTCATCCATCGCCCCATCGCGACGTCGCTGCTCGCGCTCGGCCTGCTATTGGCCGGCGCACTCGCTTTCCGTTTCTTGCCTATCGCGCCCATTCCGTCGGTTGATTTTCCGACCATTCATGTCGGCGCGAATCTTCCCGGCGCCGATCCCGTGACCGTGGCCACTTCGGTCGCCGCTCCGCTAGAACGTCGCTTTGCGCAGATCGCCGGCGTCAGCGAGATGACTTCGAGCAGCACGCTCGGCAGCGCCAACATCACCATCCAGTTCGATCTCGGCCGGAGCATCGACAGCGCCGCGCGCGATGTGCAGGCCGCCATCAACGCCGCCACCGGCGATCTCCCGGCGAACCTCGTCACGCGTCCCAGCTACCGCAAGGCCAACCCCTCCGCCGCGCCCATCATGATCCTCGCGCTCACCTCGGACACCAAGTCGCCAGGTGAGGTTTACAACTACGCGACCGATGTCGTCGCCCAACAGCTCAGTCAGGTCGAGGGCGTAAGCGAGGTCACTGTCAACGGCTCCCAAAAATCTTCTGTGCGCGTGCAGATTGATCCCGCGCGCCTCGCCGCACTCGGCCTGAGCATGGAGGACGTGCGCACGTTTCTCTCCAAGACCAGTTCCAATCTCCCCAAGGGCGTGATCGATGGCCCCGACTCGTCCTACACCATTCGTCTCAACGACCAGCTCGACACCGCCGCCGACTACCGCGATCTAGTCGCCTTCCAGCGCAACGGCACGGCCATCCGCCTCGGCGATCTCGGCGCCACCATCGACAGTGTGGAAAACACCCGCCAGGCCGGCTGGTATAACGGCCGGCCCGCCGTGCTTCTCATCATTTTCAAGCAGGCCGACGCCAACATCATCGAAACGGTCGATCACATCCACGCACTCATCCCGCAGTTCGAGCGTTGGATGCCACCCGCCATCAAGCTCGCCGTGCAGCTCGACCGCACTGGCACGATTCGCGCGTCCGTCCATCAGATCGAGTTCACGCTGCTCGTCTGCGTCGCTCTGGTCGTGATGACGGTGTTTCTTTTTCTGCGCCGGCTCTGGGCGACCGTCATCCCAAGTTTCACTGTGCCGCTCGCTCTCACCGGCACCTTCGGGGTCATGTATCTCTGCGGTTACACTCTCGACAATCTCTCCCTCATGGCCCTCGCGGTCGCGGTGGGCTTCGTGGTGGACGACGCCATCGTCGTCTTGGAAAACATCGTCCGCCACATGGACGCCGGCCTCACGCCGCTTCAGGCCGCGCTCAAGGGCTCCCGGCAGATCGGCTTCACCATCGTGTCGATCAGCCTATCGCTCGTCGCGGTGTTCACTCCGCTTATTTTTATGTCCGGACTGGTCGGGCGGCTCATGCACGAGTTCGCCGTCACGCTCGCCGCCGCCATTCTCATCTCGGCCCTCGTCTCGCTCACCTTCACGCCGATGATGTGCGCGCGTTTTCTTCGTCACGAAAAATCAGAAACCGAGCCCAACCGTCTGTTCCGCTTCCTTGAAGAAAGTTTCAACCGCCTCCAACGCACCTACGGTCGCGGTCTTGACTGGGTGCTTGACCACCAGCGGCTCATGCTCGGCGTCACCGGCGCCACCATGGCCGCCACCGTCTGGCTCTACGTCGTCGTCCCGAAAGGTTTTTTCCCCAATGTCGACAACGGCTACATGATCGCCATCACCGAGGCGGCGCAGGACATCTCCTTCAAGTCGCTCGCCGAAAAACAACAGCAGGTCACCGCCGTCGTCCTCGCCGATCCCGCCGTGAAATCAGCCGCCGCCTTCATGAGCGGCGGCAGCAACAGCGCCCGCATGTTCATCCAGTTGAAGCCGCTCAACGTGCGCAAGGTCGACATCCAGGTCGTCATCGACCGCCTCCGCAAAAAACTCCGCAAGATCGACGGCGTCGCCCTCTTCATGCAGGCCGCCCAGGATCTGCGCGTCGGCGGACGCTCCTCGAAAAGCCAGTATCAATACACCTTGCAAAGCGCCGACCTCGACGAACTCAGCCACTGGTCCAACGCCCTCGTAACCGAGCTGAAAACAATCCCGCAGTTTCAGGATGTGACCAGCGACCAGCAATCCACCGGCCTGCAGGCGCGCGTGGTCATCAACCGCACCGCCGCCGCACGCCTCAACGTGAAAGTCTCGGCCATCGACGCCGCGCTCTACGACTCCTTCGGCCAGCGCCAGGTCTCGACGATCTACGACTCGCTCACCCAGCATCACGTCATCCTCGAGGCCACGCCGCGCTATCAGCTCGACCCGTCATCGCTCGACAGAGTCTACGTCAAAGCCGACACCGGCGTGATGGTTCCGCTCGACTCGCTCGCCACCGTCGAGCTCACCAACACGCCGCTCTCGATCAGCCACCAAGGACAGTTCCCCGCCACGACCGTTTCCTTCAATCTGGAAGCCGGCTACTCACTCGGCGAGGCGACCAAAGCCATCAACAACGCCTTCGACCGCCTGCACATCCCCGGCTCGGTGCGCGGCAGCTTCGCCGGCACCGCGAAGGTCTTCCAGGAATCTCAATCGTCACAACCGCTCCTCCTTCTCGCCGCGCTGGCCGCCGTCTACCTCATTCTCGGCATTCTCTACGAAAGCCTGATCCATCCGCTCACGATCATCTCGACACTGCCGTCCGCGGGCGTCGGCGCACTGCTCGCCCTGCTGATCACCGGCTACGATCTCTCGATTGTGGCCCTCATCGGCATCCTGCTGCTCATCGGTATCGTGAAGAAAAACGCCATTCTCATGATCGACTTCGCGCTTCAGGCCGAGCGCGAGCAGGCGCTCTCCTCGCGTGAAGCCATCCGCCAAGCCTGCCTCGTGCGCTTCAGGCCGATCATGATGACCACGATGGCCGCGATCTGTGGTGCGTTGCCGTTGGCGCTCGAACAAGGCATCGGTGCCGAGCTGCATCGCCCGCTCGGTATCGCCATCGTCGGAGGCCTGGTCGTCTCGCAGCTCCTCACGTTGTTCACGACACCGGTCGTTTACATCCTGCTGGATCGCGTGCGTCATCGCACCGCCAAGCCCGCCCTCGTCGCGGAACCTGCGCACGCGGCCTGAAGCAGGGAACCGATCACCCGCACACGCCACTATCCGGCGTATGCCAACCATTGAACAGGGCAACAGCGTTGCCCGCCGCACGGATTTCACACCTAATGGACAACGCATGAACATCCATGCGCCCGTCCCTCCCGCCGACAACCTCACGGTGCGCGTCGGCTGCCGCCTGATCTACGACGCCGCCTCGCCGGTGCCGGTGATGTTTAATCTCAAGCCGCGCATGGACGCCGGGCGCATTCTGCAGGCGGAGTTGCTGCGCTTCGGCAATGATCTTCCCGCCACGGCATTTACCGACACTCACGACAACACCCACTTCCGGCTCGTGCTGCCGGCCGGCCGCACCGAGGTCGTCCACGACGCCATCGTATCCGTGCCCGACCGTCCCGACAACGCCGAGTTTACCTCTGCCAATCCGCTCAGTCCACATGAGCTGCCCGCCGAGGTCCTTCGCTACACACTGCCGAGCCGGTATTGCGATTCCGACAAATTGACGAACTTCGCCTGGGAAAAATTCGGCCTCATCCCTCACGGATTGCCGCGCGCACAGGCCATCAGCGACTGGCTGCATAACCAGATCGAATACCGCTTCGCCTCCGGCCGGCCCGATCTCTCGGCATGGGACGTCATCCAACGAGGCTACGGCGTGTGTCGCGATTTCGCGCATACGTTCATCGCTCTTTGCCGCACCTTTAATCTTCCCGCCCGTTACGTCACCGGTCATCTGCCCGACATCGGCTACACCGACCCCGGTTCGCCGATGGATTTTCACGCCTACGCCGAGGTCTTCATCGACGGACACTGGTTCACCTTTGATCCTCGCTACAATGTGCCGCGCATCGGCCGCGTCACCGTCGCGCGCGGTCTCGACGCGGTGAACGGCGCCTTCGCCACCATCTACGGTGCCGCCACGCTCAGTTACTTCGAGGTCTGGGCCTATCAGGTTGCCGCCGGCGCCGTTTCCATCGGCGACCCCATTGATCTCAGCAAGCGCCTCGACGGCACGCCGGAAATCCGTCGTTAACGAGTCCGGCGTCCGAACAGTTCCCACATCAGCACCGCGCCCGCGACGGACACATTGAGCGACTCCACACGCCCGCTGCCGGGAATCGTCACCAACCGCGAACACGCCGCCGTCATCTCCGGCGAAAGCCCGTGCTCTTCGTTTCCGAGCACCAACGCCGGCGGACGATTCCCTGTCGCCGCCGCTTCCAGTCGTCCACCGCGAGCCGCCGCACCCGCCACATCATAACCGGCTTTCGTCAACTGTTTCGCCAGCGCCGCGAGATCCGACACAAGCCACACCGTCACTTGCTCCAGCCCGCCCTCGGACACGCGAAACGCCGCCTCGCCCGGCAAAGCCGCCTGCGGATGCGCGGGGATGATGATGTTTTCCACACCGAAAAACGCCGCCGTGCGTGCGATCGCGCCCAGGTTGTGGGCATTGCCGATCCGGTCGAGTAGCACCAGCGGCGTGCGATTAGCCGCCCAACGCCCGATCATCACCGCATCCGGCGCACGCAGCGTCGGCGCGTCGATCACCGCGACGATGCCGCCGTGATGGATGCTGCCCGCGATTTTCTCCAGCTCGGCCGGTGGCACACAGCGGTAAACCTTCCGCGCGGCGGCGAGCGCCTTGCAGATCGCGCCGACCTTCCGTCCCGTCGCCTCGTCAAAATACAGCCGCTTGATCGACGCCGGCTCGCGCTCGAAACGCGACCTCACCGCGACCAGCCCGCAGAGATTCAACTCGCGCGGCTTCCCGCTCATGCCCGCACCTCGCCGACAATGGTGAACTCCTCGCGGTCATGATACAGGTGGCGCACGCGCACATTCGTCGCGCAGCGCGAAAACACCGACTCCGGCGCGCGCACCTGTTTTAACAGCGCCAACGGATCAACCCGCCCAAACTTCAAAATCACCACGAAACGGCGGCACCATTTGTTCTCCAGCCACGGCGCGATCAGATCGTTCAGAACATGGTGTGGCTCCTCGACGAGATCGCAGAACATCCAATCAAAGACCTGCCCATCCGCCGGACGAAACGCGAACGCGTCCTCCATGCGGTGCTCGATCTTGTAGTTGTTATACGCACCGCCTTTGAGCGGACCGTTGTCCACCGCGATGATCTTCGCCCCGCGCTTCGACGCGCTGTAGCTCCAGCCGCCCGGCGCCGCGCCGAGATCGACCACCGTCTCCTCAAAGCCCGGCTCGCGTCCGAGCACGATGTAGGCCTCCTCGATTTTTAGATAAGAACGCGACGGCGCCTGCTCGTCGTCCGCCATGCGGCGCTGCCCGCCGAACACCGCTTCACGGGCGACATACGCCCGCTTGAAATCCACGAAAAACACATACAGCCCGCGCAACCGGGCTACGCCGCGCGGTTTGTCCGCCACGGCCAGCTTGGCCACCCGGCCCATGCGCTTTTTAAGACTTTCGTGAAAGGTTTTTTCGACGCCCTTCACGCGACGCCCAAGCCCGTCCAACTCCGCCGCCTCTTCAAAGAGGCACGGCCACTCTCCCTCGAAACGTTCCGTCTTCGCCGTCGTTAAAAACTGCTCGGTGATCCTGGCGGCCAACGCGTTGACCGAGTCGCCGAGGATCTCGACCGGATCCACCAAAACCATCTGCGGAAAGCACAGATCGGGCAGCTCGCCCGCAGGTTTCCCGTCCGTCCGCACCCAACCCGCGCCCTGCTCGACAGGCGTCCAGCCATGCGCGGCCAGCTCGCCGGCGAGCAAATCCACAAATCCGGGTTGGCAGGTAAAGATCATCGGCGCCGGAGCGTGCCGCCCGCCCGCCTGCCCGGCGAGGCATTTCCTCCGCCCATTCCCCTGCCTGTTCATTCCTCAAAATGTTGCTTCAGATCAAAATGGCGGCTTGCCCGCTCCAAATGGAGCCGGATAGTTTTTTGACGGATAATTTACAATCTAGCGGGATAACAATGGATTCTTCGGGCAAACTTTCATCGTTCCACGTGCTAAAGCCCGATGCTTATGCCGCCAGCACGGGAACCGCGGATACCGAACTCACCCCCATCCAGAAGGTTCTTCAAAATGCGAGCCGCACCAATGGACCCTTCAAGCCAATACCGGCCCAACCGACACCTGTCACGGTTCCCCCGTTTTCTCCGGCGGTAATGATCGCGGCGCCTCCCGCCAAAGGCATGGAAGAGGAAGTGGCCGTGCGGCCGGTCTATTCTTCTTCATCGGCGATCATCCGCACCCTTACGCTTGTCCTGAAATTTTCCATTTCCGGGACTATCATTTTTGGCGGTTTTTACTTGGTGATGCATTCCGTCGTCCCGGTTATCAAAGAACTTATGCATCCGGGCGGCACGAGCGCTTTGCACGACAAAGACGCGCCCACTTTCGTGAAAGCCATCCAGGAAACGCGCCTGGTCGTCGCCAAGAACGACGCCAATGTCGCTTACCTGAATTCACTCGTCGGGACGAACCCGAAGGATGGTCCGGCTGATCTGCTCACACCCATGCCGCAATTTGCCGACGAGAAAGCCCCTCTCGCCACCAAAGTCCCCGTCCCCGTGACAGGCCCCGTCAAAGTCACAACTTACGCCCCGACCACCCCTCCTGTTGTCGAAGCCAGCGCGATCCAGCCTTCTTCCTCGCCGAATGTCGTTCGCAATCTCAAACCATTCAACGACGCCATCGCTGATCTTAAAATCGACGGCGTAGTCGGTGGACGCGCTCCGCGCATTATCATCGATGGTTTGCTCGTCAAAATAGGCGATGTCGCCGACTTCCGGAATAAACTGGTATTCACCGGTGTGGATCCGGTGAAGCACCTGATTTTTTTCACCAACAAAGACAATGTGATCTTCGAGCGGCATTACTGAGCGAACCCGTCAAACCGGCCACTCACTCCCGCAGCCCTCAACCAGCACGGCATCTCAGGTCAGCTCACACGCGCCGCCGGCGCAGGCCACGACTTCCTTCAACGCGGTCTCGTCGGTCGCTTCGCGCATTTTTGTATAATCCACGCGGTAGGGACGCAGCGCATTCCACGCCGTCACATCCGCCTCGGTGGACACTTCCTCGCGCGGCGCCTGCAGGTAGGCTTTGTCGCCCGCGTCCTGCAGCAGAGAGATGCCCGTGAAATACTCGCGGTTGGCCCAGATGAATTCCTGCACCTCGTCCCATTCGTCCGCACGCACGGTGCAGGTGTTGGACACGTTGTGATGCAGGCCCGGCGAGCGTGACGCCGGATCTCCGCCGGGCACGACCCAGTTCAACTGCACAAGCTTCACCAGTTCCAAAAACTGCCGCGCATTCAGATCCTTTCTCAAGATCGCGTGCTTCGGCGCCTCGACCGGAAACGAGATGACGTCGTCCGTGTCCGGATTGTAGACGGACACGGCCGTCATCTGCGGATTCACCGTTTTGAAAAACGCGTAGATCGGCTCCTTGCGATTCGCCTGCACGCGCCGGAAATAGCGGCGTGCATGGTGCGGATGGATGCCCGACGCCGCGTTGAGCAACAACGACGCCGTGCCTTCGGGTTTCGTCGTCGTGAGGCGCGCCGCCGGCCGGATGCCGATGAGCCCGGCGACGAGTTTATTGGTCGCACGGCACAACGCCGCCCCCTGCCGCAGCACCTCTGGATCGAAGAGGATGCGCGGGTTGTCCATGAAGCCGCAGATCGAAACGCCCAGCAGCGCGTCGTGCTCGTTGATGAGTTTCGTCACCGGCCCGAGATACTTCATGTCGGTGTAGGCCGCCTGCAACGTGCCGATCACGGTCGCGTGGATACACGCCCGGTGAAACTCCTCCGCCGTCGTCACCGCGTGGCCGTTGATCGTGGTGAGATTACAGTGCTGGAATCCCGACAGGCGTGTCATGCCGGGCAGATCGCCTTTGTAACCTTCGCTGAACAGCCGCGCCAGCTCCTCGCCCGAAAGCTCCCAGTCCACGACCGGCATGAGGCTGATTTCCGCGCACGGATTGCAGCCCGCCTCGGCATGATCGCAGAAATAAAAACCTGGCTCGCCAAATTCCTTCTGTGCCTTGAAGAGCTTGCGAAAATGCTCGGCGTTTTTCGCACCGCGCGTGAGCACGGCGGAGTTGTTCGAAGCCGAACGTTGGGGATGTTTTTCGAACCAGTTGCCCGTCTTCGCGTTCATCATCTCCTCGTCGTCCGGCGAGAAAAGACAGATTGTGGCCGACCGGCGGATGCCGCCCGCGAGCACCGCCTTGGCGATAAACATGTTGATGTCGTAAACCTCGATGGGACGCAGCCCGCGACCCGCCGCCTGTTCGAGGATGTGCTCGACCTTGTGCAACGCCTTCTTGAGCGGCAGGTGCCCGGGCGCCTTGCCTCCGGAGGTCTTCAGCGGCGCGCCGCGCGGGCGAATCGCCGAATAATTGAACTCGATTTTTTTTCCGTCGTAGAACGACTGGAAAAGCGCGTCGATCGAATCGGCCCAGCCCTCGATCGTATCAACGACCGCGTAGTGCCACACCGGCAGGTCGTGGTCCGGTTCGCGCGGCGGCAGAGGCGGGAGCAATGCGATGTGGTGCTTTTGCACGGAGAAGCCCACGCCGCAGCCGCTGAGCAGCAGGAAAAAATACTCCCGAAAAAACGCCACGCGATCCACATTCGAGAAACTGCAATTGAACATGCGGCTGTGGTTGTTGAGGATCGCATCCCCGCCAAACTGCATGGAGCGCATGCTCGGCAGAATTGTTTTTGACGCCACCTGGGCGAACGCCTCGCGGATCATCCGGTCGAGACTCATGCCGCCCAGTAGTCCGGCCAGCAGGCCGGCGTTGGCGCCGGCGAGTGCGTGGATCTCGGCGGGAAGCGCGACAGGCGTTTTCGCGCCCAGCTTTTCCGAAAAAAATGTCAGGTGCATGTCGCGCACGCGTTCGACGCCTTCGGTGAAAATCTCGCGGCGTCCAAGCTCCGGTTGATAGCGCGCGTATTTGGCCATCGCGATATAGTCGGCGAGGCCGTTTTCCTCGTAATGCGCGAGGCGGCGCTCGGCGTGCAGCGCGCGGTAAAGGATGTAGGCGCGCGCCACGTCCCAGTGCCCGGCGGCGGCGATCGCTTTTTCAACACCGTCCTGCACCTGGTCGATGGAGGGATGTTTTCCGTCGCGATAATAAAGTTCGAGCATCTGGGAAACGCCCGCCGCGATCTTCGTGACCTCGATGAAGGTGTCTCCTTCCAAGCCGAAGCAGGCGAGCATGTCGTCGCGGTAGGGATTGGGTGCGTTGTCGGTGCCGATTTCGTGAAACGCCAGCGCGATGGCGCGCGTGATTTTGTTGAGGTCGAAGCGTGCTTTCGAGCCGTCGCGTTTCAGCACCATTCGTTCGTCGGCAGGAATCGCGCGGTTGAGCAATTGTTCCCCTTTTGAGCGCACCGGAGGGCCTTTTTCGACGTCGGCGGAGGTGACCGAAGCGGGCGAAGAAAGGGATTTTGGCTGATGGCTGGACATGGCAAAAAAACGAGTGGAAAGGCGGGGAGGAAAGTTAACCGCGTCCGGCGGAAAACGCGAACTTCAGATGCGGACACGCCCTCCGTTCAGTCAAAGCCTATGGCTCCCCATCAGTAAGGTATAACCTCTGTTGCTTAACATGTTCAGTTTTCATCGAAACCGGATAATGGTGAACCGATTTCGCCAATCCCTGTCAGTCCGGTGCAACCCTCATTACTTATGAAAACCATATCACTACTTACATTGTCCCTCATCAGCGTCCTGGCAGCCGGCTGCTCGGACAAAGCCTCCAAGGCCGACGACAGCACCCTCTCGCAAAAAGCCGGCGACGCCGCCGAGCAGGTGAAGGACACCTCCGTTAAAGTTGCCACCGACGTGAAAAACGCCGCGATCGACGCCAAGGACGCCGTCGCCGCCAAAATTGTCGAATGGAAGCTCACCCCCTCCGACATCAAGGCTGATCTCGAAAAATCCGGCCGCATCGTCCGCGATAAATCCGTCGCCGTCGGCGAAAAGTCCGGCGAAGTCATCAGCGACGCCCGTATTGTGACCGTGATCAACGGCAAGCTGCTGGCCGCCGACGATCTCTCGGTCTTTAAGATCAACGTCGATTCCGACAAGGGTGTCGTCACCCTCAAGGGCACCGTAAAATCCCCCGAGCTTATCGGCCGCGCCCTTGAACTCGCGCTCGACACCGATGGCGTCACCCAAGCGGTCTCGCTTCTCACGGTCGAGGAGTCCGGCGAAGCCAAGTCGATGTAATCGCACCAATCGCAGTAAGCGGACGCGGCGCCTTTACAGGCACCGCGTCTTTTTTCGTCATCGCCGGCCGTGTCGTTGCAGTTCCTTCGGCGACACTCCGTGCACCGCCTTGAAGCATCGGGAAAAATGATACGGGTCGGCAAAGCCCACGCGTTGCGCCGCCTCTTTTACGAGACCGCCGCTTTCGACGAGAAACGCCGCCGCCAGGTTCATCTTCCGGCGCAGCAGATACTGATAAGGACTCGTCCCCTGAAACCTCCGGAAAAGCCTGCACACGCTTGATTCCTCCAGCCCCGCCTCGGATGCGATCTCTCGCAATGTGTGCAACCGCTCCGCCTCCGCGTCGATGAGCGCCTTGCATCGCAAAAAGTTTTCCTGCGCCGGATCATCGTGCGCGCCGGCCTGCGCGGCGTCCTCGATCTTGAGCAGCAGCAACTCAAACAACTGCGAGCAAATTTCAACCGCCAGCCCTCCCGTGCGCTGCCCTTCGCGCACCAGATCCTCGAAAACGCTGCGGATCTCCGCGTGCGCCGCCAGCATGAGCACGCATCCCTGTGCTACACCCACACGCCGCAAACGGGAGGCGACCGAGGTGCCCGCGATGCACACAAAATATTTAACCATGGGCCGCTGTGGATCGGTGCTCATCTCACACCGCGTCTCCGGACCGTAGGCGAACACACTGCCGGCACGCAGCTCATGCCTCGCGCCGTCCAACTCCACCGTGCCCGCCCCTTCGGCCACATATTCGAGCACATGATAGGAATAACCGCGCCGGCGGATTTCGTAGTCGGGATTGCAACGTTCGCGTCCGCCCAACGCCACCACCAGCGCCGTTTTCTTGGCCGGCGCCAGACTCAGAAAAAAATACCGTGTTCCCGTGACTTGCTTTGAGAGCAATGCGGCGGTGGAAGGGTTGCCAACTTTATCCATTCTTGTTCTTCATTTATCCATTCTCGACGGGCATTATCCAGAGTATAATGAACCCTTCCTCAAAATCGCGCCTTCCGCCGATTATTTCTAGGTTTACCCTCAAGAACCCTTTTTCTCCATGTCCAAATCCTCAAAGAAAACCGTCGTCCTCATCGCCAACGGCGATCTCCGCCACTCCGCCAACGCCGTCTGCTGGGCCGCCCAGCAGGAAATGGAAAAGACGCTCACCGCCGCCGTCGCCAATCTCGGTTACAAGCTCGTGCGCGCCCACGGCTACAAGAAGGACGTGAAGCACGGCTTCATCTCCTCGCAAAAAGAAGGCATGGAGGTCTTCTCCCGCATTGATCCCGACGCGCCTATCATCATCGCCGAGGCCGTCTGGCAATACTCGCACCACATCCTCCACGGCCTCATCTCGCATCGCGGCCCGATCCTCACCGTCGCCAACTGGTCCGGCACCTGGCCCGGCCTTGTCGGCATGCTCAACCTCAACGGCGGCCTCACCAAGGCCGGCGTGAAATATTCCACGCTCTGGAGCGACAACTTCGACGACGCCTACTTCCTCACCAAGCTCTCCGAGTGGCTCACCAAGGGCGTCACCAAACACAAGGTTTCCCACGTCAAGGCCCTCGCCAGGGCCACCGTGCCGCCCAAGGCCAAGGCCCTTGCCAAAAAACTCGCCGAAGAGCTCCGCGTGAAGAAGTCCATCATGGGCGTCTTCGACGAAGGCTGCATGGGCATGTATAATGCCATCATCCCCGACGAACTCCTCTTCCAGACCGGCGTTTACAAGGAGCGTCTTTCCCAGTCCGCGCTCTACTACGGTGCAACCCAAGTCTCGGACGAGGACGCGCAGGCCGTGTTTGATTGGTATAAGAAGAAGGGCCTCAAGTTCCACTTCGGCACCGACGAGGCCACCGAGCTCACCGAGGCGCAGGTCCTCTGGCAGTGCAAAACCTACGTCGCCGCCGTGCGCATCGCCGACGAATTCGGCTGCGAGACCATCGGTATCCAATACCAGCAGGGCCTCAAGGATCTCCTGCCCGCCTCCGACCTCGTCGAGGGCACACTGAACAACAGCGACCGTCCTCCCGTCAAAAACGCGCAGGGCAAGGTCATCCGCGCCGGCGAGCCCATTCCGCACTTCAACGAAGTGGACGAATGCGCCGGCCTCGACGGCCTCTTCACCTACCGCGTGCACAAGGCCCTCGGCCAGCCCGTAGAAAATACGCTCCACGATCTGCGTTGGGGCGCGTTCGACGAAAGCGGCACGACCGACGAATACGTCTGGGTGTTCCTCATTTCCGGCAGCGCTCCTCCCGCGCACCACATCGGCGGTTGGGCGGGTTCCGACTCGCTGCGCCAGCCCGGCATGTATTTCCGCCTCGGCGGCGGCACCCTCCGCGGCATCGCCAAAAAGGGCGAGATCGTCTGGAGCCGCGTGTTTGTCGAAAACGGCAAACTCAAGATGGACCTCGGCCGCGCCAAGGTCATCGAGCTCCCGCAGGCCGAGACCGACCGCCGTTGGAAAGAGACGACGGTTCAATGGCCGATCATGCACGCCGTCACCTACGGCGTGGACCGCGAGGCGATGATGGCCCGCCACAAGAGCAACCATATCCAGGTCGTTTACGCCAACTCCGCCAAGGAAGCCGACCTCGCACTCTACACCAAGGCCCAGCTCGCCGCCAACCTTGGCTTGGAAGTCGCCCTCTGCGGCACCAAGGCCAACGGCTCGGCGTTCTAAGCAATCGTCCATCCAACACTCCCCAAGGCGCGAAGACTCCGGTCTTCGCGCCTTTTTTATTTCATCCGCTCAATTCCAAGCCCTTGCCACGATCATAGCACTGTGGTGCTCAACGAAACGTTGGACTACACCGGCAACACCGACATCGTCACCCATACCCCCGCTTCTTAAGACATGGGCGGCTGGCATCGTCCCGGCCATTCTCCAATCAAATCCCCATCGTGAAAATCCTCCGGCTGCTGTCCGTCTCGCTGACACTCTGGTGCGTCGCTGAAACCACGCTCATTGGCAACGAACCCGCGGCCGACTCCCTTCCCGCCGGCCAGACCGCGCCTGTATCGACCACGCTCAACGTGCGCGACTTTGGCGCTCTCGGCGACGGCGTGCATGACGACGCCCCCGCCTTCCGCCTTGTCTTGGAGGAACTTTCCCGCATCGCCGGTGCCAAAACCCTGCTCATCCCATCCGGCACATACCTGCTGATGCCTGAAAAAGGAGCCTCCGGGAACGCCGCCCATCTGCTTATCGCCGACCAGCACGATCTCACCGTGTCGGGCGCGCCCGGCACGCTCCTGATCATGGGATCCGCATTCCACAGCGGCGTCATCGTCAACAAGTGCCAAAACGTCCGCCTTGAGTCTTTCGCCGTCGATTACCTCCCGCTGCCCTTCACCCAAGGCACCATCATCGGAACAACTCCCGGCTCTCACACCTTCACAGTGCGGCTCGACCCCGGCTTCCCCCGATCGACCGACCCGCAAATAACATCCGGAAGCGACACGAAAAACATCGCCTACCTCTACGATCCCAAAACCGGCCTGAAGCTCGACCAGTTCTACGATCAATACCTCAACAAGATAGAAACGCTCAAAAACGACGAAGTCCTGCTCACTTCCCACGGCCCCATCGAACCAGCGTTCACGGGCAACAAAGTCGTCATCGTGGGCCGTCGCAAAGCCGACGCCGTGGTCTTCTCCAGCTCCACCCGGTGCACCGCCTCGCACATCACGGTCTATTCTTCCCCCGCCTTGGGATTTGGTCTTCGCAGCTCGGACTTTATCACCGTCGACAGCTGCACCATCACGCAGCGCCCCGGTTCCGGCCGTCTCATGTCCACCAACGCCGACGGCATCCATGTCAAATGGGGAACCCACGGCCCCACTATTCTCAACTGCCATCTTACGGGCATGGGCGACGATTCCGTAAACATCGGCGGCACCTACCAGTATATCTACGCCCAACCCGACGATCACACCCTCATCGTGGATCGTCACGGCTCCCTCACTCCCGGCAAAAACATCCGGCTGGTCCGGAACCTCACCGGCGCGGTCGTCAGCCTTCCCTCCTGCACCACCGTTCGCGGGCTCACCTACGAAGACCACCCGGCCATGCGCCTCACCTTCGCCGGGGCCCTCCCGGCGATCGAACGCACTGTCGCCACAGCCGGCGCCGACGGTGCCGATCTCGTCATCAACTACGACCAGGTCGCCGCCAATCCCGTCATCCGCGGCAACTTTTTCGGCAGCCATCGTGAGCGTGGAGTGCTCGTCCAAGCCCCCGGCGTGCTCATCGAGGACAATCACTTTGAAAACCTCCTCGGCCCCGCCATCCGCATCGGCCATCATTACGGCGGGCGAACCGAAGGTCCCAACGGCACCGGTTGCATCATCCGCAACAACACCTTCATCAACATCCGCCGGAGCGTGATCTGCGTCCTTGACGACGGCCCTCCTCGTGACTGCACCCTGCCCCAGCTTTCCATCGAAAACATCGAGATCACCGGCAATCACTTCTCCCTTTTCGGCCAGCCCTCCGCCCATGGTGCGGGCACTCCCGGCAACGTCATCTGGATAGACAACGCCAAACATGTCCTGATCTCGGACAACAGCATCGGCGATCCTTATCCCGGCACGCCAGATGTATCCCTGATCACCATCAACCAAGCGGCCGACGTCACCATTTCCGGCACCATCTTGGAAGGAAAGTCGGCCAAAAGATCCGACTGGCTGAACATCACTTCCCGGGCCGAAAAAACCTCCATCCACGTCCGGTGATCGGCGGCGGCCACCACGCTTTTCCCTTGAAAAACAGGCGCACGGGTTTCCCGATCCCTCGTCACTCCATGCCCGACGCCTCCGTTCCTCCCATCCCCGTCCATCCCGCCGGCCCGCAACCCGGTCGCTACCGCCACTACAAGGGCAAGGAATACCTCGTCCTCGGCGTCGCCAAACACTCCGAGACCGAAGAGGAGCTCGTCACCTACCGCCTGCTTTACGGCGACTACGGTCTCTGGGTCCGCCCCCGTGCGATGTTTCTCGAAACCATCGAGCTCGACGGCCAGTCAATGCCCCGCTTCGCCTACGTCGGACCGGCCTGAGACTGCGAAAATCGCCCCGCATGCGCCTTCCGGCTCGACGGGCCTCCCTGCGGGCTCAATGTAACCGCGATGCTGCTTGGTTACGTCCGCCCCCTTTCCCTGCTGTTCCTCATTGCCGGATTTTTCGGCACCTCCGGCTGCCATTCGCACACCAGCCGGCCGATGCCGCCGCCGGCCGTCAAGCCCCCTGCGGCGGTCACCTCGCATGGCCCCCGTCCCATCGTCACCTCCACGTTTCCCGTGATGCTGGGGATCGACGTGCTTGAGGCCAACGGCTTCAACGCTGTCGCCGGCAAACGCATCGGACTCCTTACCCATGTCGCCGGCGTCAACCGCCGCGGCGAGAGCACCATTGATGTCCTCCGTCGTGCGCCCAACACCAAGCTTGTCTGCCTCTTCTCCCCCGAACACGGCCTCTACGGCAATGTGAAGGCATCCATCAACTACGACGACGCCATTGATCCGCATACCGGATTGCCCGTTTACTCCCTCTACGGCAAAAACCGAAAACCCACCGCCGCCCAGCTCAAGGGTCTCGATGCCGTCGTCATTGATCTGCAGGACATCGGCGTGCGCTCCTACACGTTCAACGTTGTGATGCGTTACACGATGGAGGCCTGCTTTTCCGCCGGCGTCGAAGTCATCGTCCTCGACCGCCCCAATCCCCTCGGCGGCTACAAGGTCGACGGCCCCCTCCTCGACCGCGAGTGGATGAGCGGTGTCGGCGCCTTCCGCGTTCCCTATGTCCACGGCCTCACCATGGGAGAACTCGCCCGCATGGCCGCCCACGCCCCCGGCGTCCTTGATATTCCCGACAACATCCGCAAAAAAGGCCGCCTCACCATCATCCCGATGCGCGGCTGGACACGTTCCATGCGCTGGCCGGAAACCGGACTCAAGTTCGTGCCGACCTCGCCTCTGATTCGCGATTTCAACGCCGTTGTCGGTTATGCCATGGTCGGCCTCGGCTGCGAATTCAGCGGCTTCAAGCACGGCATCGGTGTCAGCTATCCGTTCCGCGGCCTCAGCTTCAAGGGCGTCACACCCGACAAGCTTATACAGGATCTCAACACCCTCCACGTCGCCGGCCTTTCCTACCGCAAGGTCACCGCTCCCGACACCGCCGGCAAACCACACGAGGGCGTCTATGTTGACGTAACAAACTGGGCGACATGGAACCCCACCGAGCTCAGCTTCGCCCTGATGCGCCTCGCCTGCCGCTACGATCCGCCCAACCCCTTCGCCAAGCTCGATGCCAAGGATGCCCGCAGCTTCAACATCCATGTCGGCTCGACCGCGTGGTGGGATGCACTCCGCCGCGACGGAGCGCGGGTAAATCTAGAATCTTTTCTTGCAGACTGGCATACAAAAGATCGGATTTATCAGCAGCAGACCCGCCCCTACTGGATCTACAACTGATCTTTCGAAGCCTCAGCCAACCCCAATACGCACCTTTCCATGCCAAGACCTGTCACGTTGTTCACCGGCCAATGGGCCGATCTACCCCTCGAAAAACTCGCCCCCCTGGCCAAAGAAATGGGCTATGACGGCCTCGAACTCGCCTGCTGGGGCGACCACTTCGACGTCGAAGCCGCCGCCTCGTCCAAGAAATACATCCACGACAAGTGGGCGCTTCTGAAGGACCACGGCCTCACCTGCTACTCCATCTCCAATCACCTCGTCGGCCAGGCCGTGTGCGATCTCATCGACGAACGCCACAAGGCCATCCTCTCTCCCGCCATCTGGGGCGACGGCGATCCCGAAGGCGTCCGCAAACGCGCCGCCCGCGCGATGATCACCACCGCCCGCGCCGCCCGTGCCTTCTTCGACGTGAAGCCCGGCCGCGGCAAGACCGATGACTTCCCCGCCGTCGTCAACGGCTTCACCGGCTCCTCCATCTGGCACTCGATCTACGCCTTCCCGCCCACCTCGCAGGCCTATTGGGACGCCGGCTTCGCCGATTTCGGCAAACGCTTCGGCCCCATCCTCGAAGCCTTCGACAAGGCCAACGTGAATTTTGCCCTCGAAGTCCACCCCACCGAAATCGCCTTCGACATCGCCTCCGCCCAGCGCGCCATCGACGCCGTCAAGGGCCACAAGCGCTTCGGGTTCAACTACGACCCGTCGCACCTCGGCTACCAAGGCGTCGACTACGTGAAGTTTATCCGCGCCTTCGGCAGCCGCATCTTCCACGCCCACATGAAGGACGTCTGGTGGGGTCATGGTGACGGCAGTGTCGGCGTCTTCGGCGGCCACACCAGCTTCGGCGACGCCCGCCGCTCCTGGGATTTCCGCTCCCTCGGCCACGGCGACATCAAGTTCGAAGACATCATCGTCGCCCTCAACGATGTCGGCTACCGCGGTCCCCTTTCCGTCGAATGGGAAGACATCCGCATGGACCGCGTCCATGGCGCGACCGAGGCCGCCGCCTTCGTGCGCAAAATCGATTTTCCCCCGAGCTCCGTCGCCTTCGACGCCGCCTTCGACAAGAAGAAATCGTAACCCCGATCGTCACCGCTAATAACGCGGCCGACGGCGGATCCGTTGCTGGATTTGTGACGCCGCCGTCCGCGTAATCCCAAGGAATCCCCCTCTATGAATCGCAAACTTCGCTTTGGCATGATCGGCGGCGGTCGCGGCGCCTTCATCGGTGCCGTCCACCGCATCGCCGCCCAGATGGATGGTCAGGCCGAACTCGTCGCCGGCGCCTTTTCGTCCGACGCCGCCCGCTCCAAGGATTCCGGCGCCGACCTCTTCCTCGATCCGTCGCGCGTCTACGGTTCCTATCAGGAAATGGCCAAGGCCGAAGCCGCCCGCCCCGCCGGCGAGCGCCTCGACTTCATCGTCATCGTCACGCCCAACCACCAGCACTTCCCGCCCGCGAAGCTGTTTCTCGAAAGTGGCTTCAACGTCGTCTGCGACAAGCCCGCCACCTTCGACCTCAAGGAAGCCAAAGCCCTCCAAAAGATCGTCGCCAAGTCCGGCAAGATCTTCGCCCTGACACACAACTACACCGGCAACGTCATGGTGAAGCAGGCCCGCGAACTGGTTCGCACCGGCAAGCTCGGCACCCTCCGCAAGGTCGTCGTCGAATACCCGCAGGGCTGGCTCTCCACCGCCATCGAAAAGACCGGCCAGAAACAAGCCGGCTGGCGCACCGATCCCAAACGCTCCGGCGCCGCCGGCTGCATCGGCGACATCGGCACCCACGCCGAAAACCTCGCGCACTACATCACCGGCCTCGAAATCGAGAGCCTCTGCGCCGATCTCACGACCTTCGTCCCTGGACGCCAGCTCGACGACGACGGCAACATCCTCGTCCGCTTCAAAGGCGGCGCCAAGGGCGTGTTGCACGCCTCCCAGATCAGCGTCGGCGAAGAGAACAACCTCAACATTCGCGTCTACGGCACCCTCGGCGGCATCGAGTGGCATCAGGTGAATCCCAACTACCTGCTCGTCAAATATCCCGATCGTCCCGCTGAAACATGGGGTCGTGGTCACGGCTACGTTTCACCCGCCGCCGCCCGTTTCACGCGCACACCTTCCGGTCACCCCGAGGGTTACCTCGAAGCCTTTGGCAACATCTACCAGGATGTCTTCCGCGCCATCCGCGCCGAAGTCGCCGGCAAGAAGCAGCCCAAGGATCTCGATTTCCCCACCATCGCCGACGGCGTCGAAGGCATGGCCTTCATCGAGACCGTCGTGAAAAGCGCCAAGCTCGGCGCCAAGTGGGTGAAGTTTCCCGCGCTCTGATCACTCGTCCGCCTTCACCGGCAACGCGCCGTCGGCAAATTCCGCACTCAGCCGCTGTCCCTTCCGAACGGCGGCTTTTTTTTGCACCGGCTTGCCCGTTTCGTCGCGCATGATGACAAAGCCACGGTTCAACACCGACGCCGGACTCGCCGCCTGCAACCGTTTCCAAAGCGACAGCAACCGCTGCGACTCCGCCTCCACCCGCCGCTGCGGTGAACGTTCGCGCAACAGAGAACGCACCTCGCTCACCCGTTGCCGCCGCGCCTGCACCGTCGTGCCCAACGCCGCCGCCAGCCGGTTACTCAGATCATCAAGCCGCAGATACCCGCGCTCGATCTGAGCCGATGGCGCCAGCAACCGCAGCCGCGACCGCGCATGATCCAGCCGCTCTCCCGCCGCCTCAAGCGCGGCACGGACATGATGGTCTAAATCTTCCGCCAGCCGCGCCGTCTTCTCCGACGCCGCCACAAAGCCGCTCGAAATCAACTCCGCCGCCGCACTCGGCGTTTCCGCACGCTCATCCGCCGCGAAATCGCACAACGTAAAGTCGATCTCATGCCCCACCGCCGAGATGATCGGAATACGGCACGCGGCGACCGCACGCACCAGCGTCTCCTCGTTAAACGCCCACAAATCCTCCAGCGATCCGCCGCCGCGCCCGATCACCAAGAGGTCAAAAATCCCCAGCGCCTCCGCCTCGGCCAGCATGGCGATCATCTCGGCCGCCGCGCCGTCGCCCTGCACCTTGGCCGGCAACACGACCACGCGCCCGCGCCAACCGCGCCGGATCAAAATCCGGCAAAAATCCTGCACCGCCGCACCCGTGGGCGACGTGATAAAACCCACCGTCCGCGGCATCTCCGGAATCGCGACTTTGTGCTCCGCCGCAAACAGTCCTTCATCGGCCAGCCTGCGTTTCAACGCCTCGAATTCCCGCTGCAACCGCCCCACGCCGTCCTCGATGACGACGCGCACGACAAGCTGGTAGTTGCCCCGCGCCTCGTAGACTGAGATCTCGCCGTAAACGACCACCTGCATCCCGTCGCGCAGTTTGACGTCCTGTCGCGCCGCATCGCTGCGGAACATCACCGCCGACAGCTGGGCCCCTGCGTCCTTGAGCGAAAAATAAAAATGCCCGCTCGCCTGTGCGCGCAGGTTGGAAACCTCCCCGCGCACCCAGCCCGGCCGTATTTCTTTTTCGAGCACAGCTTTCACCCGCCGCGTGAATTCGCTAACGCTCTCCGCCCGCCCGCCGCTTTCCGATTCCGTGGCCTCGGTTGTCATGGTCCGATTGTTTTTTGCCGCTGATAGTGGCGGCGGAGAAACTTCACCCCGACTGAAAACGCTACGAACAGGCTTACCGCCACAAAGGCCATTTTGCCGCGTCCATGCACCAATGCGTCACCAAAAAGGATAAACGCCGCCGAATAAAGACTCACAATCGCCACAGAAACAACCATGTAGAGGCCGAATGGAATCATCGTCAGTCCCAGCACGAAGTTTTGCAGTGCGTAAGGGGGACCTGGTGTCACCCGCACCAGTATGAGCAGTCCAAGATGATCCTCGGGCGAAACTTTCGGCAGGGTATAACCCATCCACTGTAAAAGTTTTTCGACCCACGGCCGCAATGCATACCGGGCCAGCCAATATGAAAAAGCAAGGTTCACCGTGATGCTGGCCAACGCCAGCCCCACCACCGCCGGAGCACCCAACTCACCGCCAAACACAGGAAGGGCTGAAAGAGTGAAAGCGGTAAGCGGACAGCCAAAGGACGGCAACACCGCCATCGCAGCAAAAAAAGTCACAGGCCCGAGACTGCGAATGAACTCCAGTCCACGATTGAACAAAGCCTTTAAGTCGACGCCCTGCATCAAAAGCAAAGCTATCCCGGCCAGCACCACCCCTGCGACCGTCAGCTTGAAAATCAGCGAGGGACTGGGGCGGAACGAGCGTTTCTCGAGGGAGGACATGGCGCAGACGATGCCCCGCCATCCTCGCCACCGTCAAGCATGCGAGCCCTGGTAAACGCCGGGTCAAAACCCTGATCATCCAAGGGAAAAGGCTTCCGTCCGTTCGCTTCGCTCCTAGCCTCCTGCGCAACCGGCATGAAGCTTACGATCGTCATCCCCTGCTACAACGAGGTTAAAACCATCCGCAATATCGTGGATCGCGTTCGCAACGCACCGGTAGCCGAAAAAGAAATCATCATCGTCGACGACTGTTCAAGCGATGGCACCCGCGATCTGCTGCGTGGCGAAATAACCTCATTGGTCGACACCATCGTCTACCACGAGATCAACCAAGGGAAAGGCGCCGCCTTGCGCACCGGCTTCGCCGCCGCCACTGGCGATATTGTCATCGTTCAGGACGCCGACTTGGAATACGATCCGAACGAATACCCCAAGCTGCTTCAACCGATCATTGAAGGGAAGGCGGACGTGGTCTTCGGCTCTCGCTTTGCCGGCGGTGATGCTCACCGCGTGGTTTACTTCTGGCATATGGTCGGCAACAAAGGCCTGACCCTGCTCTCCAACATGCTGACCAATCTCAACGTCACTGACATGGAGACCTGCTACAAGGTCTTCAAACGTGAGGTGCTGCAAAAGATCACCATCGAGGAAAACCGCTTCGGTTTCGAACCGGAGATCACCGCCAAGGTTTCCAAACTCGACGTGGTGATCTACGAAGTCGGCATCAGCTACTACGGCCGCACCTACAAGGAAGGCAAAAAAATCGGCTGGCGCGACGGCTTCCGCGCCCTTTACGCGATCCTGAAGTATAATCTCTTCTGCTGACATCCCCATCTTCCTTTTCCATTGAAAATTCTGATCACAGGCGTCTGCGGCTTTGTCGGGAGCACCCTCGCAAGAGCTCTGGCCGAATCACGCGACCGCGTTGAACTGCTGGGCTTCGATAATTTCATCCGCCCCGGCAGCGACACCAACCGGGCCGCCTTGAAAGCGGCCGGTGTTAAGCTGTTTCACTCCGACCTGAGGATGGCCAGCGACATGGACGCACTCCCGGCCGCGGACTGGGTCATCGACGCCGCCGCCAATCCCAGTGTTCTGGCCGGAGTCGACGGAACCACCAGTTCTCGCCAGCTTGTGGAACATAATCTCGGCGGGACAATCAATCTGTTGGAATACTGCAAACGGCATCGTGCGGGCCTCGTCCTGCTTAGCACCAGCCGCGTCTATTCCATTCCGCCGCTTGCCGGTCTCGCGATCGAAGTCGCGAACAACGCCTTCCGTCCCGCCACGGGCGCGTCCCTGCCCGCCGGTCTCAGCGCCGCCGGCGTGGATGAAACCTTCGCGACAACCGCACCCGTCTCGTTGTATGGCGCAACCAAGCTCGCCAGCGAGGCGCTTGCCCTGGAATATGGTGAAACGTTTGGCTTCCCTGTTTTCGTGAACCGCTGCGGTGTGCTTGCCGGCGCGAGTCAGTTTGGTCGGCCCGATCAGGGTATTTTCTCTTATTGGATCAATAGCTACATGCGCCGCCGTCCGCTTAAGTATATAGGCTTCGGTGGACATGGCCATCAGGTGCGCGACTGCCTTCACCCGCGCGATCTTGTGCCGTTGCTCGAAAAGCAGTTCGCCAAGTCCGGCCTCCCGGCCTGTGACCGGCTGGTCAATGTTTCAGGCGGCGCCGGCTCGGCCCGATCGCTTCGCCAGCTCAGCGATTGGTGCGCCAGTCGCTTCGGCGCGCACACGGTCACAGCCGCCCCGGAGCCCCGTCGCTTCGATATTCCATGGATGGTGTTGGATTCCGCCAAGGCCGCCCGCGTGTGGTCGTGGCAACCGACAACCCCCGCAGAGACTATCTTCGAAGAAATTGCCGTCCACGCGGAAGCCCATCCCCAATGGCTGGATCTTTCCGCCCCGCTCTGATCATGTGCGCTTCTTCGCCACCCTTCGGTGCCCCGGCCCTAGGATTGCTTTCCATCATAATTCCGGCGAGAGACGAAGAAGGCTGCATCGCTTCCACCGTCGAACATCTTTCGCTTGAGCTGAGGCTCCACCATGTGCCTCACGAAATCGTCGTGGTGGACGACGGCAGCAACGACCGCACTTGGGAAATCCTCACCGCCATTCGGGAGCGCCTGCCGGAGTTGCATCCCATTAAAAACACCGGCGCTCACGGATTCGGTCGCGCGATCATCCACGGCCTGAATGAGAGTCGTGGCGACGCGGTGGTTATCTTCATGGCCGATGCCTCCGATGATCCACGCGACGTCGTGCGCTACTGGCAAAAACTGAACGAAGGCTGGGACTGTGTCTTCGGCAGCCGGTTCATCAAGGGTGGTGGCGTGATCGATTACCCGCGCTACAAGCTCCTGCTCAACCGGCTTTTCAACACCTTCATCCGCGGCATCTTCAAGCTTTCGCTCAACGACACGACCAATGCCTTCAAAGCCTACCGTCGAACCGTGATCGACGGCAGCCGACCGCTGATCGCACCTCACTTCAATCTCACCGTTGAGCTCCCGCTCAAGGCTATCGTGCGCGGCTTCACCTGGACGGTCGTGCCCATCACGTGGCGCAACCGCCGCACGGGGGAGGCCAAACTGAAAATCAAGGAAATGGGCAGCCGTTATTTTTTCATCTGCATGTATGTGTGGCTGGAAAAATACTTCAGTCGCGGCGACTACCGGAAACCCAATCAACCAAGCCAAGGTGTGCGTTGATACAGCCCGGACGCAACGCGCTTGAGCATTACCTGCAATTCATGGCGCAGGCGATGCCCGCAGGTTTAATTCACTTCATCTCGCTCCGCTCTTGCGTCACGTTTTTCGCATCATGCACATGACCGATTCATCAACCCAGCACATCACGGACGACAATCGGTGCACCAAGAAAGGGTGGTCGATGAATTGCTGGATTGCTGCAGCACTGGCGTTTGCCGCGGTTATTCTTTTTTCACTCTTCGCCCGACAGGCTTGGGAAGATTATTACATCACTTTTCGCAGCAGCCAAAACTTGGTGGAAGGACACGGCTTGGTCTACCAGACAGGGGAGCACGTCCATACCTTTACCTCTCCTCTGGGTGTGCTCGTCCCTGCTTTGGGGTATTGGCTGACCGGAGATGCCGGCGGTGCTTTGTGGGTGCTAAGGATAATGGGCGCCGCCGGCCTTGCCGGAGCGATGCTCTTGATGGGCAAATACGCACAGGATTATGCCATGAGCGGCACTGCCATATGGGTTATTCTCATTCTCGGCGTTCTGGATGTGAAAACTATCGGCTTCTCGTCGAACGGCATGGAGACCGGCCTGTTGGTGTTTTTCACGGCCTTCGTCTGGAGAGAGTTCAACCGTCCATCCGATGCCCGGTGGATGCCGCTGGCTTTGGGTTACGCGGGCCTGATGTGGACCCGTCCGGACACCTGTGTGCTTATCATCGCGATGATGTCAGGGGTCTGGCTTTTTTCAGATGGCACGAACAAGCGCCCTTGGCGGACGAGCCTCCTAAAAGCGGCGATGGTCGGCGGATTACTCTACGCACCCTGGTTTTTTGGAGCGTGGCACTACTATGGATCCCCAGTGCCTCAAACCATTCTCGCCAAGGCTGGCCTCACTCCGGAGGGTTTCTCGTTTGCCCGCATCGCGTTGGCTCCACTGCGTTGTCTCGTCGAGCCTACGGCGTTAGACGGCCTGTCGGCTCCCGCGTATTTCTACGCATCGGCTTGGCCACGGGATCTCTTGGATCTATGCCGCTTCCTGGCGCGCGGGGCAGCCTTTCTCTGGCTAATCCCGGTTTTGCCACGGCCGGCACGCGCCGCATCCTTCGCCGTGCTCATAGGGGGAGTATACCTGCATCAAATCATGCCATACCCTTGGTATTTCGCCCCGTGGACTTTACTGGCGGCCTGCGCCTGGGCAGGAGTGATTGAGACCACCAGTCGTCATGCCCTTACATGGGTGCGCTCAACAGGTCGCATCGGTCTGACCGTCGCAGCCATCCTGTCGTTGTCCCTTCTGGCTATGGGTGCATACACGGCCCGCCAGCAACAAACTATCGTCGAAGATCAGGGCAGGCTTCGCATCGGACAGTGGTTGAAAACAAACGCCGGGCCGGCGGACACCGTGTTCCTGGAATCGCTGGGCTACATGGGCTATTTCAGTGGATTAAAGATGCTGGACTTCCCCGGACTCTGCGCACCCTCGGTGTCCTCGCTGGTGCATTCAGGCCAGCGCAGCTACGCCGAAATCATCGCTGCGCTTAAACCAAACTGGGTCGTGATTCGGCCCAACGAATATTACGATCAGCACCTGAATGAAAATAACGGGTTGAAGAACTACAAGCTCGTCTGGACTTCGGATGTGCGCGCCCAGATCAAGGCGGTCTCCTTTCTGCCCGGACGGGGTGCCCTCGAAGCCGATGCCGTGTATTTTGTTTTTCATCGGAATGAGTAAACCAAGATCACGATGACTGGTTTACGAAATTTCCTGACCACGTATTGCGCGATCCTCGCGGCGACGCTCGCCGCCGGTCTGTGGCTATGGATGTGCTGGTGCATTTTCCCCCTGCACACTTGGAATGACGTCCGCCTGGAACCGAGTTTCCTTTTGGCCCACGGACTGCCCGTTTACCCCACCCAAACCCAAGGAGCGGTCACAACCTGGATCTACGGACCTCTGCCTGTTATTTTTCTTTGGCCGGCCACACTCGCAAGAAACGTCGTCGACGCCCTGCTTGCGGGAGGCATGATCAATCTTTTTTTCACCGCTGGCATAATCGGTATCGTCTGCGTGGCATGGCCCGCCTCGCTTTCCTGGCACGAACGTCTGCTTGCATTCGCCGCCTGCGTTGCCCTCTGGCCGGCGGCCAGCTTTCAATACATCCAGGCTGACAACTATGCCGTCGCCTGCGGTCTGTTGGCTAATCTGCTACTCATAAGATGCGGCGATAAAGCCCCGGGGGCGTCACGCGGTTGGCTGGCGGCTCTTGGCATAGCGGGAGCGGTCATGTGCAAGCAGACGTCCGTGGGACTTATTCTGGCCCAGTGCTTGTGGCTGGGCTGGAAGTTCAGCCCGCGCGTCGCCTTTGTTCACTCCGTGCGGGCAGGCGCAGTGCTGGCCGGCTTGCTGGCACTTACGCTGGCTTGGTTTGGACCGGAAGGAGTGTGGTTCAACCTCATTGAAATCCCCTCGCATCTTCCACGCACCAACGAAGTCCTGCGACGCATCACCGATCCGTGGCCGCTTCTCGTCACGCATATAGTTCTACCAGCGATTCTGCTTATTTGGGCAGGCCGGCGTGTGTGGCGAGCGGAAGCTTCATTGCTACTGCCGGCCATTTCATGGTTATGCGTGTTGCCTGCAGGTATCGCCGGATTCATGACGCTGGGTGGCACGCTCAATTCACTGCAGGGCCTGCATTACCTGCTACCCCCGTTGATTCTGGCCAGTTTGGTGGAAATCAGTCGCACACGATGGGATTCCCGAAAAGCACTCGCAGTGTTGTCGTTGCTGGTCTTGGCCTGCCTAGGCACCCGTATCGCCCTCTCGCCACTTCGTCCGTTTCGTCCCATCACCATGCAACTGACCCAAGCCACAGTATTCGCGGATCAACTCCGCGGACGCATCTGGTTTCCGTGGAATCCACTGATCACCTTCTATTCAGACGGGCATTTTTATCATGCGGAAGACGGCATGTATGTGCGTTTTGTCACGGGACATCCCATAACTTATGATCAAGCGCGCGCGCAACTGCCACCGGACTGGACCGTTACCGCCCTCTTGGGACAGGATGTAGATTGGGGCATCGCCTTGAGTCTCCAACCGGTGGACGCAATTTCCAGCAAAGCCGGACCATGGATTTTATACTTCTGGCCTCCCTCCAGCACATCGCATCACGAAAAAGTTGATTTATCCCCCGCAAGCCAAACCATTCCACCAAAGCTTTGAATCCCAAGCCAACCATCGCTGTTGTCATTCCGGTCTTCAATGAAGTCCCCGTGCTGCCCGAGCTTTTCCGGCGACTGGAGACCATGTTGGATGCCTCGTCCCACTTGGACTGGACGATTGTTTTTATAAACGACGGCAGCCGGGACCGGACACGCGAACTCGTCGCCGTGCAAGCCGGTCGGGACACCCGCTTCAAGCTGCTGGATTTCTCGCGCAATTTTGGACACCAAGCCGCCCTTACGGCCGGCCTTGCCCACGTCGGTCAGGCCGATGCGGTGATCACAATGGATGCTGATTTACAGGATCCACCCGAGCTGATCCCTCAACTCGTCGCCGCCTGGCAAAATGGCGCCGAGGTCGTGCTGGCCGTGCGACGCTCACGCAAGGAAGTCGGTCTGCGGCGCGCAGGATTTGAGCTTTTCCATAAAACATTCGGCCGTCTCATCGACTTCCCGATCGAAGCCAACACCGGGACCTTCGGTCTCCTCGGACGTCAAGCGGTGGAAGCTTTCAACCAACTCTCCGAGAAAAATCGTTTTTTTCCCGGTCTTCGCGCCTGGGTGGGGTTCACCCAAGCGGAGATTTTCTATGACCGGCAGGAACGGGCCGCAGGCACGCCAGCGGTCACCCTTCGCAAGCTCGTGCGTTATGCACTCGACGGTATTTTCAGTTTCTCGCACCTGCCTCTGAGGGCGCTCACATATGCGGGCATCTTGATCGCCGGACTCGGGTTTGCCATCGGCGCATTTTTTATAGTGAGACGCATTCTGGGCGTGGAAATCGCCCAGACGGGTTTCACCACCCTGGTAACCCTCGTGCTCTTTTTGGGCGGAGTTCAGCTCATCGGTATCGGCGTGCTCGGCGAATATCTCGGGCGCATTTACGACGAGGTGAAACGCCGCCCTCACTACATCGTTAAAAGTAAGATCGGCTTTGATTAAAAAAATCTTCCCTTTCCTGTGCTGCGTCCTGCTCGCCGGGGTGCTCATCCGGGCCGGACATCTTTTGTTGTTCAGCTCCTTCATGCTCTACGATGACGAGGGTTACGTCCTCATCTCGCTGCGTGATTTCTCCCTGCATGGCTCTCTCTACAATCAGGTATTTTCCCAATACGGACCGGCTTTCTATCTGATTTACGACACGTTGCATCACCTGCTCGGATTTGCGTGGACGAATACCAACGGCCGATTGATCACGTTGTTCAACTGGACCGGCACTGCTTTTTTCTGCGCATTGCTTGTGAGGCGTGCCCGTGGCTCCTGGCCGCTGACCCTTTTTGTGGCCGCGGAGGGATTCATGTTTTTATGGATCATGGTCCGGGAGCCCATCCATCCGGGCAGTACTATCACTCTGATGGTCGCCGCCATTGCCTGGTTAGGGTGGGAAATGCTGCAAACCGGCCGGCTCAAAGGTTTCGCCATCAGCGTGGCAATCGTGGGGACACTGCTCGCGTTGACCAAAATAAACGTGGGGGTCTTTTTGATTTTGAGCGCTGGTTTTTGGTTTGTGCTCAGCCTACCGCCGGACCGGGCAAAGCACCGCGTGCTGCTTCTTGGCGCACTTGGGCTCGTGCTGCCCGTAGTCTTAATGCTAAAATTATTGGGCGATACATGGGTGCAGATCTTCGCGCTCTTGGCCGGACTCGCCACTGTCGGGGTTGTGATTGCTTCCGCACCGGCGGCGCAGATCAAGCCCGCAGGAACACGTATATGGGGCTGGTTCGTTGGCACCGGAATCGCCATCACCGCACTGGTTATAGTGCTGATGCTGCCTCGCGACACCAGTCTGGCCGAACTTTGGCAAGGCGTGATAATCGCACCCCTTAAACATCCGGGGATCTACGCCTTTGCCCCTCGATGGCGTCCCGGCGCAATCTGGGTGGCCCTCGGTGTCGTAGCGCTTTTGTCATTCGCACGCCGACGTCCTGATGATGTCCGCCTCAACCAATGCATCGCTTGGATCAGAATCACGGCGACCATCGCCTATATCTTCGTCTCATTGCAGGCACTGGAGATAAGCCAAGGCATCATGGGGCTTAGCTATGGCCTTCCATTGGCCGGCCTTTTTGTCTGGCCGCTTGATCGCAAAGATCAGGCGAGCAACTCGGCCTGCCAAGCAAGGGCATGGCTGGGCATTCTATTGGTTTTTCAAAGCCTGCACGCTTTTCCGGTGGCGGGCAGCCAATTGAACTGGGGCACATTTCTCTGGGTTCCCCTGATGGCGCTGGGTTTCGAGGAGGCGGTCAACGTTGCCTCAGCATCGCTGCCAGGAAAAGTCGGGGTTTGGGCCCGCATCGCCGCGTGGACCGGTCTGCTCATTCTCACAGCGTCTCTTACACGAAACTTTGTCCGCTTGTCGCACTTCGCCCGAGACGGAGGCGAACCACTTGAGCAACCCGGAGCAGAACGCATCTACATGCCGGCCAACTACAGCTCATCACTGCGGGTGTTGGCGGAAAATGTCAGGGTGCATGGGGACATGCTTCTAAGTTTACCCGGGGCTTATAGCTTTAATCTCTGGACGGGCGTGGATACCCCCACCCTCGCCAATGCCACCCATTGGTTTTCGCTCCTCACCGACGAACAGCAACAGGCCATGATCAAGCATCTGGAATCGGCATCCAGGCCGGTTTTTATCGTTCAGCACAATATTCTCGCGGACCTCATGCAGGCTGGCTTTCACCCCCAAGGTCCGCTGATGGACTACATGCGGGCGTCCTTTCATCGGTCTTTTGCCATCGAGGGAGATTCCCTTTGGGTGCGCAACGGCCGCTCGATCGCGCCACTTTCCACCGCCACCCTCGCCTGCATTACCGAAAAAGGTGAAAACAAAATCGAACTGAACCTCACGATGGCTCCGCATCAAGGCGAAGTTGCCCGCGTGGAAGTGTGGGTTTGTGTAGGCATGCCATGGCGAAAACTCACCCTCGACGCCTCGCAAACCAACGTCGCAATAACCCCTCTTAATCTTGATGGCACGCCTTCAGGTCCCACCCGGGTGGCCGGCTGGCCGTGGCCAAATGATCAGATCGCCAGGATCACCCTGACATTTCCGCCTCCACCTACCCTCCCTCCTCCAAACGTGCTTGAGGCCAAGCTGTTTGATAAAAACGGACATCGCATGGCTTCTGCGCGCATTATTCCATTCAACGGTCTTGAATTGCCACCCGAGCAACATACCAACGCAGGTCCCGCTCCCTCCTCGCCCTAGCGACGCCGCGCCACCAGCACCAGGCTCACACCAAACGGAAACGGCACCCGCCACATGGCAAGCCCGACAAAAAGCCGGCGTAACAAAGTATTGATCCCCGGAGAGGGCATCTTGTCCTCCGAACGCCCGTGGCCTTCACGAGCGGGAGCTAGGCGGCGCCACTTGCGGACGAGCCATACGGCAGGATACACGAGAACATTCGTGTAATTCACTTGAACGATCTCCCAGTGTTTCTCAGTGAAAAGCGCCTTGAGCTGCGAACGATGATAACGCCGGTAATGATGCAATGCCTCGTCCCAGTCGCTCCACAGCGCCATGCCGGCCGGCACTGTGACCACCGCAAGTCCGCCGGGTTTAAGAAGACGATGAAATCCCCGCACCACCGCCGCGTCGTCAGGCACATGCTCCAACACATCCAGAGCGGTCACATATTCCAGTGAACCGTCGGGCAGCGGCACACGGTCTCCGGCCAAGCTTAAAATTTGGTCCGGCCTAAAACGCGTGTGCAGCAGACGCAACGCCTCCTCATGATCATCAAGCACCATCACACGACAGAAGGCCTCCATCTCCTTTGCGAAAAGCCCCGTGCCCGCGCCGCAATCGAGCAAAAGATCGTCATTCTTCGGCAGCCGCACCAAGCTGATCCAACGGCGCACCAGCTCTCGTTTGCCGGAGTAATACCAGTGCTTGGGTTCAACCCGTTCCAGATTGGCGTATTCTTCTGAGTTCATGAGGCCGGTTCGTGGATTGACGAGCGTCAAAGCAAGACGAAGCTCTGTCCACGTTTTTGTCGTCTCGCCGCATGTCTTTCCCGCGCCGTTCCACCCTTGTGACCCTCTGCGTCGCCACGCTGTTGGCTCTGCATTGCTGGCTGGGCGTCGGCGCAGTGCTTGAAAAAAGCGTGACCGCTGATGAAACCGCCCATCTGGCGGGTGGCTATTCATACTGGCGCTTAAACGACTACCGCCTGCAGCCTGAAAACGGAAATCTGCCCCAACGCTGGGCCGGCATCCCCCTCCTGCTTCAACAACCCCGACTGGAACCGGCGGATCATCCGGCCTGGTGGTCGACCTCGAATGTCTGGTTGATCAGCAGCGCGTTTTTTTTCGAATCAGGCAATAACACGGATTTCATGCTGGCGACCGCCCGCGCCATGATGATGTTCTGGAGTGTCGCTACCGGATTTCTTGTATTTGTATGGTCGCGACGATTGTGGGGGAATGCCGGAGGATTGCTGTCTCTTGCGTTGTATGCATTTTCCGCCACTACGCTGGCGCATGGCCCGCTCGTCACTTCCGACATGACGGTGACTTTTTTTCTCCTCGCAGCCGTCGGAGCTTACTGGAGGCACCTTGAACGACCGGGCATGATGAGTTTCGGCCTGAGCTGCGTCGTCACCGGACTCGCCGCCGTGGCCAAGTTTTCCTTCCTGCTGCTTATTCCGGCCTATGCGCTGCTCATTGCCTGGAGGCTCGTGGAGTCCGCCCCGCTCATCATCACCTGCGGCCGCCACATTTATCAGGCGGAAACACGGCTGGCTCGCACCGGCTGCATCCTCGCCTCCACTGCTGTTCATATCGCGATAGCGTGGCTCTTCATTTGGATGGCCTTTGGATTCCGTTTTGACGCGGCCGGATCAGGCCAGCCATCCATCACCCAGTATTACATGCCGTGGCAGATAGTGATGCCGACGCATGGATTCTGGAAAGCGGTCGTCGGCACCGCCCGGACGTGGCACTTGCTACCCGACGCCTACCTTCAGGGGTTTTCGTATGTGCTTTACGCGGCTCAGGAGCGCAGCGGCTTCCTCAACGGCGCTTACAGTAACACCGGTTGGTTTTTGTTTTTCCCCTACACATTTTTCGCCAAGACACCTCCCGCTGAACTTCTGGCAACGATTCTCGCTCTGGGCACAGCCTTGGTGCATTGGCGTGGGAAATCCGGCGCCCGCATTTTCGCAGGCCTTCGCTTCGTGGCCCCGCTGCTAGCGCTGTCCGGCGTCTATTGGGCTTTTTCACTGACCAGCCATCTTAACATCGGTCATCGACATATTCTGCCCGTCTACCCTCCTCTTTTTATTCTTTGCGGGCTACTTGTCCGGCCTGCGGTCACCAGAATGCAGAAATGGGGTGCCACCATGATTGCAGTCCTCGCAGCCGCAACTGCATTTAGCACTTATCCCAATTACTTGGCCTATTTCAATCTTCTCTCCGGAGGCTCTTCCCAAGGTTATCATCATCTGATCGACAGTTCATTGGACTGGGGACAGGACCTGCCCGGCTTGAAAACTTGGCTGGACACCAATCGAAAGCCTGAAGAACCGGTTTATCTCGCTTATTTCGGCATGGGAAGCCCGCGTTACGAAGGTATCAAAGCAGCCCCGCTTTCCCCCTATTATTATCACTACCAGCCGCGCCATTGGTTCGAGCTCAAGCCCGGGCTTTATTGCATCAGTGCGACTTTGATTCAGGATGCCTACAGCCCTTGGCGAGGTGACTGGACCGGAGAACGCGAGTATACTTACCAGACGATGTTAAAACGTCTTCGCAGAGAAATCGCTGAGGGGAAACGCTCCACCACAATTGCCGAGTTCGGAGAGGGTGATTCGCATCCGCTATGGGCTTTGGATCGCCTGCGTTTCGCCCGTCTTACCTCTTACCTTCGTCTTCGCCGGCCTGACGCGATGATTGGCTATAGCATACTCGTTTACCGCCTGACTGCGGAAGAAGTCCACACATCGGTGGATGGCTCCATCACCTCCTTGGCGGATATGATGGAGCACGCATTAAATCCGCAAAAACCCTGATCGCAATCAGGGCAGATTGCGCAGCCACAGAACCAAGTTGTCGGGATCCGCCAGATCCATCGTGGGCACAGCCGGAGCAGACTTTGCTGACGCGCTTGATTTTGCCTCAAACGCCTTCTTGTCTTGCTCGCGACGCGCCGCCGCCCAGGCCTTGAAAACGGGTTCATCCACAGAAACCACGCGGCTAATCCGCATAAGATAGATGGGAGACATGGGTTTTTCTTCAATCAATTGAAGTTTTACTCCAGGCCCCAAATCATCAGAGGAGGACACGTAACGCTCACCCGTCTTCAAGTTTAACCCCGCGCGCTGCACCACGAGAACTTCATCAAAACTATGAAGTTTAAAATGAAACAAAAACTCTTCCGTGCGTGCGGCCAGCAAGGCGGGATTGACGCAAGATTTTCGGTAAAGGAACCACTGAAGGCCGGAATTATTGTCGATCGCCAACGCTGTTTTATCTCCAAGTCCTCGGATATACCCCGCCACCCAATTGGTGGTGCGGGCGGCAAAGTTTTCCTGCGTGAACCGGTGCATCGCCGATGCCGGCATGGTGAAGCTTAAAATATAAAGCCCGGCCACCCCCGTCAGCACCCGCCATCTCAATCTGTGCCCGACAAGTTTTGGCAGCACCATGATGGTCGCCAGGATCAGCAATATCTGGGTGGGAAGGCTCAATCGACGGATGATCGGATCGTCCCAATGACCCCAGAAATAGCACAGCATAATGCCGGTGTGCACAACGAGCGTTAGTATAAATATACAAAAAACTCCGGTCGCCGGCTGCCGGCTGAAAATCGCATGATGCTCCTTGTAGAGCACCAAGGCAAAAAAGCCCACTGCTGGAAGTCCAAGCACCAGCAACAGCCACGAACTAGGCTGAGTCCCATCAAAGCTTAAGAAAAAGTTCAGGGCATGCCCGACATTGTCATAAAAATAATGCAGCGCAAAAGGGGTCGTAGCTCCTGCGACATCACTCATCTGCCAGCTGGTTTCGGACAGATCGAATACCTTGTGCTGCAGCAAATATAATATCAGCAGCGGCGGAACCACATACAATGCCCATGGAAGATTGATCCGCCGCTCGCGCCACCAAAGATAAAGAATCGAGGCCGCCACCGGGATCACAAACAATACGGATTCATACCGCGTCTCGGCGAGCAACACACTTGATAGTGCAAATGCGCTCAGCCGGTCGCCATCCTCCGGCCGATCTGCATATCGCAGTCCCAACCAAAATGTCACCATCATCATCGTGATGTTTAGGAGTTCGAAGCCACCACCGGTGGCATTTTGGGCGACCAACGGGATGCCACATAAAAGCAGCACGGCCGCCACTCCCGCCCAAGGTCCTCCCAATCGCCGCCCCAACAGAAAAAGAACCGTGTTCAGAACCAGAGAAATGAGCGCGTTTAGCACAAAGACGTTCCCTACCCGGTAGCCGGTGAAGTCGTGCATCAACGAAATCAGCAGAGGGAAAAACAGGGGACGTTTATCCACGAAAACCTGCATGGGTATGAAATTTCCTGCATATTCATAACCGCGCAGCACCACCGCCGCCTGACGCTCGAAGTGCATCTCCATCGCAGTGGAGCTCAGCAACACTTCATCAGCGACGATCTTAAATTCATGTTTTTCGTGCAGGTGCAAAAAAGCCGTAGCTGCCAAAATAAACGCCATTGCCGGCCACCACTCTCGCAACATCGAGAACGAGAAACGGACATCGCGCAGGCTTCTGATACAATACCAACCAAAGAGGATAAACGCCGCCAAAATGACCCAGTAGCCATAAAACCGCACCAAGATGACCGCATGGACGGGCGTGAATGTAAAAACTCCAAAAACCAGCGAAAAAAGCGCTAGTAAACCCAGTAGAAGAAGGCGACGGAACATAATAAAAGCCGCCCGCAAGTTATGCGGGCGGCTGTGGTGATCAAACGTTAAACGCGTGAAACCTCTTATTGCTGGTAGGTAAGCGTGCGCTGTCCGGCGACGCTGAATACCGTGATGGCGATGCCCTGAGTGTAGGTATCAGGATAGGCTTCGTTCGCGACCGTGTTAAGAGCCTTGATGTAGAACGACGAACCGACCAGCGAGGTCAGGGCGGCCGTCGACGTGCCGTTCTCGAGGAAGTATTGGTCCGCACCGGCACCAATCTGACGCATGTTGTTCAAGACGGCCTTGTCCTGCGAGGCCTGACGCACTTTCTGGAACGCGGGGATGGCCATGGCGGCCAACAGGCCG
>DATJHQ010000012.1:0-133057 GCA_035493815.1 Rariglobus sp.
CGAAGCGACGAAGCAATCCAGCTGGATCGCCACGCCCGCTGCGCGGGCTCGCGATGACAAAGTGAGGTTAGCCGACGGATCCTTCCATCTCGAGGTCGATGAGCCGCTTCAACTCGACCGAGTATTCCATCGGGAACTGGCGGGCGAGGTCGTTGATGAAACCGTTGACGGCGAGGCTCATCGCCTGGCCCTCGGTGAGGCCGCGCTGCTGCATGTAGAAGATCTGCTCTTCGGATACTTTGGAGACGGATGCCTCGTGCTGCACCGCGTGGGTATCGCCGCGCACGGTGATGGCGGGATAGGTGTCGGTGCGGCTGTTGGTGTTGATCAGCAGCGCGTCGCACTCGGTGTTGTTTTTGCAACCCTTGAGGTGCTTCGGCATGTGGACCTGTCCACGGTAGGTGGAGCGGCCCTGGCCCACGGAGATCGACTTGGCGACGATGACCGAGGTGGTGTCGTCGGCGGCGTGGATCATCTTGGCGCCGGTGTCCTGATGCTGGCCGTCATTGGCGAGGGCGATGGAGATGACTTCGCCGCGGGCGCGTTTGCCCTTCAGGATGACGCCGGGGTATTTCATGGTGAGGCGGCTGCCGATGTTGCAGTCGATCCATTTGATTTCGGCGTCCTCGTGGGCGACGCCACGCTTGGTGACGAGGTTGAAGACGTTGTTGGCCCAGTTCTGGACGGTGATGTATTGGATCTTGGCGCCTTTGAGCGCGACGAGTTCGACGACCGCGCTGTGGAGCGTGGAGGTGGAGAACTTGGGCGCGGTGCAGCCTTCCATGTAAACGACCTCAGAGCCTTCGTCGGCGATGATGAGGGTGCGCTCAAACTGGCCGAAGTTTTCGGCGTTGATGCGGAAGTAGGCTTGGAGCGGCTGGGCGACTTTCACGCCGGGCGGCACGTAGATGAAGGAACCGCCGGAGAACACGGCGGAGTTCAATGCCGAGAACTTGTTGTCACCGGTGGGGATGACCTTGCCGAAGAATTTCTTGAAAATCTCTGGGTGCTCGCGGAGGGCCTCGGTGGAGTTGCAGAAGATGACGCCCTGCTTGGAGACGATTTCCTTGATGTTGGAGTAGGCGGCCTCGGAGTCGAACTGGGCCTCGACGCCGGCGAGGAACTTGCGCTCCTGCTCGGGGATGCCGAGGCGCTCGAAGGTCTTCTTGATGTCATCGGGCACCTCGTCCCACGTGCGCTTGGGTTTCTGGCCTTGCGAGAGGTAGTAGCGGATTTTCGAGAAATCGATGTTGTTGAGATCCGTCGTCGCCCAGTGCGTGGGCATGGGTTTCGCGAGGAAGGTCTTCAGCGCGTTGAGGCGGAATTCGAGAATCCACGGGGCCTCTTTTTTGACGGAGCTGATGTAGCGGACAGTCTCTTCGGAAAGGCCGGTGCCGGCGTCGAACTCGTAGTTGACGTTGTATTGGAAGTCACCGACGGCTTGGTCGATGCCACCGACGGGATTGACGTCGGCTTCTTCGGCGGAGGGAAGTGTATCGGTGTCGGCCATGGTGGTGTCCTTGGTTTAGGCGGTGACGAGTTCGGTTTTGACCCAGTCGTAGCCCTTGGCCTCGAGTTCGAGGGCGAGGGACTTGTCGCCGGACTTCACGATGCGGCCGTCATACATGACGTGCACGAAGTCGGGGACGATGTGGTCGAGGAGGCGCTGGTAGTGGGTGATGAGCATGACGCCGAGCTTGTCGCCGCGCATGGCTTGGACGCCTTCGGCGACGACCTTGAGGGCGTCGATATCGAGGCCGGAATCGGTCTCGTCCATGAGGGCGAAGGTGGGTTCGAGCATGGCCATCTGGAGGATCTCGCAGCGTTTCTTTTCGCCGCCGGAGAAGCCTTCGTTGACCGAGCGGGAGGTGAACTTCCGGTCGATCTTGAGCATGTCCATCTTGGAGTAGAGGCGCTTGTAGTAGCCGGTGGCATCGAGCTCTTCACCTTCGGCGAGGCGGGCCTGAACGGCGGCGCGGAGGAAGTTGGCGATGGAAACGCCGGGGATTTCGGACGGGTATTGGAAGGCGAGGAAGATGCCTGCGCGGGCGCGTTCATCGGGTTCCATTTCGAGGATCGACTTGCCGTCGATGAGGACGTCACCGGAGGTGATGACGTAGTCGGGGTGGCCGGCGATGGCCTTGGAGAGGGTGGATTTGCCGGTGCCGTTGGGCCCCATGATGGCGTGAACTTCGCCGGTTTTGATCGTGAGGGAGAAGCCTTTCACGATGGGTTTGTCAGGAGTCGCGGCGAGGGCGACGACGAGGTCGCGGATTTCGAGGGATGAGGACATGGGAAGATTTATGATTTCAGTTTTGGAAAATCAGCGGGTCGCGGTCGTTTTGCCGCGGAAGATGATGTCAACGGCGTCGGCATCGTAGCCGGGGGGGAGAATGGAGGTGACCTTGGTGATAAGGTCGGAGGGCAGGTCGATGTCGAAAGTCGCACCGGTGGCCTCGTCGTGAAAATGCGCGTGCGGGGCCAGATTGGGGCAGTAACGGGTGGGGCCGCGCTCGAAATTGACGGCACGGACGAGATTGCACTGCACGAGCGTCTCCAGGCAGTTATAAACCGTCGCCAGTGAAATGGTTGGCAGATCCGTGCGGACGCGGGCGTGGACGTCGTCAGCCGTGGGGTGGTCGCGTTTCGTGAGAAGGGCGTTGTAAACCACCTCGCGTTGGGGCGTGTTTCGCAATCCGCTGTGGGCGAGTTTTTGCGCGAGGGCCTCGGAATTGGTGGCGTGTGACGACATGGCGAAGAGCCAACCAATTGGAATGGTTCTAAATCGCAAGTGGGATTTAGAACTATTCTAAGCCTTAATAGTATCTCTTAGGAATGCAGTATGTTGTGCAGCGCTGTGAGTAATATTTCGGCAGTATAAGGCTTGGGGAGGAAGTGCTTCACGCCTGCTCCCGCCACTTTGGCTACCCCGCCGTTGGCGTTCAGGCCGCTGGCGGCGATGATGAGCACTTGCGGGTTGATACGCATGAGGGCGTTGATGGTGGCTGGGCCGTCCATGATGGGCATCACCATGTCGGTGATCACGGCGGCGATAATATCGCGATGTTGGGCATACTCGGCGATGGCCTCGGCGCCGTCGTGGGCAACGAGCACGCGGTAGCCAAAGGCTTCCAGGGTCTGCTGGGTGATTGTAAGGATGGCGACCTCGTCATCGACCACGAGAATGGTTTCACCCCGGCCTCGGGCGACTGCCGACTCACTGGCGACGGATGATGGTGCTTGCAGGCTGGGGTCTGCGGGCAGGTAAACCTTGAACATCGATCCCTTGCCAATCTCGCTGTAGACGGTGACGAATCCAGAGTGACTTTTCACAATGGCATGCACGGTGGAAAGACCGAGACCGGTGCCTTGACCTACATCCTTGGTGGTAAAGAAAGGCTCGAAAATATTTTCAAGCAGCTCGGAGGGAATGCCGCAGCCGGTGTCACTGACGCTCAGGCAAATGTGGGGACCCGGGCGGGCATCGCGACTGGTGCCGGCGTATTGGGCGTCGATGGTGACGTTTTCCGCGCCAAAAGCGAGCGTGCCGCCGCCGGGCATGGCGTCGCGGGCGTTGACGGCGAGGTTGAGCAATACTTGGTGCAGCTGTGTGGCGTCGCCGTTGATGGCCCAGAGGTCGCGGCTGAAGCTCACCTGGGTTTTGATGGAGCGGTTGAAGGTTTCTTCGGCAATGCGGGCGACGTCTTTGATGAGGTGATCGATCTTGATGGCAACGCGGCTGCCTTCGATGCCCCGGGCAAAGGTGAGGACCTGACGCACAAGATCGGCGCCACGCCGGGCGCTTTTTTCGATGGTTGTCAGGAGGCGCTTTGAGGCTTCGTCGGTGGCGGACATGCCGAGCAGTTCGATCGACATGAGGATCGGCGCGAGCACGTTGTTGAGATCGTGGGCGACACCGCCGGCGAGGGTTCCGATGCTCTCCATGCGTTGGGCGCGGAGATATTGCGAGAGGAGCTTTTTGTGTTCGGTGACATCAGTCATGCCGCCCACCATGCGGATGCCCTTGCCCGAGGCGTCGCGCAGGATGTGGCCGCGGTCCTGAACGACCGCGTAGGAGCCGTCTTTTCTTTGATATTCGTATTCGGCAGTCCAGTCGGTCGCGTCGCCTGCGATGGCTTTGTCGAAACTTTCGGTGATGCGTGCGCGGTCTTTGGAGTGGATGCGCTTGCTCCAGTCGGGAAGAGCAGGAGCGGTGTCGGTGCGATCATAACCGAAGAGAGTGTAATAGCCTTCGCTCCACCAAAGCTCGCCGGTGACAATGTTGAGATCCCACACGGCATCGTTGGTTGCACGTGAGACCAAATGGAAACGTTCCTCGCTGAGGCGAAGGGCTTCCTCGGCCTGCAGTCGCTCCGTCACGTCTACGATGACGACGAGCCGCGCATCGTGACTTTCGTGGGTGATATCGTCGGAGAAGACGTCAACAATGATGGGAGTGCCGTCTTTTTTATAATGCCGCCAACGCTGGGACTTCGAGTAACCGGCCGGAATGGATTTCAGGTGGGCGTCAAAGGAGGGGAGTTCCTCGGGGCTGCGAATGTCGCGGATGGTCATCGCGGCGAACTCTTCACGGCTGTAACCGTAATTGCGGATCGCAGATTCGTTTACATCGAGAAAACGCAGCGACTGTTTGTCGTAGACCCACATCGGGAGCGGGTTGTGTTCAAAGCGAACCCGGCGATGGCTTGCGTCAGAGGCCCTCTCGTCGCGGAGACGCTGACACTCAGCCTTCAAAGCGGCCAATTCAGCCCGAAGGGTTTCGACATCGTCGGCCATCGTTAAGACAGCCAAACGTGCATGTTCTCAGGACAGAAGCCTAAATATGCCGGTTTCTGTCAAAAGAGCCTGTCTTAGGCGTTATGTTCGCTCAACCAACGCTCTGCTTCGATGGCGGCCTGGCAACCCATGCCGGCGGCGGTGATCGCCTGACGATAAACGTGGTCGGAGCAATCGCCCGCGACGTAGACGCCGGGGACGTTGGTCTGCACCTGCGAGCCGGCGACGGGCTTGAAGTATCCGCCCTCGTCGACATCGATCGCGGGAGTGAACGGGCCGGTGTTGGGAATGTGGCCGATGGCTACGAAGATGCCTTTGACGGGCAGCACGGACTCGGCGCCGGTTTTCACGTTCTTGACCTTGAGTCCGCTGACGGAACCTTCGGGCACGCCGAGCACCTCGACGGGGACGCTGTCCCAGACCATCTGGATTTTTTCGTGGGCGACGGCGCGGTCGGCCATGATTTTCGAGGCGCGCAGCGAATCACGGCGGTGAACGAGATAAACTTTGCTGGCGAAACGGGTGAGGAAGAGCGCCTCTTCGGCCGCGCTGTCCCCGCCGCCGAGCACGGCGACTTCCATCTTGCGATAGAAAGCGCCGTCGCAGGTCGCGCAGGTGGTCACGCCCTTGCCGCCGTAGAGCTGCTTTTCGCCGGGGATGCCGGTCATGCGCGGCGAGGCGCCGGTGGCGATGATGACGGACTTCGCGAGAATCTCGCGGCCGTCGAGGACGAGCTTGCGGGGGAATGAGGTGAAGTCGACCGACTGCACGAGCGCCTGCTCGAAGCGCGTGCCGAAGCGCGTGGCTTGCTCGCGCATGTTCTGGGTGAGCTGGAAGCCGTCCACGCCGTGGGGGAATCCGGGGAAGTTTTCCACTTCGGAGGTCGTCGTGAGCTGTCCGCCGGGGAGAGGCCCTTCGAGGACCAGGGGGTTGAGGTTGGCGCGGGCGGTGTAGATGGCGGCGGTGAGGCCGGCGCAACCGGTGCCTATGATGACGACGTTTTCGACGGTGGAAGACATGGAGAAGTTGAAGATGGGAAACTTACACGAAGCGTCAAATACGCGGGGCGGACAAGGCGGATTTCCGGGTGGAAGAAACGTTTACCAGCCGAACTGGCGTTTGATGCGCAGGGGTTCGTAGAGGGACGGGTCGAGCTCGGTGAGGAAGCGGCTCGGGGTGAGCAGCATGCCGCCGGGGCCGGCGCGGGTGGCGACCTTGGGATAACAAATGTAGAGCTCGTTTTTGGCGCGGGTCACCGCGACGTAAAAGAGGCGGCGCTCTTCCTCGACGTCGTCGGCCTCGATGGCGCGGCGGCCGGGAAACATGCCGTCGGCCACGCCGATCACGAAGACAACGTCGAACTCCAGACCTTTCGATTGGTGGACGGTGGTGAGTTTCACGGTGTCGGGCGGCACATCGACGTGCTTCTCGCTGGTCTCGCCGTTCATGAGGGAAATCTGCGAGAGCATTTCGGCGAGGTCGTCGAAGCGGGACGCGAAACCGATGAGCGCTTTCAACTCCTCCATGCGGTCGATGTAGTCGGCGTATTCGCCCTTCATGTAGTCGCCATACCAGCCGTCGATGGCGGTGGAGACGACCGACTCGGGTTTGCCGGTGCGCATGACGTCGGAGATCTGTTTCAACGAGGCGCAGAAGCTCGTCCATTCGTCCTTCGCGTCTTTGGAGACCTTGGTCTTCACGTCGTCGGTCGCGAGGGCGTCGATGAAGTCGCGCTGCATCAACTTGGCGTGGTCGTAGGCGGCGGCGTGGATTTTTTGCGCGCCCTTTTCGCCGACTTTGGGGAGGAGGACGGCGATGCGTTGCCAGGCGGATTCGTTGCGCGGGTTGGCGACGAACTGGATGAAGGCGACGAGGTCGCGCACATGCTGCCGCTCGAAGAATTTCACGCCGCTGGTGATCTGGTAAGGGATGCCGGCGCGGGAGAAGGCGAGCTGAATTTCGAGGGCGTGGAAATGCGAGCGGTAGAGGACGGCGATCTCACCGGGTGAGACACCGTCATCCTCGATGAGCGAGCGGGTGCGCTTGAGGATGAAGTCGGCCTGTTCGCGGTCGTCGATGGCCTGGACGACGAGGGGTTTCTGACCGTTTTTGCGGGCGGCGCGGAGTTCTTTGTCGAAGTGGCGACCCTTGGGCTGGGCGTCGAGGACGCCGTTGGCGAGTTGGAGAATCTGCGGGGTGGAACGGTAGTTGGTCTCGATACGATGGATGACCGTGCCGGGATGACGGTCTTCGAACGTCATGAGATTTTCGAAGTCGGCGCCGCGCCAAGAGTAGATGCATTGGGCGTCATCGCCGACGGCCATGACCTGGTGGTGCGCGGCGAGGGCGTCGACGATCTGGGACTGAATGGTGTTGGTGTCCTGATATTCGTCGACGAGGACGTGGCGGAAGCGGTTGGCGAAGTAGGCGGCGACGTCGGGGGCTTTGCGCAGGAGATCGAGCCAGAGTTCGAGCAGGTCGTCGTAGTCGAGGACGTCCTGGGCACGCTTTTTTTCCGTGTAGGCGGCGGCGAAGGGCGGAAGCATGTGCTTGATCTCGGAGTATTGCGGAAAGTAGCGCTCGATCGTTTCGTCGATGGGTTTCTGGGTGTTGCGCGCGAGGGAGAGGACGTTGAAGAGCGGACCGGGCTTGGGGTTGGTCTTATCTTTGAAGAACAACTTGTTTTCGGTTTCGACGACTTGCTTGAGGAGCGATTCGGATTCGTCGGCGTCGAGGATGGTGAAGTTTTTCTTGAGGCCGATGGCGTCGCCGTAGATGCGGAGGGCGCGGTTGCCGATGGAGTGAAAGGTGCCGCCCCAGAAGCGGCCCGGCTCGATGCCGGTGAGATCCTGCACGCGGTGGAGCATTTCCTTGGACGCCTTGTTGGTGAAGGTGAGGAGAAGAATCTCGGAGGGGCGAACGCCCTTGGACAAGAGATAGGCAACGCGGTAGGTGAGCGTGCGGGTCTTGCCGGAGCCGGCGCCGGCGAGGATGAGGAGCGGGCCGGGCTCGGCGGTGACAGCGGCGTATTGCTCGTCGTTGAGGGCCGCGCGGAAGTCGATGGGCGGGACGCCGGAGTGGGAAGGGCGGTCGTTGTTATCGAGGGAAATCTCCATGCGCAGACCTCGGACGCTTTAGGAAACGACGGAGGAGGCAAAGCAGATTTAACAATCTTCTAAGAAACTCGCGCCCGGTTCGTTGTTCTGATGAAACCAATCACCCTCGTTACCATGAAAACCCATCCCTTGCTTGGCGCGGTTGCGGCGCTGCTTCCCCTGTCTTTGTCGGCGGCCCCGGCGCTAACGATTTACAATCAGGATTTTGCCGTCGTGCGTGAGACGATCCCCCTTGATCTCAAGGACGGGGTGAACCTCGTGAACTTCTCCGGCGTGACCAATCAGGTCGAGCCTGACTCGGTGGTTCTGCGCGATGCAGCCGGCAAGGTTGACCTGCGTGTCCTTGAACAAAGCTACCGCTCCGATGCGGCTTCGCAGGGACTGCTCCTGTCGCTCAATGAGGGCAAGACGCTCGACTTTATCGTGACCGACCGCGACGGGAAGGAATACGTCGTCAAAGGGCGGGTCATTCGCAGCGGTTACAAGTCGGGCGGCGAGGCGGCTACGCCGATCATCGAGGTGGATGGAAAGCTGCGTTTTTCGCTGCCAGGCCAGCCGGTGTTTCCTTCACTCGGAGACGATACGATCCTGCAACCGACGCTTTCGTGGCAGTTAAATGCGCCCCAAAAAGTCAAGGTGGATGCCGAACTCGGCTACATCACGGGCGGTATGAGCTGGCAGGCCGCCTACAACTTCATCGCGCCGGAGAAGGGCGACCAAGTGGACGTCGTCGGCTGGGTGACGTTGACGAACAACACGGGCAAGACCTTCACGGACGCGACCGTGAAACTCATGGCGGGTGATGTGAACAAGGTTCAGCCCGAGACGAACTATGCCATGGCGCGAGGCGGCATCGTCGCGAAAGCGATGATGGCGACCGATGCTGTGGTCACGGAGAAGGCCTTCGACGAATTTCACCTCTATTCGCTGCCTCGGCCGGTGACGCTGCGCGACCAGGAAACCAAGCAGGTGGAGTTTCTGCGCGCGACGGGGGTGACGGCTCCGCAGCTCTACATCTACGACCAGCAGAAATACGGAGCCAAGGTGGCGACCGTGCGCGAATTTAAGAACACAAAGGAAAACGGTCTCGGCCTGGCGCTGCCCAAGGGCCGGACGCGGTTCTACCGCCAGGATTCGGCCGACGGGCGCCTGGAGTTTGTCGGGGAAAACACCATCGACCATACGGCCAAGGACGAAACGGTGCGCATTTACACCGGCGATGTGTTTGACATTGCGGTGGAGCGGAAGGCCGTCGACTCCATGCTGAGCAGTTTTAAGGACCAGCGCGAGGAGGCCTACGAGATCACGTTGCGCAACCACAAGGCCGAGACCGTGGAGGTGCGCGTGACCGAGCATTTTTATCGTTGGCCCAACTGGACGCTTATCCAGCAGTCCGATCCTTCTGATAAAACCGATGCGCACACGGCCGAATTCCGGGTTAAGCTGAAGCCGGACGAAGAAAAGAAGATCACCTACCGCGTGCGCTACGATTGGAAGTAACCGCAGGTTTTATGATTAAAATACCGCCGGACGCTTGCCAGTAGTGTCCGGTCGGGCACGCTGTCGCCCATGAAAATCGCGCTTCTCGCCGGCACGAATCGTCCCGGCAGCAACACCCGCAAGGTGGTCGCCCAGTTGGAAACAATCTACGCTGACCTCGGCCATACGCCGGTGGTCGTCGATCTGGCCCAGTTGCCCGCCGAGATTTTCCTGCCGTCTTCCTACGCGGAGAAGCCCGCGTCGTTCGCCCCTTTCAATGATGCGATTCTTGCGGCCGACGGCATTCATGTGGTCACGCCGGAATACAACGGGGGGATGCCGGGCGTGCTGAAATACTTCATCGATATGCTGAAGTTTCCCGAGAGCTTTGAGCGCCGGCCGGTGGCATTCACCGGCATCGCGGCGGGAGTGTGGGGCGCGCTGCGTCCGGTCGAGCAGTTGCAGGCGATTTTTGGCTATCGCAACGCCTACATCTATCCTGAGCGCGTTTTCATCCCGGCGGTGCACGGGCATTTCGGTGCGGACGGCGGTATCTCGACGCCCGAAATGCTGGCGCGGCTCAAGTCTCAGGCGGCCGGGTTTGCCGTGTTCGTGCAGGCAGTAGGTCCGAAAAACTAAGGGTCTGTCGAAGTCTGCCGCGAGGAGCGGCAGAGCTTCAGATATACTCGCGGCGCAGGTTGCTCGGCAGCAGGCCGAGTTCCTCGCGGTATTTGGCGACGGTGCGGCGGGCGATGTTGATGCCCTTTTCCTGGAGTTTCACGACGATCTCCTGGTCGCTCAACGGATGACTGCGGTCTTCGATGCCGATGAGGTCGTTGATCATTTCCTTCACACTGGTGTTGGAAACGGAGGCGCCGCTGTCGTTCTGGTAGCCGGGCGTGAAGAAAAACTTGAAGTCGAAGACGCCGTGGGGGGTCTTGATATATTTGTTGGCGATGGCGCGGCTGACGGTGGTCTCGTGCACGCCCACGACGTCGGCGATCTGTGTCATGGTGAGCGGACGAAGTTTGGAAACGCCCTCTTCGAAGAACTCCCCCTGGACCTTGATGATCTCGCGGGTGATGCGCTCGATGGTCTGCTGGCGCTGCTCGATGGAGTTGATGAGGAACTTGCCGGAGCGGATGCGTTCGCGGAGATAGTCGCGCTCGCCTTTCGACAGCGAGCCTTTGGCGATGAGATCCTTGTAGGTGCTGGAGATGCGCAGGCGGGGGATATAATCGCTATTGAGGTGGATCTTCCACTCGTTGTCGTCTTTTACGACGGTGACATCGGGCACGACCACGCGGTTGCTGTCCTCGGCGAAGCGGCGGCCGGGCGCGGGATCAAGGGCGCCGATTTCCTCGATGGCTTCCTGCACATCGTCGGTATGGACGCCTAGTTTGCGGGCAATCTCCGGGATGCGTCGGCGGGTGAGCAGGACGAAGTGGTCTTTGATGATACGGGCGGCCAGCCCCTCTCCATTGCCCTTGGCTTGAAGCTGAAGGAGGAGGCATTCCTCAAGGTTTGATGCACCGATGCCGGCGGGCTCGAAGGTTTTCAGCTGGCGAACGGCTTCCTGGACGGAAGACAACGAGAGGCCGGCTTGAAGGGCTACATCCGCGGGGCTTTGAGTGAGAAAACCACGGTCGTCGATGCTGCCCACAAGGTAGCTCATGGCCTTGAGCACGTCATCGGGCGTGTCGGCCAGCTCGGCCTGGCGAATGAGGTGTTCTTGAAGTGATGTCTCCGTGACGAGTGAATCAAAGAAGTGCTGACGCCGTTCGGCGTCTTCGGCCGTGTAGGGCTGGGTGCCGCCGGCCTGCGACATGTAGTCCTTCCAGTCGTCGTCCAGCTTGGTGAGGATGTCGTATTCCTTGGAGAAATCCATCTCCTCCCGGTTGTCGGCCCCTTCGCCGCTTTCATTGTTTTCGTTGGCGCTGTCTTGCTGCTCCTTGTCGAGGCTCACGCCTTCCATGGGCAACTCTTCAAGGGTGGGATTGCTCTGCAGTTCTTCCTGGATGACCGAGCGCAGATCGAGGGCGGCGACTTGAAGGATTTTAAGCGAATGCCGCAGCTGGGGCGCGAGAACCAGCGACTGGTTCTGGCGCTGACGCAGGTCTTGGCTGAATCCTGGGCCGCTCATGGAGTCGCGCGGGGAAGGATCTCAGGGGTGGGGGTGCCGGCGACGTCCTCATAGCCCATGATTTCCTTGAGGTAGACGCCGAGCTTTTCGTTGGTGGGGCCGTAACCGTCGCTGTAAAGGTAGACTTCGAGATCGTTCAACATGTCATAGGCGCAGGCGTAGCGCTTTTCGCGATCACGCTGCAGTGCCTTTTGGATGATCGCCTCGAGCTTGGGAGGAATATCGGGTCGAAGGACGGAGAACTGCGGGATCGCCAGCTTCAGGATGTTCTCCCGTGAAACCAGCCGGTCGTTGTTTCGGAAAATATTTTTGCCGAGGAGCAGTTCGGTAAGGACAATGCCGAGGGGGAAAAGATCGGCGCGGGCATCAGTCACGGCGTAGCTGGCTTGTTCAGGCGAAAGATACTCGTCCTTGCCCGCGATGACCTGGCCTTCCTCGTTGTGCATGAGGTCAAGGGCCTTCGCTATGCCGAAGTCGGTGAGTTTCACATCGCCTTCGTGGGCGATCATCACGTTTTTCGGGCCGATATCGCGATGAACGATACCCAGGAGACGGCCTTCTTTGTCGCACTTTTGATGGGCATAGGTGAGGCCGCGGGCGATGCGCGATACGATGAAGGCGGCGATGTCCACCGGCATCTGGCGTCCAAGCGCGGTGTGACGCTCAAGGAACTGCTCGAGATTAACGCCCTGCACGAACTCCATCACCATGAAATACTGTCCGCCAATCTGGCCCAGATGGTAGGTCTGGACGATGTTGGTATGAATAAGATTCGCGACGAGACGGGCTTCTCCGATGAAATTTTTTTGAAACTCGGGGATCGTCGAATACTCTTCGCGGATGAGTTTAACCGCCACGGTCTTGGTGAATCCGCCGGCTCCACGTTGGACCGCTTCATAAACCACCCCCATACCGCCTTCTGCGATAGTGCGGATCATCTCATAATGCAGCTCGTTAAAGATGTGTTTGATGGCAGCCACGGGGAGGAAGAGAAGGTGAGAGCAGGGATTCTGGCAAGAGGCGAAATCCGGCCTAGCATGGAAAGTGCTACACCCATTGACAGAAGGCTGAGGGAGTCTAGTTTGCTTGGTCATGATTACGCTCAGTCCCCGCGCCGCCACTCAAGTCAGGACGATGCAGTCGGAGCTTCCGGCTGAAGGGAAATCCCTGCGGGTCTTGATGGAAACCGGCGGGTGTTCCGGTTTCCAATACGGCATGTCTTTCGACGAACCGAAGCCCGACGACCAAACTTTTGACAGTGAAGGAGTGAGGATTCTCGTCGATCCCACGAGCCTTGCCTATCTGGACGGCTCACACATCGATTTTGACGACGGTCTGCACGGCAAGGGGTTTGAAATCAAGAATCCCAACGCCCAGAGCACCTGCGGTTGCGGCAAATCCTTCAACTGAAATTTCCGCAGGTCAGACTTCGGCTGGTCAGGCAGGCTTTACGGCGGAGTGAAGCGCGACGATTCCGAAGGTCATGCGTGTGACTTTGACCCAGGTGAAACCCGCTTGGGTGACTTCGTCCGACATCGCCTGAAAATCAGGATAACGCTCGATCGACGCGTTCAGGTAATCATAAGCCGCGCGATCACCTGTCACGAGGCCGGCAAAAACCGGCAGTATGCGCCGCAGGTAAAAATAATAAATCGGCTTAAACCAGCGTTGGGGTTGGGAAAATTCGAGAACGTAAAGTCGCCCGCCGGGGCGTAACACGCGGTGCATCTCGCGAAGAGCTTGGATGCGGTCGGCCATGTTCCGAAGGCCGAACGAAATGGTGACTGCATCGAAAGTCGTATCGGCCAGCGGCAGCGCCATGCCGTCGCCTTGGCGGAAGGTGATATTGGGATAATGTCCGCTGGCCCGTTGTTTTACGACGGCCTCGTCGAGCATTGGCTGGCAGAAATCCATGCCGGTGATTTGAACGCTCTTTGCCAAGCCACGGCTCAAGGCGAAGGCGACGTCGCCGCTGCCGGTGGCCAGATCAAGAATGTCATTTGGCTCATGGCGGCTCACTGCCTTGACCAGTCGACGTCTCCAACAAGTATCCACGCCGCCACTCAAAAGGCGGTTAGCCACATCATAACGACGGGCAATGCGGGCAAACATGGAATTGACGGCGATGGGATCAGGCATGGCGAAAGGGACCAAACCCGAATGCTCTAAGGCTTCCGCCCGTATCGGCACGAGCATAAAGGGGAGGTGGGCGGGTAACTTTGTATGGCAGTATTATTGCATTAACAATGCATTGAGAGGGGCGTGCTGAGGGACGGAAGGGGTTTGGGATCCCTGGAAATCCGTTGGTGTAGAAAAGGCTGTGGTTTGGTGTTTTGCGTTAGAAAAAATAGAAATCAGGTAAAAATAGCGGAACTTTTTGAAATAAAATCAATCTGCTAGCCAGTTGATTGAATGCCCCTTGCGTGCTTTTTAGCGCTTTTTTTAAATAAAAAATGACCTGATGAGTTGACGTAATTCGACACCGGAAAATAACTTAAGCCACTCTCTACCCACACCAATAAAGGAAATTACCATGTCCACTAACCTGACCAAACGCGAAATCGTTCTCGAAATCTACGAAAAGACCGGCTTTCCACAAAAGGAAGTCGTTGCCACTGTGCAGATGACTTTAGACATTATCCAGAAAGCCCTTGCGGATGGTCGTAACGTTGAGCTGCGCAACTTTGGCGTTTTGGAAGTCCAAAAACGCAAATCCCGCATCGGTCGTAATCCGAACAAGCCCGAGGCCGAGGTTGTCATTCCTGAGCGCGCCGTCGTGAAGTTCAAATCCGGCAAGATTCTCAAGCAGCTGCTCAAGAAGCTCGATATCACCAAGCTCTAATCAGCTTTTTCGGATCAGTCTTTTTGCAAGGCCGGCGTTTACGCCGGCTTTTTTGTGTCCGGACACGGTGGTGTTTTTGTATTCGCCCTAGGCGGCAGCGTTTTCCAACGTCCTTTTTCCCATGGCCCAGTTTCAGTCCCTGCCCGGTTTCCGAGAGTTCTACCCCGATGCGTTGGCGCGTCGGAATCATATCTTCCGTCTCTGGCGGCAGACGGCGAGCTCGTTTGGCTTCCAGGAATACGACGCGCCCGTGCTTGAGCCGCTCGAGCTCTACAAGACGAAGTCCGGCGACGAGATTGAGGCGCAGCTTTTCAGTTTCACCGATAAAGGCGGACGTGAGGTTGCGTTGCGTCCGGAGATGACTCCCACCGTGTGCCGTCTCGTGGGCGAGAAGGCCAGCGCGTTGAAGCGTCCGATCAAGTGGTTCAGCATCGCAGAATTCTACCGTTACGAGCGGATGCAGAAAGGGCGTGGGCGTTGTTTTTTCCAGTTGAACGCCGACATTTTTGGCGAGCCCGGGGTTGAGGCGGAAACCGAGTTGATCGCGCTTTTGGTGCAGTGTTTCGCGGGGTTCGGACTTACATCGGAAGATTTTTATGTGCGGCTGAGCGACCGGAACCTCTGGTTCTATTATCTGGAGGCGCTGGGGCTGGACGAAGTGCGCGTGCGCGGAATTTTGAGCGCAGTGGATCGCTTCGAGAAACTGGGCGACGATGCCTTTAAGGATTACGTCGCGCAGTTTGGCGCGCTCGACGACGGCCTGAAAGCCAAGGTGCTGGCGTTTCTGCAGATCAAGTCGCTTGCGGCGTTGGAGTCGGCGGTGGCCGGTATTCCAGGGGACAAGCTGAGCTCGCGTCTGGCTGACTGGCGCAAGCTGCTCGGCAATCTTCAGGCGATGGGTTTGGGCGGTTTCGTCGAGGTTGATCTCGGCGTGGTGCGCGGTCTGGCCTACTATACGGGTTTTGTTTTCGAGGCGTTTGACCGCAAGGGTGAGCTGCGTGCGCTGGCGGGCGGCGGTCGTTACGACAGTCTTGTCGGCAAGCTCGGCTATAGTGAGATGCCGGCGGTCGGTTTCGGTGTGGGCGACATGACGTTTGCCTTGTTGCTGGAGCAACGAGGGCTCACGCCGGCTTTTGTGCCGACGACGGACATCTATGTGGTGATCGGCGGCGAGGCGGAGCGCACGGCGGCGTTTGGCGATATTTTCGCGCTGCGCGCGGCGGGCTTCCGTGTGGAATATCCGATGAAGGACGTGGCGTTCGGAAAGCAGTTCAAAATTGCAGCCGAGTCGGGTGCGAAGCTCGCGCTTATTTACGGCACGGATGAACTTGCCAAGGGCGTCGTGAAAATCCGTGTGCTCGGCGATCGCAGCGAACACGAGGTGCCGAAGGACCATCTGGCCGAGGCGGTGCGGGATTTCTTTGCGGGTGGCGCGGAGTGAGGGGGCGGCTTCGGCCAACCCCGCAGTGGCGGGGCAAGTGGCTTTTGCGATTGGGCGCAGGAGCGACTGATGTCGCTGGAAGGATTCTCCCTTTTTAACCGAGGTTGCCCGGGCCGAAGGCGCCGGGGAGCAACGTGTCGAGCGACAGGTCGAGCCGGTCTTTGGAGTCGCAAATGGAAACGACGCGGGCTTGCGGGCCGAATTCGTTGATGACCTGGCGGCAGGCGCCGCAGGGCGGGGTGGCGGAGGGCGTGGGCGTATAGACCACGACGCATTTTATTTTTTGTTCGCCGGCGGCGACGGCGGTGAAAATCGCGGTGCGCTCGGCGCAGTTGCAAAGGCCGAAGGAGGCATTTTCCACGTTGGCGCCGGTGTAGGTTTTTCCCGAACCGGCCAGCACGGCGGCACCCACGGCGAACTGCGAGTAGGGTGAGTAGGACGATTTGGCGGCGGTGCGGGCGGCTTTTTCGAGGCGGCGGAGGGTGGCGGTGGTCATGTGATGGACGGAGAGATTGTCAGGTGCCCGGAGTCTTTTTTGATGAGTCGTCCGGAGGATGCACAATGGGTTGGGCGGGATCGCCGATGAAACGCTGGAAAAACTCGTCGAAGCGCACGAATCTGTCGATGCGTTGCGCCGGGTCGCCACTGCGGCTGAGTTCGTGGGTGGCGCCGGGGTAGGAAATTAATTCCACGGGGCGGTTGAGAATTTTCAAGCTGCGGTAGAGCAGTTCCGATTGGGCGGTGCCGACGCGGTTGTCCGCGTCGTCTTGCTCGATGAGCAAGGGCGTGTGGATGTTTTCGACGCGGGTGAGGGGGGATTGGGCGTCGAGGAGTTTGCGGACGTCGGGTTGCCACGGATAGCCGCCGAATTGCCACGGGACGAGTTCCCAGGCGCTGCCTTCGCCGAGGAAAGTCGTGAGGTCGTAGACGCCGCGGGCGGCGATGGCGGCCTTGAAACGCTGGTCTTGTGAAACCAACCAAGCGGTGAGGTAGCCGCCGTAGCTGCCGCCGGTGACAACCTGGCGATCAGCGTCGATCCATGGTTCCTTGGAGGTGACGGCGGTGGCGACGGCGAGCACGTCGGCTCCGGGCCCGGGGCCCCAGTTTTGGAAATTCGCATGAAGGAAGGCGTGGCCGTAGCCGTCGGATCCGCGAGGGTTACAGAAGACAACCGCGTAGCCGCGGGCGGCGAAGAACTGTAATTCGTGCCATATCGAGGGATCGCCGGGACCCCACATGGAGCCGGGGCCACCGTGTATTTCCATCAGCAGGGGGTAGTGCAGGCCGGTTTCCATGTAGGGCGGGCGTATGAGCCAATAGTCGATCTCCGTGCCGTCGGGTTGCTTCAACTTGCGGCGTTCCATCGCGGCGACCTGCTTGTCGCGCAACCAGTCGTTGTTGTGGCCGGTGAGAATGCGCTGGTTGCGACCGGTCAGGCTGGAGCGGTAGAGTTCCCCGGGGTTGGAGGACTTGGCGACGACGAGCGCGAGGTCTTCCTTGGAGGTGTCGTAATCGCAGATGCCGGCATCAAGCGATGTGAGGCGATCCATCCGACCTCCCGCCGCCGGCATGCGGTGAAGAACAACGGCGCCATTGGTCGCGGCAGTGAAGTAGAGGTATTTGCCATCGACGGACCAACGGGGGTTGAAGGCGGCGCGATCCAGTTTTTCGGTGAGGATTTTTGTTTTGCCGTCGGTGATGTCCAGGGTGGCGATGCAGGCGAGGCCGTAGGTGAGATCGCCAGGATTTTTGTCGGGCTGGGCGACCCATGCCAGGGTCTTGCCGTCAGGTGAGGGTTGCGGGGTGAAGGCCGAATAACCTTCGGGCAACAGTATGGGTTTGATCGCGGAACCGTCGGTGGTGAGCGCATAGAGTCCGCGGCTGTGATTACGGTCGGGGTTGAGAGAACGGTCGGCGGGGCCGACGCAAAAAATGGTGCTTCCGTCGTGAGACCAAACAGGTTCGTCGTAAGACGCGTAACCCGGCGTGAGATCGGCCGGAGTCGCATCGACGGCGGCCGCCACGCTATAAACATGGGTGAAAACGGATGAGGGGGCGCCGTTGTCTTCGTCGTGGAGATTGAGCTGCCATGCGACGCGCGGGTTGTTTTCGGTTTCGTTGTCGAGAAGCCATGCACGGCGTTCGGCCATCGTGCCGTCGGGCTCGGCCGAGATTTTTACGGGCTTGGCGGGCGCGGCGGGTTTGCCGCCTGGCTTTTGGGGTTCCCGGGATGATTCAGGCGCGGCGGTGGCGGTTGGTCGAAGCCGTTCGGACGGCCAAGGGGGAGAGGGGTCAGCCACCTTGTTTTTCGCGAAGGTGGAACGCACGTCATCGTAACCAAGGGTGGCGGTGAAGAGCAGGTGAAGACCGTCGGGAGACCAATGGGGTGAGGAGAGATTGGGCAGGCCCGGCGTGACCGGGTAGGGGGAGCCGCCTGTCAGCGGAAGAACCCAAAGGCGGGACTCCGATCCGGAACCCGTTTGAATGTATGCGATGCGATCTCCCGTCGGGCTCCAGACAGGGAAGCTTGCCGAGTTGTTGCCCTGTGTGAGGGCATGGGGACCGCCCATGCCGTCGAGGGAGACGAGCCATATCTGGGTGTGGTAGGTGTAGGTATTAGGGGCGTCCGTTCGGGTTTCGATTCCCCGAACGGTGTAGGCGACCTGTTTCCCATCCGGAGAGATGGCAAGCGTGCCGAGGGATTTGACCTTCAGGAGATCGCTGGCGGTGATGAGGCTGTCGGCTGATTGGCTGCGCAGGGGAAGCAGGCAAAGAAATCCCAGTGCGCACAGGGTAATGGCGGGGTGACGCATATTGAAGGAGTCAGACTGGCGATCCCGGGAAACGTTTCCATCCTCAAACCAGATTCAATTGGTTTTAGCGCGATTTTGAGTTGGAGATATGAATATGGAGGTGGGCAAAGCCGACCACCACATAGCGTCTCAAGTGGAATGATCCGGAACCGGACTCGGTCTGTGATCTGAGTTAAGAGGGCAGGTGGCCCGCGGCGACGGCCTGCTCGATCATGCGGGCGGCGTAGGCCCAGACTTCGGGGGCGCCTTCGACGATGTGACCGTTGCGTGCGAGCACGCGGTCGCTGGTCACGCCGTGCATGCGCCACGCGGCGCCTTCGGTGAGGCAGTTGAGCAACATCGGTTGAAAGCGGTCCATGGCGGCGGCAAATTTCGCCTCGGGGGTTGCCCGCGCCTCGAATTCATCCCAGAGCGCGCGAAACTCGGCCGTCTGATCCGGGGGAAGCAGGCCGAAGAGGCGGTCGGCGGCGCGCGCTTCGCGCTCGTGCTGGTCGGCCATGCGCGCGGTGTCATAGGCAAAGGTATCGCCGGCGTCTATCTCCACGATGTCGTGGATGAGGAGCATTTTCAGGACGCGAAGCACGTCGATCTGTGGAGTGTTGGCGTGCTCGGCGAGCACGATCACCATGAGGCAGAGATGCCAGGAATGCTCGGCGTCGTTTTCGTGCCGGCGGCTGCGGATGACTAACGTCTGGCGAAAGATGTCCTTGAGCTTGTCGACCTCAACGATGAACCGGATCTGCTGCGCCAACCGTGCGTTTTCCATGCGGCAGGAATGCCTGTGTGATCAGGGGCTGGCGAGCAGGGAGTGCCTCGTTCGCATCACGCAGGCGGGACCGTGAATTGGCGAAGGCTGCGGCTGCATACATGCCACCCAGCAGGATCACGGTCGCGAGCCAGCGGCCTCCGACCGTCTCTCCAAACGCGGATGGGAATGCGAGCAGCACGGTGGCGATGACCACATGGATCGAAAATACGGGCAGGGAGTGGCGGCCGAGAAAGGCGAGCGGGCGCCAGCGCATGATCGCAGGGAAACGCGAGACACTCAGATAGACCAGATAGGCGAGCAGCGAGAAATCGATGAGCCGGACAGGGGCGAGATTGTTTTTGTTGGTGAGGGCGTCCAGCCAACCGAAAGACCACGGCACCGGCAGGAAGGCATGGCGCACGGAGTAAAGGAAGGCGGTTGTCGCCAGCATCAGCGCAATGATCGCCGCGCGCGGCTTTGGCAGGATGATCTGGCGCCGCGCGTGCGCGTGGCCGAACACCACCCCGGTTACGAAGAGCAGTTGCCAGGCGATGATATCAAACGCACCGGTGTTGAATGCGCCGGAGATAAACGGGTGTTGTGGAATGAATGCGTTGCAGAGTCCCCAGAGTGCGAAGCTCCCCAGTAGCACGCGTGACCGGTGTCCGGCTTCCAGCCAGCGCAGCAGAAACGGCAGCGCGAAGATGAAGACGCAATACATGGGAAGGATGTCGAGCATGCCCGGCTGATAAAGAAACAGCGGGCCGGTGATGAGCGCCTGCCAAGGGGCATCATGCATGAGAATAGGAGCACAAGCGGGCGTGGTGCCGATGAAGTAGGCGGAGCCGATCACCCATGCGAAGACCGCTAGGTAGGCGGCCAGATGATAGCGATAAATCGTGGCCGCGCGGCGAAAGCCCGCGTTGCGCATTTCCATGAAGGAGCCCCGGTCCAGTTTGCGCGTGTAGACCATGCCGGCGAGCAGGCCGGCGAGAAAAACAAACCCTTCCGCGGCGCTCACAAACCCGAAGATGTGGTTGGTCGAAACCTGCAGCTCTGTAGGGATATGGTTCACCGCCATGAAAACCAGCATGAGGCCTCGCAGGGCATCGAGATGCACCAAGCGTGAGGATTTCTCCTTCTGCGAAATAACCGCTGAACTCATTTCTAAGATTAAAGCGGGAAACACGCCAGCCGGCAAGGCGGGTGAGGATACCGAGACGGCGGCTTTCTCAAGCAATTGGCAGGCTTTTGCTTAATTTATATTTGGGCGGATCACCGGCCTGATTTGCCTGTGGGCAAGGAGTGCAGGCCAATAAGCAGCTTTTCCTTGCTTGCCGGGGTGCCGCGCTCTTCGCTTGACCGCTCATTCCCATGAAAATCCTCGTTGCCGATAAGATCTCGCCCAAGGGAGTCGCCTTTCTGCGTCAGCAGACGGGCTTTGAAGTCATTGAGGCCTACGGCTCCTCTCCGGAGAAGGTGCTCGAACTCGTGAAGGATGTTCACGCCATCGCCGTGCGCTCCGAGACGAAGGTTTCCCGCGCCGTCATCGAGGCCGCTCCTTTGTTGAAAGTCGTGGGCCGCGCCGGCGTCGGCGTGGACAACGTCGATGTCGATGCCGCCACCGAGCGCGGTGTAGTCGTCATGAACACTCCCGGTGGCAACACCATCTCGACTGCCGAGCTTACTTTCACTCACATCCTCTGTGGCGCGCGTCCCATCGCCCAGGCCGCCGCCTCCATGAAGGCCGGCAACTGGGATCGCAAGACCCTTAGCGGCATCGAACTTTACAAGAAGACCATCGGTGTCGTCGGCCTCGGCCGCATCGGCAGTGAGGTTGCCAAGAGGGCCCAGGCCTTCGGCATGCGCGTGCTCGCCTACGATCCCTATCTCTCGGCCAGCCGTGCCTCAGCCATGCAGGTCGAGGCTGTCACGCTCGACGCGCTCCTCGCCGGCTCGGACTACATCACGGTCCACATGCCGCTCACCGATGACACGCTCAATATGATCGACGCGGCCGCCATCGCGAAGTGCAAGAAGGGCGTCCGCCTCTTCAACTGCGCCCGCGGCGGCATCATCAACGAAAAGGACCTCATCGCCGCCCTCAAGAGCGGCCACGTGGCCGGCGCCGGCCTCGACGTCTATGAGACCGAACCTCTCGCCAAGGACAGCGAGCTGCGCACCCTGCCCAACGTCGTCCTTACCCCCCATATCGCCGCCTCCACCACCGAGGCCCAGGAATCGGTCGGCATCGAGATTGCCGAACAGATCGCCGACGTCCTCCTCCACGGTGCTGTGCGCAACGCCGTCAATATGCCTTCCATGGACGCCGCCGCCGCCAAGGTCGTCGCGCCCTACCTCGATCTCGCCGCCAAGCTCGGCACCCTCGTGCAGCAGATCTCTCCCAAACAGATCTCCAAGCTCCGCGTGCTCTTCCAGGGCAAGGTCGCCGATCTCGACGTCAACGCCATCACCCGCTCCCTCCAGTGCGGCTACCTGCGCCGTATCAGCGGCGACGGCGTGAACAGCGTCAACGCCCCCAGCCAGATCCAGCGCCTCGGCCTCGCCTTCGAGGTCGTCAAGTCGTCGGACGCCGTTGAATACACCGACCTCATCGAGGTCGAGGCCACCGCCGGCGACGGTTCCGTGCACAGCGCCCGCGGCACCCTGATCGGCAAGGCAAATCTTCCCCGCATCGTCGGCATCAACGGCCGCGAGGTCGAAGTCGCCGCCGAGGGCAAGCTCCTCGTCCTCGAAAACATCGACCAGCCCGGCATGGTCGGCATGGTCGGAACGCTGCTCGGCAAGGACAAGGTCAACATCGCCGACATGTCGCTCTCCCGCCTCACTCCCGGCAGCACCGCCTATATGGTGGTGCGCGTCGACACCGAGCCCAGCGAGGCGGCCCGTGCCGAGATCAAGGGCAACCCCGCGATCAAGCAGGCCAAGTTCATCCAGCTCTGATGAGCGGGTAGGGGGCGGATTATTTGCTTAATCCGCCTCTTTCGCTCCTCGCGGGCCCGGCGCGTTAGAGATAACGCGCCTCACCTTTTCCTCCTCCATGTTGATCCCCCTCACCATCGCCGCAATCGCCGGCTATTTTCTGGGCGCGATTCCCTTCGGCTACATCGTGGCCCGCGCCTATGGGATCAATATTTTCGAGCACGGCAGCAAGAGTCCCGGCGCGACCAACGTGAAACGCGTCCTCGGCAAGAAGGCGGGTAACACCGTCTTCGCGCTCGATGCGGTCAAAGGTGCGGTGGCGGCCGGCTGGCCGTTGGTGGTGTTCCCGGCGTTTTCCGTGGGAACGATCGATATCATGTATGCCGCCGTCACCGGCCTTCTCTTCGCCGTCCTCGGTCACAGCTTCTCCTGTTTCACCCGCTTCAAGGGCGGCAAGGGCGTCGCCACCTCCGCCGGTGGCTTCATCGTCCTCATGCCTGTCGTCACGTTGATCGCACTCGGTGTGTGGCTCGTCACGTTTTACGCGTCCCGCTACGTCTCGCTCGCCTCGATCCTTGCGGCCGTCGCCATTCCGGTCGGCGCGATCGTGCTCGGCAAACCACCGCTTCTCATCGGTCTGGCCGTTCTGATCGGCGGTTTCGTGATCGTCCTGCACCGCGCCAACATCGGCCGCCTTCTCAAGGGCACGGAAAATAAATTCGTCAAAAAACCGGCGGACGGCCCTTCTGTGAACCCATGAGCACACTCGCAACCGTCAACATCGGTATCTGCGGCCTCGGCACCGTCGGCCAAGGCGTATGGAAACACATCGAGTCCAACCGCGCCGCGCTTGAGTCGCGCCTCGGCGTAAAGCTCAATCTGGCCCGCGCCTCCGTCCGCGACCTCGACAAGAAGCGCGCCGTTCGTCTTCCCGCTTCCAAGCTCACCACCGACCCGCTCGCCATCGCCACCGATCCGGCGGTCCACATCGTCTGTGAATTGATCGGCGGCACCACGCTTGCCCGCGAGGTCACGCTTGCCGCGCTCAAGGCCGGCAAGACTGTTGTCTCCGCCAACAAGGCCCTCCTTTGCAAACACGGTCCCGAGCTCTTCGCCGTCGCCCGCAAGCACGGCGGTCATTTCTTCTTTGAGGCGTCTGTGGCCGGCGGCATCCCCATCATCAAGGCCCTCCGCGAAGGCTTGGTCGCCAACCGTTTCAAGCTCATCTACGGCATCCTCAACGGCACCTGTAACTACATCCTCACGCGCATGGATCGCGAGGGATTGTCGTATCCGGAGATCCTCAAGGAAGCCAAGGAGCTTGGCTACGCCGAGGCCGACGAATCCCTCGATGTCGATGGCTGGGACACCGCGCACAAAGCCTCCATTCTCACCTTCCTCGCGCACGGCACCTGGGTTCCGACCGGCAAGATGCTCATCGAGGGCATCACCAAGATCACCCAGGCCGACCTCTCCTTCGCCCGGGAAAACGGCTACGCGATCAAACTTCTCGCCGTCATCACCCGCGATGCCGACACCGGCGAAGTCTTCGTCCGTGTGCATCCCACCCTCATTCCGAGCACCAAGGTTTTGGCCAACGTCAACGAGGTCTACAACGGCATCTCCGTGACCGGCGACGTCGTCGGTGAGACCGTTTACATCGGCCGCGGCGCCGGTCAGGATCCGACCGCGAGCGCCGTCATCAGCGACATTGCCGATGCCGTCATTCTCCTTAATCGCGGCAATTCCCATCTTCCCGAGCTTGCCGAGACCCGCGCCCGTCTCGCTCCGTTGCAAAACATCTCCGGTCGCTACTACCTGCGCCTTGAGGTGAAGGACGAGCCCGGCGTGCTGGCCAAGGTCGCCGGAGCCACCGCCAAGCTCGACGTGAGCATCGCCAGTGTTCTTCAGCGCCCCAGCGAACGCCCCGGCGCCGCCTCGCTCATCCTCACGACCCACGACAGCAACGAAAAGGCCATCCGCGCCACCGTCTCACGCCTTGGCAAGCTCTCCAGTGTCCTCGGCGAACCGGTGCTCCTGCGCATCGCCACCTTCGCCTGATCCCCTTCCAGCTTCCAACTCAAACCCATGGCCAGAATTGTCCAAAAATACGGCGGCACCTCGGTCGGTGACGTCGAACGCATCCGCAAGGTCGCCGAGCGCGTCAAGGCGATCCGCGACGAAGGCAACGAGCTCGTCATCGTCGTTTCCGCCCGCGCCGGCGTGACCAACGAGCTCATCGCACGGGCCAAGGCCCTTTGCGCCAATCCCAGTGACCGCGAGCTCGACCAGCTCCTCGCCGTCGGCGAGCAGGAAACCATCGCGCTCACCGCGATGGCTCTCCACGGCGTCGGCGTCGATGCGGTTTCCTACACCGGCGCCCAGGCCGGCATCTTCACCGACAAGGTCCACACCAAGGCCAAGATCAAAACGATCAACGCCAAGCCCATCGAGAAAGACCTCGTCGCCGGCAAGGTCGTGATCGTCGCCGGCTTCCAGGGCATCAACGAGGAAGGCCAGATCACCACGCTCGGCCGCGGCGGCTCCGACCTTACCGCCATCGCGCTTGCCGCCGCCCTCAAGGCTGACAAGTGCGAGATCTACACCGACGTCGACGGCGTCTACACCGCCGACCCGCGCGTCGTGAAAAACGCCAAGAAACTCAACGAAATCTCCTATGACGAAATGCTCGAGCTGGCCTCATCCGGCTCGAAGGTCATGCAGTCCCGCTCGGTCGAATTCGCCGCCAAATACGGCGTCGTTTTCGAAGTCCGCTCCTCCTTTAATTACAACCCAGGAACCATCGTGAAACAAGAAGTCGCCTACATGGAAAAGGTCGTCGTCCGCGGCGTCGCCGTCGACAAGGACCAGGCAAAAATCATCGTCTCCAACATTCTCGACAAGCCCGGCTCCGCCGCGAAGGTCTTCCGTGCGCTCGCCGACGCCAGCATCGTGGTCGACATGATCGTGCAGAACGTGGGCCGCAACGGCATCGCCAATCTCACCTTCACCGTGCCGCTCACCGAGACCGCGAAGGCTCAACGCACGCTCGAACCGGTCCTCGACGCCATCGGCGGCGGCCAGGTGGCCATCCACGAAAACATCGCCAAGCTCTCCGTCGTCGGCGTCGGCATGAAGACGCACTCCGGCGTCGCCGCCACGCTCTTCCAGGCGCTGGCCGATGCGGGCGTGAACATTGAACTCATCAGCACCTCCGAGATCAAAATCTCCGTCGTGATCGACAAGGACAAGGCCGACGAGGCCGCCCGTGTCGCCCACACCGCCTTCGAATTGGACAAGCTTTGATTCAATAATCGTTCTCGTTCTTCGTTCTCTTTCTCGTTCTCGGTTTGGCGGGATGAAGGGAGTCGGAGGAGAACGAGTAAGAGAACGAAAACGATGAAATTCGTAAGCACCCGCGGTCAGACTCCCGCCCTCGGCTTTTCCGACGCCGTCGCCACCGGCCTTGCGCCCGATGGCGGGCTCTACCTGCCCGAGACGCTGCCTCAGTTCACCGCCGCCGGCCTCGCGCGTTTTGAACCGCTGCCTTACGCAGAGCTCTGCTTCGAGTTTCTGAAACTTTTCGCGACCGACATCGAGCCGTCCGTCCTCCGTGCGATCATAGCCAAAAGCTATACGAAGTTCGCGCATCATGACATCGCACCCATCGTCAAACTCGACGGGCGCACCTCCGTCCTCGAACTTTTTCACGGGCCCACGCTCGCGTTCAAAGACTTCGCCCTTCAGCTCCTCGGCAATCTTTACGAACACCAGTGCGCCACACGCGGGCAGACGATCAACGTCCTCGGCGCCACCTCCGGCGACACCGGCTCAGCCGCCATCCACGGTCTTCTCGGAAAACCCGGCGCCGCGATTTTCATTCTTTATCCGGACGGCCGCACTTCGCCGCTTCAGGAGCGCCAGATGGCCTGCACCGGTGCGGACAATGTCTACGCGATCGCGATCGACGGTTCGTTCGATGACGCCCAGGCCGCGCTGAAGGATATTTTCGCGGACCAGACTTTTCGCACACAACACCGGCTTTCGGCGGTCAACTCCATCAACCTCGCCCGCGTCCTCGCGCAGTGCGTCTACTATCTTTACGCCTACCTGCGTCTGCCCCTCGCGACGCGCGCCGAGACTGAGTTTGTCGTTCCGACGGGCAATTTTGGCAACGTGCTCGCCGGCTGGATGCTCCAGAAAATGGGCGTGCCGATCCACAGCTTCAAGGTCGCCACCAATCAGAACGATATCCTGCACCGCCTCTTCACGACGGGTGATTACCGCGTGTCTGCGGTCACGCCGTCTCTCGCGCCGTCGATGGATATTCAGGTATCGAGCAACTTCGAGCGCTTCCTCTACCTGAGCGTGGGTCGTGACGCCGCGAAAGTCCGCGAGGTGATGCACGCCTTCAAGACGACCGGCGCCTACAAATTCGAGAACTTCAACCGCGACACCTTCAGCGCCTCACGCTGCACGGACGCGGAGATCCCCGGCATCATCAAGTCGGTCTACGGACGCTACGGCTACATTGTCGATCCGCACACGGCGTGCGCCTTTGCCGATCTGTCCAAGGATCGTCCGAGTTTGGTGCTGTCGACGGCGAGTCCGGCGAAGTTTCCGGACACGATCAAGGCCGCCATCGGCATCGAGCCGACGGACCCGAGTCTCGAAGCGCTCAAACAACGCCCGCTCCAAAAGCATCTCTTGAAAGCCGACGCCGGCGAAATTCGCGCCTTCATCGACAAGCACGCGGTGTGATGGAAGACAGCCGGGAAAGACCGGCGTTTTTATAAACTATACGCGCCGACGGACTGGAGGCGGCCGCGGACTTTCAGGACTCCTCTGTCGGTGAGACCATCCAGAAGTTCGTTGGGCAGGCGGACTTTTACCTGGTCACTCACCAGAATCGAAGTGGAGAATTCCTTGTTCAGTGTCTCCAGCCGGGCGGCGACGTTCACGGTGTCGCCCATCACGCAGTATTTCATGCGCGAGGCGCAGCCGATGTTGCCCGCCACCAGCGGGCCGGTGTGGATGCCGATGCGCATTTCCACGCGATCAATGCCGACTTCCTGCCAGCGGGCGGCGAGGCCTCGTGCCTCCCATTCGCCGTTCAGGCGGTTGAGCTGCTGGCGCATTTTGAGCGCGCATTGCACGGCGTGATTGGCGTGGTCGGGCAATGCCAGCGGGGTGCCGAAGGCCGCGATGATGCCGTTGCCGGTAAAGTCGAGCAGGCAGCCCTGATGGGCCTCCACGATCGCGCTCATGGTGGCGAGGTATTCGTTGATCAAGGCGATCACCTCGGTCGCGCCCAGGTTTTCGCTGATGCGTGTGTAGTTGGTGAGATCGCAGAAGATTACGGTGGCGAGACACTCGACGCCGCCGAGCTCGGGAAGCTTGCCTCCTTTCATGAGGGAGTCGGCGAGCTCGCGGCTGACATAGATGCCGAACGTCTCGCGCAGGCGTTCACGGTCGCGGAGGTGCTGGGCCATGGCGTCGAACTGGTCGGCGAGAAGACCGAATTCATCGTGGCGGCGCGTGTGCAATTGTTGATGCGGCCGGCCGGAGGCGATGTCGGAGACGGCGTGCAGCACGCGGGCCAAGGGTTGCTGAACCTGATGACGCACGAAGGCGGCCAGGAGGAAGATGGCGGCGGCGGCCACGCCGAAGACGATCAGACAAAAGCGGATAACCTGCCAGCGGGTGGCATTCAGACGAATGGCGAGGACATCGATGCCGACGATGCCGACCACGGTGCCATCTTTGCGACGCAGCGGTGCGTAGGAGGATTGAGTCTGGCCGAAATCGTCGCCGTAGACGCGGTCCTCCACGGAGACATGTTCAAAGCCCTGCAGCATGAAGGGCAGTTCGGTGGCGTCGTAGAGTTCGTATTTTTTGGCCACCCGGCTGACCTTGGAGGCATCGATAAGAAAACGCAGCTGGCCTGGTTTTTCGGTGGGGAGAAGGATGTAGATGGAGTCGATGTCCGGCTCGCTATCCACGATCTGCTTGAAGTGGTCGCGCATCGACTGAATGGCGGGCGTAAAGACGGCGGGATCGGGAGAGGCGTGGACGATGTCCTCGGCATCGATGGTCTGGGAAAGTGCGACGGCGAGGCTTTGCAGGCGGCTTTCAAAGGCACTCAGTTTTGCGGCGGCGATGGATTGGTAGGTGAACAGACCGCAAATACCGATGATAACCAGCGCGGCGCCCCCAAAGACCGTTGCCACCCTGAAATCAAACCGCTGCCACCACGGTAGGCGAAAGAGCGCGGTTTCATTGAGAAGTGGCGCTTGGACAGCCGGGTTGGGTGAGGTGGGATTGGATGGCATGGAAGGGTCGATTGCGTAGCTTGTTGAATGCCAGTTGCAATCAAGGACGCTTGGCAAAGTCGGACGGAGAATTCCAATTGGCCAGCAAGGGCTGTTCGTCGGAGGCGACAAACCGGCGGCACATGAAGCCGGAGTGTTCGGCCTGATCAAGAAAGGGTTGAAGCGAATAGCGGCCGTCGCGAAGCGCGGCTTCAGCCTCGGGCAGCAAGGTTCGAGGGTAGAGCGCGGCGAGAGGTTCCCAGCCTTCAGTGATGCGGGGCGCAATACCGGTGCGTCCCGCGCCTTGATCGAGGAGGCTTTGGAGAAACGGTCGCGTAATATGGGGTAGATCCACCGCGAGCACGAGCACCCATGGGTGGCGGGCGGCGGCAAGCACGGCGGCCAGGCCGGCGAGTGGGCCGGAGTCGGCGACGGAGTCGTAAACCATGCGCGCAGAGGGCACGCCGTAGTCGGTGTCGGGTCGGCCGGAGAGCAGCAGCTCGGCGCAGCCAAGCTCGTTGAGCAGCGCGGCCTGACGCGAAACCAGTGTGCGGCCATCGAGCGTGAGAAACGCCTTGTCGCGGCCCATGCGCGAGGAGCGGCCGCCGGCGAGGATGGCCCCGCTGAAGGTGAACTCAGCCATGGGCGGTGTGCGCGGGAGTCTGCGCGCGCACGGTGCGCAGCCAGCCGTCGGAGAGGATGCGCGCGCGCAGGCCTCCGCGGCCCTTCAGATGATCGTTGGCGCCGGGAGCGAAAGCCTGGTCCATCCAGTAACACGGGGAACACTCGCTCACGCCTTGGAAACGCACGCCTTGGATTTCAAATGTTTTGCCGACGAGGGTGTTTAGATCGACGCCTTGGGTGATGACATTCCGGCGTGCATCGGCGGGGGAGGCGTCGGCGAGTTGAAAACGGGCGCAGAGGTCGTCGTAGACCTCGATGGCGAAAAAGGTGACCTGGCCTTTGTAGTCTTCCTTGTGGTCGAAATAACGGTCGCCGCGCAGGCCGCGGCCGGCGACGCATTCAACGGCATCCACTTCGACCGTGGGATTTTGACCGGCGGGCTGGCCGTGGTGGCCGAAGTAGTTGTGTCCGGTAGAAATGAAGAGCCGGAGGACTTCGATAGTCATCGTCGGTGTTTATGGCGGGCTGGACAGTCGCTGTCGATACAGCCGGATTCGCGTGCACCGGAACCTTCTCATTGGAACGATGAAAGAGGCTCATCTGTTTGAGTGAAATAAGTCAGCGAGCGGCTGGCACCAGGGGCATGTTCTCTGCTAAATTATTTTCATGAGTGAAACCCCCTCTGAGTCCGCGCATGTGCGCACGGTCTGCCCCTACTGCGGGGTGGGCTGCGGCATGGTGCTGGAGGTGAAGCAGGGCAAGATCGTCAAAGTCACCGGGGATAAACTGCATCCGGCGAATTTTGGACGGTTGTGCACAAAGGGGATCACCGTCGCGCAGACATTGTCCGGCGGGGGGCGGTTGGATCGTGCGTGGATGCGCGCCCGGAGGGAAGAGGCCGTGCTTCCGGTGGGCATCGACGAAGCGATCACGGAGACCGCGCGGCGGTTGCAGGCGATCATCGCGGTGCACGGGCCCGACGCGGTGGCGCTGTATGTTTCAGGCCAGCTTTCGACTGAGGCGCAGTATCTGGCGAACAAGCTCTGCAAGGGGTTTCTCGGCACCAACAACATCGAGTCCAACTCGCGGTTGTGCATGGCCAGCGCGGCCAGCGGCTACAAACTCTCGCTTGGGGCCGACGGTCCGCCGGGAGCTTATACGGACATCGACAAGACCGACCTCATGATCGTGATCGGCGGGAATGTCTCCGACTGTCACCCGATTCTTTATACGCGCATGCTGGACCGCCAGAAGCAGGGTGCGAAGCTGGTGGTGATCGATCCGCGCCGGATTCCGGCGGCGGAGAAAGCCGATCTTTATCTGCCCATCGCGCCGGGCACCGATCTGGCGTTGCTCAACGGCCTGCTGCACCTGCTCGTGAAGGCGGGGAAAGTGGACCGTGCGTTTATCGCCAGCCACACCGAGGACTGGGAGACGACCGAGGCAATGTTGGCCGAGTATCCGCCGGAAAAAGTCGCGACGCTCACCGGACTCGACGAGGCGGCGATCCGCACGCTGGCCCAGTGGCTGGGCGATGCGCCCGAGGCGATGACGTTTTGGACGATGGGGCTCAATCAAAGCACCCACGGGACCTGGCATACCAACGCGATTTGCAACCTGCACCTCGCGACCGGCAAGATCGGCCGGCCCGGGAGCGGTCCGTTTTCTCTGACCGGCCAGCCCAATGCGATGGGCGGGCGCGAAGTCGGCTACATGGGACATGCGCTGCCGGGGCAACGTGCCGTTGTGAGTGCGGATGACCGTGTTTTCATCGAGCGTTTGTGGGGTCTGCCGTCGGGCGCGATCCGCCCCGAGCCGGGCGACGACGCGGTGGCGTTGTTCAAAAAAATGCAGGCCGGGCACGTGAAGGCGTTGTGGGTGATCGGCTCGAATCCGGCGGTCACGATGCCGGCGCGCAACGGCGTGCTCGCGGCGCTCGAAAAGGCCGAGCTCGTGATCGTGCAGGATGCTTACCACCCGACGGAGACGACGCGCTACGCCGACATCCTGCTGCCGGGCGCCGTCTGGGCCGAGGCCGAGGGCACGATGGTCAACTCGGAGCGCAACGTGACGCTCATGCAAAAGGCGGTCGAGCCGCCCGGCGATACGCTGCCGGATTGGGAAATCATCACGCGCGTCGCGCGGGCGATGGGGTTTGGCGAAGCGTTTCCCTATCGGAGCGCGAGCGATGTCTTTGAAGAGATCAAACTCACGGCGAATCCGGTGAGCGGCTACGATCTGCGCGGCATGAGTTATGAACGGCTGCGCGAAGGTTCGCTGCAATGGCCGTGCGGTCCGGGCGAAACACAAGGACATCCGCTGCGTTACCTGCCGTCCGGAGGCACGACGCCGGAAGGCGTGCGCATGGTGTTTCCGACCTCGACAGGCAAGGCGCGTTTTTTTGCGCGGCCCGCGCTGCCGCCGGCGGAAATGCCTGACGGCGAATTCCCCTTTGTGCTGACGACCGGCCGGTGCGCGCACCAGTGGCATACGATGACGAAGACCGGCAAGGTGCCGCAGCTCAACAAACTCAACCCGAGGCCGTTTCTTGAACTGAATCCCGAGGATGCCGGCATGCTGGGCGTGGCAACCGGTGATGCGGTCGAGGTGAAGTCGCGTCGCGGCCGCGCGGTCTTGCCCGCGCGGGTGACGGATGCGATTCGCGCCGGCTGTTGTTTTTCTCCCTTTCACTGGAACGACGAAGCGGGGCCTGATCTGGCGATCAACGCGACCACGAGCGAGGAAGTGGATCCGGTTTCGAAACAGCCGGAATTCAAGTTCTGCGCGGTGAAGCTCACGCGTGTGCAGGCCGATCCGCAGCCATTCAGCCTTGAGCAGAAGGAGTTTTTGCAGGCGCTGTTCGCCGGCGTGATGCGCTAAAAAGACGGCCCAACCGGGGCCGTCTTTTCAGTGGCGGAAGGCCCTCGCGATGCGTCGAGGGCGGATTTGAGTCGCGATCAATACACGTCGCGTTGGTAGCGCTTGGCCGCCTTGAGCGCCTGAATGTAGGCGGCGGCTTCGTCGGCGGATTTTTTGCCGGCGGTCTCGATGACTTTGTGCAGCGCGGCATCCACGTCCTTGGCCATGCGGCTGGCGTCGCCGCACACGTAGAAACAGCCGCCCTCTTCGAGCCAGGCGTAGAGCTCGGCGGCGGCGTCGAGCATGCGGTTTTGAACGTAGATTTTTTCCTTTTGATCGCGGGAGAACGCGAGATCGAGGCGGGTGAGGATGCCGGATTTCTTAAGGCCTTCCAATTCGTCGCGGTAGAGGAAATCAGTGTCGGCTTTCTGGTCGCCGAAGAAGAGCCAGTTTTTGCCTTTGGCGCCGTGGGCGGCGCGCTCGTGCAGAAAGGCGCGGAACGGAGCGATGCCGGTGCCGGGGCCGACCATGATCATGGGCGTATCGCCGGAGGAAGGAGGGCGGAAGGCTTTGTTGCTGTGGACGAAAACTCCGGCGGTGCCGTGGGCGAGGGCGCGTTCGGCCAGAAAAGTGGAGGCGACGCCTTTGCGGGGCCGACCGTGGAGATCGTAGCGAACGGCGCCGACCGTGAGATGAACCTGTCCGGCGTGGGCTTTGGGCGAAGAGGAGATCGAGTAGAGGCGCGGCTGGAGTTTTTTGAGCGCGGCGACGAAGGAGGCGGGCGAGGGATGTTTATCCGGATGTGCGAGAATCACGTCGATGACGTGGTGGAGTTCAGGACGGGCGGTCGCACCGAAGAGGGCCAGTAAATCGGCACCGGGTTTGCCGAGATCGAACTGGGTGGTGAGGGCGGCGCGCAGTGAAAGCTCGCCGGCGGGCGTCGGCACGGCCTCCTCGCCATCGCATCCGAGGGCGGCGATGACATCGGAGACGAGCGAGGAGCAGTTCTGGGCGAAGACGCCCAGCGCGTCGCCGGCTTCATAGACGAGGCCGGAGCCTTCGAGGGAAAACTCGACGTGGTTGACCTCTTTGACGGAGCCGGGGGCGTTGAGGTTGCGCACGGTCAGGACGGGCGCTGGAAACGGGTTTTTCTTGGAATAGCCTTCGGCGGCGGGTGAAGCGGGCTTGGCTTCTGCGGTGGTGGTCGATGGCGCGGCCGAGCCCAGCGCGGAGAGCGCGGAGTCGAGCCATGCGGTGAACGCGGCTTCATAATCGAGCTCGCAGTCGACGCGGGCGGAAACCCGCTTGGCGCCGAGTTTTTCGAGTCCGAGATCGAAGTCTTTTCCGCACTGGCAGAAGAGCGTGTAGTTGGTGTCGCCGAGGGCGCAGACGCTGAATTGGAGTCCGCCGAGGGAGGGCGCGGTCGGACCACCGAGGGCGGCGTGGAGGGCCTTGGCGTTGTCGGGCGGTTCGCCGTCGCCGTAGGTGCTGGTGATGACGAGGAGATTTTTTTCCTGGGCGAGCTGGGGCAGCGTGGCGGCGGACATGTCGAGCACGGTGGCGGCGAATCCGCGCTTGCCGGCTTCCTTGGCGGCCTGCTTGGCGAGCGTCTCGGCGGTGCCGGTCTGGGTGCCGAAGAGGATGGTGAGTGGCGTGAGCGTGGCGACCGGTGCGACGGCACCGGTCGCGGGGGCGGCGGTGCGATTGTAGAAACCGGCGAGGAAGCCGTTGAGCCACGCGCGTTGCTCGGGCGAGAAGGGGGCGTTTTCGGGAATCAGGGGGACGGCGGACATGGAGAAAGAGAACGATTAGGAGAACGGGAACGGTCAGGAGGAGAGGAACTCTTGGAGTTCTTTGATGGAGTGGCGGCGGGACCACTGGACGAAGCTTTCGCCGCGTGCGCGGCGGGTGTCGTAGGTGCGCAGGATTTTCTCGACGAGGGCGGGGACTTCGGTGGCGCGGACACCGCGGAAGATTTCCTTCGCGACGCCTTGTTCCTGGTCCATGCCGCCGCCGATCACGACGTGGAAGCCCTCGGTATTGTCGGACAGTTTGGCGCCGACGAAACCGAGATCGCCGCAGTAGTGCTGGGCGCAGCTGTTGGGACAGCCGGTGAAGTGGAGATTGACGGGCTGTTCGAGGATGAGGCCGCAGGAGGCGAGGTGTTTGGAGAGCGCGAGGGCGTGGCCTTTGGTGTCGGCGGCGGCGTATTTGCAGCCCTTGTTGCCGGTGCAGGCGACGATGCCGCCGGTCGTGCTGGGGGCCTCGGTGAAAAAGCCGATGCGCTCAACCTGCCGGGTGACGGCGTTGACGAGCGGGTTGGCGACGTGGGGAATGATGAGGCTCTGCCAGACGGTGAGGCGAATCTCGCCTTTGCCGTAGTGCTCGGCGAGGTCGGCGATCTGGTGCATCTGGCCGGGCTTCATGCGGCCGACGGGGACGCCGACACCGATGGAGTTGAATCCGCGCTGGGATTGGCGGGCGACGCCGAGCCAGCCGTGCTTGATGACATGCCGGCGGGGTTCGCAGGCGGCGAGAGGCAGGCGGCCGAGCGGGAAGGCGAGTTTCTTCCGGGTTTCGGCGATGAATTTTTCAAAGCCCCAGCTGTCGAGGAGGTATTTGAGGCGGGCTTTCTTGCGGTTGGTGCGGTCGCCGTGCTCGGCGAAGACTCGTATCATCGCCGCGGTGACGGCGACGGCCTCGGAGGGGCGGATGAGCAGGCCGGTATCGCGGGCGAAATCCTGATGGCCGGTGATGCCGCCGAGTTGAACGCGGAAATAGATTCCCGGCTCGACGCCGGAAGCGCCGGCGGCGGCGAGAGTCTTCTCGGTGACGCGGACGGCGAAGAAGCCGATGTCGTTGGTGTCGGCGGCGGCGGTGAGACTGCCGCCGTTGTCGAAGGCGACATTGAACTTGCGCGGGAGGCCGTAGAGATCGCGATGATTCAGGATGTAGTGGTGGACGCCTTTGGCAAAGGGGCGCACGTCGATAAGCTCGTCGGGATCGAAGCCGCTGTTGGGCGAGGCGGTGACGTTGCGGATGTTGTCGGCGCCGGAGCCGCGTGAAGTGAGACCGAGATCCTGCACGCGGGTGAGCACCTGCACGAGGTCGCGAGGCTTGAATTCGCGGATCTGGATGTTGCCGCGCGTGGTGAGATCGGCATAGCCACCGCCGAGATCGGCGGCGAGATCAGCGAGGCCGTGGAGCTGGTGCGAGGTGAGTTCGCAGGCCGGGATGCGCAGGCGGATCATGAAACTGTCCTGCGCGGGCGCGACGTAGAAGAGGCCGTGGGTTTTGAAACGGTAGGTGTTTTCTGCGTCGGGGAACTTGTCGGCGTCGGCGTGGGCGATGAGGCGCTCCCAAGCGTCGAGGGGGTTTTCGTCGTATTTCCAGCGCTCTTCCTTGCAGAGATCCGCGAGCGGGGTGCCGAAGACGGTGTCTTCAGGCGGAGGGGCGGCGAGGTTGCCGGTGACGGCACCGGCGGCGGAAGTGGTCAGCTGACCGGCGGCGGTGTGCCCGGTGAAAGGGAATTGCCCGGACGCGGCCACGCCGGCCATGAAGCCTTGCAGGTATTCCTTCTGCACAGGGTTGAAGGACGGGTTTTCGGAGGAAATGGGCGCGGACGAGGACATGCCCTTTAGTCAGCACCTGTGATGCCGTGGGCGGGTTTTTGCCAATTAACCATTTGAATAGTTTTATCTAAAATCATTTATAGTTTTAATGATAAAAACGCGCACGTATTGGCTGAAAACCCAGACGCAAGTGTGACCTCCACCGGTTGGGGAGCACGGTGGAGGTTCACTGTCAGGGTGTTGGCGTGCTTAGACGCGATCAGGCGGCGGCGCCGGCTTTCATGGTATCGGCAAGGACGGTGTAAACGGCGACCCATGCTTCCTTGACCTCCGGGGTGAAGGCATCGCCGAGCCCCTTTTCAAGGGTCCAGAGAAGGGCTGAGCCGACGATGGCATAGTGTTCGTCTTTCACGCCGTAGCCGACATGGCCTTTGCCGAGCTTGTGGAGAACGGGCACGAGGGCGCCGAGGTTGTTGAGGCCGCGCACGGCGACGGTGATCGTCGCCATGAGTTTTTTCTTCTGCTCGGCCATGTCGGTGGGGAACATGGGCTTCACCTGCGGAGCGATGGTGAAGAGCTGGCCGTAGAAGAGGTCGGCGGCGGTGTCGGCGATGGGAACAACCTGTTCCCAGGTGGTCTGGACGAGTTCGATCTGACGAGGTGTGACGCTCATGGTGGTGATGGTGGACGGTTGTGAGTCTTACTTGGTGTCGACAGGGATGCGGATGACGACGCCGCCCATGACGTCACCGAGCTTGAAGTCGGTGCGCGGCGAATCCTCGTGGCTGTTGTGGCACTTGATGCAGGCGGGGGCGCTGCCGACGTCCGCATAGACTGCGGTGAAGTATTTTTTATCACCGAGGGTTTCCTCGGCGTAGTAGTTTTCCTTGCCCTGTTTTTCGGCGACGAACTTCAGGCCGGCGATTTCGACGTCGGTCTTCGGGGCGTTTTGTTTGTTGATGGGCCATTCGGAGAGGAGGGCGTAGGAGAAGCCGGGGTCCTTGGACGCGACCATCTCGGCACCCATGCGGAACATCTGGGCGGGGAGCGGGAGGGCCTTGTCGTCGACGTAGTGCTCGCTGGCGGTGATGACGTGCTCCTGGTTTTGGAGACGGTTGACGACGTTCTTGGTGTAGACCGTGCGGTCGGCATTCATGACGGCGTGGAGGGCGTCGGCCATGGTCTTCGGCGTGATGCTGGGCGTGCTGGCGGCGTCGGCGGCGCGGCTGACGTTGGCGAGGAAAACAGCGACTCCGGCGGTGAGCAGGAGGCTGGCGATGATGGTCTGGATCGTTTTCATTGTGGCTGTGTATTGTTGGTTTTCTGGCTTCGTTTGGCGGCCTTCCGTTGGAGGATCATGTCGATGCTTTCGACGTGAGCGGAGGGGAGGCTGTCAAAATTGCGGTCGATGAGCGCGCGGTCGGCGAGGGCGTCGAGAACCATGGGCATGCCATGGCAATCGAGGCAGACGGTGCGGATCATCTTTTCGTTGGGACGGAGATTGGCGTTCTGGTTGTGCTCGACGGTGACGATGGTGGTGTCGGTGTTTTCGTCATACCGTGACTTGCGGGGAAGGTGGCAGGTGGCGCAGGAGACGCCGCTGCCGGCGGGCGCCGTGCCGGCGAGCTCGGCCTGCCAGAGCTTGAAGTGGGGAGAGTTTTTATAGGCGAGGGTGTGACTGTCGTCGTGGCACTGCATGCAGGCCTCGGCGGCGGCGAAGCGGGTGTCGGTGCGGTGCGCGGCATGGCAGGAGTTGCAGCTCAACTCGCGGTGGGCGGCCGAAGGCTTCATGGGGATCTGCGCCATGGCGGGCGTCATGGGCGAGAGGCCGGCGGCGATGCGCATGCCGTGGAAACCGGCTTTGAAACCGGCGGTCTCGGCGGCGTGGCAACGTGCGCAACTTTCGACACCGGGCTTCGGTATCCACATGACGGATGTCTTGCCGGCTTGATGACAGTCGATGCAGGAGACGCCGGCGCGTGCGTGGGCGGAGGCGGCCCAGTCGTGGACGACATCGGCCGGGCCGGCGGGAAGGGGATCGGGCAGAGGAACGGCCTTGGCGACGAGCACACGGACCGGAACGAGCGGCTTGGGCCGGACGGCGGACTCCTTCATGTGTTTGGTGATGAAGTCCTCGTAGATGGCGGTATTGTCGTGGAAGTTGTGGCAGCCCGAGGCGGCGCAGGAGTTGAATGGGAGGCCCTTGTGGGTGGGCCGCTCCTTGGCGATGTCGGCGTGGCAGTGGAAGCAGTAGTCCTGTGGCTGGGTGACGCCCATCTCGTGGGTGACGTGGGGTTCGTGCTCGGCGTGGCAGGTGACGCAGTGGAGGGCGTCGAGGGATTTGAGGCGGTCGGCGTTGCGGGGATCGGTAAACTTGGAAACAGGGTGGGAGTCGCGCGCGGCGGTGAGTTCGGCGCCGTGACACTGGTTGCAGGCGTCGTTTTTCACGCCGCCAAACGGGGTGTGGCAGACGGAGCATTTGAGCTCGATCTGGTGGTGGCCGTGAGTGGTGGGACCGGGGAGGAAGAACTTCCGGCCGGTGTCGTTGTAGAAAAGCGAGGCGGCGAGGCCGGCACTCCCCCAGAAGACGGCGGCCCAGAGCGCCCATGGTTTCCATTTGAAGCGGAGTTTCATGGGGCGTCAGTAGTAGTAGGCCGCCAGCACGTGAAATCCCACGAGCACGGGGAGCGGCCAGACGAGGAGGATGTGCGCCCAGGTCCAGCCGCGGCGGAGACGGAGGGCGGACTGTGGCGCGAGGTTTTTTTCCCAGGCGGTGACGAGGCCGGCACCCGTGCCGAGGAGGATCAGCCCGAGAAAATCGAGCATGAGAACGAGATTGAAATTCGAGCCGAGGCGCAGGCCGGTGTGGGCGATGAGGGTTACGATGCCCAGCGTGCCGAGCGTGGAATGAATGACGCGCCACCAGCCAAAATCACCGAGCGTAAACCGCTTGATGCGCTTGCGCAGCGAGAGCACGAGGCTGAACACGGCGACACCCAGCATGGTGAAGCCGGTGACCTGCCGCCAAAAAGTGTCCAGCAAGATGAATTCCCACGGATGCCGGTGCTCGACGCTTTGGCCGATGGCGAGTGGATGGATGGACGCAATGGACGCGGCGACGAGTGCGGCGGCGAGACTGATGAGAAGGAGAAGGAGTGCTCCGGCCGCGGGGCGACTCACGGCGGTGCCGCCGGCGAGCTGGGCGACAAGCGGCTGGCATGAGCCGCAGACGGTGGATGCGCCGGTGGTTTCGGCGAGAGCGTCTGCTGTTGTGCAGCCGGAGCGACAGGCGGCGGTGAGTGCGCCGCGCGTGATGCCCTTGCAACTGCAGACAATGGCCTCGGCGGGCCACAGCGAAGGATCGGACGAAGCGGCTTCCGACCAAAGGCGGCCGGTGCGGATGAAATGTTCGCGACGCCAGCGCCAGAAAAACTGGCGTCGCTCAACGGCGTCCTGACAGCGGGCGGCTTCGGGATTGGGACCGACGCTGAGCGCGCCGACGAGGCGGCTGCCTTCGAAGATGAGTTCGCGGTAGGTGTCGGCGGTGCGGTGGACGAGCGAGGTGGCGGACTCCTGGAATTCGCCGCTGGAGCATACGTCGACACCGAGAAGCTTGAGCCGGGCCGCGAGCGAGCCGCCGGTGAAGCGGCGGGGTTTGCCGGCAAGAGTGTCGGCGAGGGCCTCGGCCATGAGGTAGCCGGGAGTAACCAGGCCGTAGATCATGCCGTGATGGGAGGCGCATTCGCCGAGGGCATGGATGCGCGGATCGGACGTGGTGAGGAAATCGTCCACCTCCACACCGCCGCGTTTGCCGATGACGAGATCGCAGGCGCGGGCGAGTTCATCACGGGGTTTTATGCCGGCGGCGATGATCAGAAAATCAGTGAGCAGATCGGTGCCGTTGGAGAAAAGCAGACGCAGGCCGCCGACGGCGGGTTCGACGGCGCGGGTGTCTTCTCCGGAGATAATGCGCACACCGATGGCCTCGATTTTTTCGCGAAGAAGGGTGGAGGCGTCGGGTGTAAGTTGGCGGGCCATCAGGCCGGAGCCGCGTTCGATGACGGTCGCCTCGACGCCGAGATCGAGCAGGGCCTTGGCGGCTTCGAGTCCGAGTAGGCCGCCACCGATCACTGCGGCCCGGCGACCGTGGACGGCAAGAGCTTGGATCGCCTCGAGGTCCTCGATGGTGCGATAGACGTGAACAAGCGGATGATCGCGTCCAGCGATGGGTGGAACAAAGGGGTGCGAGCCGGTGGCCAGAACCAGTCGATCATAGGCGATAATGTCGCCGGAAGAGAGGGTGACGGTGCGGGCCTTGCGATCAATCGCCGTGGCGGTGACGCCGGTGCGAAGATCAAGATCGTTGCTTTCATACCACGAGCGCGGGGCCAGCAGGAGATCGTCGGCGCGGCGATGGTTGAAGTAATCGGTGAGACGGACGCGATCGTAAGCGGGACGTGGCTCGTCGCCGATGATGGTGATCCGGGAAGTGCGGTGAACACCGCGTGCGACAAGGGCCTGGCAGAGTTTCCATCCGACCATGCCGTTGCCGATGATCAGGAGACGGGAACGGACAACCGGCGAAGCCTTGGAGGGCTTCGCCGGGGTGTTTTGACGAAGAGGGCTTTTAAGCCTGCTGAGCACGAGGCTTAGAACTTGTAGTCAGCCTCGAGCCAGAATTTCTGGACGTCGGCGTTGCCGGCGGTGGCCTTGGGTCCGTTCTGATCGCTCCAGTATTTTCCGAATTTGGCGAGGAAGCTGATCTGCTTGTTCAGCTTGTAGACCGCGGCGATGTCGGCTTCCTGGCCGAGGTCGGATGCGCCGCGATCGGTGCCGAAGAAGTGGTAGAACGCGGTCAGTGCGACGGGACCGGGAATCTTGGCGGTTGCCTTGATGTAGGTGTCAGTCAGGCCGGTGGCGGGGGTGACGAGGAATACATCGTCCCAGCCATCGAAGGCGTGAAGCGTGGCGAGCGGGGTGCGGAAACCCTGGCCGCTGTCGGAACCGAGCACTTCATAGCCGGCGGCCAAGGAGTAATTCTTCGTGGCTCCGCCGAGCTCGGCGGTGTAGTAGTCGGCGTTGTAGTGAACGAGGCTGTTGCCGTATTCGGACTGGGTGGCGTATTCGAGACGATAGGTGGCCTTGAACTCTTTGCCGACAGGATAGGCGCCCACGTAGCTCAGGCCGTAGGTCTGGGTCGAATTGTTGCGAGCGGCGGTTTGGGCGGCGGGTGTGCCGTCATGGGCTTTGAAATCGAGCAGGTAGGCGTAGGCCGTGAGGGTGCCGAAGGGCACGCCGGCGTAGCTGACGTTCACCAGGTGGGAATTGGAGTGGTAGTCGGGCTGGGCGCCGGAATCGTCGAACACGCGGTTGATGCGTTCGAGGTAGGCGTAGTTCAGCGTGAGTTTTTTGAAGGTGGTGTCCTTGATGGAGAACGCGTCGAAGGTCTGGTCGTTCTGGCGCCAGCCGACATCGCCGATGAAGCGTGCGTTGTCGTAGATGATCTTCTGGCGGCCGAGGGTGGCCTTGGTTTTCTCGTAGGTGTAGGCGAGCCAGGCTTGATTGATGTGGGTGATTTCCGGATCGGCGACGGTGGCATACTTGGAGCCGTTGGTGCCGGTGCCATCGAAGTAGTTTTTCTCAAGCGGTTCGATGTTTTCGCCTTCGATGTAGGCTTGGAAACCCTTGTAGGGGGCGGTGCCGTAGCCGAGGCGGGTGCGGGCGGTGATGGCGTCGGCGGTCTTGAGCGCGTCCTGCTGGACTTGCTCGAAGCGGATGCGGACGTCGATGACGGGTTTGCCCTCAATGAGGGAGTCGAGGAAGGTCGCGGGGGCCTTCGGAGTTTCGGCGGCGATGGCCGCGGTCGAGAGCGCGGTGAGGAGAAGTAAGCGCTGGAGGTGGTCTTTCATGGTGTGTGGTGTGGTGTGCGAACGACGAACGGATCGTCTTTCTTGCCTGTTGAACCAGCACCCGTAATGCCTCCGTAACATTTCAGGACATAAACGGCTTGAATCATATTGCTTAGAATCATGAGAGATGTTCACGGGTGAGGATTCAGTCTGGTAAACGCAAAAAAGCCGCGCCCTCGCGGGCGCGGCTGCAAACACACAAGCAAAGGGAAAGAGAATCAGGCGGTTTTGACGGCCTTCGCGGCTTCCTTGGCGTGGCCGCAGTCGTCGAGGAAGCGGAGCAGGCGCTCGCGGTAGCCGTAGAAGCGTTCGTCGGCCATCATGCTCAGGCGTTCTCGGGGCTTGGGGAAGTCGATGGTCATGATCTCGCCGACCTTGGCGCCGGGGCCATTGGTCATCATGACGATGCGGTCGGACATGTAGACGGCTTCGTCGACGTCGTGGGTGATGAGAAGCGTGGTGATTTTCTGGACGTTGAGAATGTTGAGAATCACATCCTGCAGTTCCATGCGGGTGAGGCTGTCGAGGCGGCCGAAGGGTTCGTCGAGGAGGAGGACCTTGGGCTTGAGTGCGATGGCGCGGGCGATACCGACGCGTTGCTGCATGCCGCCGGACATTTCGCGCGGGTATTTGTCGAGCGACGAGCCGAGGCCGACGAGGGAGAGGGCGTGGGCGGCGAGGTCGTGCTGGTCTTTTTTGGAAGCGTGGGGGTAGACGGATTTGACGCCGATAAGGACGTTGCCGAGGGAGGTCATCCAGGGGAGCAGGCAGGGTGCTTGAAAGACGACGGCGCGGTCGGGGGCGGGGCCTTCGACTTCGCGACCGTCGACGATGATGCCGCCGCTGGTGACATCATTGAGGCCGGCGATCATGGTGAGCACGGTGGACTTGCCGCAGCCGGAGTGACCGATGATGGAGACAAGCTCGCCTTGGGGGACGATGAGGTCGAAGCCGTCCACGACCTTGATGGCTGCTCCGAAGGGATTGGGGTAGGCTTTGACGAGCTGGAAGATTTCCAGGAAACGGAGATTTTTCATGGGCAGGAATCTTAGGCGGCAAAGGGTCTGGCGGGGCGTCCGGGGCCGGCGGAGAAGTCGACGGGCTGGATGTCGGGCGGAGGCGGAAGCGTGGCGGTGCTGCTGAGTTTTTCCTTTTTGAAGGAGAGCAGGAGCTGGGTGGTGTGCGTCTTGAGTTCGCGGAAGGCGGGGAGGTGGTTGAGCTCGGTGCGATTGCGCGGACGGGGGATGTTGACGGTGATCGGGGCGGCGAGTGTGGCGGCAGGGCCGACGGTGAGCGGGATGATGCGGTCGGCGAGGAGGACGGCTTCGTCCACGTCGTTGGTGATGAGGACGACGGTTTTTTTGTCCTGCTCCCAGATGCGGAGAATCTCGTCCTGAAGGTTCGAGCGGGTGAGCGCGTCGAGGGCGGAGAGCGGTTCGTCGAGGAGGAGGACGTCGGGCTTGATGGCGAGCGTGCGGGCGAGCGATACGCGCTGGCGCATGCCACCGGAGAGCGCGGCGGGGCGGCGGTCGACGGCGTGGGAGAGGCCGACCATCTTGATGTAGTGCATCACATGGTCGTGGCGCTCGGTCTTGGACATCTTGGGGAAGACGCGGGCGACGGAGAGCTCGATGTTGCCGAAGACCGTGAGCCAGGGGAGCAGGGAATAGTTTTGAAAAACGATGCCTTTGTCGGGGCCGGGGCCGGTGACTTTTTTGCCGTGGATGCGAACTTCTCCGGAGTCGGGCGTGGCGAGGCCGGCCATGAGGTTGACGAGGGTGGACTTGCCGCTGCCGGAGAAGCCGATGATGGCGACGAATTCGTTTTCATCGACGGAGAGGTTGACGTTGCGCAGCACCTCGGTGCGGCGGCCGGCGGGGCCGTAGCCGAGGGAGACGTTTTCTAGCTCAAGGTATGCGGGCATCGTAGAGAGAAGTAAGAAGTTTGAAGTGAGAAGTAAGAAGGTTTCAGAATCCGGCATCATGCCGAATGAACTGTGTGAGCGACTGATGGTGTTTGCGTTGCGGGTGGCCAAGATGGCTGAGGCGCTTCCCAAGGGGCTGGCGGCTCGGAACGCGGCGGATCAGGTGATTCGCAGCTCCAGCTCCGCGGCGTCGAACTACCGGGCTTCGCAACGCGGGCGTTCCACGCGGGACTTCAGCAACAAGGTAGGCATTGCGCTGGAGGAGGCGGATGAGACTGCGTTTTGGTTGGAGTATGTGGAGCGGTTGGAAGTCCTGCCGGCGAAGCGTTTGGAGAAACTCAGGATCGAGGCCGACGAACTCGTGAGGATCTTGGCGACTATCCGCAAGGGTTCGGGCGGTTGATTGAACTTCTTCCTTCATACTTCGTCCTTCTTACCTAAAGGGATGTCGGTGCGCCGTCGAAGGAGACGAGGCGCTGGAAGACGATCATGATGCGGTCGAGGATGAGACCGATGATGCCGACCACGAAGACGACGACGAACATCTGGGCGAAGGTCTGGGAGGAGCCGTTGTTAAACATGTCCCAGACGAACTTGCCGATGCCTTCGCTGGAGGAGAGGAGTTCGGCGGCGATGAGCACCATCCAGCCCACGCCGAGCGAGATGCGCAGACCGGCGAAGATGAGCGGAAGCGCGGAGGGAATGATGATTTTGAAGAGGCGGGCGACGACGCCGAGGCGGAGAACCTTGGCGACGTTCATATGGTCCTTGTCCACGGCGGCGACACCGAGGGCGGTGTTGACGAGGGTGGGCCACAGCGAGCAGAGAGCGACGGTGACGGCGGAGGCGAGGAAGGCGGGGTTGACGCTGATGCCGGTGAAGCCGGGGACGGCGTTGAAGAAATTCAGAATCGCCGAATTGGACGGATCGGGGATGAAGCCGCCGACGATGATGAAGATGATCGGGAGCCAGACGATGGGGGAAACCGGCTTGAAGAGCGAGATGAGCGGGGTGAGCGCGGCCATGACCACGCGGCTGAGTCCGCAGAGAAGGCCGAGGGGAATCGCCACGCACGAGGCGATGATGAAGCCGAGAAACATACAGCGCAGGGAGCGGCCGATCTGATCGGGGAGCGTCCACGGACGCGAATAGGTGGTGGCTTTCGCCTGTGTAAGGGCGTCTTCCTGGGCGATGATGCTTTGGGAGAGCGCGAGGCGCTCGGCCGGAGTTGCGGCGGAGGCGAGGACGGTTTTGGTTTCGGCGAGCTTGGTGGCGAGTTCGTCGAGACGCAGGGTGTTGTTGCCGGTGGAGAGAAGGTCGTGTCGCTTGCGCAGGAACTGAAGCTCTTCCTCAAGGGCGTTGCTGGTGGCGCGGGCTTGGGCGAGAGCAGGATCTTTGTGGTCTTCGACGGCCTTCCGTTTTTCGCGGAGCTGCTGGATTTCGGCGGCTTCGGCGGCGCTCTGGGTGGCGTTGGCGGTGACGGCTTCGAGAAGTTTCTTCGCACCGGTGGTGTCGCCGGGCTGGACGGATTGCGAGAGTTCGAGAAGGGACGTCTGGCGGGCCTTGACGGCATCGGCGAACTCGCGGCGTTTGGCGCTGTAAGCTTTATTGAGGGGAGCTAGCGCCTCGGCGAGGTGAGTGCGGGATGCAGTCTCGGCGGCATCGGCGGCCGTGTTGGCGGCCTGGGCCTGAGGTTCGAGTTCGCCGATACGCTTGTCCACGGCGGCGAGGGCGTCGATGCGGGCCTGGCCACCGAGGGAGAAGTCGTCGCTCTTGGTGTTTTCGCGTTCATGGAAGCGCCAGATGCCTTTGGCGGCCTGCCAGACGACCTTGGGTGTGGGGACTTCGCCGGCCTTGGTGGTGTGAAGGGGTGCAAGCCAGGCCCAGAGGCCGATGAAGGCGATGAAGGTGAGTGTGGGGATGACGATGAACAGTCCGATGCGCTTCAACTGGACCTTGGGTTCCTCTCGGTAGGCGAGCCGGACGACCGGATCGAGAATTTGAAGGCCGGCGATGTCGATGGCCTTGAGGAGTCTGTATTTGAATTGCATGGACGGTTCGTAAAGAGGGGAAGCCGGCGGCCCGGAAGAGGGCCGCCGGCGCGTGGTGGATCAGTGGGTGCGGAGGCGTGTCTGTCTGGCGGACGATTAGAGCGGGTCTTTGTTGCCGATCTTGAAGCTGTTCAGATAACCGACCGGGTCGTGGGCATCGAAGGTCTTGCCGTCGATGAAGGCGGACGTCGCGGGTTTGTAGCCGTCGGTGGTGGCAGGTATGTCGTCCTTGCTGATCTTGCCTTCGGCGAGGAGGAGCTTGGCGGCGGCGAGATAGACGTCGGGGAGGTAGATCTTCTTGACGGTCTCGGCATACCAGGAGGCGGGCTTGGCTTCGGGAATCTGGCCCCAGCGGCGCATCTGCGTGAGGAACCAGATGCCGTCGCTATACCAAGGATAGGTGGCCTGGTATTTGAAGAAGACGTTGAAGTCGGGCATGGATTGCACGTCGGTCTTCTGGAAGACGAAGGTGCCGGTCATGGAATTCTTGATGACGTTGTAGTCGGCGCCGACGTAGTTGGGCTGGGCGAGGAGGCGGCAGGCTTCCTCGCGGTTCACGAGTTTGCCGGAGGCGTCGGTCTCATCGAGCCACTTGCCGGCGCGGATGAGGGCCTTGATGACGGCGATGTGGGTGTTGGGGTTGGCGTCGGCCCAGGCCTTGGTCACGCCGAAGACTTTCTCGGCCTTGTTCTTGAAAATTTCGTAGTTGGTGACGACGGGAACGCCGATGCCCTTGGTGACGGCCTGCTGGTTCCACGGTTCGCCGACGCAGTAGCCTTGGATGTTACCGGCTTCGAGCACGGTGGGCATCATCGGGGGAGGCGTGACGGAAAGCTCGACCTCGGCACCGGTGCGGCCGCCGACGTCGGTGGAGGAGTAGAATCCGGGGTTGATGCCGGCGGCGGCGAGCCAGTAACGGATCTCGTAGTTGTGCGTGGAGACGGGGAACACCATGCCCATCTGTAGTTTTTTACCGGCGGCGGTGTATTCGTCGACGATCGGGCGGAGGGCTTTGGCGGAGATGGGGTGCTTGGGCGTGGGGGTGTCGAGGTCGGGATCGGCGAGTTGCATTTTTTCCCAGACGCCGTTCGAGACGGTGATGCCGTTTCCGTTGAGATCGAGGGTGTAGGCGGTGACGATGTCGGCCTTGGTGCCGATACCGATGGTGGCGGCGATGGGCTGGCCGGAGAGCATGTGGGCGCCGTCGAGGTTGCCGCTGATGACGTTGTCGAGGAGCGTCTTCCAATTGGGCTGGGCGACTACATTGACGGAGAGGCCTTCGTCGGCGAAGAAGCCTTTTTCCTTGGCGATGACGAGCGGGGCGCAGTCGGTGAGCTTGATGAAGCCGAACTTGAGCTCGGTTTTTTCAAGCGCCAGCGGGGCGGCGTGGGCGAGCGAGGCGCCGAAGCCGGCGGCGAGGAGCCAGCGGGTGAGGCCGGCGGTTTTCCGGAGAAGTCCGGCATTTGAACTGCCGGAGGTGCGAGGAGCGGTTTGTTTCATGCTGCGTATGATGGCGGGTTTGCGTGAGGAAGGAGGGTCATTGCACCGCGGCGGTCTCGGCGAGGAGGGTGGCTTTGCGCTTGGAAGCCTGGCGGTAGAGATCGGAGCGGAAAATTTTGCGGGCGAAATTGGGCGGAATGACCACGCCGGCCGGGATGATTTTATGGCGGGTGAGGCCGTCGATGATCCACTGGGCCTTGGCTTCGGTCGGGTCGTTGGCCCCGTCGGCAAAAAAGTGAACCAAAGGCTCGGGCGTAGTCTGGCCGTGACCGTGGTCGTAGGGGCCGATGAGGCTGGCCGAGATGACCTTTACGGGGACGTTGAGGTATTCGCGGTGGGCAAGCAGGCGGACCAGTTCGGGGCGAAACTCCGGGGAGTCGCACAGTTCGGCGGCTTCCTTGATGGCGGAGATCATGGCGAGGTGTTCCTCGGAATGCTGGGTGGCGAAATCGCTGCGAACCATGAGCACTTTTTCGGGATGTCCGGGAGCGAGGTCGGCGCTCGTGGCGACGCACCATCCGGCTTGCTCGCGAACGGCGAGGGAGTTCCACGGATCGCCGACGCAATAGCCATCGATCGTGCCGGCGACGAGGTTGCGGAAAACCTGCGGTGGCGGGACGACGACGATGCGCACGTCGCGGTCGGGATCGACGCCGGCCGAACGCAGCCAGTCACAAAGATGAATGCGGTGCGACGACTGGGCGAAAACCACGCCGAGGATGAAGATGCGTTCGTGGCGCGAGCGGATGATCTCGTCGCGCATTGTCTGGGCGTCGCGCACACCGCGCTGCCAGAGCTCTTCGGAAAGGGTGATGCTGTTGCCGTTGGTATTGATGACCAGGCCGGTGAGGCAGTCGCAGGGGAGGCAGTTGAGCCCGAGGGTCGTGCTGACGAGCATGGTCCCGAGGGCGTGGGCGGCGTCGAGCTCGCGGTAGATTATCTTGTCGCGGATGGTGGCCCAGCCGACCTCACGGCTCAGCTCGACATTCAGACCGTGCTTGCGAAACAAACCGTGCTCATGCGCCACGATGATCGGGGCCGCATCATTGAGCGCGATGAATCCGATGCGGAGAGCTCGGCTGAGTCGGGCGGCGTTGCGGGCCTTGGGCGTGGACGTTGGCATTTGTTGCCCTGTGTATCAGCCTCCGACGTGCCATTTGGTCGGGATGGCGCGAGAAATGCTTTTCAAACATTTAATCCTTTTGATGAGCTTTCCTCATTCATGACTTCCACTTTAGACAGCCGCCAGCTCCTGGCTTTCGCCACTTTGGCACGCCGGGAAAGCTTCACCCAGACCGCCAAGGACATGTTTCTCACCCAGTCCGCGGTGAGTCATGCCATCAAGGCGCTCGAGACCGAAATCGGCGTAAAGCTCTTTGATCGCATGGGCAAAACCGTGCGTCTCACCCAGGCGGGCGAGCAACTCCTCCAGCGCACCGAGCGCATCCTGCGCGAGATGCACGATGCGCGCACCGAGATGGAGGAGCTGCAAAACTGGGGGCACAGCCGCCTGCGCGTCGGGGCCAGCCCGACCGCCTGCCAATACCTCCTGCCCACCGTGCTGCGTGAATTCAAACAAAGCTTCAACAACTGCGTCATCCGCATCGAGCCGGGCGACGGTCCGGAGATGGTCGAGCTGCTGCGAAGCAATCAGATCGATCTGGCCCTGATGCTGGAGCCTGAAGGCCGCGAAGAGACGCATTTCCGCCCGCTCTTCGAGGACGAGCTACGTATTCTCGTCGCGCCGATGCATCCGTGGGCGCAACTGGGCAAAGTGCCGCGCGACGAAATCAGCAAGGAGACCTTCATCCTCTACAACAAGGGCAGTTACACTTTCCGCATGGTGACGGAGTATTTTCAGCGGGATAAAATCACGCTGAACAACTTCATCGAGCTGGGCAGCATGGAGGCGATCAAGGAGCTCGTGAAAATCGGGCTCGGCGCGGGCATCCTCGCCCCGTGGATCGCGCAAAAAGAACTCGCCGAAAAATCCCTCGTGTCGTTCCCGCTGGGCGCTCGCAAGCTGCGCCGGTCGTGGGGCGTGGCTTACCTGAAGGGCCGCAAGCTTCCGCTCGCCGAGGAGACTTTCGTGGGTCTGTGCGAATCGGTGACCGAAAACCTGATGAACCGCGACTGATGCGCCCGGCTGGACGCGAGCGCGGCTCAGTAGCTGGTTTTGTGTAGTTTCACCTTGCCGCGGAAAATGTAGTAGATGCTCGCGGTGTAGGCGATGACGACGGGCACGCCGATCAGCGCGATGGTGAGCATCACGCCGAGGGTTTTTTGCGAGGAGGCCGAGTTGAAGGCGGTGAGGCTGTTCTCGGGATTCGGCAGACTGTAAACGAGATTGGGATACATCCCCAGTCCGAAGACCGCCATCAGGCCGACCATGGAAAAGCACGACGAGAGAAACGCAGAAAACGGTTTCTTGCGGCTGATTTCACGCGGGATGTTGGCGATGGCGAGGATCAGCGGAATCACGAGCACAAAGAACCACGGTTCACGACGGAATGCCTCGGTGATGTGAGGAACATAGAGCAGCGTCGCCAGCGTGGTGAGCGCGTAGCACAGAATGAAGGCGATGATGAGCGGATTCACCCAGCGCTCGATTCGCGCCTGCACCTCGCCTTCGGTTTTCATGACGAGATAGATCGCGCCGTGCATCGCGAAAAGCGCGACCGTGGTGACGCCCATGAGCAGAGCATACGGATGCAACAGTCCGATGAAGCTGCCGGCGAATTCACCGTCGGCCGCGACAGGGACGCCCCAGGCGAGATTACCCATGGCCACGCCGATCAATAGCGACGAAAACAGACTGCCTCCGGCAAAACTGAAATCCCAGAAGCGTCGCCAGAGTTTCGACGGATGTTTGCTGCGGAACTCGATGGCGACTGCGCGGAAGATGAGTGCACACAGCAGGGCCATGAATGCGATGTAGAAACCGGAGAAGACGGTCGCATAGACCGCCGGGAACGCCGCAAAAAGCGCACCACCTCCGGTCACGAGCCAGACCTCGTTGCCGTCCCACACGGGACCGATGGCGTTGAGCAGAATGCGCCGGTCGTCGTCCTTGTGCACGGCAAAGAGATGCAGCACGCCGACGCCGAGATCGAAGCCGTCGAGGATCACATAGCCGGTGAACAATACGCCCACGATGACGAACCACACGGTGTTAAGGTCGAGATGTCCGTAGCTCATGACGCGTCTCCTTTCTTGGCTTTGAAGCCTTGTGAGAGTTTTTCGTAGGGATCGATGAGGTCTTCGTCGTCGGGGCCGTGCTGGATTTTTGAGTTAAGCAGGAAGATGAACACCGCGAACAGAAGCGCATACACGGTCATGAACATCACCATGGATGCGACGACCTGGTTGGCGGTGACGACCTTGGATAACGCGTCCGAGGTGCGCAGGAGTTTGTAGACGATCCACGGTTGGCGGCCCACTTCGGCGGCCCACCAGCCGGCTTGGTTGGCGATCTGCGGACCGAGGACTCCAAGGGTCAGGAGCCACAGTAGAAGTGGCGACTCGGCGAGGGTGCCGCGCCGCCATGCCCAAAGTCCCCAGGCTGCGAGCACGAGCAGTGCGCTGCCGACCGCGACCATGATATGGAAAAGCTGGAAGGAGAAATTGATCGGCGGACGTTCGTCGGCGGGGATGTCGTGGAGACCGGTGACGGACGCTTTCGTGTCACCATAAGCGAGCCAGCTGAGCATGCCGGGGAGGCTGATGCCGCGGGTGGTTTCGGTTTTGGTGTCCACCCAGCCCATCAGGAAGAGCGGCGCATCGGGCTCGGTATTCCAGTGGCCCTCGAAGGCGGCGAGTTTGGCGGGTTGATTTTTGGCGACGCCTTGAGCACTGCTGTGCCCGGAGAGCGCGGTGAACAGTCCGGCGGCCATGGCGACGATCAAACCGATTTTTACCGAGCGCAGGGCGAATTCCTTGTGCTTGCGCCGGATCAGGTAGAACGCGCCGACACTTATCATCAGCCATGCGCCGGCCTGCCAACAGCCAGCCAGTGTGTGCGCGAGACGATCCATAGAAGAGGGATTGAAAACCATCGCCCAGAAATCGGTGATTTCGGCGCGGGCGGTCATGCCTTCACCGACGATGTGGTAGCCGGCGGGCGTCTGCATCCAGGAGTTGGCCACCACAATCCACACCGCGCTGAAGTGCGCACCCAGCGCGACCATGCAGGTCGCGAAGAAATGAAGCTTCGGGCCGACCTTGTTCCAGCCGAACAGCAGGATGGCGAGAAAGCCGGATTCCAGGAAAAAGGCAAAAATGCCCTCGGCGGCGAGCGCGCTGCCGAAGACGTCGCCCACATAGCGCGAATAGGTGGCCCAGTTGGTGCCAAACTCGAATTCCATCACGAGCCCCGTGGCCACGCCGATGGCGAAGGTGAGGGCGAAGACCTTGGTCCAGAAGTGCGCCATCTGGTGGTAAACGGGATTGCGCGTTTTCAGCCAAAGCCCTTCGACGATCACCAAAAGCAGGCCGAGCCCGATACTCAGCGGCGGATACAGATAGTGGAAAGTCACCGTGAAGGCGAACTGCAGGCGGGACAAGATGAGCACGTCCATGATGAGATTTTATGATTATAGGTGGGGACGTCCGGACACGATTGAAAACCCTATCTGATTCGCGGGGTGGCGACACGTTTAAGTGGTTTGTTTTAAGGTTATCAGGTTTGCTTGTAGACACTGCCCAAAGGCGGGAAGCGCCCCTAAACCACCGCTTGCCAGCGGGCGTCAGACACGCAAGCCTCGACCCCTTCCATGAGCAACGCGGTCAAAATCTACGACACCACCCTGCGCGACGGCACGCAGGGCGAAGGCATCAGCTTCTCGGTCACCGACAAACTTCTCATTACCGAGAAGCTCGACCAGTTTGGCGTGGACTACATCGAGGGCGGATTCCCGGGCTCCAACCCGCGCGACATCACCTACTTCCAAGAGGTGCGCAAACTGAAGCTCAAGCACGCCAAGCTTGCCGCCTTCGGTTCCACCCGCCGCGCCGGCACCAAGGCTTCCGAGGACGCCCAGCTCAAGACCCTCCTGGACAGCGGTATGCCTGTCATGACGATCGTGGGAAAAACCTGGACTCTTCACGTCACCGAGATCCTGCGCACCACATTGGAAGAGAACCTCGCGATGATCGAGGATTCCGCCCGCTACCTCACCGCCCAGGGCCGCGAGGTGATCTACGACGCAGAACATTTCTTTGATGGTTACCGGGCTGATCCCGACTACGCGATCCGCACGCTGGCGGCCGCGATCAAGGGCGGCGTGACCAATCTTTCCCTGTGCGATACCAACGGCGGCACCCTGGTCGATGATTTCAAGACCATCGTGGCACGCGTCGTTTCCGAGTTCGGCGCCGACAAGGTCGGCGTGCATTGCCACAACGACAGCGGCCTCGGCGTCGCGTTGTCCCTCGCCGGTGTCGGCGCGGGTGCGACCCTCGTTCAAGGCACGGCCAACGGTTATGGCGAACGCACCGGCAACGCCAACCTGTTCACCATTCTGCCCAGTCTCTTCCTGAAGATGGGCCGCACCGCGCGTTGCGCCGAAAATCTCGGCCAACTGCGCGATCTATCCCTTTATTTCGACGAGCTCGCCAATCTGAAGCCCGACACCAAGGCGCCCTACATCGGTGCGTCGGCCTTCGCGCACAAAGGCGGTCTGCACGCCAACGCCGCTCAAAAAGTAAAGTCGTCCTACGAGCACATCGATCCGTCGCTGGTGGGCAATCGCACCCGCGTGCTCGTCTCCGACATGGCCGGTCGCTCCAGCATCGCGATGAAGGCGAAGGAACTCGGCTTCACGCTGGATGAGAAAGATGCCGCGATGAAGACCCTCATCGACGAGTTGAAGGACTTGGAATTCCGCGGCTATGAATTCGAGGCGGCCGACGCGTCGCTCAAGCTCCTCATCGCCCGCGCACTCGGGCAGACGAAGACATTTTTTGAAGTGGAGAGCTACCGCGTGATCGTGGAGCGCCGCGCCGGTTCGCTGGTCGCGGAAGCCACCGTGAAACTCAAGGTGGGCGACCAATCCCTGCATACGGTGGCCGAGTGCACCGGTCCGGTCGGCGCGCTCGACAAGGCGCTCCGCGTCGCGCTCGAATCGGCCTATCCGCAGCTCAAGCAAATCGAACTTCGTGACTACAAGGTCCGCATCCTTGACAGCCGTTCGGGGGCCAATGCCCGCACACGCGTGTTCATCGAGTCCGGCGACGGTCGCGAGGTCTGGGGCACGGTGGGTGTGAGCGACAACATCATCGACGCCTCGTGGGAGGCGCTCACCGACGCGATCAATTACAAGCTGCTGCAAGGCTGAGCAGAGAAAGCGCCGGCGGGCTGAGCAGTCTCCGGCCTTCTTTTAAAGCAGCGGCGCAAGCAGGCGGCTGAGATCCTCGGCGAGATTGCCGATGATGCGGAAGCGGCGGACTTTTTCCGGCTTGGGCTCGACGCAGGAACGCAGGAGTTCTCCCGCCCAGGCGCGCATGGCGAGCACATCGGACGGAGAGTAGATCATCACGCCGATCTCGAAATTGACGAAGAGACTGCGGAGATCGAAATTGGCCGAGCCGATCAAAGCCATGCGATCGTCCACGATGATCGCCTTGGAGTGCATCATGCCGCGGTTGTAGTGGAGAATGCGCGCGCCGGCAAAGCGGAGCTGGCGCAGGTAGTGGCGGCGGGCGTAGTCGGTGACGGGGTGGTTGGAGCGGGCGGGGACGATGAGCGTCACGTCCTTGCCTGCGCGGGCCTTCACGATGAGCGAGCGCAACAACACCTCGTCGGGGATGAAATAGGGCGTGACGATCCAGATGCTTTGCTCTGCTTCCTGGATCATCGAGACAATGCCCTCGTAGAGCGGGTCACCGGCCACGTCGGGACCGCTGGCGATGACCTGCAGTTCGCCTTCGCCTTCGGCGCGCACCGCCGCGGGATCCAGCTGCTCGTGCAGTGTATCGAGTGACTGGCCGCTGGCGAAGGCCCAGTCGGCGAGAAACACCTCGTTTAGCAACGCGGCGCCGGGACCGCAGATGACCGCGCCAAAATCGGCCCAACGTTTTTTCCAGAACTGCGGGCCCATGTATTCTCGGGCGAGGTTGTGGCCGCCGATGATCGCGGTGTGTTGGTCAAAAATGGCGATTTTGCGGTGATTACGCAGATTGGCGGAGCCGCGGCTGGACAGCGGCACCACGGGCATGAATCGCACGACCTCGCCGCCCGCCTTGCGGATAGGATCGACGAACCGGCGGCTGGAAATGAGACAGCCGACCGCATCGAGCAGCAGGCGCACCTTGACACCCTCGCGCGCGCGTTTGGCCAGAAGCTTCACAAGCCGCCGGCCGGTGTCATCGCGGCTCAGAATAAAGGTGGTTATGTGAATCGAGTGACGTGCGGCCAAGATGCACGCCTCCAGTTCTTCGTAGGCCTGTTCCCCCGTGGTGATGAGCCGCATGGCGTTGCCGCCGGCGGGAGGACTGCCGCCGGTGCCGCAGATCGCGTGAACGGTGGGAAGCGCGGCAGTGGAGGCGCAGACTTCGAGCACGCCGGGCAGGTGGGGGGCGACGCGGCGCTTGCGCGCGGCGATCCGCCGGAGTTTTCGTCCGCCAAGCAGCAGGAAGAGCGGGACGCCAACATAAGGCACGAGGACGATGCCGAACAGCCAGGCGAGGGTGTTGCTGGGCTGGCGTTTTTCGCTGACGAGGCGGGCGATGGCAAAAAGCGCGAGCACGAAGCCGCCCACGGTGAGAAGGTGGGAGAGGTAGCTGGTGCTTACGGCTTCGGTGACTTCCTCGGTCATGGGTGTCGGTTGGAGGCTTACAGTGTCGGTTGCAAAGCGTTAAGCAAGGCGCGCGGGCAATCCTAAATTAGGCAAATTGGGACTTGAACTAACCTTGGGGAAACGCCTTTTTGTCCCTTCTGTTTTGGTGGAATATCCAAGTGGCCAAAGGATGGGGACTGTAAATCCTCCCGCTCACGCGTTCGCTGGTTCGACTCCGGCTTCCACCACCACTTAACCTCCCTAGGCCAGGGAGGTTTTTTTGTAAATAACAAGTCCATCTGCGACTTGTCGCTGATGCGCCCGCTAGATCAAGCCGCCTTCGCGGAAGCTGTAATAGCCGCGGCCCAGCGGATCGGCGACTTCGGTGCCCAGGATGACGTGATCGAGAAGGGTGATATCAACGGCCTGGCCGGCTTCGCGGAGCTGGCGGGTGATTTTTATATCGGCGGAACTGGGGGCGGGATCGCCCGACGGGTGGTTGTGGGCGCAGATGACCGCCGTGGCTGACTCGCGGATGGCTTCGCGGAAAACTTCGCGCGGATGCGCCAACGAACCGGTGGCGGTGCCGGAGGTGACTTCGACGCATTTGATGAGGCGGTTTTTCCGGTTGAGGCAGAGCACCCAAAATTTCTCCACATTCAGGCCGTGGGTTAGAGGTCTCAGATGTTTGGCGGCGATCGCGGCATCGTTGATGAGCGGGTCCAGCCGGGTGCCTTGGCTGAGCACACGGCGGGCGATTTCCATGACGGTGATGAGCTGAAGGGCTTTTACGCGGCCTATCCCTTTGAGCTTTTTAAAATCGGTTTCCTTCCAGCTGATCAGGCCGGCGAGGGAGCCGGCGTCGGCGATCAGACGTCCGGCGAGGGTGAGCACGTCGTGGCCGCGCGTGCCACTGCGCAGAAGCATCGCGAGGAGTTCGGTGTCGCTGAGAGCGCCGGCGCCAAATTTAACCAGTCGCTCCTGCGGGCGTTCGGAGACGGCGGTGGTTTTCAGGCGGTTGTCGGGCAGATAGGCGGATGGCGGCTGGGTGCTCATGAACGACGTCGCCGAGGATTGTTTCTGGCCCCCGGCCGGCCGGCGTGTCACGATGCAGCTGTCATACCACCATGAACTTTCTTCGCGTTGTTGTCTGGGGGGAAAACGTGCACGAGCACAAGAATGCCAGGGTCGGAGCCCTTTACCCCAAGGGCATGCACACGGTGATCGCGGAGGGTATCCGCGAGTTTTTGCCGCAGGCGGAGATATCCACGGCGACGTTGCAGGAACCGGAACACGGGTTGACGGAGGAGCGACTGGCGCGCACCGATGTGCTTACATGGTGGGGGCATATGGCGCACGGGGAGGTAAGCGACGCGGTGGTCGAGCGTGTCCATAAACGCGTGCTTGAAGGCATGGGGCTGATCGTCCTGCACTCGGCGCACTACTCCAAGATTTTCAAACGTCTGCTGGGCACAACGTGTTCCCTCACATGGCGCGAGGCCGGTGAAAAAGAGCGCCTGTGGGTGTGCAATCCGGGGCATCCGATCGTGGCTGGCATCGACCGGTATTTTGAACTGCCGCAGGAGGAAATGTATGGGGAGCCGTTTGCCATTCCGACGCCGGACGAGCAGGTATTCATCTCGTGGTTCGAGGGCGGGGAGGTGTTTCGCAGCGGCTGCACCTGGCAGCGTGGCAACGGGCGGATTTTTTATTTCCGGCCGGGGCATGAAACCTACCCGACCTATCACGATAAAAACGTGCGCCGGGTGATTGCCAATGCGGTGGCGTGGGCCCGTCCGCAGGGCGTGTGGGTTGACAGCTGTCCGAATGTCCCGAAGTCGCCCGAGCCGATCAGGGCGAAGCCGTGAGCTGCTTTTGTTGAGAACAAAAAGGCCGGCCCTTGGCGGGCCGGCCTTTTAAAAGGAGCAGGGAGGGGAGGCTCAGTAGATGCGGATGTAGGCGTTGCGGCGAAGGCGTTCCAGCCACTTGTTTTCCGATTCCTGAGCCATCTGGTTGGCGAGGATTTTTTCGATCTGGTCGCGCACGTCGGCGAGAGGCTGGACGCCGGCGAGTTTACGGTCTTCCACGTAGAGAATGTAGGCGGCCTCGGGGGTGAGGATCGGCGCGGTGACCTGATTCTTGTCGAGTTTGAAGAGCGGATCGCTGAACTCGGTTTTGAGGTCGGTCTTGCGCTGCCAGCCCCAGTCGCCGCCCTTGGTGCGCTTGGCATCTTGGCTGACTTCGCGGGCGAGATCCTCGAATTTTTCACCGGCTTTGAAGCGGGTTTCGATTTTTTCGGCGCGGGCCTTGAGTTGTTCGTCCGTCTCACCATCGGCGCGGTTGAGGGCGATCATGCGCATGTGGACCTGGTCGTCCTGATAGAAGCGGTCCTTGTTTTCGTCGTAGAAGGTTTCCACGCGGGCCGGGCTGACGATGGCCTGGTTTCTGCGCTGTTGGCCGCGCATGTAATCGTAGATGATATCGTCTTCGATCTTCTTGCGGTATTCGCGGAAGGTCATGCCGATGGCCTTGAGATAACCGAGAAACTTGGAGCGGTCGCCGTCGAAGCGGCGGATCTGCTCATCGGCGATGGCGTTGTCGATGATACTTTCCGGGATGTGGCGTTTGTCGTCCTTCTTGAAGTCCTTAACGATGAGGACGCGGTCGATCATCTCCTGGATGATGTCATCCTGGAGGGCTTCCATCTTGTCGTTGAAATCCTTTTCGCTGGTCGCGGAGCGTTGGATGCCGGCGACACGAGGGGCGATCTCACGGCGCAAGTCATCGACGGTGATGACCTTGTCCTCGACCACGGCGACGATGCCGTTGGCGAAACGCAGATCGAGATTGTCGGCGGGCTTTTTGGCCGGCTGGGCCGATGCAGGAGCCAGCGCGGGAGGCGTTTGGGCAAAAACAGCGGGGTATAGCAGGGCAAGGAGGAGGCCGAAGGACCGGAAACGACTCAGCGTCATGGATTGGGCAAATTGTTCAGAAACGAGATAATCTGTTCTAACCGTAGGAGGGGCTCGGGGGTGGTCAACCTTGGAAACCATCACGGGAAAGGCGGGGAAATAATGAAAGCGGATGGTTTTTATCCATGGGCGGCATGAATTTGCGACGCGGGCTACGGTGATAAGTTCCTGAAAGTCCGCCCAAACGCAGTTCGCATTGAAAGGATCTGGCGATCAGCCGGGCGCTGACAGGTTGCCAAGGAAGGTAAGGATCTCCTTGAGGCGGGCGAGGGGTTTGGGCGCGACGAGTCGGGGGAAGCGGGCGCCGAGCATCACGAAGTCGTCGCGCCGGCCGGTGTTTCGCTGGCATTTCAAGCGGGAGGAGTCGGTCTCCACACTGACGATGCCCTTTTGCTCGGCTCGGATTCGAATCTCGGTGATGAGCAGGAGGGAGCGCACTTCGTCGCCAAACTTGCCGAAACGATCGCGCAAGTCGGACTCGATTTCTTTTAGCTTTAACGGCGTATCAGCCATCGCAAGGCGTCGGTAGAGATCAATGCGCAGACGGGTTTCGGTGATGTAGTCGGCGGGGATGCGGGCTTGGATTTTCGCAACCTCTACGGCGCCGTCGGCGGCGTGTTCTGCGTCTTTGATGGCTTGGTAGGAGGTGGCGGAAGGCTGAGAGCTGAGAGCTGAGAGTCTAGAGCCAGAGTCGGAAGGGGACTCGCCTACGAAGACGAAATCGAGTTTCACGTTGGCTCGAATGGCGGAGGCTTGTTTTTCGCCTTTGAGGCGGGCGACGGATTGGCGGAGCAACTGACAGTATAACTCGAAGCCGACGCCGATGATGTGGCCGCTTTGTTGAGAGCCGAGAAGATTGCCGGCGCCGCGCAGCTCCAGATCGCGCATGGCGATGCGGAAACCGGCGCCGAGCTGGTTGTGCGTGCGCAGGGCGTTGAGACGTTCGCGGGTGATCTCGACGAGGCGCGTGTGACGGTGAAGGAGAAGATAAGCGTAGGCTTGGTGTTTGAAGCGGCCGACGCGCCCGCGGAGTTGGTAGAGTTGCGAGAGGCCGAAGCGGTCTGCCCCTTCGATGATGATCGTGTTGCAGTTGGGGATATCGAGGCCCGTCTCGATGATGGTGGTGCAGACGAGGACCTGGTAAGTGCCGGCGACGAATTCGGTCATCACGCGTTCGAGTTCGTGTTCGTCCATCTGGCCGTGGCCGACGCCGACGGTGACGTCGGGCAGGAGTTCGCGGATGCGGGCGGCGACGAGATCGATCGTCTGGACGCGGTTGTGGAGATAGAACACCTGGCCGCCGCGACGGAGTTCGTGACGCACGGCGTCCACCACGATCTTATCGTCGTAGGTTTTGACGATGGTCTGGATCGGATGGCGGTTGACGGGTGCGGTCTCAATCACGCTCATGTCGCGCGCGCCGGTCATCGCCATGTAGAGCGTGCGCGGGATGGGCGTGGCGGACATCGAGAGGACGTCCACGGTGGCGCGCATGGCCTTGAGACGCTCCTTGTGCTTCACGCCGAAGCGCTGTTCTTCGTCCACGATGACGAGGCCGAGGTCTTTAAAAGCGACGGAATCGGCGAGGAGCTTGTGCGTGCCGATGAGAATATCGACCTGGCCGGCGGCGGTGGCGGCGAGGATGCGCGTGCTCTCGGCTTTGGTGCGGAACCGGCTGACCATCTCGACGGCGATGGGATAGCCGGCCATGCGCTCGCGAAAAGTGTTGAGATGTTGCTGGGCGAGGATCGTGGTGGGCACGAGGATGGCGACCTGTTTGCCGCCTTGGACGGCCTTGAAGGCGGCGCGGATGGCGACCTCGGTTTTGCCGAAGCCGACGTCGCCGCAGATGAGGCGGTCCATGGGGCGGGAGCGTTCCATGTCGGCCTTGGTTTCCTCGATGGCCTTGAGCTGGTCCTTGGTTTCGGTGAAAGGAAACGAGCCCTCGAACTCCTTTTGCCAGGTGTTGTCGGGGTCGAAGACGTGGCCGGGCTGGGCCTCGCGCATGGCGTGGATTTTCAACAACTCGGCGGCGAGATCGATGGTCGCCCGCTCGGCGGCCTGGCGGGTTTTTTCCCAGCGACCGGAACCGACTTTGCCGAGCTGGGGTTTGGTTTTCCCAAGGCCGACGTAGCGGCTGATGAGATGCGATTCCTGAAGAGGGACGTGGAGGGTGACGCCGTCGTCGAACTCGATGGAGATGACTTCGCGCTGGCCGTCGCGCGTGTCGAGTTTTGTGAGACCGCGGTAAAGCGCGATGCCGTGCTGGAGGTGGACAACAAAATCGCCTTCGACCAGTTCGGAGAAATCGAGGAGCTGGTCCACCTGCGCGCGCTGGACGAGGGCGCGTTGAGGGCCGGAGACGCGCCGGGTGCGCTGACGGCCGAAGAGTTCGGTCTCGGTGACGAGAACGAGACCGCCGATTTCGCCGAGTTTGCGTTTCGGAAGGGTTGACCAGAGCAGGCCGGCATCGGCGCGGTAGGTGCAACGGAAACCTTCGTTGAGCGAGCCGCGCAGCCAGAGCGGTTGCAGGCCCTTAAATCGGGAGTCTTCAGCGAGAATTTCGCGGACGCGTTGTTCTTCGCCTTCCTTGGAGACGACGAAGGCGAGCCCATAACCGTCTTTTTTCCAGGCAACGAGTTGTTGGAGGAAGGCACGGCGGGCTTCCTCCTCGGCGGCGAGACGTTCCTGCGCGACAAGTTCGTCGGAGGGGTAAACACGGTGGTGGTGCAGACTCTCGGTGTCCCAAGTGGAGTCGTTTACGCCCTCGCCGTCGAAGAGCGCGGAGGCTTCGTCGAGATCGCCGAGGCCGAAGGCGGCGGCGCACCGGGACAGAATCGGGGCAAGGCCGTCGAAGCCTTCGCGCGCAAACGCGCTGAACTCTTCGTCAAGCGCGGCCGGTTCGACAAAGACGAGATGGGTGGCGGGCGAGAGGTAGTCGGCGAGGCCGGTCTTGGACGAGTCGAGCTTGAGGCGTGGTGATGCCGAGAGTGTGATCGACTCGACCGTTTCGCCGGAACGCTGGGTGACAGGATCGAAGGCGCGGATATCTTCGATCTCGTCGCCGAAGAAATCGAGGCGGTAGGGCTGATTGGCAGTGATCGGATAGACGTCGATGATGCCGCCGCGAATGGCGTAGTGGCCTGGGGATTCACAGACGGCCTCGGAGTCATAGTCGAGGGATTGGAGGGTTTCCAGGAGAGCGTGGAATGGCTGGGTCTGGCCGCGTTTGAGCGTGAGTTCTCGGGTGGAAAATGCTTCGAGGGCCGGGACCGGTTGGAGCAGGGCGGCGGGAGTGGTGAAAACGAAGAGTTGGGAACCGGGGGTCGAGAGTTGGGGAACCGGACGCGTCGTGCGGGTGGCGCGAAGACGGGACAGGACGGTCATGCGGTCGGACGAGGCGGCGAAGGCCTCGCGCATGTCGCGGGTGTCGGGTATCGACTCGGGGAAGACGACCACATCAAGCGCGGAGGGATTGCCGCCGGCGGAACGGTGAAAAAACGTGATGTCCTCGGCGAGTTGTTCGGCATGTTTCAGCTCCTCGGCGATCACCAGCCAGACAGGCGCGGGGCGTCCGCGTGCAAGCTCGGCCAACACGGCGCCCCGCGCGGGCGGGCATACGCCGGTGAGCTTGAGACGAGGGAGTTGGTTGAGGACGGACATTAATCGCGGAAATGCGGAAGGACGTAAGGCGCGTAAAAGATAAACAGGTAGCACATTTCGGTGCTTCCGCCATGTCGTGTTTCCACGATTGGGTTTAGCTCAGACTGGAGAGTGCGGCGCGGGCGGCTTCTTCTTCGGCAAGCTTTTTGGAAGTGCCTCGGCCGGTGCCGAGCAGGCGGTCGGCGAGGAAGACGCTCGAGGCGTATTCCTTGGCGTGCTCGGCGCCGCCGGACTGGATGGTTTCGTAGCGAAGGGCGCCCGTGCCGTGAAGGGGTTGGATGCGTTCCTGCAGGCGTCCTTTGGGGTTGGCGTCTTCGATCTTGAGGCTGGCGAGGCGTTCTTCGAGGGCGCCGTAGCTGCGCTCGATAAACGCCTGGGCGGCGGGCAGGCCGCCATCGAGAAAGAGCGCGCCAACCACGGCTTCATAGGCGTCGCCGGCGGCGGTGGGCGAGCCGCCGGTTTTGCGTTCGGCGGTGCAGAGACGCAGGTGTGCGGGCAGGTCGAGCTCGCGGGCGAGACCGGCGAGGAAAACCCCGTTGGTGAGGGCGACGCGGAGGCGGCTGAGTTCGCCTTCACGCTCGTGGGGATGCAGATGAAAGAGCGCTGCGGTGACGACAAACTGGATGACGGCGTCGCCGAGGAATTCGAGTCGTTGGTAATGTTCACCGTCTTCCGGGTGCTCGTTGGCGTAGCCCGGATGGGTGAGAGCCTGAAGCAGCAGCGCGGGATCACGAAAAACGTGACCGAGCCGGGCTTGAAGCGATGCAAGGGAATCGTTCATGAGCTGGCGCTGGCGTAGCGGCGCAGGCCGCGATTGAAGACCGCGACGCCGAGCCCGAGCCAAAGGACGGTCGTCGCGACGAGCCAAAGAGCGTTCATCGGATCGAAGCCATGCAGGAGAGCGCGGGCGGGGACGTTGCTCACGATGACGGCGGGAAGAATCCAGACAAAGATAACGTTGGCCGCACCGCGAAACGTTTCACGGGGCAGGCGGGAAAACTCCATCATCGTGAAATAGCTGCCTTCGATGCCCTGGCTGGCGCCGAGCCAGAAGGTGAGCGACACGATCATGAGAAGGGCTCCGTAGTTGATGAGGACGCCGCAGAGCACCATGAGCGCATAGAGCGCGAGATCGGGGAACGACGGCGTGAGGCCCAGTTTGTCGACCGCGTAGGCGACCACGCCCATGGCGAGAAAGGCGTTGGCGATGCCGTCGAGGTCGAGCTTGCGCGTCGAGACCATGAACAGCGGACTGCCCGGCTGGGCGAGGAAGAAGTCGAAGTGGCCGGTGCGGATGTTGCGGCCCATTTCGAAGAGGTTGCTCCAGAAAAATCCCATGATGAACCGCTGCACGAGCATCGATGTGCCGACGAGGAGGAGCATCTCGTATTTGGTCCAGCCTGCGATGTCCTGCGTGTGGCGGTAGATCACGGCGATCAGCAGGAGGTTGACGGCCATCCAGCAGAACTCGACGAGCGCCCACATGATGAAATCGAAACGGAACATCATCGTGCGCACGACCGAGTAGCGTGCACACGCGAGCCAGATGCGGAAGTAGGCGAGAAGTTTCATCGCGGATCAGCCGCCGACGGCGGTGTGGCGACGCAGGCCGCGGTTCCAGAGCAAGCGGGCGATGCCGAGGAGCGCGACCACCCAGAAGGCCTGAAGCACAAGTCCTGACAGTGCGGAGACCTGGTCAACGCGGCCGGTGAAAATGGCCGTGGGGAAATACATCTGGTAGTAATACGGCAGCCATTGCGACAGGTGGAAAAACCACGAAGGCATCAGGTCGAGCGGAAACATCTGCCCGCCGAGCACCGTTTCGACGGCGAGCGACAGGATGATGAACGATTGGATTTCCAGAAACCAGAACGAGAGCAGCCCGAAGCAGTAGGCGATGGTGAACTGAATCATCGCGGCCATGAACATGGCGGGAATCCCGAGGGCGAGGCGCCAGCCGTCGTGCGGGAGCACGAGATGGTCCTTCAGCAACGGCAGGGCGATAATGATGGGAAGAAGGGCGAGCAGTCCCGAGACCGCGCGGGCGGCGACGAAGATGCTGAAGCGGTAGGCGTAGTAGTTGATCGGCTTCAGCAGGAACTGGTTGATCAGGCCGTTGCGGATTTCCTCGCTGATCTGGTAGTCCTCGTTGAAAGCGCCGATGAAGAACTGCATCACCAGCAGGAGGACGAAGTAGGTGAGCGTCTGATCGAGATCGAAACCGCCGATCTGGGTCTGCCCCTTGTAGGCCGCGCCCCAGAGGATAAACACGAATGCCAGATGGAAGAGCGAGAAGACCGCGCGGATCGCGAAGTTCCACCGGTAAACGATATTGCTTTGAATCCCTAGAAGGAAGGCGTGCCGGTATTTGGCGAGGACAGACATGGCGGCGGATGCTGGGCGCGGGATTCTCTGCGCAGGTCTACTTCAGTCCGAAGCGTTTGATGACTTCCTTGGCGAGGTTCGTGTAGGCGGTGGCGCCGGGTGACAACGGATCGTAGGCGAAGATGGTCTTGCCGAAGCTGGGCGCCTCACTGAGCCGCACGGTGCGGGGGATGACCGTGTCGAAGATTTTGTCGGGCAGGTGCTTTTTGACTTCATCGACGACCTGACGGGAGAGGTTGGTGCGGATATCGAACATCGTCATCACGATGCCGCCCAGTTCGAGGCCGCTGTTCACGCCGGCTGCTTTGATACGATCGACGTTGCGCAGGATCTGGCCGAGGCCTTCGAGGGCCATGTATTCGCACTGGAGGGCAATGAACAGGTAATCGGCGGCGGCCAGACTGTTCATGGAAAGCATGCCCATCGACGGCGGGCAATCGATGATGATGACACGAAAGCCTCCCGAGGATTTGATGGGCTCGAGCACGTTGCGCAGGCGGGAGAGATAGTTTTCCGTCTGCGCCAGCTCGATTTCCGCCGCGGCGAGATCCTCTTCGGAGGGAATCAACGCTAGATGTTCGATGCTGGTGGGAACGACCATTTCCAAGGCGGTGCCTTCGCCATGGAGGGGGCCGTAGAGACTGCGGCCCGCCTGTTTTTCGACGCCGACCGCGCTGGTGGCGTTCGCCTGGGGGTCGAGGTCGATGAGCAGGGTGTGGATTTTTTTGGCGGCAAGGGCGGCGGCCAGATTGACGGCCGTGGTGGTTTTGCCGACGCCCCCCTTCTGGTTGGCGATGGTGAAGACGAGGGATGGCATGGGTGGTTTAACCAACGAGTAAGCGGCTGCGCGCGGGATCGGCAAGCGCGGGAACCGTAAAGAAAACAAAAACCGCCGGTCTGGATGGACCGGCGGCGTGACTTAAATTGGAGGCGCGAGCCGGAATCGAACCGGCGGTAGAGCTTTTGCAGAGCTCGGCCTTACCACTTGGCTATCGCGCCTTGAAGGAGGCCGCGGACGTTGCAGGAAAAAAAATGCATCCGCAAGACCGGAAAATGATCACGACGGCGAGCCGGTGGAATTCATGTTGGCGGTGGTGAATGGATCACGGCTGTCGCCCACCACATAGTCGGCCTGAATGGAGAAATAGAAGGTGGAGCCTTCGTCGATGCGGCTTTCGACGGAGATGGCGCCACCCATGCGTTCGCAGAGACGTTTGGCGATGATAAGGCCAAGGCCGGTGCCGCCCCGGCGTCGTTTGGCGGAGGTGTCCACCTGGCTGAACGGGCGGAAGAGTTGGTCGAGTTTGTCGGCGGGAATGCCGATGCCGGTGTCGCGCACGGTGAAGTGAATGCGCACGTCGCGGTGGATTCCATCCGCGTGCGGTGTGCCGGGGCTGCATTCCACGGAGACGTCGATGCCACCGCGTTCGGTGAACTTGATGGCATTGCCGACCAGATTGTTGAGGATCTGGCGGAGCCGGCCGTGGTCGCTGTTGATGATGATAGGGACGCCGGGCGCCACACTGGTTTTGATGGAAAGGCCGGCGGCGCGGGCACGGGGCCCGAAAAGATGGACAACCTCTTCGATGCAGTCGCGAAGGGCGAAGGGCGCGTGCTCGAGCTCGATTTTTCCAGCCTCTATCTTGGAGAGATCAAGGATGTCGCTGATCAGGGTTTCCAGCGTCTGGCCGCTGGTGGTGATCATATCGACAAAAGTGCGTTGCTCCGCGGTGAGCGGGGTGTCGTGCAGAAGTTTGCCGAAGCCGATGACGCCATTTATCGGCGTGCGGATCTCGTGGCTGACGATGGCGAGAAACTCGCTTTTTGCGCGGTCGGCGGATTCGGCGGCTTCCTTGGCGGTGAGAAGAGCACTTTCGGCTTCCTTGCGCGTGGTGACGTCATGTCCGACGGCTTGGTATTCGATGACGTTGCCGGACGAGTCCTTGATGGCGCGATGCGTCCAGGCATGGATCACGTGTGTGTTTTCCGAATCGAGCCATGCATGTTCAAAGGTCGCTGCATCGGGGAGGGTGCCATTCGCGGACATCAATCCCTCGGAAAAAAGCGCGCAAGGTTGCCCCAGCAACTCCTGGCGTTTGCGACCGAGGAAACGGGAATAGGCGCCGTTTACGAAAGTGAGCCGTCCGTCGGAGGCATAGCGGCAGATGAGATCAACCTGATCTTCGACCACGGCGCGATAGCTGGCTTCAAGTTTTTGCAGGGCTTGAGCCATACGCTCGATCTGTCTGGCGAGACCGATGACCTCGTCGTGCACTTCATCGGTGTCTTGCAGGGGACTGATGGTCGGAGCGTGGGATTTTTTGTTCAACTCCCGCAACCGGAGCATCATGGAGCGATCCCAAGCATAACCTGTCAGGATAAGCAGGATGCATCCGATAAGAGACAGGCACAAAACGAAATACTGTGGGCTGATGCGTTCCTGGTCGGAAGCTTGCACAATAATGGCAACTGCCGAGGCCAACAACGCGAACACCAAGGAGAAAAGAAGAAAGGTCTTTCTGCGTTGCGGTGCAGTCATCGTGCAATGGTTACTGACTGAACTAACGGCATGAGTCCATGCTTAAACATAGGGTGATCACCCTGGTTTGTTTGAGTCTGAGCGGCCCTTGAAGGTAAGCTCGGCGATGGCGGATTTGTCCAACCCGCCCCGTCCGATGGCGACCAGCCGGTCATATTGGAGTTTGGTGGCAGCACTCAGCGGAAGATGCAGGCCGGCCTCGCAGCCCAGAACCCATGCGATGGTCGAATCCTTGGCCGCGTGAGTGGAGGAGAAGTAGCAGTCGTGGGCGCGGTTTTGCATGTCCTCGCCATCGGTCTTTAGCACCTGGGAAGCTGCACCGGTCTGGGCGAAGACCTCGCGTAACATATCCATATCCAATCCGAGGGCCGAGCCGAGGCCGAGACCTTCGGCCAGCGCGCCGGTGTTGATGTTCATGACCATGTTGACGAGCGCCTTCACTTGCGCCGCCTGTCCGCTCACGCCGATGTAGCGCAATGCATTGCTGAGGTCCGCGAGGAGCGGCTGAACGCGGTCGAAGATCGCGCGGTCTCCGGCGCACATGAGATAGAGGGTGCCGTTGCGGGCCTGGGGAATGGAGGAGGCCATGCAGGCTTCAAGACTCGCGGCGCCGACCGCCCGGGTGCGTTGCGCAATCTCAACATGGATGCGGGGCGTGAGCGTGGCGCAGTTGATGAAGATTTTGCCTGCCGCTCCGGTGAGCAACGAGTCTCCTTCGCTGCCGAACACGGCGAGTTGGGCGGCGTCATCGGTGACAACCGTGAAAATCACATCGGCCGCGGCGGTAACATCAGCGAGGGCGGCGGCATGAGGCACGCCGAGTTCTCCGGCGAGAGCAGAGGCCGCCGGCATGTGGACGTCGTAAAGAGCGGCGAGCATATGGCCGCGATCTTTGAGGCGGCGGGCCATGTTGGCTCCCATGCGGCCGACTCCCACAAAAGCGATTTTGAGCGGGGGCATATGCGGTGGTGTGCGACGGATTTATTACTGCGCAAAAAATGGATTATGCTTTTTTTCCAAAGCGAGCGTGGTGAGCGGACCGTGGCCGGGGGCGATCACCGAGTCTCGGGGCAAGGAAAAGATTTTGTCGCGGTCGTTGCGCAGCTGGTCGGCGTAATGGGTGGGGCTGCCGCCCATCGAGCAGGAAAAAACGGAATCGCCCACAATGGCCAGTGGCCAGCTCAGGCCGGTGACGAAGAATGTCGTCATGCCCGGGGAATGGCCGCAGGTGAGCAGGGTCTTGATCGCCAGCTCGCCGAGGTGGAAATGGGCGTTTTCCTTGAAGGTTTTGGCGCCGGGATGATCGACCGGCTCGAGTTCGCTGGACCATACCTCGGCTTTGGGCGCGGCGGCGGTGAGGGCGGGCAGTGCGGCGATGTGGTCGTCGTGGGTGTGCGTGATGAAAATATGACGCAGGGTGAGGCGTTCCGCGTTTATAGTGTCCAGTATCGCTGTGCAGTCGGCGCCCGTATCGAAAACGGCCGCGAGCCGGCTGCCGGAGTCCCAGATGAGGTAGCTGTTCACCGTCATGTTTTCATGGGGGGTGTTGAACATCGTAAACCCGCGTGAGAAAACAGGAGCCACCGGATAAAAACGCTTGTGGGCGAGTTCCTCCAATGCGTCGGGACTCAGCCGCAAACTGCGCGCGATTCGGCGGATGACTGCGTCGATGGGATCGCCCGCTTTGATCGCGGCAAGTTCATCGGGCGAAATCTCGGCCCGCTTGGCCAGTTGTTCGTCGGATATTTTCAGCCCGCGCTGGGCTTTGTTGATGACATCGGTGAAATTATCCTCGAGCGGAATGCGGGCCATGAGCTGCAATAACAGGCGGGTTGAAAGGCTTCGCAAGGTAGAATGGCGGATTGATACAAACCTGATCCGCCGGGACTTTCCTTGTTTATAGAATCCATGCGGAGATTTGAGCCGGGTAAATTTTACCCTGTTCTTGAAAGCGGCGGTCCGCTTGGGTGATGGCGCGTAATATGAATACAACCGATTATCTGTCTTCGTTTTTTTCCCTTAGCGGCAAGGTCGCCGTGGTTATTGGCGGCACGGGCGAACTGTGCGGCGCGATGGCCGAGGGACTGGCCGGTGCGGGGGCGGAAGTCGTGCTGGTGGGGCGCAACGCCGACAAAGCGCAGGTCCGCCTTGATAAAATCACGGCTGCCGGAGGAAAGGCTTGGTTTGCGCCGGCCGAGGCCAGCGACAAGGCCGAGCTCCAGAAGCTGCTCGATACGGTGGTCCAGCGTTCGGGCCGTATTGATATTGTGATCAACGGTGCAGGCGTAAACTCGGCGACGCCCTTTATAGAGATTGGCGAAGACGAGTATGACAGAATAATGAAGATCAACGTAAAGAGCGTGTTTTTGGGGTGCCAGATCTTTGGGAAATACCTGCTGGAACGCGGGGAAGGCGGCTCCATTATCAATCTGGGCTCGATGTCCGGCCTCGTGCCGCTTTCGCGTGTATTTACCTATTCCGCCAGCAAGGCCGCGGTACATAATCTTTCCAAGAATCTTGCCCGTGAATGGGCGCCGAAAAACGTGCGCGTCAATGTGCTCGTGCCCGGTTTCTTTCCGGCCGAGCAAAATCGCAGTGTGCTGACTCCCGAGAGAGTGGCTTCCATCATGGGACACACTCCGATGAAACGGTTTGGAGAGGCTCGCGAGTTGATCGGGGCGACCTTGTTGCTGGCGGGGGCGGGAGGCAGCTTTATCACCGGCGCGGAAATCGTCGTGGATGGCGGCTATCATGCGATGACAATTTGATTTGGAATCAAACGGGCGTATATATCGTTGGTATTATCTTATACTATAGGCTTGATAAAGGCCTGTTGTGACTTAATAAACCATCTCTATGTCATTCACCGACCAAATTGCAGAACTTGAAAAGGCCAAAGCCAAGATCGCCCAGGCTGAAGCCAAACTCTCCGCTGATCGCGTTTCGGCTCTTGCCAAACTTCCTGCCGATTACGGCTACGCCAGCCTCAATGATTTTATCAAGGCCTTGAAGGCCGCCGCCGGCAAAGCCGGCAAGGGCAGGAAAGCCAAGGGTGCCAAGAAGGCCAAAGCTCCCAAGGCTGCCAAAGCCGGCAAGCGCACCCGCGCCAAGATCACTCCCGAACTGAAGCAGCAGGTCATCGCCGCCGTCCAGGCTGGTGATGCCGGTGCGAAGATCGCCAAAACCTTTGGCATCTCCCTTCCCAGCGTGCAGAATATCAAGAAGGAAGCCGGTCTTGTTAAGGCGCGTGGAGCCGCTCCGGCCCCCGCCGCTTCGTAAGCTTCATTCCTGTCATTGTTTTTCAAAGCCTGCGTGGGAAAACCACGCGGGCTTTTTTATTTTGCCGCTTGGCGACATGACACGGGAGTGGTGAGATGGTTCTCCCGATATGTCCGCGTCCTATATACAGGCCAATACGAACGGTCGTCTGCATCCGGCTCACGAACCGTCAATCGCTCCGCTTAATCGCGGGTTTCTTTATGGTGACGCCATTTATGAGGTCTGGCGCACTTACCATGGTATTGTGTTTGCATGGGATGAGCATTGGGCGCGGCTGGAGCGGTCGGCGGCTTCATTATATATGACGTTGCCCTGGACGCGGGCGGAAATGCTGGATGAGGTGCGGAAAACCACCGCGGCCTATCGCCAGGCGGCGGGATTTTCGGGGGATGTTTATATTCGGCTGCAGATCACGCGCGGGGGCGGTGCCATCGGATTGGATATAGCGCTGGCTGACCGGCCTGATTTTGTGCTGCTCGTGCAGCCGTGCCCGGCGCTCACGCCGGCGCAATTGGAAACGGGCATCACACTGTCGCTCGCGCGCACGTTGCATCGCAATCATCCCGAAACCCTGAACCCGGCGTGGAAAACGGGCAATTATCTCAACAACTTGCTGTGCCTGCGCGAGGCGAAGTCGCGCGGGGCGGACGAAGTGGTCATCACCAATCTAGCCGGCGAAATCACCGAGGCGGCGGTGAGCAACATCGGCTTTATATGCGATGGAGTCATTATGCTTCCTCCCTTGGAGGCGGGGATTTTGGCGGGCATCACACGGCGCCTGTTGATTGATCAGGTGGCGCCGGTCGCCGGAGTGAAAATCGTGGAGCAAACCGTCCGTCCCGAGGAACTCGGCGGCATGCAGGAGTGTTTTCTCACGTCGACGACCAAGGATCTTGTGCCTGTGCGCGCGATTGATGCGACCGCATTTAAAACCGGTGCGGGCACGGTGACGATGCGGGTAAAACAGGCGTTTGCCAATTACGCTTCGGCTTACGCAAAGGCGCATCCGCAGCAGGCGGCATGATTCAATACCGGGGAACCGCCGGATCAATGGTGAGAGACCACGCGTCGATCCCGCCGGCGACATTGGTCACGGCGTCGTAGCCGTTTGCGCGTAGATACTGTGTCACCCGCAGGCTGCGTCCGCCATGGTGGCAATGGATGAGGAGGTGCTTGTCCTTCGGTAGCGTGCCGATGTGTTCGGGAATCTGGCGCATGGGGATGGGCTGGGCGCCGGCGATGGTGCAGATTTCGAATTCGTGCGGCTCACGCACATCGATGAGCATCACCTTGCCGGGCTGCGTATCGAGCAGGTGTTTGGTTTCTTCGACGGAGAGTTCGAGCGGGTAGTTGTCGGCCATGATTTGATGGGAACAAGAGACGGCGAAGAGGGGGGCTCGCAAATGGAAATTGCGCTGGGTGCGCACGGGAACCTAAAATCCAAGGATGTCTCATCGTTTCATTGTTATTATCGCCGGTGGCAAGGGGGAGCGTTTCTGGCCCCAGAGTCGTGCCGCCAGGCCCAAGCACCTTTTGCCCGTCGTCGGTTCGAAGCCTCTGCTCACCCAGACCATCGAGCGTGTGAAGCCGCTCGCGCCTGCCAAAAATATTTACGTCATCACCAGCGCGGTGCAGGAGAAGGCTGTGCGTGCGGTGTGCAGGGGCATCCCCGCCGCCAATATCATCGCCGAGCCGGTCGGCCGCGACACGGCGGCGGCGGTCGGTCTCGCGGCGGCCGTGGTGGCGGCGCGTGATCCGCAGGGCGTGTTTGCGGTACTGCCCGCCGATCATGTGATCCACGACAACAAGGCCTATGCGGGCGATCTGGCGGCGGCGTTGGCGGCGGCGGAAGCGGAGCCGGTCATGGTGACCATAGGCATTCCTCCGACCGAACCGGCGACCGGTTTCGGTTATATTCAGAAGGGCGATAAGTGGGAGAGCTTTAACCGTCGTGCAGTTTTCCGCGTGAAGCGCTTCGTTGAAAAGCCCAAGCGGACGGTCGCCGAGAAATACCTGGCTTCAGGTGATTACCTTTGGAATGCCGGCATGTTCGTCTGGAGTGTGCCTGTGGTGGAGGCGGCGCTCGCCGAGCATGCACCCAAGCTCGACGCCGGGTTGAAATTGATCCGCGCGGCGCTTGCGAAGAAACGCCCGTTGGCGGCCGTGATGAAGAAGGTCTATCCGACCTTGGAAAAAATCTCCGTGGACTATGCGCTGCTCGAGAAGTCGACGAATGTCGTGGTCCTGCCATCCACCTTTGACTGGGACGATGTCGGCGCATGGCCGGCGGTCTGCAAACACTTCAAGGCGGACAAGGCGGGCAATGTCTCGCGCGGTCTTGCCGTCGTGGAACAGGGCGGCGGCAATCTGGTATTTTCCGAGGGGGGGCATCTCGTCACGGTGATCGGGGTTGACGATCTGATCGTGGTGCATACGCCCGACGCCACGATGATCTGCCCGAAGTCCAAGGCTCAGGATATCAAGGCCCTGCTCAAGCGGGTCGAGGCGCTGAAAGGGGGCGCGAAGTGGCTGTGAGCGCGCGATAATCCATGCGGTTTCTCGGCATAGACTATGGCACGCGGCGCATCGGTCTCGCCCAAGGTGACGAACTCGGGCTGGCCACGCCGTTGCCTGCGTTGACCGATGCCGATCCGGCGAAGCGCCGCGCTGGTCTCGCTGCTGTCGTGAAGCAGCGCCGTATCGATGAAATTGTGCTTGGTTATCCGTATAACATGGACGGCACCGCCGGTTTTAAGGCGAAGGAGGTCGATGCGTTTGCCGAAAGCCTGCGCAAGGAATTCGGCCTGCCGGTGCATCTGGTCGACGAGCGGCTCACTTCGCACATGGCGGAGGCTGGCATGACGCAGTTGCAGCTCCGGGAAATCCGCGCGCAGGGCATCATCGATTCCCGTGCGGCGGCGATCGTGTTACAGGATTACCTTGATCAGCGTTTTCCTCCGCCATTGCCGGAGGAGATGTCATGAGGGGCACGGCCAAGCACGAGCTACAGCGTTGGAAATGTGTGGTCGCCTACGACGGCACGCACTTTTCCGGATGGCAGTCGCAGCCGGACAACAACGCCGTGCAGGACTTTCTGGAGCGGCGGCTGGAGGAGATTTTCAAAGGACCGATCAACATCCAGGGAAGCGGACGCACCGACTCGGGCGTGCATGCGCGCGGTCAGGTCTTTCACTTCGACGCGCACTGGCCGCACGATCCGGCGAAACTGCTCGCCGCGCTTAGGATCGGGCTGCCGCCGACGATCCAGGTGCAGTCGGCGCGCCGGATCGCCTCCACGTTTCACGCGCGATTTTCGGCCAAGGGGAAAATCTATCATTATCACCTGCATCACCGCGGGTATGCGGACCCGTTTGACCATCCCTATTGCTGGTCGCTTCCGCAGACGTTGGACATCGCCGCGATGCGGGCGGCGGCGGCGAGACTGGTCGGCAAAAATGATTTTCGCGCCTACAGCGCCGCCGGCAGCGTGGAAAAGGAAGACACCGTTCGCACGTTGCGCGAGCTGAGCATCAAGGAGCGGGGCAACCACCTGCGCATCGTGGCGGAAGGCGACGGATTTCTCTATAAAATGGTGCGCAGCCTGGTCGGAGCATTGGTCGATGTCGGTCTGGGGCGGCTCAAGCCCGAGGACATGACGACGATCCTAGCCACCAAAACCCGCACCCACCGCGTGGTGACGGCGCCTCCCGAGGGATTGTTTTTGATCAAGGTTTTCTACTGATGAAAGCCGCGCTGCGTCAGCTCGTCCATGGACTGGGTGACGTGGTTTTTCCGCCGGTGTGCGTGCAGTGCGGCGAAGTGGTGGAGGGCGGGTCGCTGCGTCATGTGTGCGTGCGGTGCGAGCCGATGATCCACCGCGTCGAGGCGCCGCATTGCACGACTTGTGGCAGCCCGTTTTTCGGTGAGGTCGAGGGAGAGCGGTTGTGTCCGCATTGCGACGGAATGCGGCCGGCCTACCACGAGGGGCGCACCGTCACCCTTTTCAAAGGGCCGTCGCGCGCGTTGATCCACGAGCTCAAATACCACCATGGGCTGCATGTGCTGGCCGATATCGAGGTGGTGGTCCGCACATCGCCGCATGTGGCGGATTTTATCAGGGATGCGATTCTCGTCCCGGTGCCGCTGCATCCGCGCAAGGAACGGGAGCGCGGCTATAACCAGACGGGGTTGCTTGCCGAGGCCTTTGCGAAGGCCGCCGGAGGAACGACACGCGTCGAGTCGTTGTTAAAGAGGGTGATAGACACCCCATCGCAAACGACTTTCGACCGGGAGGCCCGGCGGACGAACCTGAAAAATGCCTTTGCACTCCGTTCCGGGGCGACCATAACTCCTGCCTCACCTTATATCCTCATCGATGACGTCTTTACCACGGGCTCTACACTCAATTCCTGCGCTGGCGTTCTCCGCCGTGCGGGCGCTTTGAACCTGTGCGTTGTAACGTTTGGTCACGGCTAACCCTCCGCCATGTCGCTTTTTAGTAAACCGAAGTATTCCACGGTCGTTGTAAAAAAGAAGGATATCCCCAAGGGGATGTGGACCAAGTGTCCACTCTCCGGGGAAGTCGTCTTCAACAAGGAGCTGGAGGACAACCAGATGGTCGTCCCCAAATCCGGTTACCATTTCCCGATCGGGGCGCGTCAACGCATCACCGCGCTGTTTGACGCGGACACATTCAAGGAGATTGACGCGAGCATCCGCTCGGCCGACCCGCTGCAGTTCGTCGATTCCCAGAAATATCCCGACCGTATCAAAAAATACGAGAAGGACAGCGGCCTGACCGAGGCCGTGGTATGCGGCACTGGCGAGATTCACGGGATCGTAGTCTCGGTGGCCGTGATGGATTTCCGTTTCTGCGGCGGCGCGATGGGCTCGGCGGTGGGTGAGAAGATCACCCGCGCCATCGAAGTCGCCCTCAAGAAGAAGATTCCCTGCCTCATCTTCAGTGCTTCGGGTGGCGCGCGCATGCAGGAGGGTATTTTCTCTCTCATGCAGATGGCGAAAACCAGCGCCGCGCTGGGGCGTCTGGCGGAGGCGAAGCTCCCCTACATTTCCATCCTTACTCACCCGACAATGGGCGGAGTGACCGCCAGCTTTGCAGTGTTGGGCGACGTCAACATCGCCGAACCGGGCGCTCTGATCGGCTTCGCCGGTGCGCGCGTCATCAAAGACACCGTGAAGCAGACCCTGCCTCCCGGTTTCCAGACGGCCGAGTTTTTACAGACCCACGGTTTGATCGATCTGATCGTGAGCCGCCTTGAGATGCGCGACCAACTGCGCGACATCCTGCTGGCCTTGCATGTGAAAAAACTGCCCGCGGCCGCCAAGTAAGACCGCCCCCAAGGCAGTCCCCGTCATTCCCGCGATGCTCACCGATTATGAGGCGACGCAGGACTACCTCTTTTCCCTCAAGGCGAAGGGGGTAAAGTTCGGCATCGACCGCATGCGTGCGCTGGTCGATGTCCTCGGTCATCCCGAGCGTTCCGTGCCGTGCATCCACATCGCGGGCACCAATGGCAAGGGTTCCGTCGCCGCCATGCTGGATGCGATTTTTCACGAGGCCGGCTGGCGCACGGGACTCTACACCTCTCCGCATCTGGTGAAACTCGGCGAGCGCGTGCAGGTGGACCGGCAGATTTTGAGCGAGACGGAAATCCTCGCCTATGCAAAGGAGCTGGAGCCGGTGGCGGCCCAAATCGGCCACGGTTGCACCGATGATCATCCGAGTTTCTTCGAGTTCATGACGGCGATGGCCTTCCTCCAGTTTTCCAGAAAAAACTGTGATATCGCCCTGATCGAAACCGGGCTGGGGGGCCGGCTTGATGCGACGAATGTCGTAATGCCCGAGGTCTCGGTGATCACATCCATCGGCCTCGATCATTGCGAAATGCTGGGCTATTCCTTCGAGGAAATCGCCACGGAGAAAGCCGGCATCATCAAGCCTGGACATCCTGTGGTCATGGGGCGCGTGCCGCCCGAAGCCGAGGCGGTCATCCGCCGGATCGCTGCCGAGCACGGCTCGTTGCTGTATTCCGTGCGCGATGTTTTTGGAGAAGATATCGCGAACTATCCGACCACGGCATTTGAGGGCGACTACCAGCGATGGAACGCAGCGACGGCGGTGTTGGCGGCACGTTGCATGGATGAGAAATGGAAACTTACGCCGGAAGTAATCACGCGCGGGCTCAACGCGGTGCATTGGCCGGGACGCTGGCAGCGGACGATGATCGGCGGACGTCCGTTGATCTTGGATTCATCACATAATCCCGAAGGTGCCGGTGTGTTGGAGGCACATTTGCGGAAGCTCGTGGCCGATACGGGCCGCAAGCCCGTGGTGGTGACCGGCGTATTGGGATCGGCGCGGGCGAAGCCGTTGTTGGAGACGATCAGCCGCTATGCGGCGGAGATTCACCTCGTCATGCCGCAACAGTCGCGGGCGAGTCGGTTTGAGGAATTGGAGGAGTTGATTCCGAATACGTTTCACGGGCGGGTCGTGCGTTCGTCGGTCGCCGCGATTTTCCCCGATGCGAAGATCTGCACGGTGGGCGGTCCGGCGGACACAGTGGTCGTGACCGGATCGATTTATCTGCTCGGAGAAGTGATGGCTCGCATCGAGCCGCAGCGCGGCGCGATCGAGAGCCGGCTGCAGGATTTTTAAGCCAGCTTGATCAGCTCGGACGTCGCGGGGACGTCTTTGATGATCTGGGACGGCTCGGGGCCTACGCCGAGGTAGCGCAGGTTGGGGAGCTTGTTCGCGGCGGGCAGCGGCTCGCCATGATAGGCGACATCGAGGAGTGATTTTACCATCGCGGCGACGTAGCGCTGGGCGTTGACCGGCAAGCCGGCGAAGGTGCGAACTTGGGAAACATCTTCGGTCCAACCGGGGTGCTTCGTGTAAACGGGCTTCAGCGTCTTGCGGATGGCGTCGTTGCGGGGGACGTGGTGATAACGTTTGCCGGCGGCATCTTCGTAGGCGGTGGCGATGAGGAGGTCGCCGTTCCACTCGCCGCGATGAGTGAGGGCGTCGAGCTTGTTGATCATCACGTCCTGAAAACCGCCGTAGCGGAGGGCGTCGCCTTTTTCCACGGCGTCATACCAGCCGACCATGCGCTGGCGACCGGTGCTCGTGCCGAATTCGAGGCGCTTCAGGAGCACGCTGAGCGGGTGGGCGTCATCCATCTGGGTGAGGAAGACGTGCGTGCCGACCTTGGTGTCGTAGGCCTTGGCCACGCCGAAGGTGTGGATGGCCTGCACGGGAATGCCGGCGCTCTCGAAGAACTCGGGCGTGAAGGTGTGCGAGGCGGTGACGTTGGGCGAGTAGCCGTGGCGTTTGTCGAGCCAGTAGGCCTGGCCGAATTCGCCGATGATGGTGTGGCCGGCGAGGACTTCGCGGAGGATGAGCTCGCGGACTTCGCCAATGTTTTTGGCGAGGCGCTGGCCGGCTTCCCAGTAGACGGCGGTGAGTTTGTCGAGATTGAGTGTGAAGGGCTCGGTGCCGCGGAAGGGGGTGAAGTCGAATTCGTCTTTGGTAAACACGCCGAGTTCGATGGCCTCGGTGTTGGCGCGGAGTTCGGCGGCGGAGAGTTTGTCGAAGAATCCGGCGAAGGTTTCGGGGGAAACGCGGCAGACGTGCTGGATCGTGCGCAGGGCGCGGTCGGCGCGTTGGGCGAGCTTGCGGGCGAAGAAATTCGGGCCGCCGAGGAAATCGGCGTAGGTGATCTGCCACTGGCCGACCTCGTCGGCGTATGCGGGAGTGATGCCGCGGCCGGTGGAGCCGCGGGGCTCTTCGGCGAGGACTTTCTCGCGGTAATCTTCCCACGCGAGATCGAGCAGGCGGTGGGTGAAATCGGAAACCATCGTGCGCTCGTCGATCACGAGACGGGCGAGGACGCCGTAGCCTTTTTTCTCAAGGGGTTGGGCTTCCCACCAGACCTTGCGCGGATCGGCGACGACGCCGGCGCCGATGGCGAGGTGACCGATGCATTTCTCGACCACACCGGAGGGGAGGAGGTTGAGCTTGATGCCGGCGGCGGTGTGGCCGGAGTTGGCGCCGCCGTTGACCTTGAGGACGACGGTGACGGGAGAGGCCGAGCCGCGCAGCTCGTGCACGACTTCGGGGATCAGGCGGCCTTTGCCCTCATCACCAAGGGAGATGCCGACGTCGGCGATGAGCTGGCTGGAAAAAGGGAGGAGGGACATGGCAAACCGCCAAAGGAAAAGCCTTTGGCGGTCCGATTCAACGTCCAACTTTCACCGCTCGCGGCGGGCGAGGGCGGGCAGATCTTCCCCGCCGTGCAGCACTTGCAGGCGATAGGCGTAGGCATAAGGCATCGCTTTGAGCTGGAACGGAGTGTGTGGCATGGCGCCCCAACTGGTGTCGCCGCCCAGGCCGCGTTGTTGCAGGTCGAGGTTGAGCGTGACGGTGTCGCGGATCGGGAGTTGGTAGGGATAACAATTCTCATGCTGCGTGGCGCAAAAGAGGTCGTCGGTCGTGTAGTTGAGGGCGTTGGCGCTCAGCAGGGGATCGCCGATGGCGAGGAGGCCGCGGCCTTTGGGATCGGTGAGGGCGATCCAACGGACACCCTCTTTGTTGCCAGTTTCACCGGGCTTGATGTACGGGAAGGCCTGATCGCGCACGCTGCCGGAATAGAGGCCGACGCGGGCATCCTGACGGTCCCAGTAGGTTTCCTGCGGACCCTTGCCCAGCCAAGTGAGGTGCTCATAGCCGGCGCGCAGCGTCGTCTGCATGCCGAAACGGGGAAGCTCGGGAAGTTTGGAATCGGGCGCAGGCGTGAAACTGGCGGAAACCCCGATGCTGCCGTCACCGGTGATCGTCCAGACGAGCTGGTAGGGGCTGTCAGAAGCGGCGGCGATCACTCCGTCCACGGTAACCTTGAGGGTGCCGGCATCGACGGATGCGACGGTGACTTGGCGGGCTTGGAAGGTCTCATGGGCTTTCCGCCAGAGGCCGAGACGTTCGGGCATTTTGTTGCCGCGATCATTGTCCACCGGCGCGCGCCAAAAATCAGGACGAAGCGGAGCGTCGAGAAGTTCTTGGCCGGCGGTTTTCAGGGATGAAAGCAGGCCGGAGGAGCGATCAATCACACCCTCGAAGCCGGGGCCGGCGAACGTGATGCTGCCGTTGGCATCGGTGATCTTGAGCGCGGGCGGTCGTTTGGCGGAGGCGGCGACCGGAGCGGAGACGGGCAACAAAAACTGTTCCCATGCGACCTCGTGGCCGGCCTTGGCCCACGCGGTGTCCGTCTTGAGGGTGAAGCTCAGTTCGAGGAAATACTCGGCGCCGGGTATCGGCGTGAACGACTTGACGGGCACGTGAATCTTTTTGTGTTCGCGGGGCGCGAGGGCGAGGTCGGCGAGGGCGCCGGACTGAAGCGTGCGGCCTTCGCAGACGAGGCTCCAGCGGGCGTTCAACCAAGCCTCGGCGGGAAGGAAATCGTTCCAGTTTTGGAGTTCCACTTCATCCGCGGCCAAGTTGGCGGCGGCGATCTGGATTGGTTGGTAGATGTGCTTCACTTCGGCGAGCCCGGGGTGAGGAACACGGTCGGCGTTGACGAGGCCGTTGGCGCAGAAATTTCCATCGGAGGCGATGTCCTTGGGGCCGAAGGTGCCGCCGTAGGCGAAGAAGGTGCCGAGCTTGGGATCAAGCGGGATGGAGCGGGGGTTTTCTAACGGCTCGACTTTCAACGAAGCGGGGACGGGCGTGCGCAGGCCCTGGTCAACCCAGTCCCAGATGTAGCCGCCTTGGAGATGCTTGGCGCCGGCGTAGATCGGGCGCCAGTAGGACCACATGTCGCCGGTGCTGTTGCCCATGGCGTGCGCGTATTCGCACTGGATGAAGGGGCGGTTTTTTGAAGGGTCTTTGTCGTAACGGATGGCGCTTTCGGGCGAGGCATACATGTGCGTCACGATGTCGGTGAAGGCATTTTCGCCGGCCGGTTCGTATTGGACGGGGCGGGACGGATCGCGCTGTTTGATCCACGTGTAGTCCTGCTCGAAGTTGACGCCGAAGCCGGCTTCGTTGCCGAGCGACCAGACGATGACGGAGGGGTGGTTTTTATCGCGCTCGACCATGCGGACGGTGCGGTCGAGGTGGGCGGGCCCCCAGGCGGGTTTTTTCGAGAGGGAGTTGTCGCCGAAGCCCATGCCGTGCGATTCGATGTTGGCTTCGTCGACGAGGTAGAGGCCGTATTCGTCGCAGAGGGCATACCATTCGGGAACGTTGGGATAATGGCAGGTGCGGACGGCGTTGATGTTGTTCTGCTTCATCAGGACGATATCCTCGATCATGAGTTCGCGGGTCATGACCTGGCCGAGATCGGGGTTCCACTCGTGGCGGTTGACGCCGCGGATCAGGACCGGCTTGCCGTTGACGAGCAGCTGGCCGTCTTTGATTTCGGAAGTGCGGAAGCCGATGCGCGAGGGGACGGCTTCAATCACGCGGCCAGACGCATCGCGCTGGATGAGAACCAGCGTGTAAAGGTTGGGAGTCTCGGCGGACCATTTGAGGGGATTGGCGACGGGCTGGGTGACGTGCAGTTCGGCTTCACCGTTTGCGTCGAGGAGGGCATGGCCGACGGGACCGAGCCAGACACGGTTGCCGGACGGATCGAGCAATGCGGCCTCGACCGAGATATCGCGCGGCTGGGTGGAGTAGTTTTTAACCCAGGCGGTGAGGTCGAGGATGGCGTCGTGGTAGGCGGCATCCAGCGGCGTGCGCACCTGGAAATCGCGCACATGGGTGGCCGGCGCGGACCAGAGGGTGACATCGCGGAAGATGCCGCTGAGCCGCCAGAAATCCTGGTCTTCGAGGTAAGAGCCGTCGTTCCAGCGGAAAACCTGGGCGGCGATCACGTTGTCACCGGGCTTTAGATACGAAGTGATGCGGAAAGTGGCTGGCGTGCGGCTGTCTTTGCTGAAGCCGACTTTGGTGCCGTTGATCCACAGATAGAAAAAGGAATTTACGCCGTCGAAGGTGAGGAAGACTTCACGGCCGGCCCAATTTTTGGGAACGGTGAAGGTTTTTCGGTAGGAGGAGACGGCGTTGAAGTCGTCGGGGATCAGCGGAGGCTCGGCCTTTTTCCACGGGTAGCGGATATTTGTATAAATGGGGATGCCGTAGCCCTGCACCTCGACGTTGGACGGAACGGGGATGGTTTTCCAATCGGTGTCGTTGAAATCAACGCGCCAGAAATCGAGCGGACGATCGGCGGGTTTGGAAACCCATTGGAATTTCCACTCGCCGTTGAGCGAGCGGTAGAAAGGAGAGGTGGCGTCTTTGGCGACGGCGGCACGGGCGTCGGGGAAGGTGTTTCCCGTGGCGAACGGCAGTTCGGTGCCCTCATGGAGCGCGGCCGGATTCTGCCACTCGGGAGTGGAGGAGGGGGTTGTCGTGGACTCGGCGAAAAGTGAGCCCGCGGAAAAGGTAGCGAGAAGAGTGAGCGCCGCGGACAGAGGGTAGTTCATAAAGGGGGTGGCGACATCATAACCCATCCTCGGCACGGAGCCTAGGGGATGGACCGAATATTTAATTGAACGAATCGAATGTCATCAGTTTCGTTTAATGCATGCCCGCCCTTTGGGAATACCGGCCGAAACTCACCAATGCCTACACATTCAGTCGGGCGTTTCGTCCGCCGTTTGTGATGCGCGACATGCACTCGCATCCATTTTACGAGGTGGGGTTGGTGCTGGAAGGCGGGGCTGAGTGGATAATGGGCCGGAGGCGCCGCCAACTGCTGCGGGCGGGGGATTTGATTTTGATTCCTCCGTATAAAGAACACCGGGAGGAGTTGGTCAAAAACGTCTTCACGCGGCTTGCCTGGGTTGGCTTCACTCTGGAAGAAAAGCCGTCGTTGCCGGGGTGGAGTTTGCGGGCGATCACCGGCGGGCCTTACACACGCGATTTCGAGCGGTTGTTTCAGACCGTGTTGATGGAGAGCCAATCAAAAGAGATCGGTTCGCCGCTGCGGGCAGAGTTGGCGTTGCAGGAGATCGTGGTGTTGCTGTATCGCTGTGCCGGCGGACTGAAGAGGCGGAAAACGGGCGGTGTGGCGAAGACGTCGGAAGGCAGTCGTCAGACGGCGGTGGCGGATTCCGCGGCGCGCCAGCTTACGGAAAATCTGCCGGTCAGCGTCAACGTGGCCTCGGTGGCGCGTGACCATGGGTTGTGCACGCCGTATTTCACGGTGTTGTTCCGGCGGCGTTTTGGCGTGCCGCCACGCGAGTTTGTGACACGGGCAAGGGTGGCGCGCGCGAAGGAACTGATCCTTGACGGAAAACATGGAACCAAGGAAATCGCGGCGTTGTGCGGCTTCGCCGACGTGTCGCATTTCGCCCGCCGATTCAAGGCGGCGACGGGTGTCACGCCCGGGCAGTTCCGGGCGCGGCCGATCAAGGCCACGAGGGGTGAACTCGCGGCCTTGGGCGGTTAGCCCTTCGTCTGGGTCTTGATCTCGACCACGTCGTGCGGCGCGGCCTCTTTCTGACCGGCGGGCGATACGCGGATGTAGCGGGCTTTTTTGCGGAGTTCGGCGAGGTTCTTCGCGCCGAGGTAGCCCATGCCGCTTTGCACGCCACCGACGAGAGTGCCGAGGACATCGTCGGCGGATCCGGAGACTTCCTTGAGGGCTTCGATGCCTTCGGCGGTGAGCTTACGGGAGTTGTCGGTTTTATCGTGACCGTAGCGGGCGGCGCTGCCGGCTTTCATCGCGCTGAGCGAGCCCATGCCGCGATACTGTTTATAGAGTTTACCATTGATCTCCATGATTTCGCCGGGGGCTTCACGGCAACCGGCAAGGAGACCGCCGAGGATGACGGCGTCCGCGATGGTGAGGGCTTTGACGATGTCACCGGACTTGGTGATGCCGCCGTCGGCGATGATCTTGACGCCGCGGGCCTTGGCGCCTTGCGCGGCGACGTAGAGGGCGGTGAGCTGGGGAATGCCGACGCCGGCGACCACGCGGGTTGTGCAGATGGAGCCGGGGCCTTGGCCGACCTTGATGGCGCTGGCGCCGCAAGTCGCGAGGTAATCGACACCGGATGCGCTGGTGACATTGCCGGCGATGATAGTGAGATGGGGGAATGCCTCACGGACGAGTTTGACGATGTCCCCGACGCCGGCGGTGTGACCGTGGGCGGTGGAGACGGCGACGGCGTCGATGTGCTCGTCGACGAGTTGGCCGACGTGGGTGATGATCTTGTCTCGGTCAAGCGAACCATCCGGCAGGCGGACGGGAGCGATCGCGGCGCCTACGACGAGCCGGAAATCTCCGTCGCGGGCGGGTTTGCGGCGGGACTTTGATTCGGTGAGGATGCGGTCGATGTCGGAGAACGTGGCAAGACCGCGGAGGTGGTCGTGGTTGTCGACGACGAGCATTTTATGAATGCCCACATGCTCGGTGAAGAAAGCGTCGGCCGCCTTGATCGGATCGGATTTGAGGGTGCGTTCGTGGAGGGTGAGGATGGCACTGCGGGGTGTCATGGCCTCGGCGACGGTCTTCGACTTGTAGCGTTCGCGCACGGTGCTGCCGGGCAGGAGGCCGACGAGGCGGCCTTGGTCGTCCACCACGGGGAATGTGCGGAAATCGTAACGCTTGGCCTCGATGAGGGCGAGCACGTCACCGACGAGTTGGTCGGGCGTGACGGTGATGGGGTCTTGGATGAGGCCGTGGATGTGGCGCTTCACGCGGGCCACTTCCTTAACCTGATCCTTGGCCGGCATGTTGTAGTGAATGAGACCGAGGCCGCCGTTGAGCGCCATGGCGATGGCCATGCGAGCCTCGGTGACGGTGTCCATGTCCGACGAGATGATCGGAATGGATAGTTTCAGCGCGTCGGAGAGCGTAGTGGACGTGTCGGCGTCCTTGGGAAGGATCTCCGAGTAGAGCGTGGCGAGAGACACGTCATCGAACGTGAGCGCCACCGGAAGATTGGCGCGGAAGAAGGCGTCGGCCGTCTGATAAAAATCGGCGTCGGACGCCGAAGCGAAATTCGAGGCAACCTTGGTCATGAGTTGCCATGAACGTAGTAGGCCGGTCGGGCAAAAGGGCAAATGGATTTTCGATTTTCCGTTGGCGGGGACGGTGAGTTCCCCTTGTTATGCCTCGAATGGCATTGCACCTCACCTATCGTCGCTACGCGTTGCCGTTTCGCGCGCCGGTGCGCACGGCGCATGGCATATGGGCTGAGCGCACGGGGCTGATCGTGAAACTGGAGGGTGCGGCGGGGCGTGTTGGCTACGGAGAAGTCGCGCCGATTCCGTGGTTTGGCACCGAGACGGTAGAAGAGTCTGAGGCGGCGCTGAAAATACTCGGCGAATGGATGACGCCGGAGCAGATCGCGGCGGTGCCGGCGAAGTTGGGGTGCCTGCGGTTTGCGCTGGCGGGTGCATGTGCTGGACTGGACGAGGGGGTGGGGGCGAAGAGCGAAAGGCCGGATTATCTTCCGGTGGCGGCCTTGCTGCCGGTGGGTCGCGCGGCGCTCACGCAGATCGCGCCGAAGGCCGAGCTGGGATTCCGCACGTTTAAATGGAAGGTCGGCGTGGGCGATATCGCCGATGAACTTTCGCTGCTCGACGATGTGATCGCGGAGTTGCCGATGGGCGCTAAATTGCGGCTCGACGCCAATGGCGCGTGGGATCGCCGTCAGGCTGCCCGTTGGCTGGAACGTGCGGCGGAGCGACCGGTTGAGTTTGTCGAGCAGCCCATCGCCCATGATGCGCGCGGGGCCGACGATGCGCTGCGCGGATTGGCGGGAGATTTCCCCACGCCGATCGCGCTGGATGAATCGTTGGTGGGGGCACGCGATGTGGAGCGCTGGCTCGCGGCGGATTGGCCGGGGATTTTTGTGATCAAGCCTTCGTTGCTGGGGGAACCGGCGCCGGTGATGGCGCGGCTTGCGACGGCGAAGGCCGACGTGGTGTTTTCATCGGCGCTTGAAACGGTCGTGGGGGCAAAGTCTGCCTTGCAATTGGCATTTGCATGGAAGGGGAAGCGGCGCGCACTGGGTTTCGGGGTGTGGCCGTTGTTTGCGGACAACGTTTTTGACGGTCCGTTTCCGGCACCTTTTATTCGCCCTGAAGATGTTTCGCGACTCAACCCGGAGGCCGCATGGACCGCGCTGAGCTAGTCCGTTTGTTGGGAGCGCATCCTGTCGTCGCCGAGCCTCGCGATGTTGTCGTGGAAGAACGCGATCCGGCGCGCTTCATGGCGGCTTTCACCGATGCGGTTGCGGCGGGTGGTAACGTTTTTATCGCCGACCCCGCCTGGGGGCAAATCGAGCGGGCGCAGTTCAATGCGCTTTCCGCGCGTGCATCGAACTCGACCATGGAGGGGGTGGCTTCCGGTTTCGGGTGGCTCTGTCTGCCGACGGGCGGGTCCTCCGGGGCGATCAAGCTGGCACGGCATGACGAGGAAACACTTTCGTCCGCGGTCAACGGCTTCTGTGAGCATTTTGGCGTTCGAAAGATCAATGCGGTGGGTCTGCTGCCGCTCAACCATGTGAGTGGATTGATGGCGTGGATGCGCACAGTGCTTACGGGCGGCGAATATCGTGCATGCGACTGGAAAGTTCTCGCGGCGGGTGGGCGTCCGGCGTTGCCCGTGGATGCGGGTGATTGGTTTTTGTCGTTGGTGCCGACGCAGCTCCAGCGAATGCTGGCCGATCCCGAGGCGGTGGATTGGCTGCGCGGATTTCGTGCGGTGTTTGTCGGAGGAGGTCCGTCATGGCCGGAATTGATCGAGGCCGGCGCGCGGGCGCAGCTGCCGCTGGCGTTTTCATACGGGATGACGGAAACGGCCGCGATGGTGGCGGCTCTGCGACCATCGGAGTTTCTTGAAGGCAGACGGGGCAGCGGCACGCCTCTGCCGCATGCACGGATCACCCTTGATGGCGAAAGCGGCGTGGTGATTGAAGCCGGGTCACTGTTTCGTGGATACTGGCCGGAGTTTCGCGCCGCCGGCCCTTGGTCGGCCGATGACACGGGGGTTTTTGACGAGCATGGTTCCATTCACCTGCTTGGCCGGCGTGACGCCCTCATCATCACCGGAGGCAAGAAGGTCGATCCGTTCGAGATTGAAGCGGTGTTGCGGGCCACGGGGGAATTTGCCGACATCGTGGTGGTTGGTGTGCCGGATCGGGAGTGGGGAGAGGTGGTGGTGGCCTGTTATCCACCGGTGGGAACAGGGCCGTATTTTGACCGGGTTAGCCGTGAGATCGGAGCCCGTCTCGCGGCTTACAAGCACCCCAAACGCTACATCGCCGTCCCCGTCTGGCCGCGCAATGCGCAGGGCAAGGTTAACCGGGCCGAATTGATCCGACTCGCTTTAGGCTGAGCGCACCCACGCCGCGAGATGCGCGGGAAGGGGGAGGCGTTCGCGGGTTTTGGAACTGATGCAGACGTGCTCGGTGCGCACGACCGCCGCGCGTTTTTCCGCCGCGCCCTGCTTCCAGATCACACAGTCGAGGGCGTAACTGTTTTCGGAGAGGAGCGAGGGGATGATTTCCACGCGCACCTTGTCGCCGCACGCGAGCGGCCGCAGGTAAGTGGCTTCGCTTTTTGACACCGGGACCACTACGCCGTGATCCGTGAAAAAAGTTCCGAGGAGCACTCCCGCAGCGGCGAGCGATTCTTCGTAGGCCTCGTGGCAGATCGCGAGGTAGTTGGCGAAAAACACGACTCCGGCGGCATCGGTGTCGGGGAAATGAATCGTGCGCGTATAGGAGAAGGGCATGGTGGATGGCTTGGTTCGGACTATTAACCGCTAATGAACGCTAATGAACGCTAAAATTCAGACATGAACGGATTGGGTTATGAATTAGCGTCGATCAGCGTTCATTAGCGGTTAATAAATCCGTTTTCTTAACCATGACCAAAAACGAGATCGCCGACGTGCTTGTCGAAATCGGCACGCTGCTGGAGTTGAAAGGGGAGAATCCGTTCAAGATCCGCGCCTATCAGGCCGGCGCGCGCGCGCTCGAATCCATCGAGGATGAGGAACTCGCCACGCTGATCCGCGAGGAGCGATTGAAGTCGGTCAAGGGCATCGGCGATGCCTTGGCGCAGAAAATCGGCGAACTGCACGCCACGGGGAAACTGGAGTTTTTTGAAAAGCTTCAGGCGTCCATCGAACCGGGGCTGATCGAAATGCTGGAGGTGCCCGGTCTCGGCCCGAAAAAGATCCGCGCGCTGCACGACAAGCTCGGGCTCGCCACGCTGGCCGATCTCGCCGCCGCTTGCACCGATGGCCGCGTGGCCGCGCTGGATGGCTTCGGGGAGAAATCGCAGCAGAAGATCCTCGAAGGCATCCGTAATCGCGAGGCCTACGGGAAGCGCCATCTGTGGTGGGATGCGCACGAGGTGGCGTCGCCGATCGTCGCGGGGTTGCGGGCACTGCCGCAGGTCTTTCAGGCGGAGGCGGCGGGCAGTCTCCGGCGTGGATTGGAGACGGTGGGCGATCTCGATTTCATCGTGGCGGCGACCGAAGTGGCGCCCGTCGTGGAGTGGTTTGCGACGCAGGCCGACGTGAAGGAAGTGACCGCACGGGGTGAGACCAAGGCCAGCGTGCGTTTTGAAAGCGGTCTTCAGGCCGATCTTCGGCTGGTGCCGCCGGAGCAGTTCGCGTTTGCGCTCCATCATTTCACAGGGTCGAAAGATCACAACGTCGCCATGCGCCAGCGGGCGCTCGCCCGAGGGCTCTCGTTGAGCGAATGGGGACTCGTGCCGGCGGAAGGCGAGGGCACCGCGAAGGAGAAAGCCGGCGGCGGCGCGCATGGCGTGCAGGCGAAGGACGAGACCTCGCTGTTTGCCGCGTTGGGACTCGCGTTCATTCCCCCTGAGCTGCGCGAAGGGTTGGGGGAAATCGAAGCGGCTGAAAAAGGCGAACTGCCCCGGCTCGTCGAAGCGGGCGATTTGCGAGGCGCGTTTCACAACCACACGACGGCGTCCGATGGCCGGAATACCCTCGCGGAGATGACCGCCGCCGCCGAGGCGCTTGGTTGGGAATATCTCGGGGTCGCGGATCATTCGAAATCCAGTTTTCAAGCCAAGGGATTGAGCGAGGAACGTTTGGCCGCGCAGGTGGCGGAGATTCAGGCGCTCAACGCTTCGGGCCGTTTCAAGACCCGGGTGTTGACCGGCACCGAGTGCGACATCCTGCCCGATGGGCGGCTGGACTACGCCGACGAGGTGTTGGCGCAGTTGGATTACGTGGTGGCGTCCGTTCACAGCTCGTTTTCCCAATCCGCGGAGGAAATGACGGCGCGCATCATTCGCGCGATCGAGCATCCGCGCACCACCATGCTCGGGCATGCGACCGGGAGGCTTTTGCTGCGACGCGAAGGCTATGCGGTCAACCTGTCCAAGATCATCGACGCGGCCATTGCCCATCGCGTCATCATCGAGCTCAACGCGAGTCCGTGGCGGCTTGATCTGGATTGGCGTCAGTGGCGGAAGGCCGCCGCGCGAGGCCTGCTCTGCGCGATCAATCCCGATGCGCACGAAACCTCCGGACTCGAGCATGTGCGGGCCGGTATCAACGCTGCGCGCAAGGGCTGGCTCATGCGCGAAAATGTGCTCAACACCCGCTCACTGGCCGATGTGCGCCGATGGTTTTCGGAGCGATCCTGAAGAATGGCTCCGAGCCGCCAGCTTCAAATAAATGCGATAACCGGCATTTTTTGGGGTTGGCGGGGAATCGCTTAAATACTGGGTGAAGGATAGTCCCTATTAATGTAATAAATTTACATCAATCCAGTCATTTCGCCTTAAGTATGCATTAGAGCTGCTATGTATTTGGGCTTATGGCGCTCAATTGGTTCATGTTTTTTCCTTCCTTGCTGTTTTTATTCATCCCTCTGGAGATTTTTCTCCCTGGCAATATCAGGCTTAAGGAGCTGGCCTATATCGATTTTCTTGATGCCACTGTTTATCGGCGCGGGCCTTGGCGTCTGCCAATCGTGTGGGTGGATGGCATCAGGTCGTATTTAGGAGCTCTTTTATTATGCAATGCATGGGAGATCGAACCGATAGCAGGAACGTGGGGTTATATTCTCCCGGTTGCATGTCTCTTTGTTCTTACGCTTTCTATTACAGTTCAGATGCATACACGATATAATAAAGGTCATTTTTTGGCGCCTGTGATCTATGTTGTAGGTGTCTGGTTGGCGCTGATGCCTTTGCCTCTGGCGATGGTGGCGGTGGCTGCGGGAGGAGTTTGTATGGTGGCATTCCGTTCCCTGACGGCGTTCTTTTTTTGCGCGGCGGCTATGATGGGGGTGTTTGGCGGGATCGTGTTGCGGGCCGGCTCTTTGACGATGGTGGCGGCGGCGTTGGGATTGTTGCCTTGCCTGCTTAGTCTGCTGTTTGGCCGTTCATTGGCCGTGCCCATGCGTGTCGAGTTTGTTCAAGACCGTAGCCGCGATATAACCAAGATGCATTCCGTTCCGGCATGTGAAGCGACCGAGGTGGAGGTTTGAAACCTCTGTGTTCATTTTAAATTGAACTGAATGAAGCTTCTGTCATTGGATTGAGGCTGTGCCGCGTCTTTCGCCCCAAGCCCGTCGTGATTCCGACGAAGTCGGAACTTCATCGTCTCCGTCTTCCGCGGCAGGTTTGTCCAAAGGAGAGAGTGAGGTCATAGCGATTTTTGTGCACATGGCGCAGGCGCTGGGTATTCCCCGTTCGCTCGGGGAAATCTATGGCCTGCTTTTTGCCACGCCCCGGCCGCTTGCGTTTCAGGACATTGTTGACCGTCTCGGCATGAGCAAGGGCTCGGTGAGTCAGGGACTGCGCTTTTTGCGCACGGTTGCGGCGATCAAACCGGTCGTGGTGTCGGGGGATCGCCGGGAGTTTTTCGAGCCGGTCGTTGAGCTGCGCCAGCTGGTTGCGGGGTTTTTACGTGAAAGGCTTAATCCTCAGATCGAAACTTGGGGGGCGAGGGCGAAAGAACTCAAGCCCGCCGATTTTTCACCGGATACATTGGCCGGGGATGACCGTAAGATCCTGGATAACCGCATCGATAAATTAAAAGCCTGGCAGAAGCGCGCCGGCATGGTGCTGCCCATGGTCAGCAAGTTGTTGGGCTAGTGTCTTGGCGCTGGTCGCAAGCGATCAGCCATCCGTTTTGTCCGCGAAAAGTTCAGTTTTTTCATTCGGTTGCTTCCAGTGGAAGTGACGGGGCGAAGCTCGGTTAAATCCCTCGGTTTTTGCCACTGGCGACTGTCGCCTGACTCCTTATTTATCCCATGATCCGTGTCTTTGTTTCCGGCTGTTACGACATCATCCATGCGGGCCACGTGCAATTTTTCCGTGAAGCGCGCGCCTTGGGGGATCATCTCACGGTGTCGTTTGCTTCGAGCGACGTCCTCTGGCTGCACAAGCAACGCCGCAGTTCCCTGCCTGATGAACACAAGCAGGCTTTAATGGCGTCGCTGAAGATGGTGGACGAGGTGGTCATCGGTCGCGGACTCGACGAGGGCATTGATTTCCGCGAAGATTTCCTGCGCATTCGTCCGCAGATACTGGCAGTCACCGACGATGATAAATACGGTCCTCTCAAGCGTGCGCTTTGCGCCGAAGTCGGTGCGCGTTACGTCGTGCTCGAAAAAACGCCTCCCGATTTCAAGCCCATCTCGACCTCTGAAATCGTGCGCACTATCCGCGCTCCGCAGGAATCGCCCTTGCGGGTGGATTTTGCGGGCGGCTGGCTTGATGTGCCCTCTCAGGCGCGTCCCGGCGCCTATGTGGTCAACTGCGCGATTTCTCCGGTCGTGTCGCTCCGCTCGTGGCCCTATGAACGCAATGCCGGCCTCGGCGGTAGCGGGGCATGGGCATTGTTGAACGGACGTCCGGGGGTTGATGCAGAGCTGGGGCTGGGTGTTGGATGGCAGGATCCCGCGGTCATCACCGAAACCGGTCTTTGCGTATGGCGCAGCGGCCTGCGTCCCGAGCTGGAGGTGAAGGTGGACGGGCAATTCTTAAAAGGCTGCATGGCTCTTTATTGGACGGGCGCTCCGCACGACACGCCCGGGATGGTCGGGCAAAAAAGAGATTACGACGCCATCGAGTCCGCCGGCCGGACGGCGCGTGATGCCGTATGGGCCCAAAGCCTCGTCAATTTGGCCGCGGCGGTGCGGCAATCTTATGCCGCGCAGCGTGGCGAGGGCATGGAGCCGCTGCCGGGCGATCCGGCGTCTGCCGTAAACCTTGCCGGAGTCACTCCGCTGGCATGGAAATACTGTGGCGGCGGGTTCGGTGGTTATGCGCTCTATCTTTGTAAAACACCGTCCGACCGCGACCGGCTGTGCACCCTGTCAAATTTCCGCCCCATCGAACCTTTTGTCCGCTTTCCAGCCTGAATTTTGGCGGCTGGTGGTAATTCAAAATGAAAACCCTCCTCGTTACCGGTTCTTCCGGTCTGATTGGCTCCGAAGTGTGCGTTCACTTTGCCCGTGAACACGGCTACACCGTTCATGGTGTCGATAACAACCAGCGGGCGGTTTTTTTCGGCCCTCAGGGCGATACCCGCTGGAACCAGCAGCGTCTCGCTGCCGAACTGCCCGGGTTTGTCCATCATGAGCTCGATATACGGGACCGTGCCGGTGTTCTCGCGCTCGTCAAGGCGGTGAAGCCCTCCGTGATCGTGCACACGGCCGCACAGCCCTCGCACGACCGTGCCGCGGCGATCCCCTTTGACGATTTCGACACCAACGCCGTTGGCACGCTCAACTTGCTCGAAGCCGCCCGTCAGGCCGCGCCCGAATCCCCCTTCGTGCACATGTCGACCAACAAGGTCTATGGCGACGCGCCCAACCGCATCGCGTTGCGGGAGCTGGAAACCCGCTGGGACTACGCCGATCCCGTCTATGAGCATGGCATCGCGGAGACCTTTACCATCGACCAGTCGAAGCACTCTCTCTTTGGTGCGTCGAAAGTCGCCGCCGATGTGATGGTGCAGGAATACGGCCGCTACTTCGGCCTGCCTACCTGTGCGCTGCGCGGCGGGTGTCTCACCGGTCCCAATCACTCCGGTGTCGAGCTGCACGGCTTCCTATCCTACCTCGTGAAGTGCAATCTCGAAGGTCGCGAATACAAGATCTTCGGTTACAAGGGCAAGCAGGTGCGCGACAACATCCACTCGCTCGACGTCGCCCGCTTTATGGCTGCGTTTGTGTCCGCCCCCCGCGCCGGCGAAGTTTACAACCTCGGCGGCGGCAAGGCCAACAGCACCTCAATCCTTGAAGCCTTCAAGATCGTGGAAAAATTCACCGGCAAGGCGCAGGTCCACACCTACGTCGATCAAAACCGTGCCGGCGACCATATCTGCTACTACTCGGATCTGCGCAAGATGCGCGCCCACTATCCTCAGTGGGACATCACTCAGTCTCTGGAAGAAACGATCCGGCAGATCGTCGAGGCGTCGAAAAAAAGAACCGGGAATTGATAGCGAACGATGGTCATTTGGCCTAATTTTTGAAATAGATGTCGTATTCGGGAGACTGAAATCAACCGCCTGAGAGCCCGTAGTTATAGTGAAAAATAGATCACATAAATTTTTGTATATAACCGCAGGAGCATTGCTGCTCATATGCATTGGAATACAGTGCATAACACCGCATGACCGTTACCATTTTAAGCTTCCGACTTCATTAAAAGACTATTTTCCGGAGAAAATAGACGGATGGGTGGGGACGGACCAAGTATTGGGGGACACCGAGTTGGTGCGCGATCAAGTGAAAAACGTTCTTCAATATGATGATATCTTGTGGCGTGTATATAAAAAAGGGGCGACTGAACTGGGAGTCTATGTTGTATATTGGAAACCTGAAAACCAGATGCAGGTTGAGATCGGGCACCATACTCCGGATATTTGCTGGGTGAATGCCGGATGGCGAATCCTCTCGGCCGATTACAATTACCAATTGTCAATCCCCGGGATAAGCTGCACGCCTGCCCAATACCGGTATTTTGAAACTGGCGGCACGCGCCTGCATGTTGCTTTTTGGCATTTGGTAGGCGGGCGTCTCTCAGGGTATGGTCTTGCCCAGCAAACCAACCTGAGGGCTCGTCTGCCCGAGCGATTTGGGGTGCTCTGGGCCGATCGGTTTGGGTTTTATCGCTCGGAGCAATACTTTATCCGCCTGTCGTCCAATATGCCATTTGAACAGTTGGAAAAAGATAAGGGATTTCAGACGTTGTATCGGTCACTCATGCCGATGGGGGTGGGGGAAGTCGGTCGAAATCAACAGATGGCGAGGCGGGGTGGTGAATAATAATTTATTCTAGATTTTAATTTATATATGCCGCAAATAGCTTTTATCACTGGCATAACCGGACAGGACGGTTCCTATCTTGCAGAACTTTTTTGGGTAAAGGTTGTGAAATTTATGGTATTGTGGGGCGCTCTGAAACTATCTCGGCTCACGGTAGAAGTGGATTTGTATTTGGCTGAGGAAGAAGAGGGAACTGTATTTAGGGTTAATGGGGCTTCTGTGGTTGCTCACCATTAATGTGCATTTTCCCAATTATAAAAAGTGGTATGCGCCTTACAGGGTTCGGAATGTCCCGGCATGTTCGGTGTCAGTGACATAGCAGGTTTATAATACGAAATGATATATAAATTTTTTGATCTTATTCGACGTTGTTTGAAGCTCGCGCTGCCTTATGGTCGCGGGCGTTTGATGCTAATCGCATTTGTGGTGTTCCTCAATGGTTTTATCCAAGTCATCGGGGTTGTTTCAGTCTTTCCGTTCTTTGCCCTTGCGGCAAATCCCGGACTGTTTCGCCAGTCGTACTGGGGGCAGATTGTGCTTGGCTGGTGGCCGGTGATGACCGACAGGCAATTATTGATAGCCTGTGGCGTCGTCGCGCTCGTTTCGCTGCTCGCTGCCAATCTAACAGCCCTTTTTGGAGAAATTATACGCAGCCATTATGTTTTTTCGTTCGGTCATTGGTTGAGGTGTCGCATGGTGGCCGGAATAACCGCTCAACCCTATGGGTATTTTCTCACGCAAAATTCCAGCGGATTGCTTCAAAAAGTTCTGAATGATACGCTTAATTTTATACAAAATGTCTTCATGCCCCTTACGGACGTTTTGTCGCGCTTTGTCACGTTGGTTTTTCTGGTAGGCATTGTCTGCTTTTTACAGCCGGGTATCGCCCTTGTTGCAGTCATGATTCTTGGAGGGGTGTATGCGTTGATCTTTTTTTGGATTAGACCCAAAGCACAATCCATTGGTCGCGATTTACAGGCCCATAACCGGGGACAATTCATAACGGCCCAGCAATTGATGTCGGGTATAAAACCTATTTTGATCCATGGAAAAAAAGATCATTTTATCGGGGAAATCCAGCAGCACTCGGCCAAGCTTGTTCCGTTGTATGCATGGCAGCCGGTTTACAGTAGCGGGCCGAAATATATCATCGAGCCCCTGCTTTTTGGATCAATGATAGGCTGTGTTCTTTTGCTGGCCTTGCAGGGCAAGCCTTTGAGCACGGTTCTGCCTACACTGGTAGTATTGGCTTTTGCCGGTTACCGTATCATGCCTACCATCCAATTGCTTTATATGCAACTGGCTCAAATTACAACGTGGGCCTACACGCTTGCCGAAATCGAAAAGGAACTGTGCACTTTGTCGTTGATGAAAAAATCCACACCGGAGGTCCTCATAAAAGATTCGGTCGAGCCCTTGCTTTTTAAGCAAAAAATAACACTGGAAAACATATATTTTTCGTATCCCGGGGCCAAAAATCCCGTGCTCACTGAATTTAATTTAACCATATTCCAAAACCGGTCGATCGGGATTGTGGGAACCACCGGCTCTGGAAAGTCCACGCTGGTCGACTTAATCCTCGGTTTGCACCGGCCGCAGGGTGGCAAAATGCTTGTGGATGGAGTTGAATTAACTCCCCCGCGCTTGGCTGCTTGGCGCGCCCAAATCGGGTATGTGCCCCAGGATATTTTTTTATTGGATGATACCATCGCTGCCAATATAGCCTTTGGTGTTCCGTTGGAAAAGATTGACAAGGTGCAGCTTCGTAATGCGGCGGACGCGGCTAAAATTCTTTATTTTATAGAAAATGAATTGCCGCTTGGTTTCGATGCGGTTGTAGGTGAGCGTGGCGTCAGGCTCAGTGGGGGGCAGCGTCAGCGCATAGGGCTGGCCCGCGCTTTATATCATAAACCAAAAATCTTGATTTTAGACGAAGCGACAAGCGCATTGGATCAAGAGACGGAAGCGGAGGTGATGAAGACCATCAAATCCCTGCATGGTAATTTGACCATGCTGATTATAGCCCATCGCCTGAGCACAATTGAAGGGTGTGATGAAATCATTAAACTGCATTCGCAAGTGTTGCCAGCATGAGAACTGCTATTTTATAGATGATTCCGGTGCTCAAATCATCCATGAATATAATATATGCGGCGCACGGGGAGTTTTATTTCAAGGAGGCGGTTAAATCAGCGAAATCGCTTCTGAGGTTTCAAACGGCGAATATTTATATATACACAAATATTCGGGTTGATGTTTGGAAGGGTGATTCATCTATAAAAATTCGCCCGCTGCCTGAATTTGTTAGGCCCACAATATCAAAGGTCTATGCTTTGTGTGATTTTGAAAAGCAATCAGCGATTTATTTGGATACCGATACCAAAATATTGGGCTCTCTTGAAGGGCTTTGGATGGCCCTGGAGCAATACGATTTTATCATTGCCAACGAGCCTGCAAACTTAGCGGGATTTCCGTTTATCCATCCTTATGTGAAATATAAATGCGTTTATACTTACAACGCAGGGGTCTTTGCATTTAGAAGGTCGGATTCACTAACGGTCGTCTTTAAAAAATGGAGCCATATTCTATCGTTGGCATCCGATGAAGATATTAAAATCGCGGCAAACCGAAATGATCAGCAAGTTTTGAATGAACTTATTGTGGATGAAAAATTATTTGAGAAATTAAACATTCTTGTTGTTGATAATTTAAAATACAACGTGCGTGGTGGAATGTTTAGACAAATGAGACGAGATGGTTTGTGGGGTGGGGCAATTATTCTTCACTGCCACAGCTTATATAGCCCGCTTCGTGTAAAACTTTGGCATAAACTGATTGCGGGGTTCAGACTTATTAAATCTCGCTTTTAATATTCAAGTGCGAGTGGGCGGTGTTTTTCAGATCCATGAAATTCAGTGTGATATTTATTGTGAGTAGCAAGTGCCGGGAAGTTTACATGAAGTGCATGGGCAGTTTTGCCTTAAATTGCATGGATGAGTATGACGTTTTTTTGTTGGATGATGGAACTTGTAATCCGGCGATTCTGGCGGAATACGCAAAACTTTTTAAGAGTCCGGCAGTGTGTTATACCAATAACCAGCAAGAAGAGTTGGTTTATTCAATATTGAAGCGATTCCCAAATTGTTTGGAGTTCTGGGGAAAGCATATTTTGGCGAGAAAATTATTAGTTCCTGCATTGGTTGGGGGAGAGGATATTGTTTTCATTGATGCGGACATTTTTTTCATCACTAAATTTTCTCTTAAGAATGCCATTCAAGCTGTGGGTAACGGGTATGCTTTCATGTTCGACACATCGGATTACGCCAGAACATTGATATGGCCTCATACGTGGATTTTCCGTTTTTTTTGGCCTCAATTAAAATTTGTCAGACGTGCGAATACGGGAATCATAATATTTAAAAAAACGTCATGGAATGCTCAATTCATTGAGCATATTTTGGGGAGAAGATATTATAAGTGGCACTGTAAAAAACTGATCGGGAGTATTTTTTATTGGATGTGCGAGCAGACTCTTTATGCGATGTTGGCCGCCCGTGGACGGGCGTATTACATTAATCCAAAACAATGCAGACTGGCAAACGAAGGTTTTACGTCTGACACGACATTAAATTACACGGCCCTGCATTTTGTGACAGGGACGCGAAATTTGATAAGCAAATGCGCGGAAATTTCGGCAAAAAATGAGAATCGGGAACATGTGGTCAACATTGAATTGATAGATGCCCAGTTACAACCAATCGCCGCACCGGCTTGGGAGGAGATAAAACTTGGAATACGGCAATTGATTAGATCTTAATATATGCTCCATATATGAAATGGCTAATTGTTGAAGATGCTTTGCGCGACAATCACGGCCATTGGATTGAGTATATTTCTACATTTAAAAAGGGTCTGCTGGATGCAGGCGATTCCGTGGAAATTTTATGTGATGAAAAAGCGGAACCATGGGTGATTGAGCGATTTGCCGCTCAAGCCGTGTTGCCAGAATCTATTTGGCATCGTATCGGCGATGGTGCAGGAAAATTAACGCGTCTTTTTCGCATTCCAATTCATGCCGTAAAAACATGGCTCACGATGCGCAAATGGCTTACGGCGCATCCAGCTCCAGATATTATTTTTGTTCCTACAGTTTTGGTTCACCACTTGCTGGGCTGGTATTTATTAACCACTGGACCGTTGCGGAAATGTCCAACAAGGATCCTGTTGTTTTTCCCAAATACTCCGGTAAATTTGGTGAAAGGAACGCGGCGTGGAATGTTTTCAGATGATCCTACGGCACGATTGTTTAAATGGCTTATTCGACGACTCGCACCCGCTGTTCAAGAAGGGAAAGTCATTTTGGGGGTGGAAACGATTGCCATGCGTAATGTGTTGATGGACCTCACGGCAGCGCCATTTACCTATTTACCGCATCCGGTTCCTGTTTTTGCTAACATTGATTTGGCGCCGCGTGTTTTGACTTTTGCCGCATATGGTCCCGGCAGACACGAAAAAGGTAGTGATCTCTTGCAGCAGGCGATTTCATTGCATTTGGAGGCAAACCCCAAAAGTCCAGTTCGGTTTAAAATACAATGGTTGACCGATTTTGTGGGAGCTGACGGGAGTATGATAAGCAAACTTAAAACTCTGTTGGATGCTCCTCAAGTAGAGTTTATCACCCATTATTTTCAACCTGGTGAATATGCCAGACGTCTTGCTGAAACCGATGTGCTAGTGCTTCCCTATCGCATAGAATCCTACGGTTTAAGAGTTTCCCGGGTTGTTATTGAAGCCATGGTGCATGGTATCCCTATCATTGCCACAGCTGGCACTACTTTGACGGAACAAGCGGAAATGTATGGTGCTTGTGTGGAATGTTCCGACGGCTCGATAGACAGTCTTTTATCTGCGATTCAGCAAGTCGAAGAAAACTACGCCGCTTTACGGGCAAAAGCGGGCAAGCAGGCGACACTGGCGATCGATCATTTTTCCGTGAAAAATTTTAGAAAATTACTAATGAATCGTTTGAAAAATAAAATGGCCCATGAACTTTAGATTGTTGGCCGGCGGGTTTATGTCCTATTTTTATAATGCGTGGATTGGCAGAATACCATCGCGCACAGCACGCCACTTTTTCTTAAAATATTATCTCGGTGCGTGCGGGAAAGGCACTGGAATCCAATTGAACAATCGTTTTCTGAATGGGCGAAAAATTCGCTTTGGTGAACGCAATGTTATCAATTTTGGCTGCCTATTCGACGGACGTCGTTACTCCATCACCACAGGAAATGATGTTTCGATCGGACCGGAAGCCACGATTTTGACTTTGGGGCACGACCCGCAGTCGCCGATATTTGCGGATCGCGGCGGTGATGTTGTTATTGGCGATCGCGTATGGATTGCTTACGGTGCGTTAATCATGCCAGGTGTCACCATTGGAGAGGGGGCTGTAGTCGCGGCCGGCGCAGTGGTAACTCGCGACGTGGAACCGTATTCAATCGTGGCGGGGATTCCCGCGCGAGTAATTGGGTCTCGCGCTAAAGGGCTTCACTATAGGTTGAATTATCATCCTGTTTTGTCATAAATAAATATTTATCCCTAAAATCATTTTTTAGCCCTTCACATGTGCTAATCTAATGGCTGAAAAGTTTTTAATTTATAATCCAGGTGTTGAGGGTGGAATACCCCGGTATGCTTATTATCAGGGATTCGCATTAAAAAAAGCTGGTTGTCATGTTATTATGGTTTGCGCTCGCGAATCGATTAATCCGCTTAACGGAGTTATCCAAGTCAGTAAAGTTTTGGCGTATGTTCCTCCAAAAAAGGTAAAAATTATATATTTTAAGCGGCTGGCCAAATTTTTAAGAGGTTTGGGGATAGTATCGGTAATACTTTATAACCAAATTCAGCTGGCCGTGCAAATCATCCGCTCGCGGCCCAATGCAGTGCTTCTTGCAAGTTACGAAGAGTATTTATCGCCGGTATGGGTGTGGTGGCATATTATAATCAAGCGTTGTCTAGGTGTAACCTATCTGGCGAATCTCCATGATCCCGTGCGTGATTTTGTGGTGGGTCCGTTGTGGTGGCACAGACTGTCGGTTCGTATGGCTTATGGGCCAATTTCATGTGTCTTTGTTCATCAACAAGTATCGGCCAATGCCGGCGTTCCGAAAGAAGTGCGAATAAAAGAAGTTCCACACGGTCTTTTTGACACAGGAGGCAAATTAATTTCCACGGAAAAAATAAGAGCAGAGTGGCATATTCCTGAGGACGCCGTGGCTTTTTTAGCGTTTGGTTTTATTCGCGACGGAAAGAATCTGGATCTTTTGATCAAAGCCCTGGTTTTTAATCCGGATGCCTATTTGATAGTAATAGGCCGAGTGCAGTCTGCGGCCAGAGACAAGCCTGTGAGTTTTTATTGCAACCTCGCCGATTCTCTTGGAGTTTCGTCGAGGGTGCGGTTCAAGGAAGAATTTATACAGGATCAATATATTGGAAGTTATATTGCGGCCGCTGATGTCGTAGCCATGACATACGGGGAGACCTTTCATTCACAAAGTGGTGTCCTAAATACGGTTGCCAAGGCAATGCGACCTCTGTTGGTTTCCGCAGGCGAGAGTCCTCTCAAGGATGTGGTTTTACGGTATAATTTGGGGGTTTTCGTAAAACCCGACAGTGTTGAGGAATTGAGCGGTGGTATATCCCAATTAACGCAACTAATCAAAGCGCAACGTAAACAGCGGACTGAAATAGACAGTCTGGCTCGTGCCGGGTGGAATGCCTACCTCCAGTATGCTTCATGGGACGTGAATGCCGCGACGGTACTCGATGCCTTCAAAGAAGTAAAAAATTAGATTTAGGTGCATATTTTAAATATTTAGATGTATGAAGAGAATAAATTTTTTCCCCTGGACTGATGACTCCTCTGTTTTAGGTTATGGAACAACGAGTTTTATGTCGGCGGATAGCACAAAAGAGCGTTTGGCGCTTTTAGCCGCCGCTTTTGACCAAGGGATCAATCATTTTGATACGGCCGCTTATTATGGTTATGGAGAAGCTGAACGGCTTTTGGGAAAATTTTTGGTTGGGAAGCGTGATAAGGTAACAGTCACCACAAAATTTGGCATTGAGCCGACTGGTATTGTAAAACTAAGGTGGGCTAATTTATTAGTTCGCAAAGCCTTTAAAGTTATCCCATCATTACGAAAAATTGTTGTGCGCCGGCCCGGGGTTGCGGCTGTATCGAATGTATTTGATCCTATAAAAGCCGAGCAAAGTTTGGATCGGAGTCTTACCGCTCTACGAACTGATTATGTTGATCTTTTTTTACTTCATGAGCCCAGTTTGGAATCGGTGGCGTCCGGATCACTTATGGAGTATCTTGAACGGGAAATTGGCCGCGGGCGAATAAGGGCATTTGGGTGTGGTGGGGCTGAAACTGTTTTGGAGGTGGTTGCAAAAAAAAATCTTTCCAGCGGGCGTTGGCTGCAATTTGAGGATAATGTTATTCATAAGCGCATTGAAAGTATTGCGGGCGGCGATAGGCGATGCATCACTTATGCTCCTTTTAATTCATCTTTGAAGATGGTGATGACTTGGCTTAGGGCTGAACCGGCGAGAATATTGGCGTGGAGCAAGCAATTGGATATTGATTGCAGCCTTGCGGATAATATAGCTGCCCTCTTGCAGGCGACCTCTCATGGTCGCAATGCAAGTGGAATTGTTTTATTTTCAACCCGTAAAGTTGAACATATTAAATCAGCGGTAAAAGTAGCGAGTGGCAATTATGTCACCAACGATCAATGCGATAAATTTATAAAATTGACCGCCGCAATTCGGTGGTAGCTTGCTGCATGAGTATAATCAAAAGAAGACAGGTCGAGCCATCCGTAATTCGTGCAACAGCTTGTCGAATCAGTTCACAGTCCTTTTATTTGAGCCAATGATATTAACCGAAATTTCCGCACTTAGCGCTGATTTACAGCAAAATAAAGTTATAATCATTGGCGGAGGGACAGTTGGATTGTATATGGCTAACGAATTGAGAAAGTCCGGCCGGCCTGTCGTTGTCATTGAGTCTGGAAATAGAAACTTAGGTGGTTTTTCTTCCGATACTTACAAATCCATTGGTTTGGCCAATCAAGGATTGAAAATCGGGCGTAGCCGCAGCCTTGGAGGAACAAGCAATCTTTGGGGTGGGCAGTTGGTTGAGTTTCAAGAAGCCGATTTTACCGGCAGGAGTTGGATGCCGAACTCGACGTGGCCTGTTGATTACAAGGAGATATCAGCTTATTATTGTTCTACATATGAAAATCTAGGTTTACCTAAAAAAATATGCGATGATCGGGAGGTTTTTCGAGGATTAAAAATGGAATACCCGTGTCTGGAAGGTGGAGTTGAAGTCTTTTTGACACGTTGGCTGAAAACCCCCAGTATGGCGGTGGCTTTTGAAAAAGAAATAAAGACCGATCCCTGTTTTGAAGTTCTATTAAATCATACGGTTGTAGGTTTTAATGGAGCGGATGGTTTGATCACCGGAGTTAAAATTATCGATCGGCATGGCGCTTGTCATCTAATCAAAGGCGGCCAATTTGTGCTGGCGGCTGGCACCATTGAAATCATTCGGCTTATGCTACATGCAGCGAATGATACAACCTGGCGTTGCCCGTGGAAAAATAATACCAATGTGGGCGCCTATTTTCAGGATCATACCGGAGGGCGTGTCGCTCTGTTGCGAATGCGCGATAAAAAGCGTTTTTATGCTTTGTTCTCGACGATTGTATATTCGGGTTTTAAATTTCATCCCAAGCTTCGATTAACCACTAAAGTAATAGAAAGTGAACGTATTCATAACATGCAAGGCATGTTTTCTTTCGAAAGTTCAATTGGTGAAAATTTAATTTATTTAAAACAATTTGTTAAGAGTGCCATATATAGCAGAAAGATTTCGGGGGTGATGGATTTTGGAAGGAATTTATTGGCCTGCGGAAAACATTTAATTCCATTGATATGGACTTATTTTTTGAGGAATCGCATCCTTATTCCAAGTGAATCAAAAATATCGATGATGATTCAGACCGAGCATACCCCCTTGGCACAAAGTTGCGTCAGAATTGATCCAAGTGTTGTTGATGAACATGGATTACCCAAGGTTATACTGGACTGGCGAATTGATGATGCGGAAATCAAATCGATCCGCGATTTCACTTTACGTTGCAAGTATGCGCTTGAAGCTGCGGGGTTAGCCGATGTTTGCGTGCTCGATGATTTGCTTGAACTCAAACCATCGTTTATGGCTAAACTCCGCGACAATTATCACCATGCGGGTGGTGTCTGTATGGGAACATCGCAAGCCGATGGAGTTGTAGATTCGAATCTGCGTGTTTTTGGAACAAAAAATCTTTATGTGGCCGGTGCGGCAACATTCAGAACCGGGGGCAATGCCAACACCACGTTTTTGGCGCTAGTATTTTCAACTCGATTGGTTCATCACTTATCACTCAATTGCCCAAAGAGTAATCTATCGACTCCAATACAGTAATTCTAATTATACCTAACCCGAATAGGTGGCATTCGGAGCACAACGATTCTCTTATTTCTATATTTAATTAAATATACTGCATATTGTGCATGTAAACTTTGGGCGTAAAATCATGAATTCGTGCTATCGACTTTTTAGGCGTTACTGGAGCGCCCGAGAACTGGGTTTTAGTTTTCGGGGAACATCTTATTCTCGGGCTCCTCGCATGGCATTGCTTAACGGAATGAAAATATCTATTTTATACCCAGAAGATCGTGGGTATTTAGATGATATCACCAATGTTTGGCTTGATGATGAATATGGATTAAAATCTCTCGTGGAAGCCCCAAATACAATTGTTGATATTGGCGGTAATATTGGGCTATTTTCTCTTATAGCATGGCATAGATTTCCAAGCTCGAAAATATTTTGTTATGAACCAAATAATAGGGTGCATAAATATACAAAATTAAATCTTAAGGTTACATCAGCGATCATCTTTGAATGTGGAGTAAGTAATCATGATGGAAAATGCTTCATGATTGACAACTCTGACTCGCGGCTCGCAGCTACCAAGAATGACGCGACTGGCAATTGCGAGCTTCGTTCCATTCGCCGTGTAATCCAAGAGGCTGGAGGGCAAATTGACCTCCTGAAGTTGGATTGCGAAGGGGCAGAGTGGAATATCTTTCAAGACAAAGATGCCCTAAGAAATGTAAAAACTATAAGGATGGAGTATCATTTAGCCGAGGGACGGACTATACATGATTTCGTATCTACAGTTAAATCAATCGGCTTTACAATACGACACATTTCTCCACATGGAGTCTATGGGATAGCTTGGTTGGATAGAAATTAAATACCAATATTTAGCCTAATTGAGGCTTTGAGCTTATAATTTAATGATCGTTATGTTTATCGGATGAAAAGTGCCAATTGGACATGTATCCAGTTGGGCTCTCGTGAGCATTATGCAATTCCCATGGCCTTGCATAAGAGTGGTTTTTTGGATAGGCTCATAACGGATAGTTGGATTCCTCGTTTTTTGAAAACACCGGTGGGTGCTTTGCACAAAAATTTAGGGCAGCGCCGCCATGATGCTATTCCTGATAAGTTAGTCGCTTCTATAACACTTGGCCGGGTTGCGTGTGATGTATTAAACACGATGCATCGTAAGGCGGGGTGGGATGCAATCTTGGCGAGAAATCGCTGGTTCCAAGCTTGGTCGGCTAAAAAACTTTCCAGGTTACTAGTTCAAGGTGAGGAGTCTTCAGTTTGTTTTTCCTACAGTTACACGGCTCGATTGCCATTTCGTGAAGCCAAAAAACGGGGGCTCCGTTGTATTTTAGGCCAGATCGATCCGGGGCCACAAGAGGCCGTGGTCGTCGAGGAAGCTTCATCGGCTTATGCCGCATCGTTGGGCGAGTTGGAGACCTCGCCGCCAGAAAGCTATTGGCGGGAGTGGCAAGAGGAAGTTGAACTCGCCGATGCAATTCTTGTAAATTCGAATTGGTCGATGGAGCTATTGGCCCGAGCAGGTGTTCCGCGGACTAAAATGATAGAAGTGCCACTCGCTTTTGAGTCGTCAGCGCCTTCCAAAAGACGAAGGCAAGCTGCGGGTGCATTTAGTGCCGCCCGTCCTCTTACCGTGCTTTTTCTTGGGCAAGTAATCTTGAGGAAAGGAATCGGCCAACTTTTTGACGCAATCCGCCTACTGGATGACGCCCCTATTCGTTTTATAGTAGCGGGGCCTGTTGGAATTCGCATTCCACCGTGGATAAGTGGCCGTGCCAATGTGCAGATCCTTGGTGCAGTGGATCGGGAGTCGGGGGCCGCTCTTTATGCAGCCAGCGATATTTTTATCCTGCCAACATTATCGGACGGGTTTGCGATCACTCAATTGGAGGCACAGGCTCAAGGAGTGCCGGTTATTGCTTCGAAATGCTGTGGAGCGGTTGTTTGCGACGGGATTAATGGTATGATCTTGGACGAAGTCACACCCGAAGCGATTGTCGATCGACTGCAGTATTTACTGCAAAATCCAGAGGTCTTGGCTGGCATGGCGTCACGCTCAAAGGTAGATGATCGTTTTTCGCTGGAAACATTGGCGGGTAATTTGTTCCGAGTGTAAAATCTAAATTTTTTTGAAGTGATCTTCTTGTAATATATATGTATTTGCTTGTTTCCTTTGTTATATTAATCCTTGGCGCATTTTCATTTTCCGATTGGCCGGGCACATTGCTCCTTGTGGCAACCCAGCTGGTGTTATTGATCGGCTTTATAAGGGAACGCCATGTGACATCGGTTGGGGCTTTTGTTTTCATGTCTTTCCTGTTTTTCGGCATGAGGCCACTCTACATAGTTGGTAATAATGATACGAACTTAATCATCGGACTGTTTGGGGCCGATGCGAGTGCAGATGCCAGGCATGTTGCATTAACGTGGGCCGCATCGGGTCTATGGGTTTTTGTATTGGGATGCGCAGCGCAGCGCATGCAAGGCAACTGGAAGATTGGGCAATTGCAATTTGCGTCGTATAGCCAAACGCGGCAGTTGGACGTGTTGAGTCTGCCTCCGTCTGGTTACCTGGTCGCGTTGCTGCTACAAGGAATAGCCCTTACGGCGATGATTTTCCTTAGTAAATCGGGACTTGGGATTTATGGAAGTTCATTGGGTGCCTATGCCTATGATTTTCCTATGATTCTGCAAGGGGTGCAATTATTTGGAATTGTAGTGTTTGTTGAGCGCTGGGTGCGAGAGCGATCAATGGGTGCGGTCGCTTTGATGGGAGTCTCTTTCATATTACTGGCGCTTACTTCATGGTTTGCACATGATGTGACCTTATTTCGTGGAGCATACATAACCCCCTTAATGGCGGCAGGATTTGCCCTACTGTTTCGCTACAAAGGGCGGGTCGGTTATCTGTGGCTGATCTTGCCGCTGATTGTGTTGTTGCCGATATTTCGTATTCTGGGTGAGACCCGAGGTTTGGAAAATAAGGATTTTGCATACGAAATGGGAGTAAAAGCGGGAAAGCTCGTAAATCCTGTCAGTTATTGGAACTTTTTTGATTCGGGCGGGGACATGAATATTTATGATACATTTGTGGCTGCCGATCAATATAAGCCGGCATTTCATCCGTATATTCTTTCCTGGCTTTATGCTCCCGCCCACGTTATTCCGAGAAAAATTTGGCCAAGTAAACCGGAAAGAGGGGTTTTGCAGGATTTAACATACCTCAATGGATATCCTTATTGTCCAGGAATCATGGGGTTCTTCCTGGGTGATGGAGGTCATTTATGGATGTTGGGCAGTATGTTTATACTTGGGTTTATTTTATCATGGATGGATATGAAGGTGCTGCGCATGAAGCCGGGTTATTTCAAAATTTGCATTTATGCCATTTTAACCGTGAATGCATTATATCTCACCCGTTTTTTCCTTTGGCAATATACATGGCAGGTTTTGTATTTCCTGCTACCGTGTTGGTTCTTGGCCCGTTACATTGTTAAATATAAAGGGAGTTTTCGCAACCGACAGCTGGGACAGCCTGGTGGCATTCAAAAAATCGGGTGAACCGCATTCCGTGAACCACGTTTAATCTGCATGGCGCATATTGCGAAATTAATTCAATGTTCGAATCTTGGTGGCATGGAGAAGTGTGCCTGTGATTCCATGTTGCACCTACAACCACTTGGCCATCGGTTTGAAATTTTAACACCACGCCCTTTTGGGCTTGGGCGGAAATTGTTGGAAGGCATCGACCCTCATGTGCAGGATCATGTATATTGCGGGAAATATGGCTGGCGCTCCCACAAGAGCTTTGTCTCGCAAGTAGCCCGAAAGACCGAGAGGTGCAGTCATGCTTGGATAACCGGCACCGACATTGCGTCCCTGCGTGCCTGCGCAACGTTAAAATTGCCAACCGTGCTTGCGCATCATTTCACGCATGGCGAGGGCTTCCATAATGTGGCTCGCTGGAAATTATTTTATAAATTGGGGTGCAGGAATGTCCGTTTGATCACCTATCCCACTCAATTTACTCGTAATGAAGCGGCACGTTTGGCCCCCTCGTTGCGTTCAAAAATGGAAGTAGTGAGATATCACTTTGATACTCCCATATCACCGGATGAAAAGGACACGGAAAAAATGGCTGCCCGTAAATACTTGGGGTTACCGCAAGACCGGTTGATTATTGGCAACGCCGGCTGGCTTGTTAAGCGCAAGCGCTGGGATGTCTTTCTTGCGGTCGCGGCCGCCGTTGTCGCAAAAAGGAAGGATGCGCTTTTTGTCGTGTGTGGTGGTGGACCGGAAGAGGCAGCATTGCGGGCTTTTGTTAAAAACTCCGGTCTTGAAGAGCATGTGATCTTTACTGGATGGAAGGAGAATGTTTCTGATTACCTGACCGCGTTTGATATCATGCTATTTAATTCTGACGCCGATACGATGCCTCGGGCGCCGTGCGAAGCCGCAGGGCATGGCTGTGTGGTGGTGGCATCTCTGCTGCAGGGGGGACTTGATGAATTTATTACTCATGAGGAGAATGGATTTCTCATTCGAAATCATGATGTGAATAAACTCGCGGATGCCATACACAGGGTGGCGGGCGACGCAGATCTTCGTGAAAAATGGCGCAGTGCCGCGGCCATAACCTTGAAAGATAAATTCTCGATCGGGAAATCCATTGAGTTGTATAATGCGTTTTTCTCTTCTTGATGGATTCTTTTTTGATAGTGATTGTTTGGGGGAAGTGGGGGCCTTATCATTTTTCACGATACCGGGCGTTTGAAGATCATGCAAAGACCCGCAGGAGCAGGGTAATCGGGGTGCAGTATTCTGATTGCAGTAATGATTACGCGTGGAAATCGATTGATAATATCAGCGGCACAGGATCTTTAAACCTTAAGCTGGCTTCAACGGAAACATCGTTTAATGTTAAACGAATTCTTTGGATATGGACGTTGTTTTTATTAAGGAACCGTCCCGATGTGGTTGTGCTTCCATCCTATTGGAATTGGTCGCTCCTGATGAATGTCATAGCACGTTGCCTAGGGGCGCGCACCGTGATGATGAATGAAAGCCATGCCGGAACCGCCCGTGCGGCTGGATTGATGCAGGTTATAAAAAGACAAATCCTGCGTTTATTTGACGCCGCTTTGGTCGGAGGGAGTCCGCATCAACGGCATTTTTCGGGATTGGGCATGAAAAAAGAGCGTATTTTTATAGGCTACGATACCATAGATAATAAGTATTTTTCCGAAGCGGTGGAGAAAGTCCGTCTATCTGCCGAGCATACTCGTGCCCGCCATGGATTGCCGGGTCGTTATATTCTTAGTATAGGCCGCATGGTTCCCAAAAAAAACCTGGAATCATTGGTTTTGGCCTATGCGCAATTATTGCGCATTGTCCCGGAAGCCCCGGCCCTTGTATTTGTCGGCTCCGGGGAAACGGAGGCGGCTTTGCTGGCGCTTAGCCGGAAAATGGGACTTAAGGTTGTCCAGCATTTGCCTGATTCCGAAATGAGGGATGCCGCGACGCAATTGAAGAAGCCGGACGGGGATGCAGGATATGTTTATTTCCATGGGTTTCGGCAAATTGATGAGACGCCGGATTTTTATGCCTTGGCCGATTGTTTTGTGCTGCCAAGCATTCAGGAAGAATGGGGGCTGGTCGTTAATGAGGCCATGGCGTGCGGGTTGCCGGTGATTGTCTCCAAAACCGCGGGTTGCGCGGAGGATCTCGTGGAGGATGGTGGCAACGGTTTTACCTTTGATCCCACCAAGGTTGAGGAACTTGTGGAGGCATTGGCGGCCATTATATCCAATCAGGATTTGCGAGAGCGCATGGGGCGACGTTCCAGCGAAATCATCAATAAATGGGGCTGTGATTATTTTGCCCGACAAGCCTTTAACGCGGCAATGACCGCCTGTGCCGTCTGATGAACCATTCAAAACAATGGAGTGAATGGCGATTGGTTCTTCAGCCAAGATCATGAAGCACCTCCATTTTGTTCAATCGATCGAACCCCTGGAGGGTGGAGGACTTGGGCGGGCGGCATTGGAATTGAGTGCTGCCATGAGGATGACGGGCTGCGGTTCGCACCTGGTCACCACGGGACATGCCTCGTGTGCGCCGCAGGAAGGGGTGGATGTCTTTGAGCGGAGCGGTCCGACGCGGGCTTTTTATGCGCGAGGTTTACATGTGAAAGGCGGCTGCCTGGTCGCAGAGAGCGACGTCGTTCACGGGCATGGATTTTATGTGGCTACGAATTGGCTGCTGGGCCGTGAAGCCCGGAAGCGGCGCAAGCCGCTGGTGTATCATCCACATGGCATGTTCGACCCTTGGATAGTGGCTCGTTCACGCGGGAAGAAGAGGCTGGCCCATTGGTTGTTTGAAAACGCCAATTTCCGTCATGCTGGGGTTTGGCGGGCTTTGACCTTAGTAGAGGCTGACCAGATCCGGGCTCAAGGCATCACGGCGCCGATCATAGTATGCCCGAATGGCATTGATCTGGAGACTTTCACGCCGGTGGCCGCGCTCAAGGCTTCGCTGAACGGGCAAAAACGCGTGCGCTCACTCCTGTTTTTGGCGCGGCTGCATCCCAAAAAAGGATTGGACATGCTCATTCAGGCTTGGGCCCGTTTGCCGCAAACCAAGCGCGATGCATGGCAACTGGTGATCGCCGGACCGGACGAACTCGGGCATCGCAAAGAGATAGAGGCGCTGGCGGTTAGACTGGGGGTGGCCGCGCAGGTGCAATTTACTGGGCTGGTGACGGCGGGCGCCAAATTGCGATGTCTGGCCGAGGCCGATGCGTTTGTGCTGCCTTCGAGAAGCGAGGGCTTTCCCGTGGCAATCCTTGAGGCAATGGCGTGTGAACTCCCGGTGCTGGCGACCACGGCCTGCAATTTTCCGACTCTAGGATCCGAAGGGGGAGGCTGGGTGGTGGATGCGACGGTCGATGGGATAAGCGAAGGATTGGAGGGTTTGTTGTCGGCAAGCGCAGGAGAACTGGCGCAGAGGGGAGCGGCGGGGCGCGCCTTGGTCGAGCGTGCCTATCTATGGCCAAAGATTGCCAAGCAGATTGCTTTCGAGTGTGAAAGGTTCGCCAAATGAAAACCACGCGCGTGCGAAATGATTTGTTTGATGCCAGCCAAGGATTTGATCGCGGGCGGCCGGTTTGGGTTTTTGCCCTTTGGCAACTCATCAAATGGATGTTTTTCAGGACGATCTTCCCCTGGCCGTCGGCTTTGAAGGTCTGGCTGTTGCGAGTTTTCGGAGCAGAGGTTGGAGCCGGGGTGTGCATCAAACCGCAGGTTAATATCCACCTGCCGTGGAAACTGGAGTTGGGAGATCATGCCTGGATCGGCGAAGAAGCATTCATCCTTAATTTTGAACCGGTAAAAATCGGGGCGCATGCGTGCATTTCCCAGCGGGCTTTCCTCTGCGGTGGTAATCATGATTTTCGCGATCCGGCGATGTGCTATCGCAACGCGCCCATCGTGATCGGAGCGGGGGCGTGGATCGGGGCCCAGGTGTTTGTCGCGTCGGGGGTGACGATAGGCGACGAGGCAGTGGTGACCGCAGGCAGTGTGGTTACTCAAAATATGCCGGCCGGTATGATTTGCGGGGGCAATCCTTGTGTGCCGATCAAGGCCAGGTGGCCAGCGGATAGATAAGGGATTCACCCTCGAAACACGCGAAACAAGCAATCGCGCCTGCCAATACCCTATTTCCATTTTTAGAAATTCCACCTCTCGTTGTTTAATTTAATGAAGATCAAAGATATTATTAAGTCACTGATTCCGCCTTTGGGGCTGGCGACTTATCATCATCTGGTGCATGGAGACACTTCAAAAGAATCCCCGGGCTTAAAAAAGCGGCACGAGGCATTTGATAAATGGAACAATGGGTGTGCAGGGGATGAAATTGTAATCCGCCCTGATTTGAAAATCAAAGCGTCCCCAGACGCGCTCGATACATTTAGATATTTTAGTTATATCAGTGAGGAAATGATTGTTGAGTTGGATCTTTTCCTAAGGTTGACGAAAAATTGCCGTTGTTTGTTGGACGTCGGGGCATTGCATGCTATTTTTTCCCTGGCTTTTACGAAGAGAAATTCTGCGTGCCGCGCCTTGGCATTGGAGCCATCACCTCGATCTTTTCAGGTGATTCTCTATAACATTTATAAAAATCCAGACTGCAAAGTTACGGCGGTTGAAAAAGCACTCGGGGCACGTAAAGGAAAGATTGCGTTCCACGCAGAAGACTTTGGCGTGGCGCATCATTTTGTTGCCGACTCCTTGGATTCTATAAACAAGGGAGCTGAAATTGAGGTTGATACTGGGGATTCCATAACCGGCGAATATGGGTTTATTCCTGATGTCATAAAAATTGATGTTGAGGGCTTTGAGTATGAGTGCCTGGTGGGGCTCGGAGGTGTTCTCAAAGCTCACAGGCCTTTATTGTTCATAGAAATACATCCTGATTTCATTAAAGGACACGGGCATTCCCTTGCGTCCATATGGGAGCTATTGAGTGAGGTTGGTTATACCTTATATGATTCAAATGAACTGAAAATTGATAAGGAGGCATTTGTCCGTTTTGATGATGTTGAACGGATAGTCTGTTCGTGTTCAGAGAACATCGGGGAGCATTAAAAGCCTCTCATAAACCTAGCAGGCGGAGGGGCTTTTGATGGAGCTGAATTGGTCTTCTTCCAGTCCTCTTTGAAATAATAAAATTGAGCTGCCGGGTCAGCAACCAAGCTTGCGCGCCACGATAGCGTCGATGACCGTTACGGTCATGCGGCGCTTTTTTTGTGCACTTATCCTGACACTGGGTTTCGTCCAAGGCGCTCGGGCGGAACCGTCGGATAAAACGACCGGGGATTGGGGAATCGACGGCTGTCTGACCTGCCACGTGCCCGGTGAAGAGGATTTTCTGGCTTATGTTCGTCTGTTACAGAAGTCGGGGGTGAAGTGGGTGAGGGAACGGCAGGTCGCTGGTAACAGCAATAAGGACGACAAGGGACAGGTAAGCGGGCCACTCGTGAGCCGTCTGAGGGCGATGCAGGCGGCGGGTTTGCATGTAGTGGCGTTTGCCTCGGCCCCGGATGCGCATGTGGATCAGCCCGGCAACCAATTGCCGGAGGACTTGCGGGCTGTCTATGCCAGTTCATTCCGACAGGGGCGTGATTATGCCGGGCTCGTGGACGTGTGGGAGATGCAAGGAGAACCGGACGTGGGGTATTGCCGTGACCTGCCGGACCGACTGGCGGCTTATAACAAGGCGGTGTATCTGGGGCTGCATGACGGCGCGGCTTCGGCGGGGAAGCGCACAATAGTGGTGATGGGTGCGCTCGCGTTGCCTCCCGGCCCGTGGCTGGAGAGGGCGATGGCCAACGGGCTGCTGGACTACACCGATGCCTACAACTTCCATTTTTACGGTTATGCATCCGATTTGGCCGGGGTCATCGCCGCGCACCGGGTCGTGGTGAAGAGGGCTTTCCCTTCGTCCGTTTCTTCTGTCCGTCGTCATGGCCGGCCGGGGGCGATGTTTTCCGAAAACCTTAAAACGGACAGTCCCCTTGCATTGCCGTTATGGATCACGGAGTGCGGTATCAATGCGGTGACTCCCGCTGATTTTTATAATCCGCAACGGCGGAACCTGCAGGCGGATTTTACCCGTGAAACTGCGAAGACGGCGTGGGAAAGCCCCGATGTGGCCATGTTCATGCCCTTCATCCTTGTTCATGCGGGAGATCCTCATGCCATGACGGTCCGTCCCGACTTTGTTCTGCCGGCCTGGGATGCGTATGAGGACTATGTGCGGAGGCACCCGTGGCCCGAACGTCCGCTGACGAAGGCGGAGGTGTCTCCCGAGCGGATGGTGATGCAGTGGCTGCCGGACAACACCACCACGGCGCCGCACAAGGTGGCGGGCGCGTATCAATTTATCACTGGCACGCCGATGCGCGGTGTTTTGCGGGTTTATAATTTTGGGGCCAAGCCTTTCCGCGGGCGAATCGAGGCGCAGAGTCCGCCACATGTGCGGATAGAGTCCGTGTCACTCGTCATGACCGATGGCGGCTCAATCAAATCTCCCGAATTGGTCGTGCCCGCGGGCGGACAAATTGAGTTGCCGATCGTTTTCGCCCCGGTTTCCAGAGGGTATTTTCGCGACAAGTGGCCGGCGACTTTCGTTTCGGAAGACGGTCATCGTTCACAAGTGGTCTTTGGTTTGGAGAGCCGGTTTGAGGCGGGGGATTTCATGGAAACTCCACTGAGTTTGAAGTCCGCGGGAGATTATTTTCCGGAGAAGAAAGAGGCGGTCTTGGGAAACCCTTCGGGGCCGTGGATGCCGATAAACGGGCTTGAGGTGACCTCTTCCGGAGATGAAGCGATTTTTCAAATCCAACACATCAGCCAAGATCCGTTGAAGCCGACGATGGCGGTCGCGGCGTTGGATGGATTGCCGGCGAAAGGGTTCGTGCGCTTGCAACTGAGCCGGCCGATGACCTCGGAAATGCAGGTGCGGGTGGATCTCGTCGATACGAAGGGACAGTGTTTTAACATCTGGGAAAACTTTGGGATGAGCCACGGGCATCCTTCCACGGACGTGTGGCTGAATCTGGCGGACTTTAATGTGTTCTTTTGGGGGCGGTGTTCAGCCGATCCCCGTCTGCATCCCTCGCGCATCCGCGAGGTGCAACTGCGCTTTTATTTAAAACAAGAGGACAATCCGGTGATGGCACGGCTGTCGTTCATGACGGCGAAATCCGTGCCGCCGCCGACCGCCGGGCCGTGAGCCAATCGGAGTCGGGAAACTTTCGGATTACCGCATTGCGGGAAGGCATTCCCGACAGCGCCAGAGAAGCGGGGCGAGACGAAGCGCTTGCCAGTAACGCCGCCAGAATTTGCGCGGGTTGGACAGGAGGCGTAGCAACCAGCCGAGAATCATCCGGTCCGCCCATGGCGGGATGCCGGTCTGTCCGCCGGTGAGAAAAGCGATCGCCGCGCCAAGGCAAAGAAGCGTGGACTCGCAGGACAGTTGTGACCGCAAGGCCACGCCCAGACGTTCCTGCACGCCGCCTCCGATGGCGAGCATCACCACCCGAGGCCGGCGGGCTTCCAAGCGAGCCACCAACCCGGGATCAATCAGCTCCCCGGTGGCGGGATAGACCGGGGCAATGTAAACATCATCGGGTGTGACGGGAAAACCCTGTGCCCTGAGCCAAGCTTGGTTGCGGGCATCTTCCGCCGCGGAGGGCATGATCCAGAAAACGGCGCCGGGTTGCTTTAATTCAGGTCGTTCCAACACGGCGCGAAGAAACTTGAGGCCGGAGTGGCGTGGCAGCCGCTCGCCTGTAAAAAACCGCCAGAGCAGCACCATGAAACCGGAGTCGGTCAGCACAAGATCGGCGGTTTGCAACGCGTGCCGATAGGCCGGTGAATGCACGAGATCCACCGCCAGACCGGGAGCGGAGGGGGCGACGACCAGCCGGGAGCCGGGAGTGCATGGTTTGGCTGATGAAACAGCAGGCAGTGACAGATCCACGGCCTCGTCCAGTGTGCCGACAAAAAAATCCACACCGAGAATGCGGCGGGTGGAAGGGGCGACACTGGCTTGGCTGAAAGTCACTGCGCCACTCAAGGCCGCCGCGCGGTGACGTCAAAGCTGGAAGCGGATATCAGGCTCCGGAACCCAATGATTGGAGAGGGTGACTACAGGCTAGGTGCTTTAATCTGCCAATCATTTCGTTGTGCAGATGCGGTTGAGTGTGCAACTTTCCGTTTTACTTCTCCATGATCGCCTACCGACAACGCGGCTTTGTTAATGTCTATGCTTTCATTGCCACCGGTGTTTCAGTCGGCCTGCTCCTGTTTTATGCCCAGCTCATCCGGTTTTTACCGCATATCGCCCTTTCCTCGAGCGTGAACCTGCTGGCCTATTGTCTGGCGGTTGTGGTGGGAATGACGGCGAGCATGGGGCATGTGCGCCAGCGTGGATATACCCTGCATATCTTGGGCTGGTTTGGAGGAATCGCGCTGGCCTTTAGGCAGGTTTTGTTTGTGGCGGCGTGTATCTTTACCCTGATGTTTGTGACCAAGGATCGGGAGATCAGCCGCCTTTTTCTTGGCAGTTATCTGGTGATTTTGGGCGGTGTGCTGACAGTGTGTCATGCAAAATTCCCTCCCATTCTGGTCCGTGTGCTCTTCGGTGAAAACGCACAGTCGCCCACGCTTTTTATAGGCAGGGGAGGCGACATGGAGGATCTTGATGACTGGATCAGCAACCGGGGGTATCTGGGTATTCGCCCGGTGGGGTTTCTTTCGGAAGAAAAACCCACTCGTGCCCAACGGGCCATCGCCCCATATCTGGGGCGGATCGATAACCTCGAAGCAGCCATCAAAGAGCATCAGGTGCGACAGGTCGTGCTGCTGGAATGGATGACGGACAGCCGTATGGCGGAGCGTATCGTAGAGCTTTGCGAGCAGGAGGGGTGTCGGTTTCTCATACACAACAATCTGGACGCCCGCTTTGCCCGTCCGCTCATCCCGGTGCAAGAAGGCGGCCGGCATTTTCTGGCCTTGCAGGACGAACCGCTGGAAGACCCTTTCAACAGGCTGGCCAAGCGATCGCTGGATATCGCCATTTCCCTGCCGGTGGTGGTGTTCATTATTCCGCCGCTGTGCGTGTGGGTATGGCTCATGCAGCGATGGCAGGCACCCGGACCGGTGTTTTTTGTGCGTCCCCGCGGCGGGAAAAATCGCCAGGAGTTCAAGATGTTCAAGTTCCGCTCCATGTATTCGGCGGAGCATGATATCAACCGCCAGGCGACTTCGGCGGATGGGCGGATTTACTCTTTTGGAAAGTTTCTCAGACGCAGCAGCCTCGACGAATTCCCCCAGTTTATCAATGTGCTCAACGGCAGCATGAGCGTGGTGGGTCCCAGGCCGCACCTGCCGCAACATGATGCCGATTTCAGCCTGATAAACCGGGCCTACCGGGTGCGCTCACTGGTCAAGCCGGGCATCACAGGACTGGCTCAAATCAACGGGTTCCGCGGGGAAATCACCGAGCCGGAAAAGCTGCACCAACGGGTCTATTGGGACCTTTATTACGTCACGAACTGGTCGGTGTGGATGGACGTCCAGATTATCATCAAGACGGCGGTTCACGTCCTGTTCCCTCCATCGTCGGCGTATTGAGCGACGGAAAGACGGGGGCTCTTCGCGGGTATGTTAGCGACTGGCGTCCCGCCGGGCTTCCAGCTCGGCCCAGCGGCCGAGCAGAGCGGCCGAGGTGCCCCAAAGCAGGAGGATGGCGGGGTTGTGCGAGGGGAAATCAACAAAGGCGTGCGCCATGGTGATCGCCAGCGCCAGCGCAATGACAAGGAGATGAGGCCGCACATGAATACGTTGCTTCCACAGGTGGCGGACCCCGCAGGCCAACATCGCCAGAATCAAGGTTGCTCCGATGAGCCCGAGCTCGTCGAGCAGCTGCACATAGTCGTTGTGCGCGTATTCCCAGCCCAGCATGCGTTCCGGGTGGTTCGGATCCAGATAGATCTCCGGATGAAACCGTTGATAGGCCGGGAACATAAAACGGAAGCTGCCCGCACCCCAGCCGGTCACGAGATTGTCATTGGCCATTTCCATGGCGGCTTCGCGGACCACAAGCCGGCTGCTTACCGAATAGTCGGTTTTCCCGTCCTCGATGAGTTTCCCTACGCGATTAAAGGTATTGTTGAGATTGAGGAAATACGCCCCCAGCCCGATGAAAAAAGCGAAGAACACGCAGAGGAGCCCGATGGCGAAAGGGCTGCGTCCCTCGCCGCGGGTCAAAGCACAACGCACGATGAAGCCTATGAAAGCGACCAGGATGAACCCAACCAACAGGATGGTGGCGGCGCGTGATGACGTGAGTAATACGGCCATGCCGAGCAGGGCGCACAGAAAGGCGAAAATGGGGGCGGGGCTGGCGCGCTCCAGGCGGCGTTCGCCACGGGAAAAATACCAGTAGAACAGGGTGGCGCCGAGCATGAACACAAGGTTGAAGTAGGCTCCGGCGTGGTTCTTGTAGATGATCGTGGAGAAGAAATTGCGAAAATCATAATTCGGCACAATCCACAGGATTTTATCCGTCCGGGTGACGCGTTCTAGAATGCCGACAATGGCAAGCACGGCGCCGTTGGCCACCACGACGGTGAGCAAATGTTGGATGGCGGTCCGGCGGGTGAAGCCTACCCATATGGCGCATACGACCATCCAAGGGGTGGCATAGAGCATCAGGGCGCGCCAAACATTCATCTCTTTGAACGGACTTTCGATGCTCGAAGGCAGCCAGGTGATGTGTTCGAGCGGAACCAACCACCACTGATGACCGTTGATGGCGTAAGCCCAGGCGGGATTGAGCGCTTGGATGGCAATGTAGCCGAATAGGGCGAGCCCCAGCCAAAACAGAGGGAAGCGAATGAGCTTCGGCCACATGACGAGTTTGAACGAGCCTTCTTGAGAGTGGTTGTCCGAGTAGTGGCGGTTGACGAGTGCCACGCAGAAAGCCGCCACGGCAAGCGCCAGACTGATGAACTGACTCCAGGGATGCATCGTTCCCAAGGCCCAAGGGGTAAAGCACAGGTTGATGGCAACAATGACCAGCAAGGTCATTTCCAAGGAATGCAGGCTGGCGGAAACCCGGGCTTCACCCCGAAAAGCCTGCAACGTTGGATCGGGGCGAAAGGGTGCGTGGGGGCGTGGGGGCATGAGAAACTGGGAAAGCGAGAGGGGGATTACAGGTCTTTGGTGTATTCGAAGCCGGATGAATCGGTGAAGCCGAGACTGGTCTGGGTAATCTTCGTGAGACGAAGTCCGAGGGAGCGGTCGACGTAGTCATTGAGACGCACGATGCGGTCGTTGAGGATGACCTTCGAATCCTGGCCGGATATCCGCACACCCGTAACACGAATCGCGTCGACAAAAGTGTTAACCGCGGGGTTGGCCACCGGCTTGGCCGGTGCGACTGGTTGCGGCGGAGTGATGACCGCAGGGCGTGGAACGACGATCTCAGGGACGGGTGCGACAACCGGGGCTGGAGCGGTCGCAACTTCGACCGGCTTGACCGGAGCGGGGACGGGAGGGGCAACGGGAGAGGGGGCCGGCGGAGGAATTGTGGCCACGACAGGCTGGACCTTGTCCGGATGAACAGCGGGCGCCGCATGCGCCACAACGGGAGCAGGGGAATCGATGGTGAGCAGCACGAAGGTGAGAATTCCTCCTGTGACCAGCACCAGGCCTCCGCCGACGAGCAGCAGAACCAAGGTGCGCGCCGGCATGGGCGGACGGCGCTTGGCGATGCGGGGAGCAGGCGAGCCGGCGGTGGTTGACGGGGCCGATGAGAGATCAGCCGGGGCGATATCAGTTCGCTGCCGCTGGGCTTTTTTGAGGGCTTCGTTGATGAGACTCATGGGCGGATGGGAGCAGATAGGTGGCTGGAGCGGCGGCCGGTGTTTTCAATGAAAATCAATCCGTGAGATTTCTCATGTCACGATGGGCGCGCCGGACATCCCACCAAGTGACCTCGTCTGAATCGCGGATGTAGGCCGCGAGAATGGATTTGTCACAAAGATTGTTGATGATGCGGGGGATTCCCCGGCTGTAGCGGTGCACGGCGCGCATCGCCCAATGGGTGAAGGCCGGACGGCCCAACCCTCCGGCGAGCGAAAGACGATGATGCACATAGTGGGCCACGTCCGCCAGGTTCAGCGGATGGAGTTCGTAATGGATGAGAATGCGCTGGCGGAGTTGCCGCAGCTCTTCGCGGGCGAGCACGGCCTTGAGTTCGGGTTGCCCCATCAGAACGATTTGGAGAAGTTTTTGCTGGTCGGTCTCCAGGTTGGAGAGAAGGCGAATCTGTTCGAGGACCTCAAAGGAAAGATTTTGCGCCTCGTCGATGATCAGGACGATGTCGCGGCCGAGGGCGATGCGTTCGAGCAGCACGCGGTTCATCTGGGCGACGAGATCATTCTGGCTTCGTGAAAGCTTGGTTTCACCGAGCTCGGTGAGGATGGCCTTGAGCATCTGCGTCTCGGTAACGCGTGGATTGAGGATGAGCGCGGTGTCGTAGCGTGCGGGATCGAGCTCGTTGAGAAACCGCCGGCAAAGGGTGGTCTTGCCGCAGCCGACCTCGCCGATGAGCACGATGAACCCCTTGCGCTCCTGCACCCCGAATTTCAGGTGTTGCAGCGCCTCTTGGTGGGTCGGACTGAGATAAAGAAACTTCGGGTCGGGCGTGATGTTGAACGGCATCTCGCTCAACCCGTAGAAGCTCTGATACATGGCCTCATGGCAGTAGGCGGCTCGCGACCCGAACGCACGCCAAAAGCGGGCGTCGATCATGTTTAGGGGAATATTTACCGAAATCTTTCCGCTTATTTTGAGAGCAGAATCGAGCCGTCTGGATGATGCAGGCCATGATCCTGCGCTTGGGTTGCCTCTGGAAAATCCTGTTCATCGCGTCGGCCAGGCTCCATTCTGGGTTCCCAATCATGCATCTGCGTCGGATCATCGTCACCTTTTACCTGCTGCTCTTTTTGAGCGTGGGCGCGGGTTCGTCGGTGTTTTTTTGGCAGACTCGGCAGGAATATAACCAGCTGAAATCGGTCGAGGCGTCGACCCAGCGACGTCTCAACGAAGCCGAACAGCGATTGAGCGAGCAGGAATCCACCCTCAAGAAACTGCGCACCGATCCCGACTATGTGGCGATGATCATTCGCAAGCGCCTTGGATATGCGAAGCCGGACGAGTTTGTCTTCCGCTTCGAAGCGGATCAGTGAGCCAGGAGGCTTGAAAACTACGAGTCGAGAGCGGCAAACTCGTCCAAAAAGACGTTGCTCCGTGTCGGGTCGGTCCGCTCAATCCGAAGCTTTAATCATGGCAAAACCCCCGCTTATCGAAGCCTTTGAACGTGCCGGTCAGGCCCATGTTTTCTCATTTTTCGATCAGCTGCCGCCCGAGGAGCAGAAGCAGCTTCTTGCCGATGCGACCGAGATCGACTTGGGCGAGATCGCCCAGCTAACCCGAACGCTTCTGTCGAAGAGCGCCATGACCGGCCTGAATCTCGATGGTCTGTCTCCCGCGCCTTATGAGCGCCGTCCTGAGAACGGCGGCGACGCCAAAGCTTGGGCGGAGGCCAAGACGGCCGGTGAGGCTGCACTGCATGCCGGCCGCGTGGCGGCATTCACCGTCGCCGGAGGCCAAGGCACCCGGCTTGGTTACGACGGACCCAAGGGCACGTTTCCCGTAACCCCGATCAAACAGAAGACGCTCTTTCAGGTGTTTGCCGAAAAAATCCGCGCGGCGGGCGTGCGCTATGGCAAGCCGCTTCACTGGTTCATCATGACCAGCCACGCCAACCACGCGGCGACCGAGGCTTTCTTTGCCGAGCACGGTTTTTTCGGACTCGATTCCAAGCGGGTTCATTTTTTCCGACAGGGGCGCATGCCGGCGGTCGATCTCGACGGCAAAATCCTTCTCGAAAGCAAAAGCACCATCGCGATGTCGCCCGACGGTCATGGCGGCTCGCTTCGTGCGCTCGACCGCAGCGGTGCGCTCGATCTCATGGAGCGGGAGGGCATCGACATCCTGAGCTATTTCCAAGTGGACAACCCCCTTGTGCGAGGGATCGATCCGGCCTTCATCGGCTGGCACGTGCTGCGCGGCTCCGAGATGTCCAGCAAGATGGTCCCCAAGGCCTATGCGGGTGAAAAGGTCGGCCTCTTCTGTGCGCAAAACGGGCAGTCGATCGTCATCGAATACTCCGATTTGCCGAAGTCCTATCAGGAAGAAATCGATCCGGTGACGGGTGGACTGCGCTATCTGGCAGGCAGCATCGCCATCCATATTTTCGACACCAAATTCATCCGCCGCATGGCCAAGGGAGGCGAGGGCGTGGCCCTGCCGTTTCACCGTGCGGACAAAAAGATCCCGACCATCGACTCGGCGGGCAACGCGGTGAAACCGGAAAAACCCAATGGCGTGAAGTTTGAGATGTTTGTGTTCGATGCACTGCCCTTCGCAAAAAATCCGGTCATCATCGAGACACGCCGCGAGGACGATTTCTCGCCGGTCAAAAACGCCGAGGGCGTCGATTCGCCGGCGACCTGCCGCGACGACCAGCTCCGTCAGTTTGTGCGTTGGTTCAAGGCCAATGGAGCCGCTGTTTCAACCGATGGCTCGGGCTTGCCACCCTTTGCGGTCGAGGTGTCTCCGCTGTTCGGTTACGACGAAGATTCCTTTGCGGACGCTTGGAAAAAACTGTCATCCAAGCCGGTGATTCAGACCGGTCTTTATCTCGAATAATCCCAACTTCATCCACTCCTTGTTTTCCCACTCATGAGCACCCTCGCCAAAATCCAAGCGGCCGGTCAGGCCGGTAATCTTCTTCCCTCCACCGTCCAAAATATCTCCGATTGGCTGGCGGCCGGGCTGCCGTCGTGGGCCGAGGCAAGCATCGACGAACTTGCAACCAAGGCCGCGTGGGCCGAGCTCAACGACCGTTTCTATCGTTACCTCGAATTCGGCACGGGCGGCATTCGCGGACGCACCATCGGCACCGTCACAACGACGGCGGAAACCGGCACCCTGGGGGCCATGGGCACGCCGGCGCACGCCGCCATCGGTTGCAACATTCTCAACGACTTTACGCTCACCCGCGCCACCATCGGGCTTTACCGCTACACGAAGGCCTGGCTCGTGAAGTCCGGCCGGGCCGATGTGCCCGCGTTGGTGATTGCCCACGATGTGCGTCATTTCTCGCGTCACTTCTGCGAGCTCGCGGCCTCGACTTGGACAAAACTCGGTGGCAACGCCTACATTTTTGAAGGCCCGCGCTCGACGCCACAGTTGAGCTTCTCGGTGCGTTTGCTCCGGGCGCACGCCGGTGTCGTCATCACCGCCAGCCACAATCCTCCCCATGACAACGGCTTCAAGGCCTACTTCGAGGACGGCGCGCAGCTGGTTCCTCCTCATGACACCGGCACCGTGGCCGAAGTGAACGCCGTGCCGCTCGCCGAACTGGGCGCGTTCTTGGAAAAAGATCTTTCACGCGTGATCACGCTGGGCCGAGCCGAGGACGATGCCTACCTCGCGGCGGCGGCGAAGGCGGCGATTGATCCGTCTGTTTTCAAGAAGACCAAGCTCAAGGTCATATTCACAAACATCCATGGCACGGGCGGCGTGATGTCGGTGCCGTTGCTGATCCACGCCGGCTGCGAGGTTCATGAGGTTCAATCGCAGGTGGCCTTTGATCCGCGTTTTCCAACGGTCAAATCGCCGAATCCCGAGAACGCCGAGGCGCTGTCGCTGGCCGTCGCGCTCGCCGAAAAAGAAAATGCCGACGTGGTCGTGGCGACCGATCCCGACTGCGACCGCATGGGCGTGGCCGTGCGCGGCAAGGACGGCAAGCAGCAACTGCTCACCGGTAATCAGATCGGCGCGTTGCTGGCGGAATACCGTCTGACCAAATTCAAGGAACTCGGGGTTGTCCCGACGGCCGGTTCGAAGAGCGTGGCGATCATCAAGACCTTTGTGACCACGCAGCTGCAAGACGCCATCGGTCACGGTCACGGTGTGAAAGTCATCAACACGCTCACGGGTTTCAAGTGGATCGCGGCGAAGATCGCCGGCTACGAGGCGCAGTTGAAGGCGGCTTTGTTGAAGGAGTCGGGCATCGCGCTCGACTACGATGCGACGACCTTCGAGGCGCGCGCCAAGCTGCTCCAGAAGCACAGCACGTTCTATGCGTTCGGCTGCGAGGAAAGTTACGGTTACCTACCCAACGATTCTGTGCGCGACAAGGACGGCAACGCGGCCTGCCTCATGTTTGCCGAACTGTGCGCGGCGGTGAAACTCCAGGGCAAGACGGTGCCGGAGTATCTCGACGAGGTTTATCTCAAATACGGCTTCTATCTCGAAGGCGTGGTCAACATCTACTACGAGGGCGCGAGCGGTGCGGCCAAGATCAAGCGCATCCTTGAAACCTACCGTTCGGCTCCGCCCAAGGCGTTTGGCGATGTGGCGGTGACGCGTTTCCAGGACTTCGGCGTGGAGGTGTTCAAGGATGCCGACGGCGAGGCGATTCCGAAGCAGGATCTCTATCTCGTGACGCTGGCCAACGGCTACAGCTTCGCCGCGCGCGGCAGTGGCACGGAGCCGAAGATGAAGTTCTACGTCTTCGCGAGTGCGAAGGCCGGCGGTGCGTCCGAGCTGGCAACAGTGAAGACGCAGGTAAAAGCCGAACTCGATCGCGTGAAGGCGCTGATCGAGGCCGACGCAAAGACGCGCGCGGAAGGCTGAGTTTCCAAGCGAAAATCAACCGACACAAAAAAGGCCGCCGGAGTTTTCCGGCGGCCTTTTTGTTTTTGACGGAATTTCCCGATCAGACGAGCAACAGCGCGGGGCTTTCCAGCACGGCCTTGAGGGCGGCGAGGAACTGCGCGCCGACCGCACCATCGACGACACGGTGGTCGGCGGAGAGGGTGAGGGTGAGCGTCTGGCCGACGACGATCTGGCCGTTTTTAACGACGGGCTTTGTCACCGTCGTGCCGACGCCGAGGATGGCGGCGTTGGGCGGGTTGATGATCGGATAGAACTTCGGGATGCCCATCATGCCGAGATTGGACACGCAGAAGGTTCCGCCGGTGAACTGGTCGGGCTTGAGCTTCTTGTCCTTGGCGAGCTTGCCGAGGGACTTGGCTTCGGCGCTGACCTGGAAGATCGACTTGTCGTGGGCGTCTTTCACCACGGGGGTGATGAGACCATCAGGCAGGGCGACCGCGAAGGAAACGTGGGCGGCGGCCAGGTAGCGAATCTGGGTGCCTTCCCAAGCGGCGTTGACGTCGGGCACGCGACGGAGGGCTTCGGCGCTGCCCTTGAGGATGAAGTCGTTGACGGAGAGTTTAACACCGGCTTTTTCGAGGCCTTTGTTGAGCTGCTCGCGGAGGGCGAGGAGAGGCTCGGCGTCGATTTCGATATCGAGGTAGAAGTGCGGGATGGTGGTCTTCGACTCGAGCAGGCGTTTGGCGATGACGCCGCGCATGGTGGAGACGGCGACGGTGCGTTCCTGCTGAATCGGTCCTTTGGCGCCGACCGCGCCACCGGCGAAAGAGGAGGCTCCACCGGATTTGGATGTGGAGCCCGCTTTGGCGGAGCCGGATTTTTCGGCGGCGAGAATGTCTTCGCGGACGATGCGGCCGTGCGGGCCGGAGCCGGTCACGAGGGAAGCGTCGATGCCTTTCTCGGTGGCGAGCTTTTTGGCGAGAGGGGAGATTTTGATGCGATCACCAAAACTGGCAGGCGCGGACGGAGCGGCGGTAGGTTGCGCAGCCACGGGAGCTGGGGTGGAAGCGGGAGGAGCCTCCTGCCTGGGGGCATCGGCCTTGGGGGCTTCAGCGGCAGGGGCAGCCTTGGGGGCGGGAGTTTCGACGGTCTCGCCGGGTTTGCCGACGGCACAAAGGGCGGCGCCAAGCGCGACCTGCGAACCGGCAGGAGAGAATATTTTCAGCAAGGTGCCGTCAAAGAAGCACTCGAGCTCCATGGTCGCCTTGTCGGTTTCGACCTCGGCGAGCATGTCGCCGGATTTAACGACGTCGCCTTCTTTTTTGAGCCATTTGACCAGCGTGCCCACCGTCATGGTGTCGCTGAGTTTCGGCATTTCGATGATGTTGGCCATTCGGAGTAGTCTTTAGAGCGGTGAGCTGAGAGTTGAGAAGCGGGCTGGATGATCAGGCGACGGCGGCGAGGGCAGCCTTGAGGACGCGCTGAGGATTCGGGAGCTGTTCGACCTCGACGGGAGGGCTGTAGAAAGCGGGGGCGTCGATGGTCGCGAGGCGATGGATGGGACCGTCGAGTTCGTCGAAGGCTTCGCGTTGGATCATGAACGCGAGCTGCGAGCCGACGCTGGCGAAGGGCTTCTGCTCCTCGACGATGAGAACGCGGTGGGTCTTCTTGACCGAGGCCAACACGGTATCGAAATCGAGGGGGCGGATGGTGCGCAGATCAACCACTTCGACGGAGACGTCATGTTCCTTTTCGAGAATGTCGGCGGCGACGAGGGAGTGGAGGACGGAACGTCCGTAGGTGATGATCGTGAGATCGGTGCCTTGGCGTTTCACGTCGGCGAGACCGAGGGGGATGAGCAGGTTCGGATCATCGGAGACTTCGCCTTTTTCGCCGTAGAGGATGGTGTTCTCAAGGAACATGACCGGATCGTTGTCGCGAATGGCCGACTTGAGCAGGCCCTTGGCATCGGCGGCGGTGGCGGGAACGACGACTTTGATGCCGGGGTGATTGGCGAGGACGTTCTCCGGAGTGTGGGAGTGGGTGGCGCCGACATTGGTGCCGCCGTTGGCCGGGCCGCGGATGACGATGGGGCAGTTGATGAGACCGCCGGACATGTAGCGGACGTTGGCGGCGTTGTTCAGAATCTGGTCGAATGCGACCGAGTAGAACGACCAGAACATGAGCTCCATGACCGGGCGAATGCCGAGCATGGAGGCGCCGACGCCCATGCCGATGAAGCCGGCTTCGGAGATGGGCGTGTCAACGATGCGCTTGGGGCCGAATTTTTCGAGGAGGCCGTCGGAGACCTTGTAGGCGCCGTGGAAATTGGCGACTTCCTCGCCCAGGAGGACGACGTTTTCGTCGCGCTCGATTTCCTCGGAGAGGGCGGCGCGGATGGCTTCGCGGTAGGTGATGACTGGCATGAGGACGAAAGTTGAGAGTCTTTAAAACGGTGAGTGGTGAGCAGCGGGGCGCGGGCTTATTCGAAGAAGAGGCGGCCTTTGGAGGTGCGTTGGTCGGGATTGTCGCTTTCCCAATAGACGTCCTTTTGGATGTCATCCGGGGTGGGATAGGGGCTCGCTTCGGCAAAGTCGGCGGCAAGGTCGGCCTCGGCGCGGGCTTCGGCGTCGATCTGTTCGGCATCGGCTTCGGTGAAGACGCCTTCGGCGAGGAGCTTTTGCTGGAAGACTTGGATTGGATCCTTGGTGCGACGGTATTCTTCGGTCTGCTCTTTGGTGCGGTAAGTGTTGTCCGGATCGGCGACGGAGTGGCCTCGGTAGCGGTAGGTGTCGATCTCGACGACGGCGGGCTTGGACTGCTCGTGGGCGAGCTTGATGAACCTGTCCATGGTCGCGCGGACTTCGTAGATATCGTGACCGAAGCAAGTGGCCCAGTTCATGCCGTAAGCTTCGGCGCGCTGTGCGAGGCCGGGGCCGGCAGAGGAGCGGTCTTGGCTGGTGCCCATCGAGTAGCCGTTGTTTTCAACGACGAAGATGACAGGGAGATTCCAGAGGGCGGCGAGATTGTAGGCTTCGTGCACGGCACCTTGGTTAACTGCGCCGTCGCCCATGAAGGCCATGGCCGCACCTTTGAGGCCCTTGTATTTAAGAGCATAGGCCAAGCCCGCGCCGAGGGGGATCTGGCCGCCGACGATACCGTGGCCTCCCCAGTAGTTAAGAGAAGGAGCGAAGTAGTGCATGGAGCCGCCCTTGCCTTTGGAGCAACCGGTGATCTTGCCGTAGAGCTCGGCCATGAGAGGCTTCGTGTCCATGCCGACGGCGATGGCGTGGCCATGATCGCGGTAGGCGGTGATGACGTGATCGTTGGGGCCCATCAGCGAACAGCAGCCGACGGCGACCGCTTCCTGGCCGATGTAGAGATGCAGAAATCCACCGATCTTCTTGCCTTGATAAGCGCGCAGACTGCGCTCCTCAAAACGACGGATGCGCACCATCTTGCGGTAGAGCTCGATTTTTTCGGGCTTGGAGAGGTTGGCGTTGATCGGGGCTTGGGCGGACAAGGTCGCGGGGACTTCGTCTTTTTTCTCAACGGTGGAGGTGGCTTTTTTACTCACAGGAAATGCGTTTTGAGTGTTTAAAAGATAAGTCTTCGTCAGAAGCCTAAGAAATCAAGTGTTTACTAGGCGATCCGTGCGGTGGGCGGAGGAGTGATTTGCTCCACGATAATATCCAGTGGTTGATCAGGTGCGCAGTTCGCACGGAGTGCGACAAAGCGGTCGCGATAACGGTCATAGATCGGCCAAAGTGCGGTCCGGTCTGTTTCCGGCAAGGGGAGGGCGTTAATGGCGTCCCTCGCGAAAAAACCGAAACGCCCCTCCTGCATCGCCGGCGGTAACGCGGGGATGGGCCGGTTGCATTTGAATAAAAAAAGAAGCCAGTGGGATTCCCCCTCATAGGCTTTTTCAGCAATCATGGCGAAGAGATGGAGGTCGGCCGGCGTGATGATCAGGCCGGTTTCCTCGCGTGTTTCCCGCACGGCGCATTCAAAGGGTGACTCGCCGGAAACCATTTCCAATTTGCCTCCGATGGGGCTCCACGAACCGAGATTGGGAGGTTTCGCCCGAAGTAAAAGAAGGTGTTCGCCTCTGTCGTTTTCGATGAATACGAGGACGGCGATTTTGTAGCTGAGGTGCGAATCCATGACTTAAAGACGGTGATCGAAAATATTATGTGATGCTTGGACTTTGAGCGTGACGGCACGCATGTGATGCTCAATGATTTTGAGGATATCCCCTGTATGAAGCCCCTAATTTGTCGTTCTCTGGTGTGGTCCGCCATGCTTGCCGCCGTGGCGATCCTTCCCTCTTTTGCTGAAACTACGGCTCCGGCCGAAGTGGAGGTCGCAGGTGTCAAGTTCAGTGCGATCCGCCAGCCGAACAGCCAGTCTGTCTGGTATGAAACCGAAATTGAACTTACCGCAAAACCCACGCCGGAAAACGGCAAGTTTACCGGTCGGGTAAAGGTTTCGCTGAGTCTCGGTATTGAGTCATCCGCGACCGGAGGAAAAAAACAGATCAACCTTTACCGTTCTTCAGCCGAGCTGGTGGCGCTTGAGGCGGGTAAATCCGACGTGCGCTTTTATCTGCCCCCTGAGATTGTCAAGCGGGACACGATTCGCGGCGACGCCAAGTTTTACTATGTCGAGTTGAGCGTTGACGGGAAAACACTCCCGACAACCAAGACCAATGTTTCGTTCAGCACGCTCAGCAATGCGACGATACTCGAGAGTTTCCGCTCGAAAGTCGCTTCCGATGCCCCAGCCAACGACGGCATTCTCCTGCCGCAATACCTTACCGTTTACGCCTTCGATTCCTCTCGTCCCACTCCTTCATTTGTTCGGTTGGAAAACAATCATTAACTCAGCCGAATGAGATTCGGCTTGCCCGTATCGGGCGGTTCTGAAATCGACTCACTCTTACCCTATGTCCTCTCCCCGCGTCCTTGCTGTTGACAGTGGCGCCGGCCATGTTGCTTGCGGCGTATTTGCTTCCGCCAAAGCCGGCCGGCTCGTGCTGGAGCAATTTGCCCTTGATTCATTCAATCCCGATGCAGCCATGGAGGCCCAATGGCCCGAGTTGGTTGCCAGCTCCCTTGGCTCCCTTGTTAAACAGTCCAATCTTTCGGGGCCGGCGGTTCTTTGTGTTCCGGGTCACCATACCCTGACGAAGTTCGTCAAAACACCGGCAGTTGAAAAGTCCAAGCGCGCCAAGGTTGTTCAATTTGAGGCCCAGCAAAACATCCCTTATCCGCTGGGTGAAGTTGTATGGGATTACCTCGCGGTAAGCGAAGACGGTCTCGATCTCGAGGTGATGCTTGCGGCGGTGAAGCTCGATGTGATGGACGCGCTTTGCGCTGCCGTCGACGGGACGGGAGTGGCGGTCAAGTCCATCTCGCCCTCCGCCTTGGCCCTTTACCGGTCGTTCAAATACAACTACCCCGAGATATCCGAGCCGGTTCTGGTGGTTAATATCGGGGCGCGCTCGACCAATCTGCTGTTCATCGACGACAAACGTTTCTTTGTCCGCACGATCGCTCAGGCGGGCAACAGTGTCACCCAGATCATCGCTGATGAACTCAAGCAGGATTTTGCCCATGCGGAATCCTTGAAGGTTGATGTGTTGGGCGGCCGCAGCGATCTGCCTGAAGCCTCCCCCGGTCGCGCTGCCGTTTTAAACGCCGCCCATACCTTTGCTTCTCGCCTGCATCTCGAAATCACGCGCTCCACGGTTAATTACCGTCGCCAAAGCGGTGCCGAACAACCCACCTGCATTTATCTTACGGGTGGTGGTTCGCTTATCCCTGATATCATCCCGACGCTGGCCGAGAAACTGAAAATCAAGGTCGAGCGTTTTGACGCCCTTCGGAATGTGGAAATATCCCCTGCCGCGGCGGGGGCCCGCGAGCATGTCGCCGTATTGGCTGATCTTGTGGGTCTTGCCACGCGGCTCGCGGATAAAAACGAACCGGCTTTCACTCTTCTCCCCCCTGCGCTTGTCCAAGGCATCGCGTTTGCCAAGCAACAGCCCTTTTACGTGGGAGCCGCCGCCATGGTCGCCGTTGCCCTTGTTCTTCCCATCTGGGGGCTCAATCGTCGCGCGGAAGTTGCCTCGCACCAGTCCAAGATATTGGAGGCACAGATGCAGCCCCTCCGTCAGTTGAAGTCTGCGAATCTGGCCAATCTTGAAAAAATCGAGACGACCAAGAAAGAGGTCACGGCTATCCAAAGTCTCGTGGAATCAAAGTCCAATTGGATCAACTTCTTCACGGATCTTCAGGAACGTTTGGTGAAGGTCGAGGATGTCTGGCTGGAGAAACTTCAGGTTCTGCGGCCCAGTGAGACGGCTTCTTCACCCACGCCGGTCGCTTCCAATGGCCTTTTTGGCGGCGCGCCCGCCGACCAGTCAAGCGGTCCTGCGGCGGCTCCCGAGCCTGTGCTGCGTCTTAATGTCAGCGGCCGCCTGCTCGACAAAAACAATCCCGTGTCAAAGGTCAGCCAGGATTCTTACAACCGGGTCAAGTCCCTGTTGGCGAGCTTTGCCGGCTCACAGTTTATCTCCTCGGTGGAGAAGGAAAATTTCAACCCCAACCAGCCCGGTATCCTTGGCTTTGACTTCATCCTTGTGGTCAATCCCAAGAAGCCGCTCTGACCCCTGACCCTCCATGGCCAGCTTCAAGTCTAATCCTGTTTTTTATTCCATCCTTGTTGTCATCGGCGTGATCGCCGTTGGCGAAGGCTGGTGCATTTTTGATCGCAGCAAGGCGGCCAAGAAAAGCCAGGCGGTTCTGGTGCAAAAGCGCCGTGAACTTGCGGCCCTTGAATCCGTCGAGCCATTCCCCAGCGAAGCCAACAAGGCTGCGGTGGAAGCGGATTTGCTCCGCACTCAAGCCGCCCTTGCTACGATGCATGAAGAGCTCAAGGGCCGCGGTCCGATGGCTGAAGAACTTCGCAATGCAAAGGTTCCGTCCGAACCGACCGACATATTTTTCGACATCACCAACTTTGTTGAGAAAACCCGCGCCAAGGCAAAAGAAGCCGAAGTTAAGATCAAGGCGGACGAAAGGTTCGGCTTTTCCGCCTACGCCAATGCCGGCCCTGATCGTGATTTGATTCCTCAGGTCTTTCGTCAGCGTCAGGTTGCCCAATACTTGATCGAATCGTTGTTCGCCGCCCATCCCGCAGAAATGGTTTCGTTCCAGCGTGAACGTCCTCTCACCAAGGCGCAGATCGCGTTGATCGCCTCGGGGCAGCCATTGCCTCCTGTGGTTCGCGATGGCAGTGGCACGGATGCGGATTTGTTTGAAATTGATCCGCGGATTTCCGCCCGGGTCCCCGGGTTTGTGAGTGCCACCGCCTTTCGCATGACCTTTTTGGGCGAGACTGAGTCCCTTCGCACGTTGTTGAACAAGCTGGCGGCCTTTGAGCTTCCTCTGGTGGTGCGCAGTGTCGAAGTTGAGCCGGCCTCCGGTGTGACTGCGGTCAACGCACCTGCTCCCTCCGCCTCTGAGGCGAATTCGTTGAGCGCCATTTTTGGAAACGTGGCGGCAACGCCGGCCTCGTCCACGGAGCCGGTGAAGCCAAAACCTCTCGTCGAAAAAGTTCTTTCGAAATTCACAGTGACGGTCGAGCTCATTGATCTCGTTCCTTCCACTCCGTCCGAAGCCACCCCGACTTCCTGATATGGCCGCCAAATCACAAGAAAAAATCATTTTTGGTGCCGCGTTGCTTGTTTTGCTTTCATCCGCGACCTGGTTGGTCCTGCAGCAATCCAAAATAGCGGCCTTGCGCAAGGCACCCGCCTCGGTTGGTGCGGGCGCGGCCTATGTGCCGGCGGGCATTGATGCTCCCAAGGTGAGCACAAGCACTTGGCCCACCCCGCCCGCGCAAACGCGTGGTCCGGATTGGATCTACGATGTCTTTACGCCGCCCGAGATCTATTACAACACGAGCACCAAGGAATTCAGTGTTACTCCTCCCGCTGGTCCCGAAGCCGTGAAGGTTGTGGAAATCCCATTTGGTTTGGACATGGTGCAGGTCAAACCGGATGTTTTCCGTCTGCAGTTGGTTGGTTACGTGGGTAACGCAGGGGCTTATCAAGGCACTTTTGAAAACACGGTTACCGGTGACACCTTTTTGGCTAAGGCAGGCAAAAAAATCACCTCACTTGGCCTCACGATTCGGGATTTCGAAGTTAAGCGTAATCGCGTTCCGGCACCGGACAGCATGCCCATTTACGAGACTGTGGCTACTGCCGTCGTGGTAGACGACAAGACCGGCGATGAGGTCACCTTGACCAACAAAGAACGACGCACAAAGGGGACGCCCATCGCGGTTTTAAAGTCCGCTGAAGGCGACCAACTGTTCGAGCAAAAAGCCGGCACCTCATTCATGGTTGGCACTGTTAAATATACGGTGAATTCAGTAACGCTTGATCCTGCGTCGGCTGAAGTGACCAAAGAATCTCCCGATCTGAAGGAACCTGTCACCAAGACGCTTCTGGTTCCTGTGCCAACTGTGGCGCCGGTTTCGCCAGCAACGCCGGAAGCGCCGAAGCCCGATCAGGCGTCCCCGACACCTGCGCCTTCCATCGCATTTCCATAAAACGCTATTTTACCATCGCATCCTGCTTTACCAATCTACACCTAAGAGAATCCCCTAATGAAAAAGATCACGATCCCCAAAACGCTCCTTGCACTGCTGGTCGCTCCGGCATTCCTGGCGCTCGTGCTACCCGCAAGCCGTCTCATGGCACAAAGCCAGACCGAGACAAAAATTCGCCTCATGGCCGATGCTCTTCGTGCCCGTGACAGCGGTGATCTTGATACCGCCAAAAAAGATCTCGAGGATCTGCTGGCCATCGCTCCCAACGACGCGACGGTGGAACGTCTGCTGGGTGGGGTGAATACGGCCCTTGCCGCCAAGACTGCGGGTGCTTCTCCTGCGGTGGACGCGACTTCTGCCGCTCCTGTAGTCGCAGCTGCCGAGCCGGTTGAAGTCAGTTTCCCCAAACCCGAGGCGCCTAAGCCGGTTTTGACTCCCGAACAGGCCGCCGCCGCCCAAGCGGATGCGCTGGCCAAGCAAGAAAATGAACGCATCAAAGGCCTGATCAATGCGGTTGATGCCAAGCGCTCGGAAGCCCGTAGCATGGCCAAGCAAGGGCGTTTTGATGACGCCGCCGTTACACTTGACGTTGCGGCCAAGACGCTCCCGGACAATCCCGCCACCAAGGATGTGCTCGCCGATCTCCAAGCCGAGAAGAACGCACTCCTCCTTGAGAAAGCCCAGTATTTGTTGAAGCAGGGCGATACGGACGGCGCACGCACCGCACTTGATGCCTATGCACAAGCTTCACCCGAAAGCAAAAAGACTGCTCGCGTTGCGAAGTCCATCAACCGTGTGGAACTGAATCCCCCGCTGCAGTCCATTGAAAAAGTCGACCCCAAGTTTATCGCCGATCAGAAGGAAATAGCCAAATTGGCCGCCAAGGGTCGCAGTCAATATATCGCTGCTGATATCGACGGTGCTCAGGAAACCTTTCGTTTGATTGAGTCCATCGACGCCAGCAATGCCGAGGCCAAGAGCTTTTTGACCCGTATCGCGAGTGAAAAGGCCCGTGTCGGTGAGCTGAATCGCGACAAGACTCGTTCTCAAATGGTCGAAGAGGTCACCAATGCTTGGCAGCGTCCCAGTGTTTATATTGATCATAGTCTTGATAACACCAAAACTCAGGGTGGTGTGACGCCTTTGGCTCAGAAGCTTAATGCTATTCAGATCCCGAGCGTTAATTTTCAAGGAGTTGAGTTAAGCAAAGTTGTTAGCACACTCACTGCGATTTCCGAGGAATATGATAAGAGCGAGGGAGCCAAGGGCGTGAACATTGTTTTGATCGATCCCAGTAATAAAAATCCAAGCGTTAGTATCACGCTCAGGAATCTTTCCCTTAAGCGCATTCTTGATTTTATCACCGATGCGACCGGCTACCAATATGAGATTCAGGCGGATGCTATCGTTGTCCGTCCAGGCGGTGAGGGTGGCAACGTCCTTGATACTGCATTCTTCCCGGTCACCCGCTCGACTGTGATTCGCATGACGGGTGTCAGTTCTTCTGCCGCTTCGACTCCGGCCGCCGCCGCCGATCCGTTTGCCCCCGCCCCTGCTGCTAGCAGCGGCGGTGGCGGCGGAAGT